>NZ_QMKS01000008.1:0-128991 GCF_003290055.1 Ralstonia sp. GX3-BWBA | reverse complement strand
GGCAAGAACCTCTTCATCAGCAACGACGTCTGGTTCCTGGACCCGACCGGCCAGCAGTTCATCGGCTCGGCCACGCTGGTGCGCGGGCGTAACTGGCCGGGCGCCAACAACGTCGTCGAATACCAAAGCCCGACCTGGGGCGGCTTCCAGATCGGCCTGCAGACCGGCCTGGGTGAACAACCCGGCTCGTTCACGAACAGCCGTCGCGACGGCGTGTCCGCCGTCTACACCGCCGGCCCGTTGGAAGTGCGCGCGATCTACGACGTGATCCGCGACGGCAACGGCAAGTTCAGCGACATCTTCAACTTCTCGAAGGAAGCGACGATCGGCGGTACGTACACCATCGGCAAGGCGAAGCTGTTTGCCGCGTATGAAAACCTGTCTGCACCGGATGCGGCAGCGGGCGCCCCGACCAAGGCCAATCATTACTGGCTGGGCATCAACTATGAAGTCACGCCAGCGCTGACGCTGATCGGCGCGGCCTATCGCGTCAACGTGAACCACGGCGGCGGTAACGCCAACCTGTTCATGGCGGGTGCCAACTACAACCTGTCCAAGCGCACGATGCTGTACGCGAGCGTGGGCACGGTGCAGAACAGCGCTACCGCCAACTTCTCGGTGGAAGCAACCAACAACAACCCGGCGCCGGGTAAGAACCAACTGGGTGCCTACACCGGTATCGTTCACTCGTTCTGACTGAGCGTGACCTCCTGATCGCTCGGCTCCTTGTCAGCCCGCACTTGTGCGGGTTTTTTTTCGTTCTCGGAAAGCCACTCGCGCGCGCGGGGGGGACTGGGCGTTGCGAGCATTCACGCACGGGCATTCCTCGTCACCGCACACGGCAGTGCGTCAGCCGTAAAGCCAAGCCTGTGCTGGATCTACAGCGGATTGGCCTGCATTTTTGATGCGATCCGTGCTCGGGCAACCTTTGTGCAACTGGCGTAAGATTCCGGCTCGATTTCGATCGCAACGTGCGACACAAAGGAACATGACCCTTCCGCTCTTACTGAATATCGCGACTTTTGTCGTCATCCTGCTTGCTCTGGGGCGCGTGAACGCGAGCTGGAGTCTGGCCAAACGTGTGCTGCTTGGCATGATGCTGGGCATCGTTTTCGGCTTGGTGCTGCATCTCATCTATGGTGACGACAGCGCGACGCTCAAGCAGTCGATCTCCTGGTTCAGCATCGTTGGCGGCGGCTATATCCAGCTGCTGCAGATGATCGTCATGCCGCTCGTGCTGGTCTCTGTGCTGAACTCGGTTGCCAAGCTCAACAGCACGGCGTCGCTGGGCAAGATCAGCGTGCTGACGATCGGCACGCTGCTGCTCACGACGTTGATCTCCGCGCTTGTCGGGGTGTTCGTCACCAACCTGTTTGGGCTGACTGCGCAGGGGCTGGTGCAAGGCGCGCAGGAAACGGCCCGGCTGACTGCCATCCAAGACAGCTATGTCGGCAGGGTGGCGGACCTGTCGGTGCCACAACTGGTGCAGTCCTTTATCCCGAAGAACCCGTTTGCCGAGCTGACCGGCGCCAAGCCGACGTCCATCATCGGCGTGGTGATCTTCGCGGCGTTCCTGGGTGTGGCGGCGTTGAACCTGCTTAAGGACGATGCAGTCAAGGGCGAGCGCGTGCTGACCGCCATCGATACCGCGCAGGCCTGGGTGATGAAGCTCGTGCGGCTTGTCATTCGCCTGACGCCTTACGGCGTGCTTGCGCTGATGACCAACGTGGTGGCCGTGTCCAACGTGCAGGACATCATCAAGCTCGGCGGTTTCGTGGTGGCGTCTTACCTGGGCCTGGCGATCATGTTTGGCGTACATGCCGTGCTGCTCACGCTCAACGGCATCAATCCGCTTCGCTTCTTCCGCAAGGTCTGGCCGGCGCTGTCTTTCGCGTTCACGAGCCGGTCCAGTGCCGCGACCATTCCGCTTAGCATCGAGGCGCAGACCCGACGCATCGGCGTGCCGGAGTCGATTGCCAGCTTCGCCGCCTCGTTTGGCACCACCATTGGCCAGAACGGTTGCGCGGGCCTGTATCCCGCCATGCTGGCAGTCATGGTGGCGCCCACCGTCGGCATCAACCCGTTCGATCCGGTGTGGATTGCCTCGCTGGTGGCGATCGTTACCCTCAGCTCGGTTGGCGTGGCAGGTGTGGGCGGTGGCGCCACTTTCGCTGCACTGATCGTGCTGCCCGCCATGGGCTTGCCGGTGACGCTCGTGGCGCTGCTGATTTCCATCGAACCCCTGATCGACATGGGCCGTACTGCGCTCAACGTCAATGGTTCGATGACTGCTGGAACGATCACCAGCCAATTGCTCGGACAGACCGATCGCAGTGTCTTCGATGCTGCGGATGACGTGGAGATGGCGCACCGCTGATCTGCGCCTCGAAAGCAAAAATGCCGGCCATGAGGTCGGCATTTTTTTTGAAGGCGGAGCGGCTCAGTGGGGCGCTTGCGCCAGTTCGGTCAGCAGTTCCATGAATGCGCCGGCCAATTCGCTCGGTGTGGCGTCGCTTCTGCGCAGCAGGCCGACGGGCTCCTTGGTGCTGGATGTGGTGATGTCCAGACGGGCAAGTTGCCCGTGCGCCAGGTCGTCGGCGGCGGAGCGCTCGGGCGTGATCCACACCGCGTCGGATCGACACGCCAGCAACCGTGCAACGGACACCGAAAGCGTTTCCGTCACACCCGCGGGCAAGCGCAGCCCGTGCGTCTGGAACAGCGCCTCGGTGTGATGGCGCGGCACTGTTCCCGGCGTGGCGATCACCAGCGGGTAGTCCAGCACCGCCTGCAACGACGCCGATGCCCCGGGCTGCATCAACAGCGGATGCCCGGGCCGCACGACCAGCGCCAGCGGCTCGGCATACAGCAGTTCGAACGACAGCCCCTGCATGCGATCCGGCTCGGCCATGCGCCCGACGATGAAGTCGAGTTCGCCGGCCTTAAGCGCGGTCAGCAGCTCGACATTGGTGCCGGTACGCAAGCGCACGCCGGCGTGCGGGCGCTGCGTGTGCAACTGCGCGATCGCCTGGGGCAGCAGGCTGCTCGCGACCGTCGGCAGGGCGCCCACATGCACGACCGGCGCCGAAGCATCCGTCGACCCCATCAGTGCGGCAGTGGCCGATTCAAGCGCCTGCGTCACGCCCACCGCATGCCGGAGGAATTGCTCACCGGCAGCGGTAAGCCGTGCACCTTGCCGGCCGCGCTCCACGAGTTGCACACCGGCAAGCGCTTCCAGTTCACCTAGTGTTTTCGATACCGCCGGTTGGCTCAAATGCAGCCGCTCGGCAGCGCGCCGCAGGTTGCGCTCCTGCGCGATGGCGACAAAGCAGCTCAGATGGCGAAACCGGATGCGGGACGGCAGGTCGGCCGAAAAGACTCTTTCCATAACGTAGGGTTATCGATTTTCCGATAAGAAGTCAATTTACTTCACTTTTTGGCGGCGATACAGTCTTCCCACGATTTCATAAGTTTCATAAGGAGACGCCCCCATGACCCTGCCGCTTTCCGGCACCGGCGAATTCGCCCAGCGCGACACCGCGCAGCATCCGCCCGCACTGACGCCCGGCTACAAGACCAGCGTGCTGCGCTCGCCGCGCAACGCGCTCATCTCCACGCTCAGCACGCTGTCGGAAACGACCGCACCGGTGTTCCATGCCGACGACCTGGGCGCGCTCGACAACGATCTCATCCTCAACTACGCCAAGGAAGGCCTGCCGATCGGCGAGCGCATCATCGTCCACGGCTACGTGCGCGACGAGTTCGGCCGTCCCGTGCCGAACGCCCTGGTGGAGGTATGGCAGGCCAACGCCGGCGGCCGCTACCGCCACAAGAAGGACCAGTACATCGCGCCGATCGACCCGAACTTCGGCGGCTGCGGCCGCATGCTGACGGATGCCAACGGCTACTACGTCTATCGCACCATCAAGCCCGGCCCGTATCCGTGGCGCAACCGCATCAACGATTGGCGCCCGTCGCACATCCATTACTCGCTCTCCGGCGACGGTTGGGCGCAGCGCCTGATCACGCAGATGTACTTCGAGGGCGACCCGATGATCGCGCAATGCCCCATCATCAAGACCATCCCCAGTGAAGAGCAGGTGCGAGGCCTGATTGCGCTGCATGACACGGCAAACCACGTGCCGCTCGACAGCCGCTGCTACCGCTTCGACATCACGCTGCGCGGCCGCCGTGCCACGCATTTCGAGAACGCCGTGCCCGCCCTGCAAGGAGCCAAGTGATGACCACGACCACACTGCGTGAATCGCTCGAACGTGCCCAGGCAGCGGCCATGACGACAACGCCGCCATTCGCGCATTTCAACGAAACCGCGTCGCAGACGGGCGGCCCGTATGTGCACATCGGCCTTGCACCACGCCAGGCCGGTTTCGACATCTACGACAAGGAATTCGGCAGCGTACTGACCACGCCGGCTACGCGCGGCGAACGCATCGCGCTGGAAGGCCGCGTCTACGATGGCTCCGGCTCGCTCGTGCGTGATGTGCTGATCGAGATCTGGCAAGCCAACGCCGACGGCAAATACGCGCATCCCGCAGACCGGCAGGACAAGGCCGTCGACCCGGCATTCCGTGGCTGGGGCCGCGCCGGCGCGGATTTCGATACGGGCGTCTATCGTTTCGACACCATCAAGCCGGGCGCGGTGGCCGGCCGCAGCGGGTCGACGCAGGCACCGCACATCTGCATGATCCTGTTTGCACGCGGCATCAACCTCGGCCTGCATACCCGCGTGTACTTCAGCGATGAGGCTGCAGCCAACGGTACGGACCCGGTACTGAACGGCATCGAGTGGGAAGTGCGCCGCAAGACGCTGATTGCCCAGCGCAGCGAGCGTAACGGCGAGGTGGTCTACACCTTCGACGTGCGCCTGCAAGACACGCCCGATTGCGGCGCCGAGACCGTGTTCTTCGATATCTGATCGCTGCATCACATCTGCAAAAACAACGCCCGGCTGGTTGTCACCGCCGGGCGTTGTTTTTGATGCGGTCAGCAGGACTTTCAGCGAGACGTCATGCGGGCGTTGATAATGGATAGATCGCCAACCGGCGTTTAACGACCCTGCCGTGACCCAGCTGACCCTTCCCGGATTCGAAGCCACCCCGCAGTTGCCCGCGCATCGCCTGTTTCTGGCGGTCAAACCTGACGTCGAAACTGCAGGGCGCATTGCGCGCCTGATCGAACAATTGCGGCCCGTGGTGGGTTTCAAAGGCAAGGCGCTGCGTACGGAGCGTCTGCATGTCACGCTGCATCATCTGGGCGATTTCGTTCATCTGCCGCCTGACGATATCGTGGCGCGCGTGCGCGCAGCGGCGGACAGCCTGGCCTTGCCGGCATTCGATGCCACGTTCAACCAGGTGGTGAGCTTTCATGGCCGGCGCGATCACCGGCCATTTGTTCTCTTGGGCGATGAAGGTGTGGCCGGTTTGATGGCGTTTCAGGCGGCGCTGGGCGAAACGCTCCAGCATGCCGCCGTGCCGGTGCCGCGCGGGACGTTCAAGCCGCACATCACGCTGCTGTATGACCGCGGCGGCTTTGCGCCGAAGGCGGTCGAGCCCATTACCTGGACGGTGCGCGAGTTCGTTCTCATCCATAGCTGGTTGGGCAAGACGCGTTACGACGAACTTGCCCGCTGGCAGCTCGAGGGCTGAGCTGCCACACCGTCAAGCGCAACCGTCCGGGCCGCAGACAGGGCCATCGGCTTCGCTGGCCGGGGCCGGCGCGCCGATGTGCTGGGTCAATGCTTGTGCCCAGTGCGCCGGGTTGCCAAGCCATGGGCCGATGTCGATGATGCCGAGCTGGCCTTCCGCATCTTCCAGCGCAAACGTCGGAAAACCCTGACCGCCTACACGATCGAGCCACTGCCGGCTTTGCGCGATGTGCTTCTGCGTTGGGCCGCCGGCTTGCTGCGCGTATTCCGCATCAAAAGCTTCGGGCGATAGGCCGATCTCCGCGGCCAGCTCGCGTAATACAGGCACGTCGGCAATGCGTCGGCCTTCTTCGTAATGCGCGCGCTGGATGCGGTGGATCATGTCCAGCCCGCGGCCGCCAAGCGCTTGCGCCGCGAGCACGGCGGTAATGGGCGGCTCCGAATCCATCACGGCCGTCGTGTCGCGCAACAGGCCTTCAAAGTAGGGCTGGCCAAAGGGTTGGCCGGTCAATTCTGCGATGCGGTGGTCGTGCGGCATCACGTAGTCGCGCCACTGCGGCGTGACTGCGCGGCGATTCGGGCCGGCGAGCATCCCACCGCCGTGGAATGCGATCGTCAGGCCGGGCACGGTCCGTGCAGCTTCCATCAGCGGCGCGGCACCGTAGCACCAGCCGCACAACGGGTCGTAGATGTAATGCAACGTCGTCATGTCGTTTTCCAGGTGACGGGCCAGCTTACTGCGGCCACTTCATTTCGCCCTTGATGACTTTGGCGCTCAAGTCCAGCGATGCATCGCCGGCCAGCGTCGGGTACGCGGCCTTCATCGCCTTGACCAGCGCTGCCGAATTGTCGGCCTTCGCGGCCTGTACCTCGAAGGTCTTCAGGTAATCCGCCGTAAAGCGCACTGCCTCCAGCCCCTTGGGCATTGCCCCGGTGAAGTGGCCGGGCACCACCGTCGTCGGGTGAAGCGCCTCGATGCTGTCGAGCGTCTGCAGCCAGCCCAGGCGCGATTCGCGCGTCTGCGTGTCGGCCACCCATACGTGATCGCCGTTGAAGACCACCACGCCGCCGGCCACGGTCTCGATGGAGGGAATCCACAGATACGTGCGTGCCGGGTTCGGGCCGCTCAGGCCTTTGATCTCGATGGCGCGGCCTTCCAGCGTCAGGTGGTTGGCGTGCAGCACTTCGGGCAGCACGAGCGCCTTGGGCGCATTGTCTTTCAGGATCGGCCCCCAGTAGGCCAGCTTGCCGTCCATCGATGCCTTGATGGCGGCCACCGTTTGCGGCGTGGCCACGATCTTCGCCTTCGGGAATGCCGCGCGGATGACATCCAGCCCGAAGTAATAATCCGGATCGCTATGGCTGATGTAGACGGTGGTAAGCGTCTTGCCGCTGGCCTTGAGTTTCTGCACGAGCGCTTGCGCGTCGCTGCGCTGGAATTGCGCGTCGATCAGGATGGCCTCGTGTGTGCCGGCGATGATTTCCGACGACACGGGGAAGATGCCCTTGTCGCCAGGGTTGTAGACATCAAGGTGCAGTGGCGCCGGTGCGCCGGCGTGGGCAATCAGGCCGGCTGTGGCAAGGGCGGCGGCAAGCAGGGTGCGGAGCAGGGGCATCGAGTTTCTCCAGTTGGATGTGGTGAGTGCGATGCCGCTACTGTAGGTTGCTTGATTCGATCAAAAAACCACCTAAGATGCGCATATTTGTTTCGCCAATCGATCAAATATGGATCGCATTACGTCTGCCGAAGTGTTTGTGGCGATCGTCGAGCGCGGCAGTCTGAGCGGCGCCGCCGAAGGGCTCGACATGTCTCGCGCGATGGTCACGCGTTATCTGGCGCAGATGGAGGCCTGGTCCGGCGCGCGGCTGCTGCACCGGACCACGCGCCGCATCGGCCTGACGCCGGCCGGTGAAGCCACGCTCGCGCGCTGCCGCCAGATGCTGGAAATCGCTTCACAGATGGCCGTGGCGGATGGCCCCGAAGCCGATTCGCCGCGCGGGCTCCTGCGCATTGCCTGTGCGCAATCCCTGGCGCAGCAGATCTTGAGTGCAGCGGTGACAGGTTACCTGCGGCGCTATCCGCAAACGGCGGTCGATCTGGTGGTCGACAATCGCACCATCAACCTTGTGGAAGAGCGCATCGACCTGGCCGTGCGCATTACCAATGACCTTGACCCGAACCTGATTGCGCGCCCGCTGGGCGTGTGCGAATCGGTCGTGGTAGCGGCACCGTCGTACCTGGCCGCGCATGGCACACCGCGGCGCGTGGAGGACTTGGCCGTTCACAACTGCCTGACGTATTCGTACTTCGGCAAAAGCCTGTGGAAGTTCACGGATGCGAAGACGGGTGCCCCGTCGGATGTGCCGGTGGGCGGCAATCTGAGTGCGAATGAGTCGATGGTGTTACTGACAGCGGCACGAGAGGGCGCGGGCATTGCGTTACAGCCGGTGTTTGCGGCCGCACCGCTGATCGCCAGCGGGCAACTCGTGCGCTTGTTGCCTGAGCACGCGCCGCAGGCGCTGGGCATTCATGGCGTGTACAGCTCGCGCAGGCAGATGCCGGCGGCGCTGCGGGCGATGCTGGATTTTCTGGTGGACTGGTTCAAGGTGCAGCCGAACGTCACGTGATCGGCCCGGAAGACTTCCCTCGTATCGCCAGCAGCCCCAACGCCAGCACGCAGAACAACGCCCCCGCGTGGAACGTTGCGGCTGCGCCCAGCTTGTCCCACAGCAGCCCGGCCAGAACGCTGGCGCCCAACATGGCCAGTCCGCTTACCAGGTTGAACATGCCGTATGCGGTGCCGCGCAAATCGGCCGGTGCAGTATCGGCGACCATGGTTGCCAGCAAGCCCTGCGTGATGCCCATATGCACGCCCCACAACGCCACGCCCACGACGACCACGCTCCAATGGGCGGACAGGCCAAGCACCACATCGGCGGCAATCAAGACCACCAGCCCGAGCGCCAGGAGCTTTGTATGGCTCATGCGGTCTGAGAGCTTGCCGAACGGATACGCCGCCAGCGCATAGACGACGTTCATCGCCACCATGACCAGCGGCACCAGTGCGACCGGAATGCCGCCCTGCTGGGCACGCAGGACCAGGAAGGCCTCTGAAAAGCGTGCCAGGGTGAAGACCGCGCCGATCATCACCACCCACCAGTACGCGCTGTTCAGCCGCTGGAGGTTGGCACGGCGGATCGGATTGGTGCGGCGGGCGCCGTTGTGGGTCTCTGGCTCGCGCAGGCCAAACATCAGCAGCGCTACGGATAACAGCCCAGGCACCACGGCCACCCAGAACACGGCGCGGAAATCATCGGCCCACAGCAGCATCAGCCCGACGGCCAGAAGCGGCCCCAGAAACGCGCCTACGGTATCGAGCGCCTGCCGCAGCCCGAAGGCCGCGCCGCGCAGCGCAGGCGGAGCAATGTCGGCGACCAGCGCGTCGCGCGGCGCACCGCGGATACCCTTGCCGACACGGTCCAGCAGGCGTGCTGTCAATACAATGCCCGCCGTGGGCGCCATGGCGAACAACGGCTTGGACAGTGCGCCGAGCGCATAGCCGAAGACCGCCAGGCCCTTGCGCTTGCCGAGGTAGTCGCTCAGCGTGCCGGAGAATATCTTGACGATGAGCGCGGTCGATTCGCCCAAGCCCTCGATCAGTCCGACCGACAAGGCACTTGCCCCCAGCACCGACACCATGAACAGCGGCAGCAGGCTGTGGATCATCTCGGAGGCGATGTCCATCAGCAGGCTAACGCAGCCGAGCACCCAGATGCCGGCGGGAATCTGGCGCAGGCCGCCGGGCGGTTTGGCGTGGGTTGGGGAGGGCACCATGGTTGATTGCTTTTGTTTAGCGGCGAGCGTCAGGCGAACTGCGCAAAGAGGCCGTTGAGCTTGGCCCCGCTGGCGGCATCGTGCGCAAAGTTGAACGTGCCGGCGGTGCGCAGTTCTTCCGCCGCACGCTGGAACGCACCCATGGCCACCCGTGCCAGCGTGGCGCCCACACTGATGCGCTTGACGCCCAGTTCGGCCAGTTCGGCCACGCTCAGGTTGCCGTCGGCAAAGCCCATCAGCACATTGAGTGGGCGATCGATCTCGCGCAGCACCGTGGCGATCTCGTCGCGCGTTTTCAGGCCCGGAGCGTAGAGCACGTCGGCGCCGGCGTCCTGGAAGGCTTGCAGGCGGCGGATCGTGTCGGCAAGGTCGTTGCGGCCGTGCAGGAAGTTTTCGGCGCGCGCAGTGAGCGTGAACGGAAACGGCAGCGAGCGCGCAGCCTCCACCGCAGCGCGCACGCGTTCCACCGATGCCTCTAGCGAATAGATCGGCGCATCTGCGCGGCCGGTGGCATCTTCAATCGAGCCGCCGACGATGCCGGTGGCGCCTGCCAGGCGGATCGTCTCTGCTACCGTTTCCGGCTCATCGGCAAAACCGTTTTCCAGATCGGCAGCCATGGGCACATCCGTGGCAGCAGCCAGGTCGGCCACATGCGCGAGGATGGTGTCGCGGCCGACGCCATAGTCCGGCTGCCCGCGCGAGAACGCGAAGCCCGCGCTGGTGCTGGTCAATGCTTCGAAGCCGAGCGACGCCAGCAGCCGGGCCGAGCCCCGGTCCCACGGGTTGGGGATCACGAAGGTGCCGCTGCGCTCGTGCAGCGCGCGGAAGGCGTGAGCTTTTTCGATCTGGGTTGCCATGGTCTATCCGGTGTGAAGTGGATGGGGGCTGGACTGCAATGCTGCGGCACAGGCGAGCGCATCGTCCAGGCGGTCATTGCGCCAGAACATCGCGTCGCCAACAAAGAACGTGGGAGCGCCAAAGATGCCACGAATCTGCGCGGTGTGCGTTTGTTCGCGCAGGCGGGGCTTGCTGGTGTCGGACTGCGCCTGCGTCAGGATGGCGTCGGCAGGCAAGCCGAGCGCCGTCAGTTCTTTGGCCGCGGCCTCGGGCGTGTAAATGTCGCGGTCCTGGGCGAAGTTGCGCGGCGTGTCACGCAAGTTCGGATGCGCCAGACGCATGTGTGCCCTGGGTGGCTGCCTCCGAGCAAATCCAGGCGGCCACATCGCGCACATCGCGGCGCGGGTTCGGCTCGGACTGGATCAGCCAGTACGCATGCGTGTTGCGCACCCCAGGCGCGATAGTCGGTACGGTGACCAGACGGCCGTCGGCCAGCAGCGGGGCGATCAGTTCCAGGCGCCCGAGGGCGATGCCCTGACCGGCCACCGTCGCATGGATGATCTGGTCGTGCTGGTTGAAGCGCAGCACGGTGCGCGGTTTGGCGTGACTCCAGCCGGCGGCGGCCAGCCAGTCGGTCCACTGGAGCCACGGGCGGCGCAGGTCGCGGTCGTCAAAGTCGAGCAGCGTCAGGCCGGCAAGCGCCTCGGCGGAATCCAGCGAGCGCAGCCCTAGAGACGGATGCGCGACCGGCGCAACGGTTTCCCCAAACAGCCGGATTGCGCCGGGCGGTGCATCGCCCGGTGGGCAATACCGGATGGCAAGCTCGATGCCTTCGTTCTTCAGGTCGACGAGGCGGTTGTTGGTGGCCACGCGCACGTCGATGTCGGGGTACTGCTGTTGGAAGCGCGCCAAGCGCGGCAGCAGCCACAAGCCTGTGACGCCGATGCTGGCCGTGATCGTGACCGGCCGGCGTTCGGCCGCCACGCGGAGGGCGCCAATGGCGTCCTGCAACTGCTGCACTGCGCTGTCGGCGCTGCGGAACAGGCGTTCACCCTCGGGCGTGAACGCGATCGAACGGTGCCCGCGCACCAGCAGCTTCACGCCCAACGCCTCTTCCAGCGCCGACACCTGCCGGCTCACGGCGGATTGCGTCAGGCACAGGTCATCGGCCGCGAGCGTGATGCTCATGCGCCGGCCCACCGCCACGAAACCGCGCAGCAAGTCTAGGGAGGCCAACCTAACCAGGGGAGTCGACATGCGTTTTCCTCATGCAAGGCGTTCTCAAAGGTCAGTTGAGAAGCAGGATATGGCGAAGTTTAATAAGCCATCAGGCGACATTCCAGCCAAATGCACATTGAGCACGCTTGCAAAGCGGGAATGTCAGTCACATCGGAGAAAAAACGCTCATGACATCGAAATCTCTCACCCAATCGCCCTGGTTGCCGGTACTGGCCGGCGGGGCGGTGATCGGCCTTGCGCTGGGCATTCGCCACGTGCAAGGCCTCTTCCTCGTGCCGGTCACCATGGATCACGGCTGGACACGCGAAACCTTCGGCCTGGCGATCGCGTTGCAGAACCTCATCTGGGGCGCGGCGCAGCCATTTGCTGGCATGCTGGCTGACCGCTACGGGGCAGCCAAAGTGGTCGTTGCGGGCATCGTGGCGTATGCGCTCGGTTTGCTGCTGATGGCACATGCCGGCACGCCGCTGGGTTTCACGCTGTCGGCGGGCGGGTTGATCGGGTTGGGGCTGTCAGGCACGTCGTTCGGCGTCGTGTATGGCGCAATCAGCCGATTGACGCCGCCTGAGCGGCGCAGTTGGGCGCTGGGCGTGGCCGGTGCGGTGGGCGGTGTCGGCCAGTTCGTGATGGTGCCGACCGCACAGGGCTTGCTGAGCACGGTCGGCTGGGTGACGGCGCTGGTGGTCATGGCTGTGGTCATGGCGATGTTCGTGCCGCTGGCCGCGCCGTTGCGCGAAAAAATCTCGACTGCCGCCGCACAGGAAGCACACCAGAGCATGGGCGCGGCCATTTGCGAGGCCTTTTCCCACCGCGGTTTCTGGCTGCTGAATCTCGGTTTTCTGACGTGCGGCTTCCAGCTCGCCTTTATCGGTGCGCACATGCCGGCGTACCTGCTCGACAAAGGGCTCGCCGGCCGACACGGCATGGTCGCACTGGCGCTGATTGCCGCCGCCAACATCATCGGCACGTATTACTGCGGCGCGCTGGGCGGGCTGTTCCGGCGCAAGTATCTGCTGTCGTTGCTGTACCTGATTCGCACGGCGGCGATTGCGCTGTTCATCCTGCTGCCGCTGTCGCCGGCAACCCTGTATGCGTTTGCCATCGTGATGGGCCTGCTATGGCTGGGCACGGTGCCGCTGACAAACGGGCTGCTGTCGCAGGTGTTCGGGGTGCGCTACATCGGCACGCTGTTCGGTTTCGTGTTCCTTGGCCACCAGATCGGCGCGTTCCTGGGCGTATGGTTGGGCGGCGTGGTGTACGACCACCTGCATTCCTACGACGCGATCTGGTTTGGCGCGATGGCGCTCGGCGTGGTGGCCGCGCTGCTGCACTGGCCGATCGACGATCGCCAACTCGCGCGCACGCCGGTGGCGCAACCGGCATGAACGCGCAGCTCAAACGATGGACGGCGTGGGCACTGGCGGCGGCCGGCGCCGCCTTCATTTTTGCGGCATGGCTCACGCCAGAGGGCGCTTTTTCCTTTGTGACGTTGGCGTCCTTCTGCGGGTAGGGCGGCGTAACAGCCCGATTTGTGAAACAATACCGGGTTAATCACTAGTGGGCACTGGTACGGTTTGCGCGGGAATAGCGTCGATTTTGCGGCGTTCTCCTGTGAATGCCACCGTTCAGACATGACTTACGCCGTTAAGGAAATTTTCTACACGCTGCAAGGCGAAGGTGCCAACACCGGCCGTGCAGCTGTCTTCTGCCGCTTTGCCGGCTGCAATCTCTGGAGTGGGCGCGAAGCCGATCGCGCCACTGCCGTCTGCCAATTCTGTGACACCGACTTCGTCGGCACGGACGGCACACAAGGCGGCAAATACACCACTGCCGATGCACTTGCCGATACCGTTGCCGCTGAATGGCCGGCCAACGCCGCGGGCGGCAAGCCGCTCGTCATCTGCACCGGCGGCGAGCCGCTGCTGCAACTGGACAAACCGCTGATCGACGCGCTGCACGCACGCGGCTTCGAAATCGCCATCGAGACCAACGGCACCATCGCCGTGCCGGAAGGCATCGACTGGGTGTGCGTGAGCCCCAAGATGGGCTCGGAACTCGTCGTCACGCGCGGCGACGAGCTGAAAGTGGTGATTCCGCAAGACGGACAGGATCTCGACGCATACGAACGGCTGGATTTCCAGCATTTCTTCCTGCAGGCCATGGACGGCCCGCTTGCCCGGCAGAATACGGCGCTCGCCGTTGAGCTGTGCCAGCGCCGGCCGCGCTGGCGCCTGTCGCTGCAAACCCATAAGATGCTGGGCATCCGCTAAGGCGGGCCGCAGCACTTTGTCCCCGGTTTTCTGCCGGTTCCAGCCGTTTCGCGGCGCCTGCTGCCGCCACCTTGCTCCATGACCAAGACCGTTTCCATCACGCGCCGGCTCGAATTCGACGCCGGCCATCGCATCCCGGGCCATGTCGGCCAGTGCCGCAACCTGCACGGGCATCGCTACCAGCTCGAACTCACGCTCACCGGCGAAGTCCTGCACAACGACAAGGCTGCCGACGACGGCATGATCCTCGACTTCGGCGACGTCAAACAGCTCGCCAACAAGCATCTCGTCGACCTGTGGGACCACGCTTTCCTCGTCTATCGCGGCGATACCAAGCTGGTCGAATTCCTGAACGATATGGAAGGCGGTCACAAGACCGTCGTGCTGAATGACGTGCCCACCGTCGAGAACCTCGCACAGGTCGCGTTCGACATTCTCGAGCCCGTGTTCCGCAACACGTTCGGGCACCATCTGCGCCTGTCCAAGCTCGTGCTGTACGAAACCCCGAATTGCTGGGCCGACGTGAAGCTCGCGCGTCCGCACGAGCAGGATTGACGATCTTCCCCGCACGCATGACGACGTCCCACGTTCTCGCGCCGCCTGCCGACATGTCCGCCCACGAGCGTGACGGCTACTGGATGCAGCAGGCCCTCGTGCAGGCCAAGTTCGCGTGGGGGCAGGGCGAAGTACCGGTGGGTGCCGTGGTCGTGCGCGGCAATGAGATCGTTGGGGTCGGTTACAACGCCCCGATCGGCACGCATGACCCCTCTGCGCATGCCGAGATGCGCGCCCTGCGCCAAGCCGCTGAACATCTCGGCAACTACCGCCTGCCCGACTGCGAAGTCTTCGTGACGCTGGAGCCCTGCGTGATGTGCGCCGGCGTCATGCTGCATGCTCGCGTGGCGCGCGTCGTGTATGGCGCGCCGGACCCCAAGACGGGCGCCGCCGGCAGCATCCTCGACCTGTTTGCAGAAACGCGGCTGAACCACCAGACCGCCATCACCGGCAGCGTGCTCGCGCAGGAATGCGGCGACATGCTGCGCGCCTTCTTCGCCGAGCGCCGAGCCAGTCAACGTGCGGCGCGCCTGGCTCCCACCGAACCTGACGAATCCGCCACATGACCACTGTCCGCCTGATTGCGCCTTCCGGTTATCCGAACGATGCGGCCATCGCCGAGCGCGGTGTGGCGGCGCTGGAAGCGCAGGGCTGCACGGTCGTCAACCGAGAGTGCCTGAGCCGGCAGCATCAGCGTTTTGCCGGTGGTGAACTCGCGCGGTTGGCTGACCTGAACCAGATCGGCGCGGGCAGCGGTCAGGAAATCGCCATGGCGATCCGCGGCGGTTACGGCCTCACGCGCCTGCTGGACCATATCGACTTCATCGACATCGGTCGTCGCGCGCAGGCCACTGACGCCATCATCGTTGGCCACAGCGATTTCACCGTGTTCTCATTGGCGTACCTGGCGGCCACGGGCGGCGTGACGTTTGCCGGACCGCACCTGTGTTCGGACTTCGGACTGGAGAAGGTCGACCCGTTCATGGTCGAGCACTTCTGGGGCATTTTGCGCAGCCCCACCTATGCGTTGCGCGTGGATGTGCCTCAACCCAGTGGCTGCGCGCGGCCCGGGCGCATTGCCGGTACGCTCTGGGGCGGCAATCTGGCCATGCTGTGCAGCCTGATCGGCACGCCGTATCTGCCAGAGATTCGCGACGGCATATTGTTTGTTGAGGACATCAACGAGCATCCGTACCGCGTGGAACGCATGCTGCTGCAATTGCAGCAGGCCGGCGTGCTCGATGCCCAGCAGGCGCTGGTACTGGGCGATTTTTCTGGCTATCGCACCACGCCGTACGACGCCGGCTACGATTTCGACGCCATGCGCGATTACTTGGCCGAACGCCTGTCGATTTCGGTCGTCACAGGCTTGCCATTCGGCCATTGCCCGACCAAGGCGACGCTGCCGATTGGCGCACAGGCCGAGCTGGATGTCGACGCCACGGGCTTTACGCTGCACTTGTCGGGGTATCCGACACTGAAGGCATAGCCCCCGGCCATCCCGGTCACGTCCGGGTGGTAAAATATTCGGTTCCCCAGATGGCGAACGGCCAAGTGCTTGCCGCGCCAGATCATCGCTTTCCAAATCAAGGTTTCCACGTGCTTTCCACCGCCAACATCACCATGCAGTTCGGGCCCAAGCCCTTGTTCGAGAACATCTCGGTCAAGTTTGGCGAGGGCAATCGCTATGGCCTGATCGGCGCCAACGGCTGCGGCAAGTCGACCTTCATGAAGATCCTGGGCGGCGATCTGGAGCCAAGCGCGGGCAACGTGATCCTGGAACCGGGCGTGCGCCTGGGCAAGCTGCGCCAGGACCAGTTCGCCTATGAAGACATGCGCGTGCTGGACGTGGTGATGATGGGCCACACCGAAATGTGGGCCGCCGCGCAGGAGCGCGATGCCATCTACGCGAACCCGGAAGCGACCGACGACGACTACATGAAGGCCGCCGACCTGGAGGCCAAGTACGCCGAATACGACGGCTACACCGCCGAATCGCGTGCGGGTGAACTGCTGATGGGCGTGGGCATTCCGACCGACCAGCACAACGGCACGATGAGCAACGTCGCGCCCGGCTGGAAGCTGCGCGTGCTGCTGGCGCAGGCGCTGTTCTCGAACCCGGACGTGCTGCTGCTGGACGAGCCGACCAACAACCTCGACATCAACACGATCCGCTGGCTGGAATCGGTGCTCAACGAGCGCAATTCCACCATGATCATCATTTCCCACGATCGCCACTTCCTGAACTCGGTCTGCACGCACATGGCCGACATGGACTACGGCACGCTCAAGGTCTACCCGGGCAATTACGACGACTACATGGAAGCCTCCATGCAGGCGCGTGAACGCCTGCAGGCTGCCAACGCGCGGGCCAAGGAACGCATCTCCGACCTGCAGGACTTCGTGCGCCGCTTCTCGGCCAACAAGTCCAAGGCCCGCCAGGCCACGTCGCGCCTGAAGATGATCGACAAGATCAAGGTGGAAGACATCAAACCGTCGTCGCGCCAGAACCCCTTCGTCCGTTTCGAGATGGAGAAGAAGCTGCACAACCTGGCGGTGGAAACCGACAACGCACGCAAGACGTACGACCGCAAGATTTTCGATGGCCTGACCATGGCCGTGCGCGCGGGCGAGCGGATTGCCATCATCGGTGAGAACGGCGCGGGCAAGACCACGTTGCTGCGCTGCCTGCTGAACGGCGCTGTGAAGACCGGCGTACAGCGCGGCATCGAGGTCGACGGCGGCGCCGTCAAGTGGGCCGAGAACGCCAATGTCGGCTACATGCCGCAGGACACCTACGAAGAATTCCCCGAAGACCGCGACCTGATGGACTGGATGAGCCAGTGGACGCAGGCCGGCGACGACGACCAATCGCTGCGTGGCACGATGGGCCGCTTGCTGTTCTCGGCCGACGACATCAAGAAGAGCGTGAAGGTGCTTTCCGGTGGCGAGAAGGGCCGCATGATCTGGGGCAAGCTGATGCTGGGCCGTCACAACGTTCTGGCACTGGACGAGCCGACCAACCACATGGACATGGAGTCCATTGAGTCGCTGCAGATCGCGCTGGACAAGTACGAAGGCACGCTGATCTTCGTGTCGCATGACCGCGAGCTGATTAGCGCGCTGGCCACGCGCGTGATCGAAGTGCGCCCGAACGGCACGCTCACCGACTACCTCGGCACCTACGACGAGTACCTGCAGAGCCAGGGAGTCGAAGTCTGAGCGCCGATCTTCAGCCGTAACCAAGGGGCCGCCGATGTGCGGCCTCTTTTTTTTGCGGCGGGCTTTGCAAGGCGAACGCGCGTTGTCCGATCCTGATCTGGCCTGCACGTGCCGCTTGCCAAGGCTGCGTTGACAGTACCTCCTCCCGATTCCAGAATGCCTTGGCCGAACGCCACACCTGCATCCCTGCCGCTGCGTTCAGCGCCAGCAAAGAACAATCAAAACATATGAGGAGACTCACGTTGAAAAACGTACTGAGGTTACTGTCGACAGCCGCACTTGTGCTGATGACGTCTGCCCACGCAGCAGAGCGCCTGCCAACCATTCCGCCGGACAAATACGACGCCGAACAGGCCAAGGCAGCGCAAGACTTTCAGGCTGCGCGCAAGGTGCCTGTATTCGGGCCTTTCGAGCCACTGATGCATAGCCCGGAGGTGATGAGCCAGACCCGGGCAATGGGCGACTATCTGCGATATCACTCCGCCATTGGCAACACGTTGAGCGAATTGGTCATCCTCGTCACTGCGCGGGAGTGGAGCCAGGATTACGAGTGGTACGTGCACCATCCGATCGCCCTGAAGGCCGGCATCAAACCGAGTATTGCCGATGCGATTGCCGATGGCCGCCGCCCCACCGGGATGAGTGAGGACGAGGAGATCGTCTATGACTTCACGACCGAACTGATCCGCAACAAGCGCGTGGCCGACGGGACCTATGCCCGGGCGGAAAAGCGGTTCGGCAACAAGGGCATCGTAGACATGACCGGTATCTGCGGTTACTACACGCTGCTCGCCATGGAAATGAACGTGGCGCAGTATCCGGTGCCGAAAAAAGCCGCCAAGCTCGCGCGTTTCCCGGAGCCCTGACCGACGTGCCGCCGAGCGAGGACTACGCACAGCTTTGATGCCGCGTATGGTGAGCATCGATTCTTTGCTGTAACTACGGGCCGCCCATGTGCGGCCCTTTGCTTTTGGTGTTCACCGCAAGCGGCAGACGCGCCACCAAAGTCGGCCATTTATGAAAAAACCGACTGGATTCCATGATTTTTTATCGCCATCGGAATTCATTGCCGTCGCTACACTGGGCTGCATATCACAGTGAACAGGCCGAGACCTGCGGACGAGGCGTCACGCATCACACCAAGAAGCGCCAAACGCAGGCCCGGCGAAGTACCCAGGAGACGAAATGACCTCTGATATCGGCGGCCGCATTCGGTTGCAATCCCTGTTGGACAAAGTGGTGTCTGCGGACGAAGCCGCAGCCGTGATCCGCGATGGCATGACGGTCGGCATGAGCGGTTTCACCCGTGCCGGCGACTGCAAAGCCGTGCCGTTTGCCCTGGCCCGGCGTGCTGCGCACGAGCCGCTGCGTATTACCTTGATGACCGGTGCCTCGCTGGGCAACGACATCGACAAGGTGCTGGCCGAAGCCGATGTGATTGCCCGCCGCCTGCCGTTCCAGGCCGATGCCACGCTACGGCGCAAGATCAACGCAGGCGAGGTCATGTTCATTGACCAGCACCTGTCGGAAACCGTCGAGCAGTTGCGTTCACGGCAGATTGCACCGCTGGATGTGGCGGTTGTCGAAGCCACAGCCATCACCGAGAACGGCGGCATCGTGCCGACCACGTCGGTGGGCAATTCCGCAAGTTTTGCGGTGCTGGCGAAACAGGTGATCGTCGAGATCAACCTGAACATGCCCGCCAATCTGGAAGGACTGCACGACATCTTCTTCCCGGTGCAGCGGCCCCATCGTCAGCCGATTCCGCTCATTGCACCGGAGCAACGCATCGGCCTGCCGTATATCCCGATCGATCCGCGCAAGATCGCGGCCATCGTCATCACGGGGCAGGATGACAGCCCGTCCAACGTGTTGCCGCCCGATGCCGAGACCAACGCCATCGCCGGGCACCTGAATGCGTTCCTGGCGCGCGAGGTGCGCACGGGCCGTCTCTCGCCCACGCTGCAGCCGCTGCAGGCGGGTATCGGAACCATCTCCAACGCCGTCCTGCATGGCTTCATCGACTCGCCGTTCCATGACCTCAAGATGTATTCGGAGGTCTTGCAGGACAGCTCCATCGAGCTGCTCGACTCGGGCAAGCTGGCGTTTGCCTCGGCTTCGTCGATCACGCTGTCGCGCCCGGTCTACAAGCGGTTCCTGACGGAACTTGAGCGCTACAAGACGCGCGTGGTTCTGCGGCCGCAGGAGATCAGCAACCACCCGGAAGTGATCCGCCGGCTGGGTCTGATCACCATCAATACCGCGCTGGAATGCGATATCTACGGTAACGTCAATTCGACGCACGTGGGCGGCACGCACATGATGAACGGCATCGGAGGCTCGGGCGACTTTGCGCGCAACGCGCATCTGTCGGTTTTCGTGACCAAGTCGTTGGCCAAGGACGGCGATATTTCGAGCATCGTTCCGATGGTCTCGCATGTGGACCACACCGAGCACGACGTCGACATCATCGTCACCGAACATGGGTTGGCCGATCTGCGAGGGCTGGCGCCGCGCGAGCGTGCTGTCCAGATCATCGGCAACTGTGCTGATCCTCGCTACCGCGAGCTGCTGCGCGACTACGTTGTGCGCGCGCAGCGGCGCGGCGGGCATACCCCGCATCTGCTGGAAGAGGCGCTGGCCTGGCATGTGCGCTTTCGCGATCAGGGTTCGATGGCCCCGGCAGGTTCTACGGATGAGAACCTGCTTCCGGAACCCGTTCTCAGCGCTTGAGGCGTGGGCGCCGCTACTCAGGCGCCCAGCACTTCCTCGCACGTCGCGAGCCACGCACGGGCGGCGTGGGAAAGATAGCGGCCCGGCGACCACAGGTGCGCAAGCGCCCAATCCATGTCGGGAGCGGTCAGGCGTGCCACGGCCAGCTTGTCGCGGTTCGCAAGATTGGCCACCAGCGGCTGTGGCAAGAAAGTCGTGCCCAGTCCCGCAGCCGCCATCGAGGCGAGGAATTCCCAGTGCCCGCTCTGTGCAGCAATGTGCGGCTCGATGCGGGCTTCAAGAAAGGCCTGCCGCAGCTTGCGCGTGAGCGAGAAATCTTCAGCCAGCAACAGCAGCGGTTCGTCTCGCAGTGCCGAGAGGCTGACGGTCTTGCCCTTGGCCCATTTCGCTTTGCGCGGTCCCACCACCCAGATCGGATACTTTGCAAACTGCCGCGTAGCGAGTTCGAGGCCGCTGTCGCCGGGCAGAACCGTGGCGCCGACCTCCAGTTCGCCGTTGGCCACCTGCTGTTCCACCGTCTTGCCGCCGTACTCGGCCAGGTTCAGCGCCAGATTGGGATAACGCTGCCGAAATGCGCTTACGACGGGCGAGAAGAACAGGTTCACCATCGGCGGGATGCCGACCGTGAGTTCGCCCCGTCCAAGCGAAGACAGGTCAGCCACTTCAAGCGTCAGCCTGTGCACCACACCGAGCGTTTCCTGGCCGCGCGCGTACACGACACGGCCCACGTCGGTGAGCCGCACCTGCCTGCCTTCACGGATCAGCAGCGGCTGCCCAACCTCGTTTTCCAACTGACGCACCATCTTGCTGATGGTGGACTGTGTCACCGAGAGCGAACTCGCCGCCTGCGTGAAGCTCTGCAGCCGCGCGGTTTCGACGAAGTAACGAAGGGCTCGGATATCGATGGGCATGGGCGGTCCTCTGCCATGAAGCACGCGAATGGGATTCGCCATGGTAATGAAGTTTTCCCATTCCGCGACGCGGTGATCTCGAAATCTGATGGACGCTCGCATTCAACGGCGCTCGACAAAAAAGGCGGCTCACGCGACCGCCTTTCATGCAAGCCAGGATGCGTTGCTCTCAGCCTGTTGCCTCGTCGATCAGCAGATCGAGCTGGGCGATCACGTTGCTGGTCTCGGGCTCGCCGCGTGTTTTGCTGAGCGCGGTCTTGAGCGTGTCGCGCAGGGCGACGAGTTCGGCGATGTTGCCCGCTTTCTCCACTTTCATCTCAAGCAGATAGCCGCGCAGGCCGAGATACCGGCTGATGGTTTCGGTATAGAAGCGGTAAAGGCGTTGATAGCCTTCGGCGGCCGGCTCTTTTGAAGTGGCTGCAGATGCGGGGGACGCCGCCTCTGCCGTTGCCGCAGATGCGGTGGCCGGTGCCGCCTTCACGGTCGTGGCTCCGGGCGCGTGCGTACGGATATACCCGGCGTTCTCGAGCTCGTCGAACACGGCTTGCGTCATGCCCAGAGGTTGCAGCTGGACGAGGATGTCGTCGCAGGTTTTTTCGCCGTTGATCATCAGAAGGACCGCGCGGTGACGCTGGTCAAGGTGATTCGCACGTGTGCGGATCTCGTCCTGACCTTTTTCGGTCTTCTGGTAGATGGTGGTGGTCATGCTGTCTCCCTCGGCCGGCGCGTCTGCAGCGCGCGCTCTGCTGGCTCTACAATAGACCGATCATAACCGCCCGGGGGTGACGTGGGCCTCAGTCGCAACCCGGATAGCACAACGCGCAAATCGCGCATCCACCAGAGCGAGACGACCAACGATGCAGCAACGCGACAAGCTTTTCATCAATGGCAAGTGGGTGGCGCCGCAGGGCAAGGGCGTCATTGAAGTGATTCATTCGGCCACTGAAGCCGTGATGGGAACCATTCCCGAAGGCAGCGCGGCCGATGCGGAAGCCGCCGTGGCAGCGGCGCGCGCCGCATTTGATGACTGGGCTGCCACGCCCGTGGCCAAGCGTGCCGAATACATCCAGAAGATTGCCGACGGCCTGCAGGCCCGCAGCGAAGAGCTGGCGCAGTTGATTGCCGGCGAAGTCGGCATGCCGATCAAGCTGGCGCGCGCCATCCAGGTGGGCGGCCCAGTCTATAACTGGGGCAATTTCGCCAAGCTGCTCAGCACGTTCGAGTTTGAAGAGCACGTTGGCAATTCGCTGGTGGTGCGCGAGCCGGTGGGTGTGGTGGGCGCCATCACGCCGTGGAACTACCCACTCAATCAGATCACGCTGAAGGTCGCACCCGCGCTGGCCGCCGGTTGCACGGTGGTGCTCAAGCCGTCGGAAGTGGCGCCGCTCAACGCCTTCGTGCTGGCGGAAGTCATTGAAGAAGCCGGTCTGCCGCCGGGCGTGTTCAACCTTGTCACGGGTTATGGCCCGGTGGTGGGCGAGGTGCTCGCAAGTGATCCGGATGTCGACATGGTGTCGTTCACGGGCTCGACGCGTGCAGGTAAGCGCGTGGCCGAACTGGCATCGCAGTCGGTCAAGCGCGTGGCGCTGGAGCTGGGCGGCAAGTCGGCCTCGGTGATCCTGGATGATGCGGACCTGGCATCGGCGGTCAAGGGCACGTTGTCGGCGTGTTTCCTGAACTCTGGGCAAACGTGCTCGGCGCACACACGCATGCTGGTGCCGCGCGCGAAGTATGACGAGGTGAAGGCGCTGGCCGCGCAGTTTGCCGCCGCGTACGTGCCGGGCGATCCGGCGCACGAAAACACGCGCCTCGGGCCGCTCATTTCTGCCGTGCAGCGCGACCGCGTGCTGGGCTACATCCGCAAGGGCTTGGAAGAGGGCGCCGAACTCATTACCGGTGGAGCGGAGACGCCGGAAGGCCTGTCCACTGGTTTCTTTGTCAAGCCGACGGTGCTCGGTAACGTCAAGACGACTGACACCGTGGCGCGCGAAGAAATCTTCGGCCCCGTGCTGACCGTGATCTGCTACGACGACGAGGAAGAGGCCGTCCGCATTGCCAACGACAGCATCTACGGCCTGGGCGGCGGCGTGTGGTCGGGCGACGAGGCGCGGGCGATTCGTGTGGCGCGGCGCATCCGCACGGGGCAGGTCAATATCAACGGCGGGCCGTTCAACATGCAGGCGCCGTTTGGCGGCTACAAGCAGTCCGGCCACGGGCGCGAGAACGGCAAGTACGGCCTGGAGGAGTTCCTGGAGTACAAGGCGATGCAGCTCAATCCTGCGAAGACGGCCTGATCGGCTGAGCGTGCCGCACCAATGAAAAACCCGGCTTCGGCCGGGTTTTTTGCGTTTGATGCGTTGCGCCTACTTGCGGCTGCCATCTGGGTTGTAGCCCTGGGCGGTGCCTTCGGCAAGGATGCGCGTCCAGACCGTGTTGCGTTCTTCGTCCGTCATGAACACCCAGTTGCTGACCTCAAGCTGCGTGCGCCCGCAGCCTTGGCAGACCTCGTCGAAGAGCGTTGAGCAGATGCCGATGCAGGGACTGTCTGGGCGGCCCAGCAGGGTGCTGTCGGAAGCACTGGTTGCGTCGTCTGGCATGGGGCTGAATGCGGTCGATTCGGTCATGGCCGCTATTTTACCGGCTTTGGCCGCTCGTCAGCCTCGCGGCGAACCGGCTCGCCCGTGCGCTGGCTGACGTGATCCGCCGCGGCAGATAGCGCCAGTGCTGAATTCACGAGCGCGATATGCGAAAACGCTTGCGGGAAGTTGCCAACCAGCCGTTTCACGCGCGGGTCGTATTCTTCGGCCAGCAGGCCGACGTCGTTGCGCAGTGCCAGCAGCTTGGTGAAGAGCGCGCGAGCCTCGTCATGGCGGCCTTGCATGACGAGGTTGTCGACATACCAGAAGCTGCAGGCGAGAAATACGCCTTCGCCCTGGGGCAGGCCATCGGTTACGGCTTCGGTGCGGTAGCGGCGCACGAGGCCATCAACGAGCAGGTCTTCTTCGATGGCCTTGACCGTGCCCTGGATGCGCGGGTCAGACGCCGGCAGAAAGCCGACGAGCGGCAGCATCAGAAGCGCGGCATCCAGCTCATCGCCACCGTAGCTCTGCACGAAGCAGCCGCGCGTGGCGTTGTAGCCGTGGGCGCAGACTTCCGCGTGGATGCGATCGCGCACGGCGCGCCAGCGCTCTACGGGGCCATCCACGTTGAATTGCTCGATGGTTTTGACGGCGCGGTCGAATGCGACCCATGCCATGACCTTGGAATGCGTGAAATGGCGCGAGGGGCCACGGACCTCCCAGATGCCTTCGTCGGGCGTCTGCCAGATGTTTTCCAGATGCGTCATCAGCGCGGCCTGCAAGCGCCACGAGGCTTCGTCGCCATCCAGGCCGCCTTTGCGGGCGATGAAGAGGGCGTCCATCAGTTCGCCGTAGACGTCGAGCTGGAGTTGCATCGCGGCCGCATTGCCCACGCGCACGGGTTGCGCGCCTTCGTAGCCGGGGAGCCAGGGAACCGTCCACTCGCCCAGGCGCCGTTCGCCGGCAATGCCATACATGATCTGCACCTGTGCCGGGCTGCCGGCGATTGCGCGTTCGAGCCATTGTCGCCAGGAGCGTGCCTCGTTGTAGTAGCCCGCGTTCATGAGCGCGAGCAGCGTAAGGGTGGCGTCACGCAGCCAGCAGTAGCGGTAGTCCCAGTTGCGCACGCCGCCGAGCTGTTCAGGCAGCGACGTTGTGGGGGCGGCCACGACGCCGCCGGTGCGGTGATACGTCAGTGCCTTGAGCGTGATGAGCGAGCGTTCGACGGCTTCTGTCCATTGGCCTGCACCGTGGCAGCGGCCAGACCACGCACGCCAGCGCGCCTCGATGTCGACCTGGGCTTCAAGCGCATCAATCGATGCCGGTAATGGCAGATGCGAGGGCGAATGCGTGAGCACAAATGGCACCGCTTCACCTTCGCGTACGGTGAAATCCGCGACGGTGGAGAGGTTCTCGCCACGGATCGGGGCAGGGGTGCGCAGCGTCGTCATGTTGGGTCCGGCCACGGCCCGGAGCACGCAATCGGACATGTCGCACGGGCCGTCAGCCGGCGCCCCCGTGACTTCGGACACGCGGCTGACCCACGGTATCGACGTGCCGTAGTCGAACCGCAGCGTGAGGTCCATGCGCACGTCGACGGTGCCAGAGAGCCCCCGCACGATACGGATGAGGTCCGAGGTGTCGTCCCGGGCGCTGGCGGGGCCCGGCAGGCGGGCGGTCATCAGGTCGGTCACGCTGGCGGAACCGGTGTCGGTCTCGAATACGGTTTCCAGCACGAGCGTGCCAGGCAGGTAGCGCCGGCGCGTGGCACGAGCCTCGCTTTGTGGCGCGATGCGCCATCGGCCGTGGTCCGGCGTGCCGAGCAGCGCGGCAAAACAAGCGCCTGAATCGAACCGCGGCCAGCACAGCCAATCGATGGACCCGTCGCGCGAAACCAGTGCCGCGGTTTCGCAATCGCCAATCAACGCGTAATCTTCGATTTTCGAGGGCATTGCGCTCCACTCCAAGCACTTCAACGAGGCCGTGACCATGCATGACAGCACCCGCATCCTGCTTGAATACAACGCCGGGCGTGATCCGGAAAGACTCACCCGCAAGCTGGATGCCATCGCCGCCGACCCGTTTTCATTCTTTCGCGGCACCAACAACCTGTATGCCGCGTCGCTGGCCGATGCTGCGCTGCTGCACGACGCGCCCCGCACGCTCGTCTGCGGTGACCTGCACCTTGAAAACTTCGGCAGCTTCAAGGGCGACAACGGCCTCGTCTACTTCGACATGAACGACTTTGACGAAGCGCTGGCGGCACCGTTCACGGTCGATCTGGTGCGGGTGCTGTCCAGCCTGCAGGTGGCGTCCTTCAGCTGGAAACTGGCCGATGAAGACGCTCACAACCTGTGCCGGCGCTTTCTCGACACCTATGCGGCCGCGCTGGTTGACGGTAAGCCGCGCTGGGTCGAGCGGGCGACCGCCACGGGCATCGTGCGCGATCTGCTGCGTGCCTTGCGCAAGCGCAACCGTGCGGCCTACCTGGCGCAGCGCACCGTGCGCAGCGGCAACCGCATCTCGCTGCGCATTGACGGGCGCCGCACATTGCGTGCCAGCAAGGACGAGGCCCGCCGCGCACGGCGCATCCTCCAGGCGTATGGCCAGCAGGGCAACGGTCAGCGTTTCATTGCCATCGACGTCGCCCGGCGGATTGCCGGTACAGGCAGTCTCGGGCTTGAGCGCTATTCAGTGCTCGCCCGCCCGGAAAACGACCCCGCCACGCTGCGCCTGATCGACATCAAGCTCTCCATCCCAAGTGTCTGGGACGATGTGCTGGGCAGCGCCTGCAGCGTAGCCCCTTGGCGTAGCGAGGCAGGGCGCGTTGTCGATATCCAGCGCATTTCGCAGGCCATTTCGCCAGCACTGCTGCGCGGCGTTGTCTACGGCGCCAAGGGTGAGAAACCGAAGTCGTACGTCGTCAAAAGCCTGCAACCGACCGCCGATCGCGTCGCGCTAGGCTCGGGCAAGAACGTGGTCGCCAACCTGGACGATGCACTGCAGACCATGGCTCGCGTGGCAGCGTGGTGCCATCTGCGCGGCTGCGGCCGGCATGGAACGGATCTCGTGGAAAAGGTGCAGGACTACGCGGCCGGCACGGCATGGCGCAAATCGGCCCTGAAGCTGGCGGCGCATGGCAAAGACGTGTCGCTCAAGCAATGGGCTGAGTTTGCTGAGGACTATCGTCAAGCGCGCGGTGGCAAGGCCGCTTAAGTGCGCGATGGCGCGCCATTGACGTCAGGCGCGCGATTCATATTTGAAGTCCCTCGGAGATCACAATGAAGAACCTCGACAATCCATCACATGATCGCGAGGTGGGCGTCGCCGACGCGACGCAAGACACGACGCGCATCGACGACACCCGCATCGGCGCGGTGCGTCCGCTTATTTCCCCGGCGCTGCTGCTGGATGAGCTGCCGGTGCCGGCCGATACGCAGACGCTCGTCGAAGACACCCGACGGGCCATCGGCAACATCCTGCACGGCCGCGACGACCGGCTGCTGCTCATCGTCGGGCCGTGCTCGATCCACGATCACGACCAGGCGCTCGATTACGCGCGCCGCCTCAAGGCTGCGGCTGATGCACTGAAGGACGACCTGCTGATCGTGATGCGCGTCTACTTTGAGAAGCCGCGCACGACGGTCGGTTGGAAGGGGTACATCAACGACCCGCGCCTGGACGGCAGCTTCCGTATCAATGAAGGGCTGCGCGCTGCGCGGCAACTGCTGCTCGACGTCAACGCGCTCGGTCTGCCTGCCGCGACGGAATTTCTTGATCTGCTGAGCCCGCAATACATCGCGGACCTCATCGCGTGGGGCGCGATCGGCGCGCGCACGACGGAAAGCCAGAGCCATCGACAGCTCGCGTCGGGCCTGAGTTGCCCGATCGGTTTCAAGAACGGCACCGACGGCGGCGTGCAGGTTGCGTCGGACGCAATCATTGCGGCGCGCGCCAGCCATGCGTTCATGGGCATGACCAAGATGGGCATGGCCGCGATCTTCGAGACGCGCGGCAATGACGACGCGCACGTGATCCTGCGCGGCGGCAAGAGCGGGCCGAACTACGACAGCGCGCACATCGAGGCGACCTGCGCGGCGCTGCGCGCGGCAAAGTTGCGTGAACAGGTGATGGTCGACTGCTCGCACGCGAATTCAAACAAATCGCATGAACGGCAGATCGAGGTTGCGCAGGATCTCGCGCGGCAGTTGTCGCAGGGGGAGCACCGGATCGTCGGCGTGATGGTCGAAAGCCACCTCGAAGCGGGCCGCCAAGATCTGAAGCCGGATGTGCCGCTCAAGTACGGCGTGTCGATCACCGACGCGTGCCTGAGCTGGACGCAGACTGAGCCAGTGCTCGACATACTCGCTGAGGCTGTGCGGCATCGGCGCGCGTATTCGTACGACGGGTGATGTGATGGCGGCAGGTTCAGGGTTGTCGCCTTGTACCTATTGCTGATGTAGCTCTGCGCCTCACTCGCCGTTTCCATGATGGCCAGCCGCCGCACATTCGCATGCGGTTCGGCCCAGTACTGTGTTTCGGCACCGAACCGGGTGATCGGCACGTCCTCCAACGGGCACTCGGCAATCACGAAACTGCCCAAGACGAGGCGGGCTGCAGCGATGTATTCGCCTCTCCGCCCTTAAGTTGATCGATTCCGCGGCCGATAGTGCTGAGGTAGCCGGCCGCCCGGCGCGATGGTCGCGCCCGCGTGAAGAGCCGCGCACACCACTCTCGCCGCGCCCATGTCCGCTCGCCTGACCATCCGCACCCGCCTGGTGCTTTCGGTTTCCATTCTGTTTCTGCTTGCCTTGCTGATTGGCGTGGCTGGCCTGCTCGGCCTGCGCGGCGCCAACCATGCGCACGAGGAAACCTTCACCAATCAGTTTCCGTCTGCGCTCGCGCTTGGCGAGTCTGATCTGAGCCTCACGCGCGCCCGCACGGCCCTCGACAAGGCCATGCTGTATCCGAACGACAAGGGCGCGATGAAGTTGCTCGATCGTACCGAAGAGCTGATCGCACGCTCGGATGAAGCGTGGAAAAAATACCTGACGCTGCCCCGCAGTGAAGAAGAGGATCGCCTGGCCAAGGAGGTCGCCACCACGCGTGAAGCCGCGGCGGGCAGCCTGCGCGACATCATCAAGGCGCTGCGCGCGGGCGACCGTGCGACGGCCGACGGCATCATGGAAAAGCGCGTGTCCAACGCTTTCCGCGATTCCAACGACAAAAGCCTCGCATTGAGCAAGAAGCAGCTCGGCTTCTCCAAGGCCAACTATGACGAATCCCAGGAGGCCTACGCGCGTTTTCGCGTGATCGTGACGGCGGCCATTCTCGTCGCCCTCGTGGTCGCGCTTTGGTGCGCATGGTCGTTGCTGCGTGCGATTGTGGAGCCGCTAAACGCTGCGCTGGCCCAGTTCGACCGCATTGCCGCCGGTGATCTCACGCAGCCCGTGCGCATCGACCGTCACGACGAAATGGGCCGTTTGCTCGAAGGCCTGGCTCGCATGCAGACCGCGCTGACCGATACCGTGCGCCGCGTACGCACGGGCTCCGAATCCATCGGCGCCGCCACCAAGCAGATTGCCGCGGGCAATGCAGACCTGTCGCAACGCACGGAAGAGCAGGCCAGCTCGCTGGAAGAAACTGCTTCGAGCATGGAAGAGATGACCTCCATCGTGCGCCAGAACGCCGACAACGCGCGCCAGGCCAGCCAACTGGCCGACAGCGCATCGGAAGTCGCGAGCCAGGGCGGAGCCGTGGTGACCGATGTGGTGGCGACCATGCGCGAGATCAGCACGTCGTCGCGCACGGTGTCGGAAATCATCGGCGTGATTGACGGCATTGCATTCCAGACCAACATCCTTGCACTCAACGCTGCCGTGGAAGCCGCTCGCGCCGGCGAACAAGGCCGTGGCTTTGCCGTGGTGGCCGGTGAGGTGCGCAACCTCGCGCAGCGCAGTGCCGCAGCCGCCAAGGAAATCAAGGAAATGATCGAGGCGTCGCTGTCCAAGGTCGAGACCGGCAGCGCACTGGCCGAGCGCGCGGGCAGCACGATGGAAGACATCGTGTCGTCCATCCGCCGCGTGACCGACATCATGGGCGAAATCGCCGCCGCCTCGAACGAGCAAAGCTCCGGCATCGAACAGGTCAACAAGGCCGTCACGTTGATGGACGAAGCCACGCAGCAGAACGCTGCGCTGGTCGAGCAGGCTGCAGCAGCGGCTGAATCGCTGGAGGAGCAGGCCCAGGCCTTGAACGCCGCCATCGCTGCGTTCCGCCTCGCCTGATGTTGGCCCCGTCGATGCACGGGGCACGCTAAAGACTTGCCTTGAGCGCCGTTTCGGTTGATATAACCGACTGGTCTATTCAAGGAGTCGCCTCATGCCGTTCATCATTGCCGCGCTCGCGCTGGTTGGTCTGCTGATTTATGGCGCAGTCTGGCTGTATGCGGGGGTTGCCGCAACTTACGGCGCGTTGGCGGGCAGCGCGGCGGTGCTGCTTGCCGTGGCGCTGCTGGCCGGCGCAGTCATCACCTTCATCCGGCGTTACCGCGCCGTTCATGGCGTGAACGTGAAAGGGCAGCGGATCGTGTCGCTCAGCGCAAGCTGGGGGCAGGTCGCGGTCGATGCCGAACAGAAACGCGGGACGCTGCAGTTGCACGGGCAAAGCGCGCGCTTTCTCTTCGCCGATATTGCCGGCGCCGATGCGGTTGAACGCGAAGGTGCCTGGACGCTGGCGCTGCGCCTGAAGCATCAGGCGCAGGCAGATTGGTCGATCCCGATGCGCAACCGCCACGAAGCGAGGCGCTGGGCGAAGATCTTTGCGCTAGCGGCGAGCCAGGAGCTTTGACCCGCGCGTTGACCCGCTTATTCCGTCGTGCTCGGGTTCCAGAAGGCCTGCGCCACGTGCGGCTGCGATTGCAGCGACGCAACGATGCGGTCCAGCTCGGCCGCGTTCACGGCGGTCGACATCAGCATCGCTTCAATTTCTACGTGGTCGTCGCCAAAGGGTTCGACTGACAGATCGCTGATCGGGTAGCTGGCTTCTTCAAGCAGACGTTCCAGATCGGCAAGCGCTTCTTTCTGGCGCTCGCTCGTGGAGATGACGCACATCGTGTACGTGACTTCGCTGGCCTGATTGTCCAGCGGCGTGCGGTTGATGCGGTCCACCACGGGCCGCAGCAGGATGTTGGAGGCCAGCACGAACAGCGTAATCAGAATGGCCTGGCCAACAAGATCGGAGCCTGCCGCCGCACCCACAGCCGCCGAGCCCCACAGCGTGGCGGCGGTGTTCAGGCCGCGCACGTTCAGCCCTTCCTTCATGATCGTGCCGGCACCCAGAAAGCCGACGCCCGAAACCACATAAGCGATCACGCGGGTGGTGTCCGATGCGGTGCCGATCTGCGCGGCCATGTCGACGAATGCCGATGCCGCCACCGCCACCAGCGCGTTGGTGCGCAGCCCTGCAGTCCGCTGTCTGACCTGCCGCTCGAAGCCGATCAGCGACCCAAGCGCAAAGGCCGAGGCAAGGCTGATGAACGAATCCACCAGCGTGGCGACATTGAGATGGGCGATGGCTTGCAGCGTCATCGGCGGCTCCTTGTTGTGGTGACCGGAGTCTTGGTGAAGGGCGCCGATGGTTATAGCACGGCGCCATGACACGCCGTGCGAGCCCGGGAGGCCGGACGGCTACTTATAGTCCCACTGCATCTGCTCGGGGATCGGCACGGCGTCCGACGTTTCGAGGCAGCGGTCAAGGTAAGCGAGCAGGGAGCGCGGCTGAAAGCCGGTCTCCTGCACCAGCCGCGTGTTGTCGAACACGTAGCTCATGCTGGCGAACTTGGCATACAGGTGGATGCAGCGCGCGACCAGTCGCACATTGCCGTCGCCCGTCAGGCTCAGGAATTTACGCGCCAAAGCTTTCTCGGCGATTTTTTCCTGATACACGTAGCCGGCCAGCGCCTGGGCATCTTCTTCCGGCGTCTTGCAACGCTTGAAGCGCGGGTACAGCGTTTCGATGCGCTCGGAGTTCGCGTCGCCGGCACTGATGTGATACAGGTCGTGCGCAAGCGCGGGCTTGGTCGACAGCTGCACGATGGCCTCGGCGCAGTCGTCCACGGGCAGGATGTCGACGCGGTCGGACAAGCGACAGCTGAATGTCTCCAGCAGCGCCACCATGCGCAGCATCCAGAAAATACTGCCCGAGGGCTCACACCCCAGCGTGCTATGACCCACCACGATGGACGGCCGCACCACCACCAATGGCAGTTCGGGCACGTCTTCGCGAAGCTTCAGCTCGGCCATGCCCTTGGAATACGTGTAAGGCACCGCGTGCTGCTCCAGCGGGGGGACATCCCAGCTTTCGCTGACATGGCGATCCGCCAACTGGCCGCACGACATGGCCGTGCCGATCTGCAGGAATCGCTTCAGGCGTTTGCCCTGCGCCGCCAGTCGGCCCAGCGCCAGCACGCCCTCCACGTTGGTTTCCCACAGCGACGGATGGTTCGAGAACGTTGCCAGCGCCGCGCAGTTGATGATGATTTCCGGATCGCCCAGCTTGGCGGCACCCGCGTCTCGCAGGTCGAACGGCACGATCTGCGATTCCGTAATGCCGTCCAGCGTGCCCTGTGCAAACTCGAAGCGGCGCAGGTTGCTGCGCAGCCGCGCCAACCCTTCTGCGGGCGTGTCACCGCGCACGGCAAAGCGTGTGTCGGCCAGCAAACCTTTGGCTGCCAGATTGGCGGCAATGGCGCCGCCTACGAACCCGGTCGCACCGGTTAGCAAAATACTCATGCGAGAAAACTTGAATCCCTTGGGTGGCAAAACGGGCGACCAACCCGCTTGCAAACAACACTGCCGCTGCCGCACCGGCGAGGCGCGTATCGGCAGCACGCTCGAGGCAGGGAGGGGCAAATCGTGCCAGATGAAGCCGCGCACACGAAACGGGGTTCGCGGGCCGCAAGATTCGCGTGACGCGATGCGGCCGAAACCTGCGCACAATCAGCGATTTATAAGAATGTAACCTTTCAGGTGCCTTTCAGCACCCCATTCCATCAGAGGGTTGACTCAAGTTTGCGGCACTGCGCAGCTCGACGTGGCATTGGCAGCAATCTCGCGCGCGGCTTTGGCGCCTTCAACTTGCAGGATGGTTGGCAGCGACACGCCGTTCTTGGCAGCCGTGACTTCGGCCAGGATCGAGATGGCGATTTCCGGCGGCGTACGGCTGCCGATGTAGATTCCGACCGGGCCATGCAGGCGCGCCAACTCGGCATCGCTCAGATCGAATTCCTTCAGCCGCTCCCGGCGGTTGGCGTTGTTGCGGCGGCTGCCGAGCGCGCCGACGTAGAAGGCCGGCGTCTTGAGCGCCTCCATGAGCGCGAGGTCATCGAGCTTGGGGTCGTGCGTGAGAGCGATGACGGCGCAGCGCTCGTCGAGCTTCATGGCCATCACCGTATCGTCGGGCATGGTGCGGACCATGGCCACGCCAGGGATCGACCACTCTTCGCTGTATTCCTCGCGCGGGTCGCAGACGGTGACCTGGTAGTCCAGACCCACGGCGATCTGGCACAGGTAGCGCGAAAGTTGTCCCGCGCCGATGACGAGCATCCGGTAGCGCGGCCCGTGAATCGTCACGAGGCGCACTTCGTCAAACTGCAGGCCATCGGTGACGGTAGCGTGCTGCAGCGTCGAGGCGCCGGTCGCCATGTCCAGCGTGCGCGCGACGAGCTGACCGGCTTCCACGACACGCAGCAACGCTTCGATCCCGCTGGAGGCGTTCAGGGGCTCCAGCACGAGTTGCAGCGTGCCGCCGCAGGGCAGGCCAAAGCGGTGCGCTTCTTCAGCGCTGATGCCGTATTTGACGGCTTCGGGCTTGGTGTAATGCAGCCCTTCACGGCGCACGCGGTCGATGAGGTCGTCTTCAATGCAGCCGCCTGAAACCGAGCCGATGACCACGCCGTCATCGCGCAGCGCGAGCATTGCGCCTTCGGGCCGTGGCGACGAGCCCCACGTTTTGACCACCGTGACGAGCAGCACACGCCGCCCCTGTTCCAGCCAGCGCACGCTGGTTTTCAAGACTTCAAGATCGACGCTGTCCATGATGCGTTGGCTGCGCTTTCGCGCGCTTGATGGTTTTGTTGCGGGGATGCACCGATTATGCCCCGTGGTGCAAAAACAGGTAGGCGGCCGCCACGGCCACCAGCGCCACGATAATCCACGGCCAAGGGTTACGCGGCTGCAGCGCGGGGCTGACGTTGGGTGCGGCGCCCGGCGGTGCACCGTGGGCCTGGAGTTGGCCGGCCGCGAGGTCGGGAATTGCCTGCGTGGCCGGCATGCCGTCGACGGGCGGCGCGGCATGTCCGTCGGCGACAGCCGTATCTGCGGGGCCGAACTCTGCCGCAAAACGCTGGAAGAACTCGTCGGCCAGCTTGCGTGCGGCACCGTCGATGAGCCGCGAGCCAATTTGCGCAAGCTTGCCGCCCACCTGCGCGGTTGCCATGTAAGAAAGCCGCGTGACCGTGGGGCCTTCGGGTGTGAGTTGCACCTGCGCGCTGCCTTTGCCGAAGCCGGCTGCGCCGCCCTGGCCGTCGAAATGCAGCGTGTAGCTGCGCGGCGGCGCCACGTCGACCAGTTCCATGCGTCCCTTGAAGCGCGCCTTGACGGGCCCGACGGTGGCGGTCATGGCGACATCGTAGGCGGGGTTGGCGCTTCCCTCGGCGGCGGTGATGCTCTCGCAGCCGGGAATGCAACGTTGCAGCACGGCTGGGTCGTTCAGCGCGTCCCAGGCGGTCTGGAGGGGAACGGGCAGGAGATGGGTCTGGGTCAGTTCCATGGCGCGGTCGATGGGGCTGAGGTTGGGGGGCGGGGGGTGCGCGTGCGGCGAGCATGCGCCAATTCGTGCTCCAGCGCAGCCAGGCTGTCGAAATGGTGCGCTGGCACCATCACATCGACATGCGGCAGGATGGCCCGCACACCACGTGCCCGCGGCTCAAATCCGGCAAAGCGCAGCAGCGGGTTGAGCCAGACGATGCGATGGGCAAAGCGCGCCAGGCGCGCCATCTCGGTGTCGAGCAGGTCGATGTGCTCGTGGTCGAGTCCATCCGTCACGAGCAGGACAGTGGCACGACCGGACAGCGTGCGGCGCGCCCATTGGCGATTGAATTCCGCCAGCGCTGTGCCGATGCGCGTGCCGCCCGACCAGTCCGGCACAAGCTGCGCGATGGCTTGCACGGCGACATCCGGATCGCGCTCGCGCAACTGCCGCGAGACATTCGTCAGCCGCGTGCCGAACAGGAAGGCCTGGATGCGCTCGCGGGACTGCACCAGCGCATGGCAGTAATACAGCACGGCCCGGGAATAACGACTCATCGAGCCCGAGATATCGAGCAGCAGCACCAGCGGCGGTGTGCGATCGACGGGTTGGCGGTATTTCCACCCGGTCCATTCGCCGCCGGCGCGCACGGCCTGGCGGGCGGTCGCACGCAGGTCTGGATGGCGCCCGCGCGAGGCAGCTTTGAGCCGGCGCGTGCGCTCCTGCGCCAGATGGACGCGCCGGCGGCGGATCATGTGTTGCAGCGTGCGCCATTCCGCAGCGTTGAGCGTGTCGAAATCACGCGTGCGCAAGGCTTCGTTTGCAGAGAACGCCAGCGGCGCCACGATGTCATGGCGCTCGCCATCGGGCTTCGGTCCCGGCGGAAGGTTGGTCGACGGTTGCGCGCGCAGGGCATCGGCCAGGCGGTTGCTGCGCGCTGCGGGAATGCCGCCACGCACCTTGGGCAGCAGCAGGGCGCGCAGCTTGCCTTCCCAATCCGGATCGCGCCAGAACACGTTGAAGGCCGCATCGAACAGCGTGCGTTCGTCGGGGTGCGAAACGAGCAGGGCAGAGAGCGCGGCCTTTACGTCGTCGCGGCGGCCGATGTCGATATGGCTCAGGGCTTCGATGGCATCCACGGCGCGCGAGGGCGCCAGCGGCATGCCGGCGTTGCGCAGCAGCCGCACGAAATGCGTCACGTTGCGCGCCAGCATCGGGAACTGCGTTGGCAATGTCGCGTGCATGCCTTACTCCGGCAGCGCGGGCGCGGCCAGCAGTTGCTCGATGGTTTGCGTATCGACGCGCGCCAGGTCGTCCTGGTACTTGAGCAGCACGCCTAGCGTGTCCTGCACGGACTGCGGATCAAGCTCGGTCACGTTCAGCGCCGCCAAGGCGCGGCACCAGTCGATGGCTTCGGCAATGCCCGGCGCCTTGAACAGGTCGATACCGCGCAGGCGGTGCACGAAATCGACCGCACGCTGCTGCAGGCGGGCAGCGGTTTCGGGCGCGCGCTGCGCCACGATCTGCAGCTCTCGTGCCTTATCCGGGTAGCCAATCCATTGATACAGGCAGCGCCGCTTGAGCGCGTCATGCACCTCGCGCGTGCGGTTGGACGTCATGATGACCAGCGGAATCACCTGCGCGCGTACCGTGCCGAACTCCGGAATCGACACCTGGAAGTCGGACAGCAGCTCCAGCAGAAAAGCCTCGAAGGGTTCATCTGCGCGGTCGATCTCGTCGATCAGGAGAACGCGCGGTGTGTCGGGATGGGCGGTGTCGGGCAGCAGCGCCTGCAGCAACGGGCGCTTGAGGAGGAATTCATCGCGGTAGAGCGTGTCGGCGCGTGGCTTCTCACCGGCGGCCTCGGCCAGGCGCAGCGCCATGATCTGGCGCGGGTAATCCCATTCATAGAGCGCGCTGGCGGTGTCGAGCCCTTCGTAACACTGCAGCCGCAGCAGCGACGTGCCGAGCAGCCCGGCCGCCGCCTTCGCCAGCTCGGTCTTGCCGACGCCGGGTTCGCCTTCCAGAAACAGCGGCCGCTGCATGCGCAATGCAAGAAACAAGGCCGTGGCCAGCTCACGGCTGGCGAAATAACCCTGGCCTTGCAGTTGCGCGATGCAGTTGTCGATGGAATCGACCGGCATGCCGTTCCTTGGCGGTGTGCTCAGTGATGGTGCGCCAATGCCTGCTCAACCGCGCGCGCTGTCAATACCGGAATGAGGTGCGCCCGATATTCCGGCGAGGCATGCAGATCGCCCACCAGATCGTCGGCGGGCACCACCACCTTGCGTGCGGCTTCTGCTGTAAAGCTGGCTGCCAGCGCCTGCTCAAGCGGCGTGCAACGGAACACGCACGGCGCCGCACCCGTGACCGCCACACGCACGTTGCTGCCCTTGCGGCTGACGAACACGCCCACCAGCGCAAAGCGCGACGCCGGGTTGCGGAATTTCACGTAGGCCGCCTGGTCCGGCACCGGAAACTGCACCTCGGTGATGAGTTCGTCCGCAGCCAGCGCGGTCTCATACATGCCGAGGAAGAAATCGTCCGCCGCGATGTTGCGCCGCTCGGTGACCACGGTCGCGTTCAGGCCCAGCACCGCGGCCGGGTAGCACGCCGCCGGGTCGTTGTTGGCAAGCGACCCGCCGAGCGTGCCCATCGCGCGCACCTGGCGGTCGCCGATGCCACCGGCCAGTTCCCCCAGCGCGGGCAGCATGCGGGCGATGTCCGCGTTGTCCGCCACATCGGCATGGCGTGTGGCTGCACCCACCGTAATCACACCGGGTTGTGTGCGAATGCCGGACATGCCCGGAATGCGCGTGACATCCACCAGCGTAGACGGCTGCGCCAGCCGCAGCTTCATCGCTGCCAGCAGGCTCTGCCCGCCGCCCAGGTATTTGGCGTCGGTGTGCGTCTTCAGCGCGGTGACGGCGGTCTGGGCGTCGGCGGCTTTCTGGTACTCGAAGTCGTACATGGTTCGCTCCTCTGCCTAGGCCTTGGCCGCTTGAATGGTTTGCCAGACACGATGCGGCGTTGCTGGCATCTGGATGTCCTTCACGCCCAGCGGCGCAAGCGCGTCGACGATGGCGTTGATCAGGGCCGGCGGCGATCCGATCGCGCCCGCCTCACCGCAGCCTTTGACGCCCAGCGGGTTGTGCGTGCACGGCGTGCCCTTTGCGGTCTCCACCGTAAAGCTGGGCAGGTCGTTGGCACGCGGCATGGCGTAGTCCATGTACGAGCCGGTCAGCAACTGGCCATTTTCGTCGTACACGCACGCTTCGAGCAGCGCCTGCCCGATGCCCTGGCCAAGCCCGCCGTGCACCTGGCCCTCGACGATCATCGGGTTGATGATGTTGCCGAAATCGTCCACCGCGACGAAGCGGTCGATGTGGACTTCGCCGGTATCCGGGTCGACTTCCACTTCGCAGATGTACGCGCCCGCCGGGTAGGTGAAGTTGGTCGGGTCGTAGAAGGCGTTTTCGTCCAGCCCCGGTTCGAGTTTGTCGAGCGGGTAGTTGTGCGGCACGTACGCCGTGAGCGCCACTTCGCCAAAGGTCTTGGTGCGATCTGTGCCGGCCACGCGGAAGACGCCATCCTTGAATTCGATGTCCTCCGCCGACGCCTCCAGCAGATGCGCGGCGATCTTCTTGGCTTTGGCTTCGATCTTGTCGAGTGCCTTCATGATGGCCGAGCCGCCCACGGCAATCGAACGCGAGCCGTACGTGCCCATGCCGAACGGGATGCGCCCGGTGTCGCCGTGCACGATCTCGATGTTGTCGATGGGCACGCCCAGGCGATCGGCCACCACTTGCGCGAACGTCGTCTCGTGGCCCTGGCCGTGGCTGTGCGAGCCGGTGAAGACCGTGACGGAGCCTGTCGGGTGCACGCGAATTTCACCGGCCTCAAACAGGCCCGCCCGCGCGCCTAACGCCCCCGCAATGTTCGACGGCGCCAGGCCGCACGCCTCGATGTAGCAGGAGTAGCCCATGCCGCGCAAGCGACCTTTGGCGCGCGATGCATCGCGTCGGGCCGCAAAGCCTTTCACATCGGCGAGTTCGATGGCGCGGTCCAGGCACGGTTCGTAGTCGCCCGTGTCATAGGTCAGGCCAACCGGTGTGGCATAGGGGAAGGTGCGGATGAAGTTGCGGCGTCGCAGTTCAGCCGGGTCGACTTGCAGCTCGCGCGCGGCAGTTTCAACGAGGCGCTCGACCACATACGTCGCCTCGGGCCGGCCGGCACCACGATACGCATCGACGGGCGCGGTATTTGTGAATACCGCTTTCACCTCGGCATAGATGGCAGGCGTCTTGTACTGGCCCGCAAGCAACGTCGCATACAGGATGGTCGGCACGCTGCTGGCAAACGTCGACAGATATGCGCCCATGTTGGCCGTCGTATGCACGCGCATGGCGAGGAAATTGCCCTGCGCATCGAGCGCCAGTTCCGCATGTGTAACGTGGTCGCGGCCATGCGCGTCGGTCAGGAAGGATTCGGACCGCTCGGCCGTCCACTTGATCGGCCGGCCGACCTTCTTCGATGCCCAAGTAAGCGCAACGTCTTCCGGGTACAGGAAGATCTTCGAGCCGAACCCGCCGCCCACATCCGGCGCAATCACGCGGACCTTGGCTTCGGTCAGACCCAGCACGAACGCCGACATCAGCAGGCGCTCCACGTGCGGGTTCTGGTTGGCGACGTAAAGCGTGTAGCTGTCGTCCTGGCGCGAATAGCTGGCATTGACGGCGCGCGGTTCGATCGCATTCGGAATCAGCCGGTTGTTGACGATGTCGAGCTGTGTCACGTGCGCGGCCTTGGCGAAGGCTGCGTCAGTCGAGGCCTTGTCGCCGTGGCCCCAGGTGTAGCAGGTGTTGTTGGGAACGTCGTCGTGGACGGCGGTGCCGGCGGAATCGGCGGTGGCGGTGTCGACCACGGCAGGCAGTTCGTCGTATTCCACGTCGATCATCTCGACGGCGTCTTTGGCGATCTTCACCGATTCAGCCACCACCAGCGCGACCTGATCACCCACGTGGCGCACTTTGCCTTGCGCGAGCACAGGGTGGGGCGGCTCCTTCATCGGCGTGCCGTCAATGCTGTGGATGAGCCAGCCGCACGGCAGTCCGTTCACCTTGTCGGCGGCCAGGTCGTCGCCTGTGAGCACGGCCAGCACGCCCGGATGGTTGCGTGCGGCATCCGCATTGATGTGCTTGATGCGCGCATGCGCATACGGCGAGCGCAGGAATACCGCGTACGACTGGTGGGCCTGGACGACATCGTCCGTGTACTGTCCGGCGCCCGTCAGGAAGCGGAAATCTTCCTTGCGTTTGACGGACGCACCGATCAGGTGGTTGTTGGGTTCTGCGGGAGCGTTCATGGTGGTCTCCTCGCGGGGTCAGGCAGCGTGGGCGCGCGCCGCGGCCAGGCTTTGCAGGGAGGCATCGTCGCCCTCAGCCTCAGCCATGGCTTCGGCACCGTGCATCACCGCACGCACGATGTTGTGATACCCCGTGCAGCGGCAAAGATTGCCGTCGAGCTGCTCGCGCACCGTGTGTTCATCGGGATGCGGGTGTTGCGCGACCAGCGCCGTGGCCGCCATCACCATGCCGGGTGTACAGAAGCCGCATTGCAGGCCGTGGCATTGGCGAAAGGCTTCTTGCATCGGGTGCAGCGCGCCGTCTTTCGACAGGCCTTCGATGGTGGTCACCTCGGTGCCCTCAGCCTGCACGGCCAGGATGTTGCAGGACTTCACAGCGCGCCCGTTCATATGCACGGTGCAGGCGCCGCATTGCGCGGTATCGCAGCCGACGTGCGTGCCGGTCAGGCGCAAGTTTTCGCGCAGCAATTGGACTAGCAGGGTATGAGGTTCGACACTGACGGTGACAGGCGCACCGTTGACCGACAGCTTGAGGCTGATCGCCATGGGAGTCTCCTTGGGGGATGGGCGCCGGGTGCCATGCTGTGCGCCTTCCTTGCTACGAAGACGTGCGCGTGGTCTCGATATCGGTGGTCGCGGCTCTACTCAGTAAAGCACAGGCGAACCAGAAGACAACCGCAGCGCGGTGAACCGGTCGGAGGAGAAAGGCCGATGCTGCGGCACGCAGACAAACCAAACAAATGCCGCAGAAATGACAAAGGGCCGGAATCCGGCCCTCGATTGGCACCAGGCGGTCATGACCTGGCGGGTGTGGCGGCGGGTGTGATGACACACGGCCGGCGCACGGTGCTACTGAAACTGCGATTGCTGCATACAGCTAGCTTGGGCACACGCCCATCAACAATAGCGTGGCGGGTTAGGCCTTGGCGGTGCGGTGCGTGCCAAACAGGTTCGCGATTGCCGAGAAGAACTGGGCGAACGAGAACGATTGGCCGCTCGGACGGCGATAGTAGTAGATACCTTCGGACATTTCGCGCTCGATCAGTTCGCGTTCGAGTTGATCGGTCAGCTTCAGGTCGTTCGTGTTTTGCATGATTGGCCTCTTAGGGAAATCCCGGTTAGGGAATACCCTGATCATACACCAGATGATGCAATGCACCATACGTAGGCTTACGTATGCACCCCTTTTGCGCCGTCTACCGTTGCTCGGCCACCACGCTTGCGTTGCCACGCACCAATGTGGTGCTAGCACCGCTTTTCTATACGTCTTGCGCCTCACTTCACCGGAATGGGTTGGCTGGCCGGGATCGGAACCGCCGTCACACTGTTCTTCGGGCTGCCCGAAATGACCTTGTCTGAATACGTCAGATAGACCAGCACATTGCGCTTGCGATCGACCGTGCGGACCACGTGCAGCGTCTTGAAGACGAGCGACAGGCGCTGCGTGAACATGTCGTCCTGCTGCGGCAGCGGTTTGACGAAGCTGACGTCGCCGACCTGGCGGCAGGCCACGGCGGCTTCGCTCACGTCTTCGGCCACGCCCAGCGAGCCCTTGATACCGCCGGTGCGCGCCCGCGAGACATAGCAGGTCACGCCCTGCACGAGCGGATCGTCAAAGGCTTCGATGACGATCTTGTCGGAGCCCGTGATGCGGAAATTGGTGCTGACGCTGCCAATGTCTTCGGCGCGAGAGCAGCCAACGGTGCTCAGAGCGAGCGCGGCAATCAAAACGGGGAGTTTGGTAAACGGGCGCATGGCTTTGCGTAGATAAAAAGGAAAGATTGAAAGTCAGAGCAGCGACTCAGGCGGCCAGGACGCGGCAGCTTCGTCCACAAAGGTGGGCCGCATGTCGGTGTGCTGGCGGGAATGCTCTATGCGGCGGTGCAGGGCGTCCATAAAGACTTTGACCTTGGCGGGCATCAGGCGGCGGCCCGGGAAGACGGCATACACGCGCATCGGCGGGGATTGAAAGTCTGTCAGCACCTCCTGCAGCGCGCCGGAAGCGATCAGGTCGGTAGCGAACACAGAGGTGATGCGGGCGACACCCAGACCCGCAATGGCGGCCTGCATGCGCAGTTCGCTGTTGGAGGTGCGCATGCGGAAGTCCAGGGGCAGATTGATCGTCTCGCCGCCGGGCGTGCGGAACTGCCATTCGGCTTCGTTCGAGGTGCCGAGGCAGGGCCAATCGGCGAGTTGGTCTGGGTGGGTGAGCGGCCCGAGGCGTTCCAGCAGTTGCGGGGCGACGACCACGGCGCGCCGCAAATCAAAGACGCGCTGAGCGACGAGGCCGGAATCAGGCAACGGGCCACGCGGCACCGTCAGCATGATGTCGTAGCCCTGGGCGAGCGGGTCGATCTGCCGCGGCGCGACATCCACCTCGATGCGCAGGCCGGTGTGCTCGCGCATGACTTCCAGCACCACCTCGGCGAGCTGCTTGGCGGCAAATTCATACGGCATGGCAATGCGCAAGGTGCCCGCGGGTGACTGGAACGTCGCTGCCGCGTCTTCCGACACTTCGCGCAGCCGCTGGAACAATGGGCCCGCGTCGCGCAGCAGGGCTTCACCGGCATCGGTCAGGCGCAGGCGGCGTGTGCTGCGCTCGAAAAGGCGCACGCCCATCTTGCCTTCGAGCCGTGACACCGCCGTGCTGACAGACGACTTGGGCAACCCCAGCCGATCGGCCGCGCGCGTGAAGCTGCCGAGCGTGGCCACGGTGCAGAAAGTGTCCCAGTCGTTCCAGTCCGTCGTTCGCATAGTTGAACAATGAATTTGTTGGCAGGCGATTTCCGCCGGTTTCGAGGCAAATTACCATCCCTGCATGAACACGCCAAGCACAGACCACACGGTTTCTCCGCCGTCCGCACCTCGCAAACCAGTCGCCGCATCGACCGTCGGCAGCCGGATGGAATTGCGCATGGTGGGCATGGTGATTGGCTTGGCGACGGGCGTGGACTACATGTCCAACCTGATGTTCTCGATTGCCGGGCCGCATATCGAAGGCGGGGTGCTGGCGTCACAGGATGTCTATCTCTGGGCCGTGACGGCGTATGCGGCAGCGGCCAGCCTGGCGATTCTGGTGATGGGGCGGCTGGCCGATCACATGACATACCGGAAGCACACGCTGTTGTCGCTTCTGGTGTTCATCGTCGGCACGCTGATGTGCGCGGCGGCCGAGGGCGGCACGATGCTGATCGTCGGGCGGGCGGTGCAGGGGTTTGGCGGCGGGCCGATGTTGTCCACTTCGCGCATCTTTGTGCAGCACAGCCCCGCGCACGAACGCCGCACGATGATGAAGGGCATGATCTACGGCATCTTCGGACTGAGTTGCGTGTCACCGATGCTTTCGGCGGCGCTCACGGAGCAATTCGGCTGGCGCGCCATCTTCGTCGCGCAGTTGCTGGTGGCCGTTGTAGTGTGCGGGCTGGTGGCGGCGTTCTATCCGCATCCGAAGATGCACGAGCGCAAGGGCGATTTCGCCTCGCTCGACTGGCCCTCGGCCATCGCGTTCGGGCTGGCGGCGCTGATTGCGCTGCACGGTTTCCAGCAGGCGCGTTTCATTCATCCGGATGGGTCGCCCGCGCAGGTGGTGCCGATCATTGCGGTGGTGGCGCTCATCATCTGGATCGGTATTCGCCAGACTGGCCATCCGTTGCCGTGGGTCGATTTACGGGCGACGCTGCAGCGGCGCTTCCTGATGGGCATGGTCTTCTACGCCATCTATTACATGTTTGCGAGCGCCTGGGGGTTTCTCTCGTCGAGCCTGCTGCAGAACGGTTTGGGCTTCCGTTACGAGACCACCGCGCAATTGATGAGCCTGGGCGGCCTGGTGACGGTGGTGCTGGGCATCCTGAACTTTCAGTTGACGAACGTGCTGCCAACCAAGCGCGTGCTGATCTCCATCGGCTTTGTGCTGATGGCGACGGCCTTGCTGTGGATGTCGCGTGTAGCCATGCCGGGGGCTTCGGTGGCGGCGGTGGTGCCGGGGTTCATGATAGAAGGCATGGTGGGGATGTTTGTGGTGATCCAGGTGGCGGGGCTGTCTTACGTGGATTTGCCCGCCAAGGATTTTGGCCATGCCTACCAGTTCAAGGGAATCATGCGGGCTTGGGCGCAGGCGTTTGGGACGATGGGGGCCACGTTGTTGCTGCAGCGCGGACAGGCGCAGCATCGCACTGACCTGGTGGGGCACGTAAGCGCGCTGACGCCGGCCTGGCAGTGGCCGCATCCGTTGCAGGGTTCTGAGTTGATTCGCATCTCGGCGGAGATTGATCGGCAGGCGACGTTGTTGGCTGTGGGGGATTTGTTTGCCTGGGGCGCGGCAGTGGCGTTGGTTTGCGCGGGGGCGATCTGGTTGCAGCGGTCTTTGCGTTGATGGTCAATCCAGCTTTTGTTCCGGTGCCGTGGCCTGCGGCATCTTGCAGTTGAAGGCTGGCGCCTCGTCTTGCAGGTTCAGGTGGTTCATCAGCGTGGGCGCCAGGACTTTTAGCACTTGCACCGTCAGTGCGCTGGTGAATTTGTACTTGGCCGCGTCTGCGCCGGCTACGTAGGCCACGACGGTGCCGAAGTAACGGTCTCCCAAATAGAAGACGAAGGCGCCGGAGCGGCTGACGACCCGCTCCGAGATAAGGCCACCGCCGCGGCTGAAGGTTTTGAAGCGGTTGTCGCCGGTGCCGGTTTTACCGCCGATGGCGATGGGTTTGCCATCCTTCTGGACGAACGTTCCGGAGATCCGCTTGGCGGTGCCACCTTCGACGACGCCGGCCAGCGCGGATTTGACCAGGGGTGGAATCTCGGGCGGCAGCACGCGTTCTCCAGCGCTGGGGTCGCGGCAAAGCATGACTTCATAAGGCGTGTCGGCGGCGAAGCGCAGGCGGTCGATACGCACGCTGGGCAGGCGGATGCCGTCGTTTTCGATGATGCCCATCAGCTCCGCCAGCGATGCCGGCCGGTCTGCCGATGCGCCGATGGCCGTGCCGTATGACGGCACCAGCGATTCAAACGGATACCCCAGCCGCTTCCACATGGCATGAATCTGCTGGAACGCTTCAATCTCCAGCATCTGTTTGATGCGCTTGTCTTGCGCGGCTTTGCGGTGCGATTGCAGCAGCCATTTGTAGACGGACACGCGTTCATCGGCGCTCGCCTCGTTCACCTGCGCGAGCGTGGCTTGAGGATGGGTCCGCAGGTACGCCACCAGCCAGAGTTCCAGCGGATGCAGCCGGGCGATGTAGCCGCGGTCGGCCAGGTCGAAACGTTGGACGGAATACTTCTCATACAGGTTGGTCAGTTCAGCCTCATCCAGCTTTGCGCCTGGCAGGTAGCTGCGGATGAACGCTGCGAGCTTGCCCGGACCGGCTTCCGGGTCGATGCTGCGGTAGATCGTGGCTAGTCGCACCGGTGTGGCGCGGGTGCTTTGCACGAGGATGGCTTCGCGCTCCTGGTCGGTCTTGCCCTTGTACTTTGTGTAGAACCGGCCCATGAACAGCTTGCCTTCGCGGTCGGCAAAGCGTTGCAAGTAGACCTGCCGCTGCGGGGAGTCCGGGTTGGTCAACGCCTCGGCGCCGGCGTTGGGCAACTGATGCTGAAAGTAGCGCGAGATGTCGCGCATGATCCGCACGAACACCAGATTGACGGAGTGCTTGAGCCCCTCGCGCACCGTGAAGTTCTGGGTGCCTTCCCATTTCTCGAAGTTCTCGAAGCTCTGCATGCCGCCGCCGGTGGCAAACCATTCGCCGGCGTTGCCGGAATATTTGCGCTCCATCGATGCATCGAGCATTGCCGTGAGCGACCGGTCTTGCGTATGGGCGAGGTAGTCGACCGACCAGCGCTCGATCGGGTTCTGCACGGGGATGTTGATCTTGCGCAGCGCCGCCGCAGGCTGGTCGGCATAGCGCTTATGCAGCTCGGCCACGATCTGGAGATACGTCACCAGCGTGCGCAGCTTGGCCGTTGAGCCCAGATCCAGCTTGACGCCTTCGTTGATGTCGAACGGCTTGTCGAACGTGTCGGCCTGCACCAGCACCCGGTTGCCGCCGGGCGCGCGTTCGTAGAGCGTGAAGCTGTAAGTCACGCCGCGCGGGTCGCCGCGCTCCAGCATCATGTCGCCGACGAGGCCGGCGGCCTTGGCGTGCGCCGGGTCGCGCAGCTTGCGCAGCTCAGTTGAGATATCGCGCTGCAACGGCGCATCGAGCGTGCTGCTGGCGGTCAGGTCGAGCCGGTCAAGCGCGTACATGCGCGAGATGCCCAGCATGCCCGCCAGGTTGACGCGTACGGCGTTTGTCCCCTTGTGCTCGATGGGCGGAGGCGGCACGCGCGTGTTCAGGGCCTGCTGCTTGAGCGATTGCGCAATGGCCGCATCGCGCAGCGCTGGCGGAATCACGCCGGATACGGCCAGCACGCGCAGGTACGCATCGGTCAACGTTTCCAGTTCATCGAGATTCTCAAGATAGTACGACGGGCGCCGCTGCGATACGAGCAAGCTCAGCGCCTCCTTGTATGCCAGCGCACGGTCTGCCAGCGGCGCGGCTGAGTTGGGCGAGAGCAATGCATTCACCTGTGCGAAGTCGCGTCCGTACCAGACCCACAGCGCATCGCCAATCCCTTGAATCTCGCCAAACCCGGCGCGCGCGCCCAGCGGTACGGTGTTCAGATAGTCGACTGCAAGCTGGTGGCGCGTGACGGTGGTGTCTTCGCCGTTCAGATAGGCGCGGGCGGATGCGGAGGCCATCTGGCGCAGCTTTTCGCTGGGGGAATCGGTGCGGCCTTCTGGCGAGTGGCGGTACTTCTCGATTTGCGTAGCGAGCGTGCTGCCCCCGGGCGATTCATGCGCCGGGTTGACGACGTGCAGGGCGCGATCCCACACGGCGCGCGCCAGGCGCGACCACTCCACGGCCGGATTGCGCTTGGGGTATTCGGTCTGCAACAGCGTGCGGTTCTCGATCGCGAGCAGCGAGTCGACCAGCAGCGGCGGCACCGACGCAAAACTGTCATACACACGTTCGGGGTGCCGCACGCGGTAGATCGGGCTGCCATCGTCGTCCAGCAACTCCAGCCCCGCCTGGTCTTTTTCGCGATAGGGCGGATTCATGCCGCTGTCCATTCGCGCGACCATCTCGCTGGATGGCACGGCCTGCTGAGCGACGATGTAGCCGCGCGAGCGCAGGCGGTCCAGAAAGGTCGGAAGGTCGTGATAACCGAGCCGCTGGTCGTAGGGGCCGGAGTTCGGGTAGCGGGCCGAATTGTTCGGCCCCGGTTTGACAGGAAAGGTCTGCGATTTCGCCAGCTGCGCAAAGTAGTGGGCTTGCCAAGCAGAGGTGCGAAATTCACGAGCGACAAGCAAGGCAGCTATCGCAAGCAACAGCGCCCCGACGAGGGCCAACTTGATGATGGGGCGGCGTATTCTTTTCACTCGCTTGCGCTCCAATCGCAGGCGGACGGGCGCCTTGCTTCAATCTAGCTCATGCGGCCGTCGTGTCCAGCGGCTTGTAACTTTGGGGCCGCCATTGCAAGCCTTACGAGGGTGCGTAATACGGGATCTTCTGCTCGTCATACAGCCGATACGTCAGTGCCAGCATGGCACGGATGTCTTCAGACTCGTCGAGCAGTCGCGTGCTGAAGATAATGGGCGAGACCAATTGCGGATCGTCGAGTTCCATGTAGCAGACATCTTCGCGCCGCAAGCCCGCCACACTGCGCGGCACGACTGATACACCTTCGCCTGCGGCGACCAACCCCAGGGCGATTTGCAATTCCCGTGCCTCGTAGATCTTGCTGGGTTCCAGGGCGCGATCGTGGAAGAGGGCGAGCACCTGGTCCGCATAGCTCGGACGCGGTGTGCGTGGATAGATGATGAGCGTGTCGCCGACAAGGTCGCGCAGGGATGCGGTCGTCCTGCCGTCCAGCAGCGCATGGCCTGACGGCAGCGCGACGATCAACCGCTCATCGCGCAGGAGGATGCGCCGCACGTTCGGGTCTTCATAGCGGATGCGGCCGAACCCGACGTCGATGCGGCCGTCCTTGAGCGCCTGAATCTGGTCCATGGTCGTCATCTCGTGCATGGTCAGATCGACCATCGGGTACTCCGCCCGAAAACGCCGGATGACCTTCGGCAGCATCCCATACAGCGTCGAAGCCACGAAGCCGACGGACATGCGCCGCTCGATCTGACCCACGCGCTGCGTCATCGAGGCAAGTTCTGCGGTCTGCGCGAGCAATTGCCGCGCGTGCGCGTGGAAAAAGCGGCCGGCTTCGGTGAGCTTGAGCGGGCGGCTGCCGCGCTCGAACAGCAGCACGCCGACTTCCTCTTCCAACTGCTGAATCTGCCTCGAGAGCGGCGGCTGCGCGATGTGCAGCCGTTCAGCTGCACGCGTGAAGTTCAGCTCTTCAGCAACGGCAACGAAATAGCGAAGGTGGCGCAGCTCCATTTTTATACCTGATGGGTATGAAACTGATACTAAATCGGTGTTGGACGCAATAAATCGCGCTGAGTAATCTGGATTCCACGTTGATAGCAGTTCTTCTGATACCTGGAAAACATGATTCGCTCGATCGAGGCCATTCTAGTGGATGTGCCCACCATCCGTCCGCACAAACTGTCCGTCGCCACCATGCACACGCAGACGCTCGTTCTCGTGCATGTGTGCTGCGAAGACGGCATCGAAGGCTGGGGCGAGGCCACCACCATTGGCGGCCTCAACTACGGCGAAGAGAGCCCCGAGAGCATCAAGGTCAACATCGATACGCACATCGCGCCGCTGCTGATCGGCACGGAGGCCCGCAATGTCGCGGCTGCCATGGCCAAGGTGCGAAAGACCATCCAGGGCAACCGTTTTGCCAAGTGCGCGCTGGAAACAGCGCTGCTGGATGCGCAGGCCCGCCGGCTTGGCGTGCCGCTGTCGGAGCTGCTCGGCGGCCGCCTGCGTGATGCGCTGCCGGTGGCCTGGACGCTCGCCAGCGGCGACACGAAGAAGGACATTGCCGAGGCAGAGGCGATGCTGGCTGAGCGCCGTCACCGCATCTTCAAGCTGAAGATCGGCCTGCGCCCGGTGGCAGACGACGTGGCCCACGTGCTGGCCATCAAGCGCGCCCTGGGCGACGCCGTGAGCGTGCGCGTGGACGTCAACCAGGCCTGGAGCGAGCTTGATGCCGCCAACGGCATCGCCGCGTTGCAGGCCGGCGGCATCGACCTGATTGAGCAACCGGTGCGCGCAGAAAGCCGCGCCGCGCTGGAGCGCCTTGCCCGCCAGTTCGCCGTGCCGATGATGGCCGATGAAGCGCTGCATGGTCCGCTGGATGCATTTGAGTTGGCCTGCTCTGCCAGCGCCGACGTCTTTGCCGTGAAGATCGCGCAATCCGGCGGCCTCGTGCCGGCCATGCAAGTCGCCGCCATCGCGCAGCTTGCAGGCATCGGTCTGTACGGCGGAACGATGCTCGAAGGGGCCGTTGGCACGGCAGCGTCAGCTCACGTGTTTTCCACCTTTGGCGAGCTGCAGTTCGGCACCGAGCTGTTCGGCCCCTTGTTGCTCACGCAAGAACTGCTGACCGAGCCGCTGCAATACCGCGATTTCATGTTGCAAGTGCCCACCGGCCCCGGCCTGGGCATCCAGATTGACCGCGACAAGCTGGCGCGCCTGCGCCGCCAATAAGAACAACCAGACCTCGACACCCCACCAAGGAGACCACGATGCTGTTCCACGTCCGCATGGATGTCCGCCTGCCGGCCGACATGCCCGCCGATGTCGCCAACGAGATCAAGGCGCGCGAGAAAGCCTATTCGCAAGATCTGCAGCGCAGCGGCAAGTGGCGCCACATCTGGCGCCTGGTTGGCGAGTACGCGAACGTCAGCGTCTTCGACGTGCAGAGCAATGCCGAACTGCACGACATCCTGACGGCGCTGCCGCTGTTTCCGTACATGGAGATTTCGGTAACACCGCTGTGCCGTCACCCCTCGTCAGTTCACGGCAATGACGCCTGAGACATTCCCCCCAGAAAACCACGTGGAGACACCCATCATGAACGCGCGCGTATTCCAAACGAAAGAAGTGCAGGACCTGCTGAAGGCCGCCACCAATCTGGACGGCAAGGAGGGCAACGCCCGCCTGAAGCAGATCACCCATCGTTTGCTGGCCGACCTGTTCAAGGCCATCGACGACCTCGATATCACGCCCGATGAAGTGTGGGCAGGTATCAACTATCTGAACAAGCTCGGCCAGGACGGCGAGGCCGCATTGCTGGCTGCAGGTGTGGGCCTGGAGAAGTATCTCGATATCCGCATGGACGCTGCGGACGAGGCACTTGGCATCAACGGTGGCACGCCGCGCACGATTGAGGGTCCCCTGTACGTTGCGGGCACGACGGTACGCGATGGCGTGTCCAGGATCGATATCGATCCGGATCCGGCTGCGGGCCCCCTGATCATTCACGGCACGGTGACCGGTGCCGACGGCAAGCCGGTGGCTGGCGCGGTGGTCGAGTGCTGGCATGCGAACTCGAACGGCTTCTATTCGCATTTCGATCCGACCGGTGCGCAAAGCCCGTTCAACCTGCGCGGCGCGGTCAGGACCGGTGCCGATGGCAAATATGAATTCCGCACGCTGATGCCGGTGGGCTACGGCTGCCCGCCGCAAGGTGCCACGCAGCAACTGCTGAACGGGCTTGCCCGCCACGGCAACCGGCCTGCGCATGTGCACTTCTTCGTCACGAGCAATGGCCACCGCAAGCTGACGACGCAATTCAACATCGAAGGCGATCCGCTGATCTGGGACGACTTTGCCTATGCCACACGCGAAGAACTGATTCCGCACGTGGTGGAGAAAACCGGTGGTGCCGCGCTCGCCCTGAAGGCCGATGCGTACAAAGACATTGAATTCAATATTGCCCTGACGCCACTGGTTCAGGGCAAGGACAACCAGCGCGTGAATCGCCTGCGCGCTTCGGCCGAGGCTTGAGGCCGAGTGCCTCAACGTGGAGAAAACCATGTCCGCCTTGATCGATAAAGCCAGCGAACTGGACCAACTGCTGTCAACCGCCGTGGTGGATGACGAGGAGGCAGGAATTTTCCGCTGCCGCCGCGACATCTTCACCAACCCGGATCTGTTCGAGCTGGAGATGAAGCACATCTTCGAGAACAACTGGGTGTATCTGGCGCATGAAAGCCAGATCCCGAACAACAACGATTACTACACCACGTGGATCGGCCGCCAGCCGATCGTCATCACCCGCGACAAGACCGGGGAGCTGCACGCGGTCATCAACGCGTGCGCGCACAAGGGTGCGATGCTGTGTCGCCGCAAGCATGGCAACAAGGGCAGCTTCACGTGCCCGTTCCACGGCTGGACGTTCTCCAACACGGGCAAGCTGCTCAAGGTAAAGGACGAAAAGACCACTGAGTATCCGGTGCAGTTCAACACGCACGCCTCGCATGATCTGAAGAAGGTGGCGCGGTTCCAGAACTATCGTGGCTTCCTGTTCGGCAGCCTCAATGCCGACGTGCAACCGCTCGAAAACTATCTTGGCGAAGCGCGAGTGATCATCGACCAGATCGTCGATCAGGCGCCCGATGGCCTGGAAGTGCTGCGTGGCAATTCTTCCTACGTCTATGACGGCAACTGGAAGATGCAGATGGAGAACGGCTGCGACGGCTACCACGTGAGCACCGTGCACTGGAACTACGCCGCAACGATGGGGCGGCGCAAGGAAGGCGGCACTCAGGCGGTGGATGCGAACAGCTGGAGCAAGTCGGTGGCGGGCGTCTATGGCTTCGAGCACGGTCACATCCTCTTGTGGACCAAGACGATGAATCCGGAGGTGCGGCCCGTTTATGCACACCGCGACGAAATCAAGGCGCGCGTGGGCGAAATCCAAACGGACTTCATCGTCAACCAGACCCGCAATCTGTGCCTGTATCCGAACGTGTTTCTGATGGATCAGTTCAGCACGCAGATTCGCGTGGTACGGCCAATCAGTGTCGACAAGACCGAGGTCTCCATCTTCTGTTTCGCGCCAAAGGGCGAGAGCGCAACCGACCGTGCCACGCGCATCCGCCAGTACGAGGATTTCTTCAACGTCACGGGCATGGGCACCGCCGACGACCTGGAGGAATTCCGCGCCTGCCAGAACGGATATGCCGGCACCACCGCGCTGTGGAACGACCTGTCGCGCGGGGCGCCGCTGTGGATTCACGGCCCTGACGAGAATGCAACCAGGATGGGATTGAAGCCGCTCATCTCGGGCGAGCGCAGTGAAGACGAAGGCCTGTTCGTCTGCCAGCACGAATATTGGGTGCGCGTCATGCGCGAGGCACTCAAGCAGGAATGCGAAGGGGTGCCGGCATGAGCACGGATTACCAGAACATCTGCGCCGCCCTGTACCGCGAGGCGCGACTGCTTGACGACCGCCAATGGGACGTGTGGCTCGAGTGCTACGCGGAAGACGTCACCTACTGGATGCCCGCATGGGATGACGACGACCAGTTGACCGACGACCCGCAGAGCCAGATCTCGTTGATGTACTACGCCAATCGCTGCGGGCTGGAGGATCGCGTCTTTCGCATCAAGACCGAACGCAGCGGCGCTTCCACGCCGGAGCCGAGAACCAGCCACACGGTCACCAACGTGGAAGTCCTGGCCGAACGCGGCGATGAAGTCGACGTGCGCTACAACTTTCACACGCTCAGCCATCGGTACAAAACCACCGATCACTTCTTCGGCACGATGTTCGTCACCCTGCGCCGCACCGGCGATGGTTTCCTGATCGCATCCAAGAAGATCGTCCTGAAGAACGACTACATCCGGCAGGTGCTGGACGTTTATCACGCCTGATCTGCACCCACGTATCCAAGGCAGCGGAGGTATCCCATGTCCAGTTTCACAGTCGCATTGAACTTCGAGGACGGTGTGACCCGTTTCATCGATTGCAAAGCGGGGGAGAAGGTGCTCGATGCCGCCTTCCGCGCCAAGATCAACCTGCCCATGGATTGCTCCGATGGTGTGTGCGGAACCTGCAAGTGCCGCGCCGAGAGCGGAAGCTACGACCTCGGTGACGACTACATTGACGATGCCCTGACCGAAGACGAGAAGAACACCGGCCTCGTCCTGACGTGCCAGATGGTGCCGCAAAGCGATTGCGTGATCGCGGTGCCCACCACGTCGACCAGCTGCAAGACTGGCCAGAGCAGCTTCGGGACAACGGTGTCGAAAGTCGAGTTGCACAACGACGCAGCCGTCGTGCTTGAACTGGATGTGGATGCCACTGCGCCGGTGTTTCTCCCTGGCCAGTACGTCAACATCGGCGTGCCGGGCAGCGGGCAGCATCGCTCGTATTCGTTCTCATCCGCCCCCGGAGAATCGAAGATCAGCTTCCTGATCAAGAAGATTCCCGGCGGCGTGATGAGCCGTTGGCTGGAAACCGCACGGCCGGGGGACAAGCTCGATCTGCACGGGCCGCTGGGCAGTTTCTATCTGCGCAATGTGCAGCGGCCGCTGTTGTTCCTGGCGGGCGGCACGGGCCTCGCGCCGTTCCTGTCGATGCTTGAAGTGCTGGCACGCACCAATTCGCAACAGAAGGTGCATCTGATTTATGGCGTGACCCGTGACCTAGACTTGGTGCAGGTCGATGCGCTGGAAGCCTATGCAGCACGGTTGCCGAACTTCAGCTATGCCACCGTCGTGGCCGACGCCGCGTCGAATCATCCGCGCAAGGGTTGGGTGACGCAGCACGTGCCGGCCGACGCCCTGAACGACGGCGACGTGGACGTCTATCTGTGCGGCCCACCGCCAATGGTCGACGCCGTGCGCAAGTACTTTGACGATGAGGGCGTGAAGCCCAACAGCTTCTACTACGAGAAGTTCACGCCCAATGCAGTACCGGAGGCGAAGGCGGCATGAGCATGCAACGATTCTCAGGCAAGACTGCCGTCGTGACGGGCGCGGCCCAAGGTATCGGGCGTGGCGTGGCATTGGCGGTGGCACAAGAGGGCGCCCAGGTGCTGCTGGTGGATCGAGCAGAACTGGTCTACGAGGTGCAGGCCGAGATTGCCGCTGCCGGCGGTCAGGCCCACGCCACCACGGCGGATCTGGAAACCTACGCTGGCGCTCAACATGCGGTGCAGGCCGCGCTTGATGCCTATGGCCGCATCGACGTACTGATCAACAATGTCGGCGGCACGATCTGGGCGAAACCGTATCAGCACTATGAAGAAGCGCAGATCGAGGCGGAGATCCGCCGCTCATTGTTTCCCACACTGTGGTGCTGCCGCGCTGTGCTGCCGCACATGGTGGAGCGCCGGCAGGGCGTGATCGTGAACGTGTCGTCGATTGCCACGCGCGGGATCTACCGGATTCCGTATTCGGCGGCCAAGGGCGGTGTGAACGCGCTCACGGCCAGCCTGGCGCTGGAGCATGCGCAGGACAACATTCGCGTCAACGCCGTCGCCACGGGTGGCACCGAGGCGCCGCCGCGGAAGATTCCGCGCAATACAGCGCCCATGTCGGAGCAGGAAACCGCGTGGTACCAGGGCATCGTTGACCAAACCATTGCCAGCAGCCTGATGCACCGCTATGGAACGATCGACGAGCAGGTGCGGGCGATCCTGTTCTTGGCTTCGGACGAGGCCTCGTACATCACCGGGACGGTGTTGCCGGTGGGCGGTGGAGATTTAGGCTAGGTGCGCGTGAAGCGGCCAAAGCAAAAACGGCGCCGATGCGCCGTTTTTTTTGTGCCTTTGCGGCATGGCTGACGATTCAGCCGCAGGCCTTAGCCCAGGTATGAGCCCGACTTGCCAACCACTTCTGCGTACACCAGGTTGTCATCCCAACCGTTGCGGAAGAAATTGACCACTGCGCGCAGCAGCGATGGGCGACGGGCGGCCTGCACTTGAGCTTGGCCGGCGAACTTCGGGGTGTAATAGGCTTGCTGGATCATGATGTTTTCTCTCGTTGCGTTATCTAGGGTTTTCCCAAGTATAGGGTTATCCCTAGGGCGGGGCAATGACGCAACGCAAACGTGCGGTCCATTCTGAACATCACTCAAAGTAAATAATCCTTCAGCCCTCCCGCCTCCGTCGCAAGTTTCGAGGTCGCGTTCGGCCGATGCCTGCTCGATGTGATTTTTAGGGCCTTTTTTATTGCGCCGGAAAAGATTTTTTAGCGACAAGTTCCATGCAGGACGTTGGAAATCCGCCGAAGAAGCGCGTTTCGTCTTTCTTTTTCGGTCTATGTGTCGTTAATTTCATTCAACGTGCGGGCTTGTTGTTTGATCGATATGCCCTCTACCATACGCCGCCGAATCCCCCGCTTCTGTTTCGAGGAGGCCTCGTATGGCGTATCCCCCAATTCCGGTGCCGGTTGACGGCGCGTCCAGCGCCAATACGGCGTGGCAGGCGCGCAGCCGCGCGGCCGTCTGGCATCCGTGCACCCAAAATGCACGGCTCGATGCCATGCCGCCGCTGCCGATCGCACGCGGCCAGGGGCCGTGGCTGATCGACTTTGACGGCAAGCGCTACCTGGACGGCACCAGTTCTTGGTGGGTGAACCTGTTCGGCCATGCGAATCCGCACATCAACGCGGCGCTGAAGACCCAGCTCGACTCACTGGAGCACGTCATGCTGGCGGGCGCCACGCATCGCCCGGCAGTGGAGCTGGCTGAGCGCCTGATCGACCTGACGGGCGGTGTGCTGGGCCACAGCTTCTTCGGCTCCGACGGTGCTTCTGCCGTGGAAATCGCACTCAAGATGAGCTTCCACGCCCATCGCAACGCAGGGCAGGGCGCGCGCAGCCGTTTCGTCTGCCTGGAACATGGCTATCACGGTGAAACGCTCGGCGCGCTGGGCGTGACCGATGTCGCGATCTTCCGCGATGCGTATGACCCGCTGATTCTGCAATCGCACCGCGTGCCATCGCCGGACGCGCGTCTAGCCGGCCCAGGAGAGACCGCCGCCGACGTGGCCGAACGCGCGTTGGCCGCGCTGCGCGATTGCCTGAGCACCAACGCCGGCACCATCGCCGCCGTCATCATCGAGCCGCTGGTGCAGTGCGCCGCCGGCATGGCCATGCACGACGTGAGCTATCTGCGCGGCGTACGCGCGCTGTGCGATGAATTTGGCGTGCACTGGATTGCGGACGAGATTGCGGTCGGCTGCGGCCGCACCGGTACGTTCTTCGCGTGCGAGCGGGCTGGCGTGTGGCCGGACCTGCTGTGTCTGTCGAAGGGCATCAGCGGTGGCTATCTGCCGCTATCGATCGTGCTGTCGCGTGACGCCATCTATGACGCCTTCAACGACGATGCACCGGTGCGCAGCTTCCTCCATTCGCATTCGTACACGGGCAACCCGCTGGCATGCCGCGCGGCACTGGCCACGCTCGATCTGTTTGCTGAAGAAGACATCTTTGCGCGCAATCGCGTGACCGCCGCGCGCATCGCCCAGGGGCTGGCGCCGCTGTCGCACGATGCGCGTTTTGCCCATCTGCGGCAGACGGGGATGATCACCGCGTTCGACGTGCACCCCGAAGTGGCCGGTGCCCGTTTTGCTGAACGTTTTGCGCTGACGGCGCGTACGCATGGGCTGCTTCTGCGCCCCATCGGCACCACCGTTTATCTGCTGCCGCCTTATGTGCTGACCGACGAAGAGGCCGACATCCTGGTCGAACGCACGCTGCAGACGCTTGAAGACACGCTGGCCCAAGCTACAGGCGAAACAGAAGGACACACCTATGCGATTGCTTGACGACCTGCAGGCGGGACTTGCCGCCATCGATGCCGCGCACCTGCGCCGCGTGCGTCGCACCGCTTACAGCCCGACCGACCGCAGTCAGCGCATCAGCGTGTCCGGGGGCGAACCGCGCGACATTCTCGGCTTTTGCGGCAACGATTATTTGGGCCTGGCAGCGCATCCCGCCTTGGCCGAGGCGGTGACGCGCGGCACGCAGCAATATGGCTTCGGCAGCGGCGCATCGCATCTGGTCAGTGGCCATTCGATCGCACACGCGCGGCTGGAAGCACGCATGGCTGCGCTGCAAGCTGAACACATTCCCGAGGCAGACGCGCTGTTCTTCTGCACCGGCTACATGGCCAATCTGGCCGTGGTGAGCGCCATGGCGCAGGCCGGAGGCATCCGCCCGGCGGAGGAGTGCACGATCTTTTCCGACGCGCTGAACCACGCCTCGCTCATTGACGGGGCACGGTTGTCGCGGGCGCCGATCAAGGTCTATCCGCACGTCGACCTGGCTGCGCTGGAAGCGCTTCTGGCCGCGAGCACCAGCCGCAACAAGCTGATCGTCACAGACGGCGTGTTCAGCATGGACGGCGACATCGCGCCGCTGCCCGAACTGCTCGCGCTGGCCGAACGCTACGACGCCTGGCTGATCGTCGACGACGCGCATGGCTTGGGCGTGCTTGGCGAAAAAGGTTCGGGCGTGCTGTCGCATTTCGGGCTGCACTCGAAACGCCTCATCTATGTCGGCACCTTCGGCAAGGCCGCTGGTGGATCGGGCGCGGCCATCGTCGCGCACCGGCTGGTGATCGATTGGCTGGTCCAGCGCGCACGCACGTACATCTTCACAACCGCCACGCCGCCGGGCATTGCGTGTGCGGTGGAAGCAGCATTGGATCTGATCGCGGGCGAGGAGGGCGCTGACCGCCGCGCACGCCTTGATCGCCATATCGCCGTTTGGAGTGCCCATGCGCAGCGTTTGGCCGCGCGTTTCGGTTGGCAATGGATGCCATCGCCCACGGCCATCCAGCCGATCGTGATTGGCGAGAACGCCCCCGCATTGGCGCTGGCCGCCGCGCTGGAACGCGAAGGCATCCGCATCGCCGCCATCCGCCCGCCGACGGTGCCAGCGGGCACGGCGCGTCTGCGCATCACGCTGTCGGCCGCACATACCGATGCAGACATCGAGCGCCTTGCGCAGGCGCTGGAAACGGCCGGCCAGTCTCTGCAACCGGCCAAGGCAGCCTGATATGCGCGCGCGCTTCGATTGCTTTGTCACCGGCACGGATACGGAGATCGGCAAGACGCTGGTCAGCGCGACATTGCTGACCAAGCTGACTGATGCCGGCTACCGCGCCGCAGGCCTCAAGCCGATTGCTGCAGGCACGCTGGCGGGCGCGCCCACGCGCACCAACGAAGACATCGAGCAACTGCGCGCCGCTGCGTCGGTCGATCTGCCGCTCGACACCGTGTGCCCATGGCTGCTCGATGCGCCGATGTCTCCGCATCTGGCCGCAGCGCGCGAGGGCGTGACGATTACGCTGCCGCCGATTCTCGATGCGTTTGCGCACGCCAGATCGTTGGCGGATGCCGTTGTGGTGGAGGGTGTCGGAGGTTTCCGGGTGCCGCTGTCAGACGACTTTGATACGGCCGAGATGGCCGTGGCGCTGGGCTTGCCCGTGGTGCTGGTTGTCGGGTTGCGCCTGGGCTGCCTGAACCACGCCGCGCTCACCGCCGAGGCAATTGCCGCACGCGGCCTGCATCTGGCAGGCTGGGTCGGTAACGTGGTCGACCCGGCCATGGCAGGGCTTGACGACAACGTCGCCACCTTGCGCCGCTGGATCAACGCACCGCATCTGGGCACGATCCCGCGATTGCCGCACGCCGATGCGCGCCTGGCCGCGACGCACCTCGATATCACGCCGCTACTCGCGCGTTGAACCTAGGCGCGGCGGTAAACTACCGGCTTCACTCAGTTAGGCGAGGGCGGTTGTCATGCGCGCAATGCGGTGGGCGGCGGTAGCGATTGTGGTTGCGGCAACGGCGGGATGTGCGGCACTGGAGTCCCCCGTCACCAAGGGCCAACGATTGGTGGGTGCGGACGAGCCCGCCGTGCAGGCACAGTTTGGGCCGCCGCGCGAAACCTATCCGCTCGATGGCGGCACCCGCTGGCTCTATCCGACCAAACCGTACGGCCAGTTCACCTACGCGGCCGACTTCGATGCCAGCGGCAAGCTCGTCGCCTTCAAGCAAGTGCTGAGCAGCCTTGAGTTTGCCCAGGCCAAGATCGGTGTCTGGACCCGGGACGACGTGCTGCGACATTTCGGCCAGCCGGTGGAAACGGCGTATTTCCCGCGCATGGACCGCCTGGTCTGGTCGTACCGCTTCAAGGCGGACGACGTCTGGCCGTCGCTGATGCACTTCTACTTCGACCCCGCCGGTGTATTGCAGCTCACGCAGCTCACGCCCGACCCGCTCTACGATCCGGACCGCCCGCGACTGTTCCGCCGATAGCTGGCCGGCAGTTGAGGCAGCGCAATTCGATTGTGCGCTCAGGGTTCCTCCCGCATTGCGAGCTTTGCGCAGCGACCTAAGCTAGAAAGCAGGGGAGGCAGACGCCGCCGGCGCTTGCCGAAAGCAACCGTCACCAGAACGGGCGCGCATTGTTGGGGGTGCATCATGCTGACGCATCGCTGGGTCGATATCGACCCGATCGCAGCGGGACAACATCCGCTGTACGGCATTGCCGGATGGCTGCCGTGGGTACTGGCCATTGCCATCGCCGGGCCAACGTGGGTGTTCTGGCAAGGGGTGTCGATGGATGCGCTGCAACTGGCCGGGGCCGATCTGTTTGATGCCAACGCGCCGGGCAGCGGGGCGATCAACCTGACCACGCTGCTTTATCTGATCTCCTGCGTGACGGTCTTGGTACTGGCTACCACGCACGACAGCGCTTTCCGGCCGGCCATGCTCGCGCACATGGCGCTGCTGCCGCCGCTGATCGGGCTCATGTTGATGGCGGGCGGCATTCCAGGAGCGCGCACCACCTTTATCGACGGCGCCGCCGTGGCGGTGGCGCTGACGTTCACGTGCGGCGTCTACCTGCAGCTCTCGCGCCGCGTGCGCATCACCTTCGAACTCCGCGACTGGGCGCCGGGCGAGCATGCCTGGTTCAAGCGTCAGAAACGGGCCGCGGCGGGTTGACCAGCGTGACCATCACGTAGCTCATGATGGTCAGGAGGAACCAGGCGCCGAGCTTGGCTATGGACACCATTTCCCAGCCCTGCAACTGGTTCGGATAGAGCCACGTGCGCGTGAACGTGCCGATGTTTTCCGCGAGCCAGATGAAGAGCGCTACCAGCGTAAAGCCGAGCAGAAACGGCATGCGCCGGTGGACGCGATCAATGCGGAAGTGGATCCAGCAGCGCCGGAATGCAACCGCAATCAGCGCCATCAGCACGTAGCGCAGATCCCACCAATAGTGGTGCAGGAAGAAATTCGCGTAGATGCCCAGAGAGAGCAGGGCCGTCACGGCCAACGGCGGGTGCTGCGAGAAGCACAGGTCGAATTCGCGCCACGCCCGCGCGATATAGCTCCCCACAGAGGCGTACATGAAGCCCGTGAACAGCGGCACGCCGCCGATGCGCAGCACCGACGCCTCGGGATAAATCCACGAACCGACTGCAGTCTTGAACACCTCCATGCCCGTACCGGCCACATGGAACATCAAGATCACTTTGGCTTCGTCCCACGTCTCCAGCTTCAGCCAGAGCAAGGCAATCTGAATGATGACCGCGGCAATCGTCAGAGCGTCGTAGCGGGCAATCGGCGCGTCGGCCGGATACCAGAAATGCGTGCCGATCAGCAGCGCGACCATCAACCCGCCGAACAGGCATGCCCACGCCTGCTTGATGCCGAAGACGACAAACTCGTGCAGCCCCGCAGCCAATTGGCCATGGCGCGCGGCCCAAGCGCCGGTGCGGTCGCGCCAATACGTAAAACGGGCCCGCAGGCCCGCTCGCAAGGAGAAGGTTTCGGTCGGCATTCAGTCGATCAGCGCAAAGCGCGGCACCTGCCGGCCGTCGACTTCAACCATTTCATGGAACATTGTTGACGGGCGCGTCCAGATCGTGCCGTTGGCGGCGCGATAGACCGTCATCTTGATGGCAGGATCGGGCTCGTACGTGGCCTCGCACAGCCATTCGTATTCGCCGCCCTTGTAGTGGCGGTAGCGTCGCGTCGGGGTGCTCTGCATGGCGGCTTCAGTGTTGCGTGGGCTTGTCGTCTTCGTCGACGTAGGGCATGTGTTTGCCCTCCTGCGTCTGCGCGCCGAGCTTGGCGTCTTCCATGGCGTCTTGATACGCGAGCATGGCGGCGGCCACGGCTTCCGGCTCGCCGTTGAACGAGATCACGCTCTCGCCGCAGTTCGGGCATTCGCCGCCGAAGATGGCGTGGATGCCAGGCATGTCGCGCGGTTCCATCCCTTCGAATTCGGTAAAGGCGGTCTTGCAGGCCCCGCAGACCAGCTTTTCGGGGCGCAAGGCGTCCAGTCGGCTCTGCGCCTGGGACATGCGTTCGGCTTGCGTGCCGCGTCGTTTGGCTTCGCCCATGGGCTTCTCCTGTTCAGCAACGGTCGTTGAAGGCTGGATCATAGAACGAAGACCGGTGCCTGTCGCGCACTTGACGGATTGCCCACGAATCGAACGGGCGGGATGTCCGCGAAAAAGCGATGGCAATGACGCGCAGAGGTGAGGGCGGTCAAGCGAAAGAAAGTCGGATATTCAATGAATGGATTGAATTGAAAGTGTAAGCAGATTCTGCTTTGGCAGATTATTTTCGGTTGAATTTTGTGTTGCGGTGGATCAATGAAGTTTTAATCATCAAACGCAATGAAAACCACGCTGCATAAGCTGATGTCTCTGGCATAGGTTGTTGAATCTTCGTGAAAAGAATAAGGAGTTCGCCATGAAGACATTGCTGCAGACAACGCTGATCACGGCAATGGCAGCGGCTTTGGCCGCGTGCGGGGGCGGCGATGATGAAGGCGGTGCCGTACTCCCCGTGCCGCAGCAACCTTCCTCCATCCGGCTGGCGGACCCTGCCAACGGTTACCTGAACGCGCGAACCGCTGCCGCCTATACGTACTTTGGTTCTCGCGATACATATAGCCTCTACGCGATCAGCCTTTTCTCCGTCATCGCTGCGGGCAGCCAGGCGGGCCCCGGAACCTTATCGTCCAACTGCACGGGCGGAGGCACCGCATCCATTACATTCAACGATCGTGATGGTTCGAACAGCATCTCGGCAGGCGATACCGCCAGCATGACGTTTGCGAATTGCCAGGAGAACGTTGAACTTGCCGGCGCAACGTTATTGACGACGCTCAATGGCGGAATGTCATTTGTCATCAATGCGGCGTCGGGCCCGACAGCAAACCTGCAGGATTTTTCGTTTGTCGCGGCCGTCACCGCCAATAATCTCGGTGCGCAGGCAGGTACCGCTTCAATGACATTCAATGGAACGATGACGATTTCCAAATCGATTCCGCAGCCCGACAGCACGCTGAAATACATTGCGACGTCCAATGACGCAACCGTGAACCGCAACATCAATGGCGTCCAGGATTCCATCAGGCTGGCAGGCTGGCGTCTGGATGATGCGCTTTCGCTGCTGACCTTTACCGATGAGGTGAAGCTTTCCGGCAACCTGAATTTCACGACGGCCTCGGGCAACGAAAACCTTCTGCTGACTACGACGTCGCCGTTGGTCGTGGGCGCCTCGGGCGTACCGAGCGCCGGCTCCGTGGCGTTCGCCACCACGGAGGATCAGGCGAGCGCATCCTTTGCCTCCACGGGCGATGTGGCGCTGGCGATCGACGCAGGGAAAACGGGGACGGTTTCCGCGACCCTTTCAACGACGATCAGCGTGCTGGAGAGCCTGTTCGGCAACTGAGCACGGCAGCTTTCAGGGCGTCGCAACGGACGCCCTCAAGAGCGAGATGGAAACGGGCCCCGGTTGGCGGCGGGGCCCGTTTTCTTGCTGGCGCGGCGCATATCGGCGTGACAATGGTCAAGCCATTCGGGAGGTTCCGGCTGGTATAGTGCGGGCCCCAATTCAGCCGCTTCATGCCACTCGATATGTCCACGATTCCCGCCTGTCCTCAATGTGCCTCTGAGAATACCTACCAGGACGGCGAAATGATGATCTGCCCGGATTGCGCCCACGAATGGGACCCTCGGGAGCCCGCAGCCGAAGTGGAGGCCGAACCGGAGATCAAGGACAGCAACGGGAACCCGCTGCGTACCGGCGACGCAGCGCTCCTGATCAAGGATCTGAAGCTCAAGGGTGGTTCTGGCACGCTCAAGGCGGGCACCAAGGTGAAGAACATCCGGCTGGTCCCGGGTGACCATCCGATCGATTGCAAGATCGATGGCGTGAGCTATCTGCTCAAGCCGGAGTTTTTGAAGAAGGCTTAAGAGGTGTGAGGCGAGACCGGTGGATGCCGGTCGACCATCTATTTAACATAATGCAAATTATGAGAAATAAAGGTGCGCGCTTTGAGGTTGGACCCAACCCACACCCGACCAGCCCAGCCCAGCAGCGCGCATCTTGCTCCGTCACTCAGCCATTGCCGGCACCATCTCCAGGCGCTTGGGCACGCCCGTCACGATCGTCGCGACGGCAACGGCCAGCACCACGGCGGCGCCAATGAACACACCCACCGCGCCGTTCGCGTCGAACACCACGCCGCCCGCTGCCGCACCGGTTGCAATTGCAAGCTGCACAGCCGCGACGATCAGGCCACCCGCGCTTTCGGCTTCATCAGGCACGGTGCGCGTGACCCATGTCGACCACGCCACCGGCACGCCGCCAAACGCCATGCCCCACAGCGCGATGAGCACGGCATCGAAGACCGGCGCACGGCCCAGCGCAACAAGTGCGATGCTGAGCACCACCATCAGCGCGGGCATGGCGATCAGCATTGGCCGCAACCGGTGTTCCAGCACACGGCCGGCGAGCGATGTGCCAACGAAGTTGGCAATGCCGTAGCCCAACAGGATCGCTGACAGGCCGTTTACGCCAACGCCTGCAACCTGTTCGAGGAATGGCCGAAGGTACGTGAAGAACGCAAAGTGACCGGTGAACACCAGGATCGTGGCAAACATCCCGATGCCGACGCTCGGGCGACGCAGCACGTCGATCAATGTGCGCAGGCGCGTCGTGCCGCTTGGCGCCATCGACGGCAATGTCGCGACCTGCGACACGAACGCAATCACGCCCAGCCCTGCTGCGGCCAGGAACACATTGCGCCAGCCGATCAGGTGGCCGAAGTAGCTGCCCAGCGGCGCGGCGGCGATCGTGGCGACGGCCACGCCGCTGAAGATGATCGACAGCGCCCGCGGCACCATCGCGGCAGGCACGAGCCGCATTGCGGTGGCGGTGGCCATGGTCCAGAAGCCGCCCAGCGCAATGCCAAGCACCACGCGGCCGATCAGAATCGTCGTCAGGTTGGTCGCGAACGCCACCGCAAGGTTGGATGCCACGAGCAGCACCGAGAATGCGAGCAGCACGCGCCGCCGGTCGATGGAGCGCGTGACAGCGGCGGTCAGCAAGCTGGTGACGAGCGCAACCGTTGCGGTGGCCGTGACGGCCTGTCCTGCCACGCCCTCGGTCACGCCGAGGTTTTCCGCCATGGGCGTCAGCAGGCTTGCGGGCAGGAATTCGGCCGTGACGAGCCCGAACACGCCCAGCGCCATCGCAAAGACAGCGCCCCAGGCGGGTTCACGCGGAGCCGCGATTGAGGCGGCCGTGGAGATTCCGGGATTCATGCGTCGGTCCGTAGAAAAAGATCAGGGGAAATACCAATAAGGCCGCATGGTAGGGCCCCATCGCCGGACGGTCTATGGCATACAATCCGGTCTTGTTGATCAATCGTCCGGATTTTGGGATGCCCTCTTCTCTGCCATCTGCCTTGCCCGACGTGCACGACCTTGTCAGCGAGTTGCTGCTGGGCATGCGGCTGAGTGGCGTCCAGTACCGCCGTATCCACGTAGCCCGGCCCTTCGGGTTGAGCTTTGGCGAGGCGCCAGGCCGTGCGCAATTCCACTTTGTTGGGCGCGGGCCGGTGCTGCTGCGCGACGCGTCGGGCGCAACGATGCAGCTTGAGGCTGGCGATGCTGTGCTGCTGCCACAGGGCACGCCGCATGCGTTGTTGTCCGATCCGGATGTGCCGTGCCGCGAGATCGCCGGCTTTGAAGCCGCGAAGATCTGCGACACGGTGGCGTCGGTTGGCGCCGGTACGGAATCGGCGCCAGGGGATGCGCTCATTTTCAGCGCCTGCATGGAGTTGGATCTGGGCGGCATGCAGCCCCTAGTGGGCACCATGCCCGAGTTCATGCACGTCGGCACCCTGCTCGCGCGCTATCCGGAAATCCGCCCGATGCTTGATGCGATGGAACGTGAATCGTGCTCGGAGCGCGCAGGTTTTGCGGGCATCCTGGCGCGACTGGCAGACGTAGTGGCCGCTTTCATCGTGCGCGGCTGGGTGGAATGCGGCTGCGGCGACGCGACGGGCTGGGTGCAGGCGCTGCGCGAGCCGAAACTCGGTCGCGCGATCGTCGCGCTGCATCGAGACCCGGGCCGCAACTGGAGCGTTGCCGAGCTGGCGGCGCAAGCGGGCGTTTCGCGTTCGGTATTTGCCGAGCGCTTCCTCGCAGCCACCGGAATGACGCCCGTACGCTATCTGACCGAGCTGCGGATGCGACTCGCCGCGCAATGGATCACGCGTGACCGCGAGGCAATTGAAGCCGTCGCATACCGGCTCGGCTATGGGTCTCTCGCTGCGTTCAGCCGCGCCTTCAAGCGGGTGGTCGGGCGCCCGCCAGGGGCCATGCGCACGGAAGGCGCCGAACTTGACGCGTGATGTTCAACGATGGCGATAGCCCTGCGCCGCGTGCCGGATCTCCTTGCTGAATTCCGCACACACATGCGTCATCAGGTCGGCCGAACGGTAGACCATGTAGACATTGAAATCCGGCAGTTCGTCTTCCATCGGCAAGACTTCGAGCGAGCCGGGAACCATGCGCAGCGGCCCGCCGGTGCCGCTGAAGACGAATTCCGACCACATGCTGACGACGTCCGTCTTTGTGGCCAGTTGCAGCCCTAGCAGATTCGATGCGCTTTGCACGATCCGGCGGGGTATTTCGAGGCGGTGCAGCCGCATCAGGCTGGCCATCGGGCTGCCCGGGTCTTCCAATGGGTCGAGCACGAGCCAGTCGGCATCCAGCAGCGGGCGCAGCCTGCGTACGCGGCGCAGCGGATGGCCCGGGCGCACCGCCAGGCGCATCGGCACCGAAAACAGCGGCTCCCACTGAAAACTCCCCGTGCCGGGGCCGCTGTTGCTGGAGATCAGTCCGATATCGAGCCGCCCTTCGCGCAGCCCTTCCAGAATCTGCTGCGGACGTTGCTCGAAGCCGCGTAGCGCGACGTTGGGAAACCGCTTGCGCAGTGCCGCCATCGCGTCCGGCAGCGGTCCGCTCGACGCCACGGCGGTAAAGCCGATGTTGAGTTCGGCCTCCGCATGCCCGCGGATGGATTCGATGTCTTCCAGCGCGTGACGCAACTCCTGCTCGACCACGCTGGCCCGTTTGACGAGCGCCATCCCATACGCCGTCAGGCTCACGCCGCGCACCGAGCGCGACAGCAGCGTGACGCCAAGCTCCCGTTCCAGCTCCGCAATCGCCTTGGATAACGCGGGCTGAGAAATATGCAGCCCGCGCGAAGCCTCGTGGATGCTGCCGTGCTGTGCCACGGCAAGCAGGATGCGCAACTGGTGCAGCTTCACGTGGCTCCTCCCCATTGTTGGGCGCACTGCCCGGCACTCGGCGCGTCACCCGATTCCGCCCCAGGATTCGCGAGCTTTCCCCGATAGCGGATACACGCCGGTTATGACGGTGATTCTATTTGGTTATCGAGATGAATATTTACGATTTTTTCCGACTGCGGCTTGGCGGAATACTGCAAGCGCCAAGGGTTCATAGAAGCCCTCTCGCCAATACCCCGGATGGAGACCCTCATGAATGACGCCACCCTGCAGCCGCCCTTGCCCGCCTCGGTCGCTGCTGTGTCCAAGCCTGTCGGCCAGGCACGACTGATTGCCGCGTGCTCGATCGGCAATGCGCTGGAGATGTATGACTTCACGGTCTACAGCTTCTTCGCGCTGATGATCGGCAAGCTGTTCTTTCCGTCCGACAGCGCGTATGGCTCGCTGCTGCTGGCGGTGGCAACGTTCGGTATCGGCTTTGTGATGCGGCCGCTGGGCGGCTTCGTGATCGGCAACTACGCAGACCGCCACGGGCGCAAGGCCGCGATGACGCTGACGATCGGGCTGATGGTCATCGGCACGCTGTGCCTGGCGGTGGCGCCTACGTACGCCACTGCAGGCCTGCTCGGCCCGCTGGTCATTCTGGCCGGGCGGCTGCTGCAGGGTTTCTCGCTGGGCGGAGAAATCGGTGCGTCGACTGCGATGCTGATGGAATCCGGCGGTATTCGCGGGCGTGGCTTTCGCGTGAGCTGGCAGCTGGGCAGCCAGGGCCTTGCAGCCCTGTGCGGCGCACTGACCGCGGCCATTCTGTACGGCAGCCTGTCGCCGGAAGCGCTGCAGAGCTGGGGCTGGCGTGTGCCGTTCTTCCTCGGCCTGCTGATTGCGCCGGTGGGCCTGTATATCCGCTCGCACCTCGATGAAACGCATACCGCCGAGGCGCATGCACCGAGCCCGCTCGGCACCTTGTTCCGCGATCACGGCGGGCTCGTCATCAAGGGCGTGCTCACGATCATCGGCGGGACGGTCGGCACGTATCTGGTCATCTATTTCATGCCGACCTACATGATCCGCGAGCTGCATCTGCCGCCCTCGCTGTCGCTGCTTGCCGGTTGTGTGACGGGGGTGACCAGCTTTGGCGCATCGCTGCTCTCGGGTTGGCTTGCGGATCGCCTGCCGCGCCGCAAGCCGCTGGTGGTGGGCGCAACGCTGGTCACGGTGGTGGCGCTCTATCCGGCCTTCTGGCTGATGACGCATTACCCGAGCGTGCCGCTGGTGCTCGCGCTGTCGGCGTTGCTCACCGGCACGCTGTACCTGGGCACCACGCCGATGCTGCTCATGATGATGGAGCTGCTGCCCATCAAGGTGCGTGCCAGCGGCCTGTCGGTCATCTACGCGATTGGTGTCACGGTGTTTGGTGGTTCGTGCCAGTTTGTCGTGACCTGGCTGCTGGCCCGCACCGGCAATCCGCTCTCCCCTGCCTTTTACATGATGGCGTGCAGTGCCATCACGCTGCTGACCGTGCTGAGCCTGCGTGAAGCGCGCGAAGCCCACTGAACCCGATTCCAACCTCCAACCCCGGAGCCCCGACATGACCAAAGCGCCCACGCTCACCCCGTTCCAACTGCTGCCGCATCTGCTGCCGCCCGTTCATATCGATGCAGAAACGTTCGTCAACATCCGCCGCCAGATCCACGCGCAGCCTGAACTCGGTTTCGAGGTGGGCGCGACCAGCACATTGGTGGCCGATCTGCTCAAGAGCTGGGGCTACGAGGTGCATACCGGCATCGGCAAGAGCGGCGTGGTGGGGCAACTGAAGCTCGGCAGCGGCACGCGCCGACTCGGCATTCGCGCGGACATGGACGCCCTGCCCATCGTTGAAGCAACGGGCCTGCCCTACGCCAGCCGCAACCACGGCAAGATGCACGCGTGCGGCCACGACGGCCACACCGCCATCCTGCTCGCGGCGGCCAAGGCACTGGCCGAGAGCCGCGACTTTGACGGCACGCTCAACCTCATCTTCCAGCCTGATGAGGAAAACCTGTGCGGCGCGCGCGCCATGATCGAAGACGGGCTGTTCGAGCGCTTCCCGTGCGATGCCGTCTATGCCTTGCACAACATGCCGGGCGTGCCGGCCGGTAGCTTCCGCGTGTTGCCGGGGCCGGTGAGCCTGTCTTCCGACGTGGCCGACGTCACCATCAAGGGCATGGGCGGGCACGGCGCGATGCCGCATCGTGCGCGTGACCCGATTGCCGCATCGGCTGCCATCATCACCGCGCTGCAGACCGTGGTCGCACGCAACGTCGCACCCGACGACACGGCGGTGGTATCGGTCGGTTTCATTCGTGGCGGTGCAACGCACAACGTGATTCCCGAATCGGTGACGATCGGTCTGAATGTGCGCGCGGCGCGGCCGGAAACGCGCGCGCTGGTGGAAATGCGCATCCGCGAGATCGTCAGCCTGACCGCACAAGCCCATGGCGTCGAGGCGCAGATCGACTATCGTCAATTGACGCCGCCCATGGTCAATACCGAGGCAGAGACGCAACTGGCGCAGCAGGTCTGCACCGAACTGGTGGGTGCGGCAAACGTCGTCACGCAGGCGCCCAAGGGGCTCAACGGCAGCGAAGACTTTGCTTGGATGCTCAACGAAGTGCCCGGCTGCTACCTGATCCTCGGCAATGGCGAAGGTGAATTCGGCGGCTGCATGGTGCACAACCCTGGCTACGATTTCAACGACCAAGTGTTGCCGCTGGGCGCAGCTGCCTGGGTGCGTCTGGCGCAGACCTACCTGACCGCGTGAAGTGAACTTCAAGTCAAGCCATGCAAGCCAACCTCAGCCAGGCAGCCACACCCGCGGCCGCCAACGAAGAGATCGTGCAATGGAGCGCGATCGAGCTGTCGCGGCGCATCCACGCGCGCGACGTGTCGTGCGTGGAAGTCATGGAAGCGTTCCTCGCGCAGATCGATCGCCATAACCCGGTGGTGAATGCTGTCGTGGCCCGCATCGATGCCGAATCCGCCATCGACCAGGCGCGCGAGCGGGATGTGCTGCTCTCGCAGGGCTTGTCCGGCGGCTGGATGCATGGCTTTCCGCAAGCGCCGAAGGATCTTGCGGCCGCCGCCGGCATGGTGACGGCGATGGGCAGTCTCGCCATGGCGCGCAATGTGCCGACACACGACAGCATCGTCGTGGAGCGCATCCGCCGCCAGGGCACCGTGCTGATCGGCAAGACGAACACGCCGGAGTTCGGCCTCGGCTCGCACACCTACAACCGTGTGTACGGCATCACACGCAACGCCTGGAACCCCGAGCGCTCGGCCGGCGGCAGCAGCGGTGGCACAGCCGTTGCGCTGGCGCTGAACATGCTGCCCGTGGCCGACGGCAGCGACATGATGGGCTCGCTGCGCAACCCGGCTGCCTGGAACCATATCTACGGCCTGCGCCCAAGCCTCGGGCGCGTGCCCTACGGCCCCACCGGCGACGTGTTCTTCCAACAACTGGGCACCGAAGGCCCAATGGCGCGCAATCCGCAAGACCTCGCTTGGTTGCTCGCCACGCAGGCCGGTTACGACCCGCGAGCGCCGCTGTCACTGGGTGACGATCCGGCGTGCTTCATGCGGCCGCTGCACCGTGATTTCCGGCAAGCGCGCATTGGGTGGCTGGGCGATTTTGGCGGCTACCTTGCCGTCGACCGCGAAGTGCTGGCCGTCAACGAGCAGGCGCTGGACACATTCGATACGCTGGGCTGCCATGTCGAAACCGTACGGCCCTTCTTCGCGATGGATGCGTTGTGGGAATGCTGGTGCACGCTGCGCGCGCTGAGCGTATCCGGCAACCTGGGGCTCCTCTACGCCAACGCAGCCACGCGTGACTTGCTCAAGCCCGAAGCCATCTGGGAAATCGAGCACGGACGCAGCCGCACCGCCATCGACATCAACCGCGCCATTGCCACGCGTGCGAGCTGGTATCAGGCGCTGCTGGGGCAGTTCGCACAGTACGACTTCCTCGTCCTGCCTTGTACGCAAGCTGCGCCCTTCCCCGCGGAAGAGCACTGGCCCAAGACGGTAGCCGGCCGCGCCATGGACACGTATCACCGCTGGATGGAAGTCGTGATTGGCGCCACGCTGGCGGGTGTGCCGGCCGCAAGCCTGCCGTCGGGTTTCACCACCGACGGCCTGCCGCTGGGCTTGCAGGTCATTGCCCCGCCGCGGTCAGAATTTGCGCTGCTGCAGCTTGCCGCTGCGTGGCACGAAGCGTTCGCGCCGGCGCGTACCACGTCGCCGCTATTGCGCTGAGCGATGCACGCGTGCCGTGTTTTCGCGGCACGCGCATAGCCAATCCCACACAGAGCGCACGGCGGCGTCTTCAAGCCGCGCAGATGGCGCCACGGCCCAGAAGTCATAGCGCTGAATGACGGGCGCTGCAAACGGCTGGACGAGCGCGCCACTCTCCAGCGCATCGCGCACCAGCGGCAGATTCGCCAGGATCACGCCCTGCCCGGCCATTGCCGCCGACATGGCGTGCCCGTCGTCGGACAGCACGATGCCCGTGTCGGTCTTGAGCCTGTGCTCGATACCGGCGGCGCGTGCCCACATCGGCCAGGCAATCGGCTGCGGCAGCGTGCGCTGCCATTCGGAGTGGATGAGCGGCACGCGCGCCAGATCGTCATGCGACTGGACGTTCAAGCCCGGATGGCAGACCGGCGCATAGGCATCGCCAAAAAGATGTTCGCTGATGAGCCCGTTGGCCGCAGCGGGCGTATCGCCATAGCGCACTGCAAGGTCTGCGCTGCCGCCGTACAGGTCGACCACAGTGTCGGACGCATGAATGCGCAGATCCACCTCCGGATGCTGCGTCGCGAATTCACCCAGCCGCGGCACCAGCCAGCGCGCGGCAAGCCCCATCGGCGCGGTAAGTGTGACGCGCTGACGGGTCGGTTGCGCTTGCGGGCCACGAAGGGCATCGATCACCTGCGCAAACGCGTCAAAGCCGGTATTGAGCACGGGATACAACTGCTGGCCGGCGGCTGACAGGCGCAGCGCCCGCACGTGGCGCTCGAACAGCGTCACGCCCAGCGCGTCTTCCAGGCGGCGGATCTGATGGCTGACGGCCGTGGGCGTGACCGACAGCTCGTCGGCAGCGCGCTTCATGCTGAGGTGGCGCGCGGTGGCTTCAAAGGCGCGCAGCGCGCTCAGGGGTGGCAGTTTTCGCATGCGCGGGATTGTGTCATGGGCGCTTTTCCCGCGTGAGCGGCATGGATGAATCCATGTCAGCTGTGGCACGCAAAACAACTCGTTTGTCGCGGTGCAGCGCGGTTCGTAGAGTGGCCACACCTCCACTCAACTCAAAACGGATGCGTAAATGAGTTCTCCGATCCGCCTGTTGCACCTCGATTCAAGCGCCCGGCCGGGCACCTCCGAGACTTCGCGCCATGGCTCCCACACGCGTCGGCTCTCCGCGCGCTTCGTGCGGCGCTGGCTAGAACATGCGCCCGACGCGCAGGTCGTCTATCGCGACATCGGCGCTGAACCGCCCTCGCCCGTCGACGGCCCCTGGGTGCACGCCGCGTTCACGCCGCCTGCGCAGCGCGAGCCGTGGATGCACGACCGCCTTGCGCAAAGCGATGGGCTGATCGACGAGTTGCTTGCCGCCGACGTGATCGTGGCTGGCGTGCCGATGTACAACTTCGGCATGCCCGCGCAGTTCAAGGCGTACATCGACAACATCGTGCGCGTGGGCCGCACGTTCGGCTTCGACCGCAGCCGCACCGGCGAGCCCTATTGGCCGTTGCTGGCCGGCATGAACAAGCGCCTGGTCATCCTGAGTTCTCGCGGCGATTTCGGTTACTGCCCTGGCCAGCGCATCGCCCACATGAACCACGTGGAAGGCGGCGTCGCAACAGCGTTCGGCTACATCGGGATCAGCGATGTGGCATCGGTGGCCATCGAATACGACGAGTTTGCAGACGACCGGCTGCGCGCATCGATTGCCTCGGCAGAAAACGAGGTCGATGCGCTGGTCGCACGCATGGCAGGCGCCGCCGTGGAAGCGGCTTAGTCGATCAGCCGGCCATCGGCCTCGAAGAATGGGTGCGGCCCGTCGAACTCGCCCACGTACGCGAGATGGCTCACCAGGCCTTGGCCCGGCACCCAGGCGTGGACCTTGTACGCGGGCGGCTCCATCACGAAACCGGGCGCCGCGTCGGGGTCAAGATCCAGCGCCACTTGGTGCGCGGGGGATGGGCATGTCGATGCGACGGTGCCCGCAAAGCGCACGTCAATGGAGCGATGCAGATGACCGCAGATGATGCGCTCGACATTGCCGGCGGCACGCACGATCTGCGCGAAGGCCGGGATGTCTTCTTCGGCGAGCGATTGCACGTCCATGTGGCCGATGCCCGTTGCGAACGGCGGATGGTGCATCGCGATGACGGTCGGGCGTTGCGTCTCGCGCGCCAGCGCTTCGGCCAGCCAATCAAGGCGCTGTACGCCCAGGCGGCCGCCGGGATGGCCGGTGTCCAGCGTATCGAGCACGACCAGGCGCACGTCGCCAATGTCTGTCCAGTACTGGAAAGCGTGCGTATCCTGCGCCGAGGCTGGAATGGGCGCGAGCCAATCGGCAAAGGCTTCGCGCGCGGCGTCACGGCCGTCGTGGTTGCCCAGCACCGGCAGCATGCGGATGCCCGCCGCATCCAGCGGCGCCAGCACGGCGCGCAGGTGGGCATATTCCTCCGGCGCGCCGGCATCCACAAGATCGCCGGTCAGGACGATGGCGTCGGGCTTCTCCGGCTGCGCGAGGATATGCACCACGCAGCGCGCCAAATAGGCCGCCGAATCCACGCGCCGATACGCCAGTCGCCCCGGGCGCTTGATATGAAGATCGGTGAGTTGCAGGAAATGCATCGGCATCAGGCTTGCAGGGTCAGAAGGCGGTCTGCCGGAACATCGAAGCCGACCGCATGGCCCGGCGCAAACTGCTGGCGGCCGGGCACGTCGATGAACAGCGGCATGGCCGACACGCCGGCCACGCGCACGCGGGTGCGGAAGCCGAGAAACACCGCCGATTCGACCGTGCCCTTGAGCGCGGCCTGGGCCGGGTCAGCCAGCACGGCATCTTCGGGACGGAAAAACACGGCGTTGCCTTCGCCTGCCGGCACGAGGACGCGGCCGCCCGCGCAGACGAATGCGTCATCCTGCCGCGTGCCGTCCAGCCGGTTCATGATCCCGATGAAATCCGCCACGTGACGGTTGGCCGGCTGGAAGTAGATTTCGCGCGGCGTGCCGATCTGCGCAATGCGGCCGGCTTCCATGACGACAATGCGATCGGCCAGCGCCATCGCCTCTTCCTGATCGTGCGTCACGTAGATGGTCGTGATGCCGAGGCTGCGCAGCAGGCGGTCCATCTCTGCGCGCACGGATTCACGCAGCTTGGCATCGAGCGCTGTGAGCGGTTCATCGAGCAGCAGCACACGTGGCTCGGGCGCCAGCGCGCGCGCCAGTGCCACACGTTGGCGCTGCCCGCCGGAGAGCTGGTCCACGCCGCGGTCTGCGTACGGCGTGAGATGCATCATCTCCAGCAGCGTGTTCGCCCGGGCGCTGATCTGCGTATCAGACAAGCCGTTCTGCCGGCGCTGGATGCGCAGGCCGTATTCCACGTTGCCGCGCACGCTCAGATTGGGGAACAGCGCGTAGCTCTGGAACACCATGCCGACGCGGCGGCGCTCGATCGGGCGCGCGGTGACGTCTTCGTCGCCAAAGTGCACGGTGCCGCCGGCATCCGGCGCCTCCAGCCCGGCGACGATGCGCAGCGTGGTGGTCTTGCCGCAGCCCGACGGGCCGAGCAGCACGACGGTCTCCCCGGCGGCGATGTCGAGGTCCATCGAGTCCAGCACGCGCTGGCCGCCAAAGTGTTTTCCGCAGCCGCGCAGCCGGATCGGCACGGGGGCGAGGTGTAGGGGTTCGGTACTCATCGGGAAGCCTTTCCGTTGTTCACCCGCAGGCCGCCAAAGCGCTGCATCAGCACCAGCAGCGGCACGATCATGACGAAGAAGATCAGCGTGTAGGCGCTGGCAATCTCCAGGCGCATCGACGCATAGGTATCGGCCAGGCCGACCGGCAGGGTCTTGGTTTCTGGTGTGTGCAGCATCCAGGTGAGGTTGAATTCGCCCACCGAGAGCGTCACCACCGTCAACGCGCCAGCCAGGATGCCGGGCTGCACGTTGGGCAGCACGATGGTGCGAAACCGCTGCCAGAACGATGCGCCCAGGCTGGCGGCGCCCTCCTCCAGCGTCTTCAGGTTCTGGCCTGCCGCCACGGCTGCGACCGAGCGCACCATGAACGGCAGCGTGAACACCACGTGGCCGACGACGATGAACCACAAGCTCTCGCGAAAGCCACCAAAGCCGCCGTACGCCACGATCAGCCCGAGCGCCGTGGCCAGCCCCGGCAGCGCCACGGGCAGCGTCAGGAATTCTTCGATCAGGCGGCTGGCGCGGCTCTGGCGCCGCGCGAGCACATAGCCTGCCGGCACGCCCGCCGCCAATACGATCACCAGCGTGCACAGCGCCACCAGCAGCGACATCCAGATGGACGCCTGGTACATATCCCAGACCTGGGCGACCCAATCGAGCGTCCAGCCACTCTTGAAGCCGCGGATGTAGTTGCGCGTCAGCCCCACGGCCATCGAGAGCACGACGGGCACGATCAGGAAGAGGCACAGCAGCAGCGTGATGATCCACTGCGCAGCAGACAAGGCGCGTTTCATGCCGCCGCCCCCGCTTGTCCGCCAGCCGCCGTGCGTGCAATCGCCAGCACCAGCCACGTCACCACGCCCAGCACAACCGACAGCGCGGCCGCCATGGCAATCCCGGCATTGAGCGTGAACTCGGTATAGATCGTCATCGGCAAAACGTCGATATCGGTGGCGAGCGTGAAGGCCGTGCCGAACGCGCCCATCGACGTGGCAAAACAGATCGCCCCCGAGGCGATGAGCGCAGGCGCCAACCCCGGCACGAGCACGTCACGCGTCACCTGCCACGACGACGCGCCCAGCGAGCGCGCCGCTTCTTCCAGTGAACGATCAAGCTTTTCCGCCGCTGCCATGACCGTCAGCACCACGCGCGGGATCGAGAAATACAGGTAACCGAGAAACAGCCCGCCGATGGAATAAGCGAAGACCCATTTCTCTCCGACCAGCTTGTGTGTGAGATCGCCCAGCAGGCCCTGCCGTCCGGCCAGCAGAATCACCATGAAGCCGACCACCACACCGGGAAACGCCAGCGGGAACGTCAGCATGGCGGTAATCATTCGTTTGCCCGGCACGTTGTGGCGCACCAGAAACAACCCGGCGATGGTCGATAGGACGAGCGTGGCCAGCGTGACCGCTGCCGACAGCACCACCGTCGAAAACAGGCTGCCCAGGTAGCGCGGTGTAGTGACCGCCGCCGTGTAGGTGGCGACAAGGCCTTCGCTACCGCTCACACGCAGCAACGCGGCCATCGGCAGCAGCCAGAATGCGCAGAACAGTGCAACGGCCGGCGCCAGCAACGCCACCCGCCACCGTGCGGGCAATACCGCATCGTCGGGCAAGGTGGTTCGGGTGACGGTGCTCATGCTCAGCGGACCTCGTTCAGGTAGCGCGTGCCAAACGCCTGCTGGCCGGCCGCCATCTTGTTGAAGTCGACCGTCTTTGCGCGGGCGTATTCGCTGGCCGGCAGGAAGCGCGAGGCGGCTTCCTTGCTCATGGCGCTGGCGCGCACCGGGCGCAGGTAGGCGTTGGCCCACAGTGTCTGGCCCTCGTCCGACAGCACGAAATCCAATACCTTCTTGGCATTCTCGGCATGCGGCGCACCGGCCGTCAGGCTCATCACGTACGGCACGGCAATCGTGCCTTCCTGCGGGATCACGAATTCCACGTTGGCGTGATCCTTGTACTTGGCGCGGTAGGCGTTGAAGTCATAGTCGAGCAGGATGGGGATTTCGCCTGCCACCACGCGTGCGTAGGCGGTCTGCTTCGGCACGATCGGTGCGTTCTTCTTCAACTGCTTGAACCACTCGATAGCCGGGCCGAAGTTGTCCAGCGTGCCGCCCAGCGCCTGGTTGACCGCCACGGCGCCCACGTAGCCGACGAAGGCGCTGCTCGGGTCCAGGTAGCCGACCATGCCCTTGTATTCGGGCTTGAGCAGGTCTTTCCACGAGCGCGGCACGGGCTTGCCTTCCAATGCGTCTTTGTTGACGAAGAAGCCCAGCGTGCCGGAGTGGATCGAGAAGAACGCGCCATCCGGGTCTTTCATGCCGGCCGGAATATCTTCCCAATGCTTGGGCTTGTAGTTCGCGACCAGGCCTTTCTCCTTGGCCTGATACGCGGACGTGATGCCCAGGTAGGCCACGTCAGCCACGGGATGCGACTTCTCGGCCAGCATCTGCGCGATGGCCTGGCCGGAGTTCTTGTTGTCGAACGGCACGGTGATGCCGGTCTTTTCCTTGATGGCCTTGATCTGGCTGGCCCAGTCGGCCCATTCGGGCGGGCAGTTGTAGCAGATGGCGACTTGCTGGCCGGCCGGCTGTGCCTGCACCGGCGCAGCCAGGGCGAATGCGCCGGCTGCCACGAGGCCGCACGCGCGCAGCCATTGAACGAGACGTTTCATCGAGACGCTCCTTGCGTATCAGACGTGAGGGAAGAAACAACGGAGAGAGACGCTTCAGCCGGCGCACGGGCCAGCGTGCCGCCCGCCAGCAGACGGTGCGGCAACGTAATCGAGGGCACCACCTCGCCGGTGATGCGGCGAGCCAGTGCCATGGCCGCGTCGGTGCCGATTCGGCGATGCGGCTGCGCCACCGTCGCAAGCGTGGGCGAAAGCCACTGCCCCATCGCCAGGCCATCGAAGCCAACCACGCTCACGTCTTCTGGCACGCGCAGGCCCATCTCGCGCAGCGAGCGGATGGTGAGCAGCGCAAGGCGGTCGTTGCTGCAGAAAATGGCGGTCGGGCGCGGCGGGGCCAGCAGGCGGGCCAGCTCGGCGGGCAGCATGGCATCGGCATTGAAATCAATTTCGACGGGCGGCTGCGGCGCAATGCCGGCCGCTTCCAGCGCTTCGCGGTAGCCATCGTGGCGCAGCGCCGCACGGTCCGACGCTGCCAGCGTGCCAGTGAGCATGCGGATTTGACGATGCCCCTGCGCGAGCAACGCGCGAATGGCGTCGCGTGCGGCCGCCCGGTTGTCGACCGTGACGCAGCAGCGGGCAGGAATGCGCGCTTGGCCAACCGTGTCGTTGTAGACCAGCACGTAAGGCACGTGCTCGGCGTCGAGGCGATCGAGGTGCGGATTGGCGGCGGCATCGGCCACGGTCAGGATCAGGCCGTCGACACGTTGCTCGAGCATGGTTTCGATGGCGCGGGCTTCACGCTCGCGGTCGTACGCAGTCGTCATGAGCATCACACGTTGGCCCGTGATGGACGCTGCTTCCTCGATGCCCTGCATGCATTCGGCAAACACGGGGTTGGCCAGCGACGGCAGCACCACACCCAGCAAGCCCGTGCGCTCGGCGCGTAACTGGCGGCCCAGCGCGTTGGGGCGGTAGTGAAGCGCATCCATGGCGGCCTGCACACGGGCCAGCGTCGATGCGCTCACGCGCTCCGGCGTATTGACCGCCCGCGACACCGTGGCAATCGAAATGCCGGCATGCGTCGCTACGTCCTTGATGCTGCTGCCCACTGCTCGCCCCTCGGAATTTGTAAACGTTTACATCCTAGGTGCGCGCAGTGACTATTTCATGACAATCGATGCTGCAGTGCAGCCGTCGCCGCAATGCAGCATCGCCGGTGTTGTGCATGGCAAAGTTACAAAGCTCGCATATTCTTCTTACGAAAATGGGCAAGCGGCGTGCGCCAATGCGTGCGCAGCGGCATGGCCCACTTGCTGCTGTGCTGTTCTCGCTGCCTGCTCTGGAGACACCATGCGTGTATCGCCCGTTTTCGATGTGCCTAGCATCGCTCTGCCCGCCCTGATGCAACACTACGGCGTGGTCCGCGCCCAATCCCTGGCCTTGGCCGCGCCGTTGTCGGACGCCGATGCCACCGTCCAATCCATGGACGACGCCAGCCCCGTCAAATGGCATCTGGCCCACACGACGTGGTTTTTCGAAGAATTCATCCTGGGTCCGAACGTGCCGGGCTATCGCTCGCCGGACGCACGCTACCGCTACCTGTTCAATTCGTACTACGAGACCGTGGGTGCGCGGCACCCACGCCCGCGTCGCGGCATGCTCACCCGCCCTACGCTCGATGAGGTGCGCGCCTATCGCGCCCATGTCGATGCGGCCATGCAGTGCTTGCTGGCCGATGGCGTACCGGATGACCTGGCTCGCTTGATTACGCTTGGCCTGCATCACGAGCAGCAGCATCAGGAACTGCTGCTGACCGATCTGCTCCACTTGTTTGCGCAGAATCCGCTATGCCCGGCCTATGCAGAACCGCCGCCGCGCGTGCATGCGGCGCCCGCGCAACCGGGCTGGGTGAGCTTCCAGGGCGGCGCCGTGCAGATCGGCAAGACCGAGTCCGATACCGGTTTCACGTTTGATTGCGAAGGCCCGCGCCACACCGTCTGGCTTGAGCCCTATGCATTGGCCACGCACCCGGTCACCAACCGCGAGTGGCTTGCCTTCATGCAGGACGGCGGTTATCGGCAGCCCACCCTGTGGCTGTCCGACGGCTGGGCGTGGGTGCAGAGCGAAGGCGTTGACGCCCCGCTCTACTGGCGCACCGGCATGGACGAAGCCGAAGGTTGGCAGCAAATGTCGCTGCACGGTTTGCAGCCGGTGGATCTGGATGCGCCCGTGGCGCACGTCAGCTTTTACGAGGCCGATGCCTATGCCCGCTGGGCCGGCGCCCGCCTCCCGACTGAAGCTGAGTGGGAGCACGCCGCAGAAGGCCTACCCGTGCAAGGCAACTTCGCCGGCCGGGGCGCGCTACGCCCGTTGCCCGACCACGGCATCGCCGAGGCAGGCAGCCTGCGTCAACTGTTCGGTGATGTGTGGGAATGGACCGCCAGCCCTTATGGCCCGTACCCGGGTTTTGAGCCGGCCGAAGGGGCCGTGGGCGAATACAACGGCAAGTTCATGTGCAGCCAGATGGTGCTGCGCGGCGGATCGTGCGTGTCGCCCGAGGGGCATCTGCGGGCGACGTACCGCAACTTCTTTTATCCGCACCAGCGGTGGCAGTTCACCGGGGTGCGGCTGGCGCGGCGGGCGTGAGGCGCATCACAACCGGCACTGCGGCACGATTGCCGCGCCATTCGGGCCGCGTCTAGCGTCTAGCGGTTGCTGTCAAACAGCATATTGGTTGGGGTGCCGATCGTATCTTGGCCAGCCGGGCTGGGTGCTGCTGCATCCCGTTTGGCTGCCGGCATCGGCGTGGGCGCATCCGGCGCGCTTGCCTTGGCGGGCTGAAGGACAGCCGCCGCGGGTGCCGCCACCGGAGCAGGCTTGCCCGCCTGTTCCGCCAACTTGCGCCGGCGTGACTCCAGCCCCGCCGCAATTTCATCCTGGTGATACCGCTTGGCGAAGTCGATCACGTCCATCTTCTGCTGGTTGCGCAGGTTCATGTCGGCGCCCTCGTCCAGCAGCAGCTTGACGGTCGTGATGTGCCCGCCCATGGCCGCCATCATCAGCGGCGTGGTCGCGTTGGGGCTTTCCGCATCGATATAGGCCGCGTGGTCCAGCAGGTATTTGACGATGTCGTCATACCCGTTGGTGGCGGCGTAATGCAGTGCGGTCCAGCCGGTCTTGTTGACCTCCACGTCGTACGTTTCCACCAGCAGCTTCACCATGGGAAGCAGGCCCTGGTAGGCGGCCATCATCAGCGCGTTTTCGCCGGCGGCGTTGGTGCGCTCGAAATCGATGTTCTTGGCGCGGATGAGCGCCTCGGCCACTTCAAGGTTCTTGTCCTTGAGCGCATCCACCAGCAGCGGCGTGCCATCGCGCGTCTTCAGGTTGGGGTCGATGCCCTGCGCAATGTACTTTTGCACGAGCGCCGGGCGGTTGTACTCGACGGCGTTGCGAAGATCGTCCTGCGGCGTGGCGAGCGCAGCGCCCGAGAACGCCATGGTCAGTGCGCCAGCAAGGGCGAACTTGTTCATCTGTTGTTTCAAGTTATCGCGGTATCGCATTGAATAAATTGAAAAAATTCTCGGTTGTGATACCGGCGATGCGCTCCAGTGGTTCGCCGCGCAGCGTGGCCAGGAATTCGCCCACGTGCCGCACGTATGCCGGCTCGTTGGTCTTGCCGCGGAACGGCACCGGCGCAAGGTACGGCGAGTCGGTCTCGATCAGCATGCGGTCCAGCGGCACTTTCTTGGCGGTTTCCTGCAGGTCCACCGCGTTCTTGAACGTCACGATGCCCGAGAAGGAGATATAGAACCCAAAGTCCAGCGCGGCCTTGGCCACGTCCCAGGTCTCAGTAAAGCAATGCATGACGCCGCGTGCGGCCTCCGCGCCCTCTTCACGCATGATGGCCAGCGTGTCCTCGGCCGACGAGCGGGTGTGGATCACCAGCGGCTTCCCGGTCTGCTTCGACGCGCGAATATGTGTGCGAAAGCGGTCGCGCTGCCATTCCATGTCGGCCACGGTACGGTCGCCCAGGCGGTAATAGTCGAGTCCGGTCTCGCCGATGCCGACCACGCGCGGGTGATCAGCAAGGGTCAGCAGACGCTCCAGCGTGGGCTCTTCAATGGATCTGCCTTCTTCAACATCCGCTTCGGCATCGGGGTGCACGCCCACGGTGGCGTACACGTTGGGCTCCTGCTCGGCAATCTCCAGCACGCTCGGAAAATCTTCCAGCGTGACGGAGATGCACAGCGCGTGGGTAACGCGGTTCTCGCGCATGTGCGTCAGCAGTTCAGGCAGGCGCGCGCGCAGGTCGGGAAAGTTGATGTGACAGTGGGAATCGACAAACATCGAATAATCAGTAGGTTACGACGCAAACCTCTTGCGCCGCATCAGAAAAAATCAGAGGGTTTGCGTCGGGCGCTGCGAGTTGATCTGCTTACCGAGCAACTCTTCGATCACGCGGCGCAGCACGCGGCACTGCTCATCTTCGCCAAGGTGCACGCCAATGCCCGGCGTCTTGGCGGGCGTGCCCACCGGCGTGATCCAGGCCACCTTGCCGGCCACCTGATACTTCTGCGGACGGTCCAGCAGCGACAGCACGAGGAAGACTTCCTCGCCAATCCGGTAAGGACGTTGCGTGGGCACGAAGATACCGCCGTTCTTCAGGAACGGCATATACGCGGCGTGCAGGCCGGCTTCATCCTTGATGGCCAGCGAGACGATGCCCGGACGGGTCGGTGCGCCCGGAGCCGTGCCGGCCGCAGTGGGCGTGCCAGGGGTGACAGGAGTGCCAGGCGTACGAAGAGGTGCTGTGCTCACAGGGTGTCCAGAGAGTGCAAACGTTCAGGTGCGGGTTCGGGTTCAGACCGCCGGAAAGAGCTGCCGGTAATCCAGCAAAAGGCTTTCGATGACGAGCCTTGCCGCCAGCGGATGTTGCTCGGTGCGGCGCCGTTGCGGCAAAGCACGCGCAAAACGTTCCAGGCGGTCCAGCGGGATGGTGTTTGCGCAACGTTGCAACGCATCGCGCTGTGCCGGAAAGTAACGCGGGCGCCCCGCCAGCCGCGCCGCCATCAGGTCAAAGACCCACCGGTGCATGGTACTGAGAACGGCCGGGACCGACAATTTTTGTAAATGATCGGCCGTGGCCAGCGCGTCCAGCTTTGTGCCCTGGCCAAGCTGTTCGAGCAAAAATTGCAGTAGCGGGCGGTCCTCGGACTCGGCGGCGGCCAGCGCGGCCAGCGGCGCATTGCCGAACTCCGCCAGCAGGCTTTGCGCATGTGGCACGCCTTGTTGCTCCAGCCATTGGCGCGCGGCCTCGGGCTGCGGCGGCTGCAGCGGAAACTGCCTGCAGCGCGACAGGATGGTGGGCAGGATGCGGTCGATTCGATCCGTCACCAGCAGGAACACGGTGTTCTGCGGCGGCTCCTCCAGCGTTTTGAGCAGCGCGTTGGCGCCCTCAGTCTGCAATGCGTCGAGCGGATACAACACCACCACCCGCAACCCGGCCCGGTGCGTGCCGACGCCCACCGCCTCGATCAGGTTGCGGACCTGCTCCATGCGGATGATTTTGCTGGGTGCCTTTTTCTTGCCGTCTGCGTCTTTCTCGGTCTCGGGCGCGTCTTCCATTGCTTCAGGGCGCACGAGGTGGAAATCCGGATGGTTGCCCTGCGCAAACCAGTTGCAGGCCGCGCACGTGCCGCAGGGCTGGCCGTTTGCGATGGGCGTATCGCACAACAGGCCTTGCGCGAAATGCATGGCGAAATCGCGCTTGCCGGTGCCTGCCTGGCCGTTGAGCAGAATCGCGTGCGGCAACTTGGCCCGCATGGCCTGCAGGCGGGACCAATCAGCGGATTGCCAGGGATAAAGCATCATGAATCAATGGGTTGCGTCAGATTGTTGATGCAAAAACTTGTCGTGAAACCATTATTTCCGTATCCGAAATTGCCTGCAAAATCAGAGCGTTGCAAGCAGATTCTCTAAGTCTTTCTGGATATCGGCTCGCTCCCGGTTGGCGTTGAGCACGACAAATCGATCCGGCTCGGCTGCCGCACGGCGCAGGTATTCGGCGCGCGTGCGCAGGAAGAACTGTGCTGACTCGGCTTCGAACTTGTCTGGCGTACGGGCATCGGCCAAGCGCGCGGCTGCAATCTCGGGGGCCAGATCGAACAGGATGGTCTTGGTCGGCTGCAGGCCCTGCTGCACCCAGCGCTCCAACGCCTCCAGCCGGTCGATTGCCAAGCCCCTGCCCCCGCCCTGATAGGCGAACGTGGCGTCGGTAAAGCGGTCGGAAATGACCCAGTCGCCCGCCTCAAGCGCGGGCTGGATCACCTCGGCGATGTGCTCGCGGCGACTGGCGAACATCAGCAGCGCTTCGGTCTCCAGGTGCATGCGCTCGTGCAGCAGTACTTCGCGCAGTCGCTCGCCCAGCGGCGTACCGCCAGGCTCGCGGGTGACGACCACCTTTTTGCCCTGGAGAGCGAGCTTCGTCTGCAGTTGCTGGGCAAACCACGCGAGGTGCGTGCTCTTGCCCGCGCCGTCGATCCCTTCGAATGTGATGAACTTGCCGGTCATGGTTGGCCGCGCTGATATTTGTTGACGGCCCGGTTGTGGTCCGTCAGGTTGGTCGAAAACTGGCTGCTGCCGTCGCCGCGCGCCACGAAATACAGCGCGTCTGACGGTGCCGGGTTCAGCGCCGCCTGCAACGACGCCATGCCCGGCAGCGCGATCGGCGTAGGCGGCAGGCCGGTGCGCGTGTAGGTGTTGTAGGGCGTGTCGGTTTGCAAGTCCCGCTTGCGCAAATTGCCGTCAAAACCGGCACCAAGGCCATAGATGACCGTCGGGTCGGTCTGCAGCAGCATGTTCTTTCGCAGCCGGTTGACGAACACGGCGGCAATCATCGGCCGCTCCAGCTTCTGGCCGGTCTCCTTCTCGATGATGGACGCCATGGTCAGCGCCTCGTACGGCGTCTTGTAAGGCAGATCCAGCGAGCGTTTCGTCCAGGCGTCGTTCAGGCGCTTCTGCATCGCCTGGTAGGCGTGGCGGTAGAGCTCCACATCGCTGCTGCCGCGCGCAAAAAGATAGGTGTCTGGAAAGAACAGGCCTTCCGGGTTGGTTTCAGGCGCGCCGATCTTGCGCATCAGGTCTGCGTCAGACATGCCGGCCGTGTCGTGCTTGAGCGCAGGTTCTGCGTCAACCACCGCCCGCATCTGCCGCATCGACCAGCCCTCGATAACGGTAACGACGTAATGCGTGACCTCGCCGCGCGCCATCTTGTCGAGGATGGACATGGGCGTCGCGCCGGTTTCCAGCGCATAACCGCCGGCTTTGAGGCTCTTGGCGTTGCCCGTGGCGCGCGCCAGCACCGAAAACAACTGCGGCTGCACGCCGACGCCGGCATTGGCAAGCTGCTTGCCGACCGAGATCACGCTCGAGTTTGGTTTGATCACCACCTCCAGCGGCGAGGCCGACAGGCTCACCGGTTGCTGGGCCCACCACACCACACCGCCTGCTGCTGCCAGCACAATCAGGATCGCCAGCAGGATCAAGCGTTTGAGAAAAGAGAACATTCTGTTGCGAATCTGCGCGCGGAGCCGGCTGACCCCGGCGATTTCCGCACTCTTGAAATGGATAGATAGGGCACAAGCCGCCCTTTAGACAGCCCAATATAATACCGGTCAATCTAAGGCGGCCCCGCACACCATGAATGATGTCTTCCACGATTTTGTCGATACGCTGAGCTTTCCCCCGCTCGACGTGCAATTTGACGCCGCTACGCGCGGTAGCGTGCTCTGCGCACCGACCGATATTGCGCGCATCGCCGTCGAAGGCGCCGATGCGGCCGAGTTTCTGCATAACCAGCTCACCAACGCCGTTACAGGCCTTGGTTTGAATGAGGCGCGTCTGGCCGGCTATTGCTCGCCCAAGGGACGGCTGCTGGCCACGCTGCTGGTGTGGCGTCAGGCCGATACGATCGTGCTGCAGACAGACAAGGCGATCGCTCCGGCGCTGACCAAGCGCCTGTCGATGTTCGTGCTGCGCGCCAAGGCCAAGCTGCGCCCGATGGACGAGTTCATCGCCATCGGCGTCGCCGGGCCCGATGCGGCGCAAGCGCTGCGCGAGGCCGGTGCCGTGTTGCCTGAACCGGATACTGTCAATGCGGTGGCGCAGCAGCCTGCCACGGTGGGCCAGCAATTCGGTGCGGTCGTCCGCCTGCCGGATGCTGGCGGACGCCCCCGCTATCAATGGATGGTCCATGCCGAGCATTTCCAGGACGCCTGGAAGACGCTGTCGTCGCGCCTGTCGTTGGTCGGCACCGAGGTGTGGGACTGGCTGAGCCTGCAAGCAGGTGTGCCGCACATCACCCTGCCCACGCAGGAACAGTTCGTCCCGCAGATGGTCAACCTGGAATTGCTGGGCGGCGTCGATTTCCGCAAGGGCTGCTACCCGGGGCAGGAAATCGTGGCGCGCAGCCAGTATCGCGGCACGCTCAAGCGGCGCATGCAGCGCGCGCACGTGAATGCACCCACGTCGGCCGGTGCCGAGGTCTACAGCGCCACCGATCCGAACCAACCTTGTGGCATGGTGGTCAACGCAGCCATGGCGCCGGACGGCGGCACCGATCTGCTGGTCGAGTTGAAGCTGGACGCCCTCGACACCGTCATCCACCTCGCCACGCCGGACGGCCCAGTGCTGACGCTGCAAAACTTGCCGTACGTCATTCCCGTTTCAGAAAACGCCTGACACCGGACTCCACCATGGCCGATCACCTGTTCGTCTACTTCCGCATCGCCGAGCATGACGCCGCTGCTGCCTTGCCGCAGTGGCAGCGTTGGCTCGATACCGTGGAAGAAGCGACAGGCGTGGCAGGCGCCTTGATGCGCCGTCCCGAAACACGCGACGGCCAGGCCACGTGGATGGAATCCTACGACGACGTCCCGCCCGCCTTTGCAGCCACGCTGGCGGCCCTGTGGGAAACCGGCGGCCCGCGTGAATTCGTCGCGGGTGAACGCCATGCAGAGCTGTTTGTCGATCTAGAAAACAGCTGACGGTGCCTTGCCGCAATCGTCATCGCAAAAATTCGGCAGGCTGCTATGCTTGGCCGAAGCCCGCGCAACACAGGTCGTCACATTGACCATTGGCCGTTCGTTGCGCGGCATGTTCAAAGGAAGTGCTCATGTGTTTGATTCTCACGGCCTGGCACGCCCACCCCGACTACGCGCTGGTGGTGGCCGCCAACCGGGACGAATTCTATGACCGCCCTGCAGCGCCGCTGGCGTGGTGGAGCGACGCGCCCAACGTGCTGGCTGGGCGTGACATGGCCCAGGTGGTCGGTCACGCAGGTACGTGGATGGGCATGACGCGCGATGGCCGCTTTGCCGCGCTGACGAACTACCGCGCGCCGTCCGAGCGCCGGCCCGATGCGCGCTCGCGCGGGGAACTCGTCTCGAATTTCCTGACGGCGGACGATTTGTCGGTGCCCGCCTATCTCGATAGCCTCACCGCTCGCGACCGCGCATACAATGGCTACAACCTGCTCACCGCCACACGCGACGAACTCTGGTGGACGAGCAACCGCGCCGAAGCACCGCGCAAGCTCGCGCCCGGCCTGTATGGCCTGTCCAACGCATTGCTCGATACGCCGTGGTTCAAGGTGCGGCACCGCATGGCCGCCTTTGCCGAGGCCCTGGCCGCAGATACGGGCCGGCACGGCAATGCGCTGGATGTGGCGCGCTATCTCGATCTGCTGTCGGAAACGCGTGAAGCGCCGACCGCCTCCTTGCCCGCCACGGGCGTGGCGCCCGAATGGGAGAAGCTGCTTTCTGCCGCCTTCATCCGCTCGCCGCGCTATGGCACGCGCGCCAGCACGATCGTGCGTATCCGCCACGATGGCTGCTTTGACGTGACCGAGCGCCGCTTCGACGCGCAAGGCCAGATTGGTGAGACGCGCTACCTCGGCGTGCTCGATACCGTCACGCACGCCGATACATAAGCGGCGCGCCGCTCAGGCCGCTTCCTGCTTCGCGCTCGCGGCCTGGTCCATTTCCATTTCGGTGACGGCGGCGCCGCCCGGGCGCAACGCAGAATGTTCGCGCTTGGACTGCACCAGCGGATAGAACATCTGCGCCGTCCATCGCTCGGCGCCGAACAGCACGTCATCCTGCAAGCCAATCTTCGCGGGATATTTGCGCGTGATATGCGCCGTGCCAAACAGCACATCCCAGAAAAACAGCAGGTTGCCGAAATTGCCCTTGTAGTGGCCGATGCCATCGGCGTTTGTGAGCGCGTGATGCGCCCAGTGCGTGGCGGGCGTGGAAATCGTCCGCTCGATCACCCACATCAACGGACGCAGCGCGCGGATGCGATACAGCGGTGCATCCCACGGCCAGGCGCAATGTGCGCCAACAATGACGGCCAGCTTGACGACCAGGTACGCCGCATACACCGGCCCAAAGCCCAGGTACACCGCCACACCACCAATCCACAGCCCCGGCATCATCAGGTAGTAGAAAAAGTTGTTGCGGTACGTAATGCGCACGCTCATGTACGACGCGCTGTGATGCGCGCGGTGCAACGGCCACAGCAGCGGCGTGTGCGAAGCGCGGTGCCAGAGGTATTGCGTGAGGTCGTCACCGATGAGCAGCAACCCGGTCATCGCCCACCAGGGCAGATCCGCCCACGCGTTGTGCTGCGCCGGAATGAGCCACTTGCACAGGGCGTTGCTCCCCAGCAGCGCGATCGGCTGCGTGACAGCGACGAGGCTGATAAACATCAGCACCTCGAGCCAGGCATCGTTGGCGGTCGCGCGGCCGCGCACGTTGGCCTGGTAGCGCCGTGTCACGAACTCCATGACGGCAAATCCCAGGATGCAGGCGACGATCAGCGCGTGCTCCATGTGCGAACTCATTGGTGTCTCCTCGCTTTTGTTGTGCAGACAAGCCTAGGAGTGCGCCATCAATGCGTCCAATGCATAATGAACATTTATTTGATGCACAGAACGCAACGCCATGGATTTGCGCCGCCTGAGTCACGTCGTAGCCCTTGCTGATACGCTGCACTTCGCGCGTGCCGCGCAAGCGGTGCATCTGAGCCAGCCCGCATTCAGCCGGAGCATCCAGGCGATTGAAGACGATCTCGGCATCCGCCTGTTCGATCGCGAAACCGGTGACGTGCGCCCCACGCCCGCCGGCGAATTCGTCATCGAACGCGCGCGGCGCCTGCTGTTCGAGGCGCGCTGCCTGCAACGCGACGTTGATCTGTATCGCGACAGCCAGCTCGGCGACACGGCCTTCGGTGTGGGGCCGCTGCTGACGGCAACGCTTATGCCCCGGGCACTCCAGGAACTGCGGCAGCAGCACCCGCAAGTCGCCCTGCGCATGGAGGTCGGCAATTGGGTGCAATTGCTGGAGAGCCTGCGTAGCGAGAACATCGAATTCTTCGCCGCCGACGTGCGCGACATGCCGAAAGACGCCGCGCTCGATATCCAATTGATTGGAGGCCAGCCCCCTCACCTGTACGCGCGCGCTGGCCACCCGCTAGCAGGGCACACGTACACGCTGCTTGATGTCTGGGAATACGGCATTGCCGTACCGAAGCTCCTCAGCCCGTCCAAGGTGGAGCTGGCGATGCTGCTTGGCCTGCCAGCCGGTCAGGAGGCCAGCATCGCGCTGGAGTGCGACAACTACGGCGTATTGAAGACGGTGGCGCTCACGACGGACACCGTGCTGGGTGCTACGGACGCAGCGGTGCAGGACGAGTTGGAAGCCGGTGCGCTGGTGCGGCTGGCGGTGAAGGGTTGGCTATCGCCGCCATCCACGACGGGAATCGTGCGGCTGCACGGCAGAACCGCGTCGCCGGCAGCGCAGGTGGCCATCGCAGCCATTGCGAGGGCCGCCCAGGACATCAACGTGTAAGCACGCGGCGCATGGTCCGGTGCGGAATGCCGGCCTCTTCAAACTCTTCGCCCTCGGCCGTAAAGCCCGCACGTACATAGAACGGCATGGCGTGGGTTTGCGCGTTCAGGATCAGCTCGGGGTAACCCAGCGACTGCGCCTTGTCGATCAGAGCCTCCAGCACGCGCGCCCCAACGCCCGTGCCCCGCGCCTCCTTGCGCACCGCCATCCGGCCGATATGGCCGTCGGGCAGCAGCCGGCCCGTGGCGACAGCGCGCCCAGCCGTGTCATGCGCCAGCGCGTGCCAGCACTGGCCATCCCACGCGTCCCACTCCAGTTCAACGGGCACGCCTTGTTCGGTGACAAACACGTCGTAGCGGATGGCGCGGGCTTCTTCGCGCACGGCGTCCCAGCGGTCGACTTCAATGCCGGCAAGCGGGCGGACAGATTCAGGGGCAGTCATGCTCAGTTCTCACACTTCAGGCTTCAGAACTTCAAAGTTCAGGATGCGTTCGCGCAGCGTATCGGGAATCGGCGCGGAGGTCTGCGTGGCAGGGTCGGCACACACATAGATGACCTCGCCGGTGACGAGATGCTCGTCTGCGCGATACATCTCGATGATAAAGCGCATGCTGGAGCGGCCCAGACGCGCCACACGGCAGCGCAGGTCCAGCTCGTCGTCAAAGCGCGCGGAGGCATGATATTCGAGCGTGGATTTGACCACGTAGAAATCCACGCCAAAGGTGTCGACCACATCCACCGGATACCGCACGCCGATGCTGCGCCAGTATTCGGTGATGCACACATCGGCGTACAGCAGGTAGTGGCCATTGAAGACGATGCTCTGCGCATCGACTTCGGCCCAGCGTACGCGCAGCGGCGTGCTGTGGCGGAAATCCTCGATCGCCATGTGGTCTCCTCTTGTGCTCGGGTTATGGGGATTCGGTCTCGGTGCCGAAGGCGCGGCGTAGCGCATTGGCGGCGTCGCGGTGCGCATCTTCCACAGCCGGCACGAAGCGCCCCATCTTGAAGAAGTCGTGAATCATGCCTTCGTACAGTTTCAGCTTGACCGGGACCTCGGCTGCGCGCAGCTTGTTGGCGTAGCCGATGCCGGCATCGCGGATCGGGTCGAAGCCAGCCACGGCAATCCACGCGGGGCACACGCCGGTTACGTCTGCGCCGTGGCCACCGGCGTCCAGCGGGGCGAAACGCCAGTCGTCGCGGTCGGCGTCGGTCCGCAGGTATTGCGAAAAAAACCAGTGAATCATTTCCTGCGTGAGCAAATAGCCCTCGGCAAACTCACGATGCGACGGCGTGGATTCACGCGCGGTGGTGCCGGGGTAGATCAGCAGTTGCAGCACCGGCGCCAAGCCGCGATTGCGTGCCTCAATGGCACTGACCGCGGCAAGCGTCCCGCCCGCGCTGTCGCCGCCGAAAGCGATGCGGGCTGGGTCGGCGCCGATGGTGGCAGCCTCATCGAACACCCACTGCAACACGTCGAACGCGTCGTTCGCTGCGGTTGGAAATTTCCACTCGGGCCCAAGCCGGTAATCCACCGACAACACCATCGCGCCCGATTTGGCCGCCAGCGACCGGCAAAGCTGGTCGTGCGTCTTGATGCTGCCCACGGTAAAACCGCCGCCGTGGAAATACACCAGCAGCGGCAATGGATCTGCCCAGCTGGCTTCGCGCGCCGCGTATGTGCGAATGGGGATGACATGGCCATCGCGCGCCGTTACCGTCAGGTCGTGCACGGCTTCCAGCGGGATGGCCGGGATGTCGACAATGGGGCTGCTCTTTTCGTAGGCGATCTTGGCGTCGGCTGGGTCAAGTGCATTCAGCGGCGGACGCTTGGCACGCGCAACCAGATCGAGTAACTGGGCGACGTGCGAGTCGAGAGACGGGTGCTGCATGCGGGCGTTAACTGAACGATCGTTCTAATTTGGCTATCATCGGAGTATCCATTGAACCACGCCCGCACGACAAGACGGGCGACACCGACAATCACCATCCGGAGACAGCATGGCCCTCATCTTCTACCTCACCCACGTTCACCTCGGCTTTGGCACCGTCAACGAACTGAAAAGCGAATGCGCAGCCGTGGGCATCCGACGGCCGATGATCGTGACCGACAAAGGCGTGGCCGCCGCCGGACTTGCACAGCGCGCGATTGACGCCACGGGCGGCCTGCCCGTGACCGTGTTCGACGAGACGCCTTCCAACCCGACCGAGGCGATGGTGCTGAAGGCCACCGCGCAATACAAAGACGCCGGTTGCGACGGGCTGATCGCCATCGGCGGTGGTTCGTCGATCGATTTGGCCAAGGGGATTGCGATTGCCGCCACGCACCCCGAGCCGCTCACCACCTACGCGACCATCGAGGGCGGCAGCACGAAGATCACCGAAGCGGCGGCGCCGTTGATTGCGATTCCCACCACGGCCGGTACCGGCAGTGAGGTGGCGCGTGGCGCGATCATCATTCTGGAAGACGGCCGCAAGCTTGGCTTCCACTCGTGGCACCTGCTGCCCAAGTCAGCCATCTGCGATGCGGAACTGACGCTGGGTCTACCGCCCGCGTTGACGGCCGCCACCGGCATGGATGCGATTGCGCATTGCATCGAGACCTTTCTCGCACCCGCGTTCAACCCGCCAGCGGACGGCATTGCGCTGGATGGCCTCGAACGTGCGTGGGCCAACATCGAACGTGCCACGCGCGATGGTGCCGACCGCGATGCGCGGCTGAACATGATGAGCGCGTCGATGCAGGGCGCGATGGCGTTCCAGAAGGGGCTGGGGTGCGTGCATTCGTTATCGCACCCGCTGGGCGGCGTAAAGGTCGATGGCAAGACAGGGCTGCATCACGGCACGCTCAACGCGGTGGTGCTGCCGGCGGTGTTGCGCTTCAACGAGACGGCCGAGACGGTGGTGCGAGACAACCGCTATGCGCGCATGCGCCGCGTGATGAATCTGCCGGCCGGCGCGGACCTCGCCCAGGCGGTGCATGACCTGACGGCGCGCCTCGGCCTGCCGACCGGCCTGCGCCAGATGGGCGTGCCGGAAGATGCGCTGGAACACGTGGTGGAAGGCGCCTTGCTCGACCACTGCCACAAGACCAACCCGCGCATCGCCACGGCCGACGACTACCGCCGCATGCTGGCGGAGTCGATGTAACTAACTCAGGCGCTCAGGAAACGAATGACCGGATCAGCGCGGTAATGCGCTCCGGTTGTTCGTGCACGACCCAGTGCGTACCGTCGGGAATCCGCTCCAGGCGCATGTCGGGAATGAAGCGCTCCAGCCCATTGAGCAGGCTTTTCGGCAGTGCCATGTCCATCTCGCCCCAGATCACGAGCGTGGGCACCTTCACGACAAACGCCTCGGGTGGCATCTGGTCAATGCGCAACGGCGCAACGCCCTCGGTAGGCGGATGCAACGGTGAGGCGCGGTAGTAGTTCACGCCGCCGGTCAGGCCGTGGGAACCGCCCTCGCCCGGCTGGCTCCAGGCGGCGTGATAGCGCGCTCGCACCTCGGGCGTGAACCATTCCGCCACCGGCTGCCCCATGCCGTGAAAGAAACCTTCGAGCTTTTCAAAGTCATTGGCGGCCAGCGCGTCTTCCGAACCCGGCTGGCGCAGCCAGTTCATATACGCCGATGAAGCCTGCTGCGCCGGATCGCTGAGCAGCGCATTCGCAAACACCCACGGATGCGGCGAATTGACGATCACCAGTCGCTCGACCAATTCCGGATGTTGGATGGCAAGGTTCCAGCAGATGGCCCCGCCCCAGTCGTGCGCCACCACGATGGCACGCTCGTAGCCCAGCGCCGTGATGAACTGCGTCAGATCCTGCACCAGGAACTTCGGACGATACGCATCCACCGCCGCCGGCTTGCTCGACAGGTTGTAGCCGCGCATGTCGGGTGCAACGGCAAAGTGCGTGTCGCCAAACGCAGCAAGCTGCGCTTCCCACTCGTACCAGAACTCCGGAAAACCGTGAACGAACAGCATCAGCGGGGCGCCACGCTTGCCGGCGCTGGCGTAATGCAGCCGCGTGCCGTTAGGCAGATCGGCGAATTGCGATTCCGTGATAGCGGCGGCGGTAGCAGTGTTCATGGCGATTCCGGAGTCATGGAAATGTGTGGTTACCCGCGCAGCGCATCGACCAGGCGCGCACGCACGTCGGGCTTGCCTTCAAACGGATCAGACGGATTGCGCTGCGAGATGATGTCTTCAAAGCGATGCTGCACTGGCGCCAGCGCATGCGGGTGCGAGTAGATGTAGAAGCCGGCGTTGCGGATCGCGTCAAAGGTCATCTGGCCGACTTGCTCGGCGGTGACCTTGCCGGAACTGACAGCCTTCTCCGAAATGGCCCGTGAAACCAACTGCGACTTGGTGGGCGGCGCCGTGTTGGCCAAATCCTGCGGCCGGTTGCGGTCAGACTGCGTAATACCGGTCGGCACGAAGTACGGGCACAGTACCGAGCAATGGATCTGCTCGGTCACCAGGCTCAAGTCCTGATACAGCGATTCGGACAGCGCCACCACTGCGTGCTTGGACACGTTATAGATGCCCATGGCCGGCGCATTCAGCAGCCCCGCCATCGACGCCGTATTGACGATATGGCCCTCGTACGACGGATCTTTCTTGGCGGCTTCCAGCATCAGCGGCGTGAAGATGCGTACACCGTGAATGACGCCGTGCAAGTTCACGCCGAGCACCCAATCCCAGTCGCGCTCGGTGTTCTCCCAGATGAGGCCACCGGCGCCCACGCCGGCGTTGTTGAACAGCAGGTTCACTTTGCCGAACGCCTTGATGGCCGCATCGGCCAGCGCCTGCACATCTTCCACCTTCGACACGTCGACGCGCAGGCCAATCACGTCCACGCCCTGTGCCGAGAACTCCGCCACGGCGGCATCCAGCGCATCCTGCTGGATATCGGCCAGCACCAGCTTCATGCCCAAACTGGCGCCGATCTTGGCGAACTCCTTGCCGAAACCCGACGCACCGCCCGTGATGACGGCCACACCGCCTGCGAATTGCTTCATACGTGTCTCACTGATGTCGTTGTAATAGGAAAGGCGATCGAGATGGCGCAGCCGTATCAGCCTGCCGCCTCAACCTTGCGCACGGCGTAACCCACGCGCGGAAAATGCACCACCACCTGGCCGACGCGCGGGTCTTCGCGCAGCACGCCGACGCTGTCGCGCGTGGAGACCACGAGGTCTCCTTCGACGGGATCAACGCCGTAATCAACCGCGGCCACCGTCACGCGCGTGCCCTTGGGCAAGCCGTGGCTGTCGTCGAAGGTGGCGTTCGTTTCAGTCAGCGCGCGTGGTGTGGCGGCCTTGGCAATATCCAACGCTTCGGCAGGCGTCATCGGTTGCGCTTGCGAGTGACCGAATGCCGCGACGCGATGCATCCATGCGACGACTTCGGGGTGCGCATCGAGAATGCCCGCCACCGCCGTCGCGCGGCGGATGAACCACAGGCAGTGGTAGACGGAAAAATCGGCCACGGTCGGCTGCTCGCCAAACAGGAAGATGCGTTCGCCTGTCGCAAACTGCCGCTCCAACTGAGCAAGGAACACCTGCAGCGTGGAGGTGGCTTCCGGCAGCGGCGTGCGCAAGCCGGTGCCGCCCACACGCATTGCCTTGCGGTCTTCCACAAAGGCTTTGACGAAGGCTTCCGGCGCGTCGCCGAACAAGCTCTGGAAGCCCGCCGGCTGCGTCACGAAAGTTGCGGTGGCCCAGAACAGCGTCGTATCGGCCCACTGCGCCATCGAGAACACCGCTGCGGCATGGTCTGCCGGATACAGCGTCGGCGCCGGATGAATCGACTCCAGCACCTGTGCGATCAGCGCGGTATCGCAATAGATGTCCGCGCCGATCTGCAGGAACGGCGTGCGCCGGTAGCCGCCGGTCAGCGGCATCACGTCCGGCTTGGGCAGGATCACGGGCACCGTGACGGACTTCCACGGCTGGTCCTTGTAGCCAAGGATCAAGCGCACCTTCTCTGAAAACGGCGAGGTGGCGTAGTGATGCAGGATCAAGTCCGTCATGCGTGCTCCGGAAATTTGTAATGCCGATCAGTCGAGCAGATCGGGTTGTTCTTTGACGATGCGCGCATATAGCGGCTGGAACTGGAACCACCCCGCCTGCGCCGATCCGACGATGGAATACGCCTGACGGGCAGCGGCATCGGAAATCGTGCGCGGTGCGTCGCCGGTGCGCGCCGCAGCGGCTTCGGCCAGCAACTGCACCTGGCAGGAGCGCTCCATCGTGATGAACCACCACGCTGCTTCATCGACCGTCTTGCCGACCGTCAGCAGGCCGTGGTTCTGCAGGATCGCAGCCTTGTTGTCACCCAGGGCCTCTGCAATGCGCTGGCCTTCGTCCAGTTCGACCACCACGCCGCCGAAATCGTCGTACAGGGCATGGTCGCCATAGAAAGCGCACACGTCTTGCGTGAGCGGATCGAGCTTGCGGCCGAGCGTCGACCACGCGCGACCGTATGTGCTGTGCGAGTGCGCAGCGGCCACCGCATCGGGCCGCGCCTGATGCACCCGCGAGTGAATCGCAAACGCGGCGGCGTTGACGGGGTAATCGCCTTCCACCACGTTGCCATGGTGATCGCAGCGGATGAGGTTCGACACCGTCACCTGGCTGAAATGCACACCGAACGGGTTCACCCAGAAGCTGTCCTGGTGTTCCGGATCGCGCGCCGTGATGTGCCCGGCCACGCCTTCGTCGAAGCCGAATTTGGAGAACAGGCGGAACGCTGCAGCCAGACGCTGTTTGCGGTGCAGGCGCTCTTCTTCAACCGTGGCGAATTGCGGCGGGCGCGGCAGGTTGCGGTAGCGGGCTGCGGCCTCGGGGCTGAGGTTGGCCGTCATGCTGTCGGGCCGCTTGGCCTGTGCGGTTTCAGGTGCGTTCATGGTGTCTCCTTCACGCGTTCGTTGTGGGTGGGGCCATTCTGTGGCGGCCCTCGCCCGGCGGACTGTCAAGCGATTGACAGTCCGCGTGCGGCTCAACTCAAACGAGCTTGACGAGTTGCTTGCCGAAGTTCTTGCCCTTGAGCAGGCCCATGAACGCTTCCGGTGCGCTCGCCAAGCCCTCTGCCACGCTCTCGCGGAACTTCAGCTTGCCCTGCGCCACGAAACCGCCCAGCTCGCGCAGTGCTTCCGGCCACACGTCCATGTGTTCGGAGACGATGAAGCCCTCGATGGTCAGGCGCGACACCAGGATCAATTGCGGGTTCTGCAGCGGCAGCGGCTGGCCGTCATAGCCGGCGATCATGCCGCACATGGCGATGCGGCCGAATGCGTTCATGCGCGACAGCACGGCATCCAGGATCGAGCCACCCACGTTCTCGAAATACGAGTCGATGCCATCGGGCGTCGCCTCTTTGAGCATCTTGTACAGCTCCTTCGGGTCCTTGGCGGCCTTGTAGTCGATGCAGGCATCAAAGCCCAGTTCGTTGACCACGTAATCGCACTTGTCCTTGCCGCCGGCAAAGCCCACGGCGCGGCAGCCCTTGAGCTTGGCAAGCTGCCCCACCACGCTGCCGACCGCGCCGGAAGCAGCACTCACCGCCACGGTCTGGCCGGGCTTGGGCAGCATGATCTTGTTCAGGCCATACCACGCCGTCACGCCCGGCATACCGACTGAACCGAGATACGCCGACAGCGGAATGTGGCGCGTATCAACCTTCTGGATGCCACGGCCGTCAGACACGCCAACCTCTTGCCAGCCGAACATGCCGACGACGTTGTCGCCCACGGCAAACGACGGGTTCTTGGACGCTTCCACCACGCCAACGGTGCCGCCGATCATCACTTCGTCTAGCGGCTGCGGCTGCGCATACGACTTGCTGTCGTTCATGCGGCCGCGCATGTACGGATCGAGCGACAGGAAATGGTTGCGCACCAGCACCTGGCCGTCCTGCAGTTCCGGAATCTCCACCGTCTCCAGGCGGAAGTTGTCGGGTGTCACGGCTCCTTGCGGACGCGAAGCCAGAACGATGCGCTGATAGGTCTTCGACATGAAAAAACGCTCCTGAATATCGGATATCGGTGTTGGGTCGAGGTGTTACTTGTGTTGCATGAAGTACTCGGCCAGCGCCGCATACGCGCGGTGCGTGACCGGATCATTGGCCGCATTGGCGGCGATCGGGTGCGAGGCATAGCGCACGATCGTCATCTGGGCCACCGGATCAATATAGATGCGCTGGCCATGGATGCCCCGCGCTTCGAACGTGTGGTGGTCGTTGCTCGAAACCCACCACATGTTGCGATACGAATAGCCGGGCAGCGTCGTGTAGCCTGCCTTGGCAAACTTGGCGGGGTCGCCGCCGCGGCGGATGTCTTCGATCACGCTCTTGGGCAGGATCTGCTTGCCGTTGAAGCGGCCATCGTTGCGGATCATCTCGCCGAAGCGCGCCAGATCGCGCAGCGTGGTGTTCAGGCCGCCGCCGCCCGATTCCGTACCGATGCTGTCGACCGAGAAGTACGCGTCATCCTGTGCACCCATCGGTTGCCAGATACGCTCGGACAGCAGCGCCGCCAGCGACTTGTTCGACGCGCGGCGCACGATCCACGCCAGCGTTTCAGCGTTGACGGTCTTGTACGAGAACTCCGCGTCGTGCTCGCCTTCCTTGCGCAGCGTCGTCAGGTAGTCGTAGAAATTGTCGGGGCCCTTGTAGCCGGCCGGGCGCGGCAGCATGCCGCCGGCGCGGGCGTAGGCCCAGACATCGGCGTTCGGGTCGGCATAGTTTTCGGAGTAATGCACACCCACGGTCATATCCATGACCTGGCGCACGGTGGCGTCGCCGTAGGCGGTGTCCTTCAGTTCCGGCACGTACTGCGTAACGGGCGCGGCCGGATCGAGCTTGCCGTCGGCCACCAGCATGGCGGCCAGTGTGCCGACAAACGATTTCGTGACCGACATGGCAATGTGCTGCGTATGCGCATCGAGCGAGCCAAAGTAGCGCTCGTAGACCACCTTGCCCTTGTGCATGACGAGGATGCCGTCGGTGTAGGTCAGCTTGAGCGCTTCGGCAAACGTGCGGCGCGTGCCGTTCGGATCCGTAAACAGCACGCCGCTGATGTCACGCTCGGCGCGGGGGAGCTTGCTGATGGGGCCATCGCCGCGCCATATCACGCGCGTCGGCACGAACTCACGCACGTGGCTGTAGCCGTAGCGCGTGCGCGGGAACATATTGCCCGCCAGGTCAAAACGGATGATGCGATCGGGCGGCGGCGGGAAGCCCTGCATCCAGCCCATCTTGACCGGGTCGGATTCGTCGGCCGTGAGCGGCTTCTGCATCGGCGGATTGGGCGCCGGCGGCGGCTGCACGGCGGTCGATGCACTGGCAGCCGGTGCGTCGGCCGGCGCGGGGTTGGAGGCGCATCCTTCCAGGGTCATGGTCAGTCCGGTGCAGCAAAGCAGGGTGATGGCAAGGGCATACGCCGTGCGCCGCGCAGGTTGTTGCATGCTTGTCTCCGTGGTTGCTCTTCTTGTGTGTCGGACGCTGTCCGATGTGCAACTGGGTACTGCAACTGCCGTGTGGTCTGGTCAGCCGTCGGCGCCGGGTTCTGGGGTGCGCGGCGGCGGCATACGCTTGACGAACTTGAACGTGCCCGAGCCGCGAGCGACCAGCTTGTCATCGGCATCACGCACCTCGCCCTCGCAGAACGCCATGGTGGTGGACTGATGCACGCAACGGGCGCTGGCCTTGAGCGTGCCGCGCCCGGGCTGCATGAACGCTGTCTTCATCTCGATCGTCACCACGCCGCGGCCGTGCACGTCGGCCGAGCGGCCGGCCATGGCCATGGCGACGTCGAGCATCGTCATGGTCACGCCGCCGTGGGCCATTTCCCAGCTGTTCATGTGCTGCGCTTCGAGGGCAAGCTCGACCACGCCCTCGCCATCGGCCACCTTCAGGCAGCGCATGCCGAGAAGCTTCAGGAAAGGGATGTCGATCGGAAAACCGTTGTTGTCTGCGTTCATGCTGCGTCAGAAAGAGTGAGAAGCAGCCGAAATTAGACCACGCTCACGCCGCCGTCGACGGCAAGAATCTGGCCAGTGATGTGCTTGGAGGCATCCGACGCAAACAACGCAGCCACACCCTTGAGGTCTTCGTCGTCGCCAATGCGATGCAGCGGCGAGCGCTCGGCCAGCTTGTCCACACCGAGCTTTTCCAGCGAGCCCCGCGTCATCTTCGACGGGAAGAAGCCCGGCGCAATCGCGTTGACGGTGATGTTGTGCTCGCCCCATTCACCGGCCAGCGCGCGCGTGAAATTGACCACCGCGCCCTTGCTTGTGTTGTAGGCAATCGTGTCCAGCGAGCCCGGCGGATTGCCCTTCAGGCCCGCAATCGACGCCACATTGACGATCTTTCCGTACTTGCGCGGGATCATCGAACGCTTGCCGATCTGCTGCGTGAGCAGGAACAGGCCGCGGATGTTCAGGTTCATCACCTTGTCCCAGGCTTCGACCGGGTGGTCTTCCGCCGGCGAGCCCCACGTTGCGCCCGCGTTGTTGACGAGAATGTCAATGTGGCCGAGCTTGGCCAGCGCCTCGTCGGCCAGGCGCTGAATGTCGGCTTCGATGGCGCCGTCAGCGGCAATCCAGTCGGCCTCGATGCCGAGCGACTTCAGATGTGCCTGCGCTTCCTTCAGTTCATCGGCCTTGCGGGCAGATAGAACGATGCGCGCGCCCTGCTCGCCTAGCGCTTCGGCAATCTGCAGGCCGAGCCCGCGTGAGCCGCCGGTGATGAGCGCCGTCTTGCCGGAAAGATCAAACAGATGCTTGAGCGTACCCATGGTGTCTCCAGTGTCGTTATCGTCGTTAGAACCAGGCGTCCTGCATGTCCAGCGTTGTGGTGTCGAGCGAGCCCAGCAGCACGATCTGCGGGTCGATCTTCGGCAGTTCCCACTGGAAGAAGTAGCGCGCGGCCTGCAGCTTGCCGCGATAGAAATCTGCATCCTCGCCCTGCGCCGCCGGCAATGCCTTGGCGGCGGCCAGCGCCTGCTCCAGCCAGATCCACGCAACCACGACATGGCCGAAGGCTTCCAGATAGACGGAGGCATTTGCCAGCGTCACGCGCGGGTCGCCAGCGGCCCACAGTGTTTGCGTGACCTTGGCCAATTTCTGCGTGGCCATGCCGAGCGCGCGGCCATAGCCGACCAGCGTTTCATCGTCGGTTTCCAGCGCACGGCCGACGGTGCCCTGCACGCGCTCACCCAGCGCGGCGAAGGCCGCGCCGTCTTGCATCACGACCTTGCGGCCCAGCAGGTCCAGCCCCTGGATGCCGTGCGTGCCCTCGTGAATCGGGTTCAGGCGGTTGTCGCGGTAGAACTGTTCGACGTTGTATTCGCGCGTGTAGCCGTAACCGCCGTGCACCTGGATCGCCAAGCTGTTGGCCTCGAGGCACCACTGCGACGGCCAGCTCTTCGCAATCGGCGTGAGGATGTCGAGCAGCAGACCGAGCTTTGCGCGCTTGGCCGCATCGGCTTCGCCACGCTCTTCGTCGACGAGCTTGGCGCAATACAGGTTCAGGCCCAGCGCGCCTTCTACATACGCCTTCTGCGCCAGCAGCATGCGACGCACATCAGCATGATCGACGATACGGATTTGCGGAGACGCCGCATCCTTGCCAGACGGCCCGACCGGGCGACCTTGAGGGCGATTGCGCGCGTAGTCCACCGCGTGCAGATAACCCGTGTAACCAAGCATCGTTGCGCCCATGCCGACGCCGATGCGCGCCTCGTTCATCATGTGGAACATGCAGGCAAGGCCCTTGTGCGGCTCGCCGACGAGGTAACCGATGGCACCGGCGCGCGGCTGGCCGTCTGCACCTTTCGGGCGGAACTGCGTGCCCTCGCCAAAGTTCAGCAGGCAGTTGGTCGTGCCGCGATAGCCCATCTTGTGGTTCAGCCCTGCCAGCACCACGTCATTGCGCTCGCCGAGTGAGCCATCGGCATTGACAAGGAACTTCGGCACGATGAAGAGCGAAATGCCCTTCACGCCGGGAATCAGCTTGCCGTCCGGGCCGGGTATCTTCGCCAGCACGAGGTGGACGATGTTCTCCGACAGCTCGTGTTCACCGGCGGAGATCCACATCTTGTTGCCGGTCAGGCGGTATTGCGCGCCAAGAGGCGACTCGCCTTCGTATTCGGCTCGCGTGACGACGTCCGACAGCGACGAGCCCGCCTGCGGCTCCGACAAGCACATCGTGCCGTAGAAGCGGCCTTCCATCTCAGGCTGCACGAACGTCTCGATCTGCGCGGGCGTGCCGTGCGCGAGCAGCAGATTCGCGTTGCCGATCGTGAGGAACGGGTATGAACTGGTACCGACGTTGGCGGCCTTGAAATAACCGAAGCCGGCTTTCTCGACCACGGTGGGCAGTTGCATGCCGCCGCGCTCAAAGTCTTGCCCGGCAGCCATCAGGCCGGCCTTGTTAAAGGCATCCAGCGCTGCCTTGACCTCGGGAATGATGTGGACCTTGTTGCCGTCGAAGTGCGGTTCTTCCTGATCGTTTTTCTTGTTGTGCGGGGCGAAGAGGTCCGTTGCGATGCGCTCGCAGGTGTCGAGTGCGGCGTCGAACGTTTCGCGGGAGTGGTCGGCGTAACGGGGAATGCTTGTGAGTGACTCGACGTTGAGCCATTCATAGAGCAGGAAGCTGAGGTCGCGGCGGGATAGCAGTTTCGAGGACATGATGTTGGTGGTGCATCCTGTGTTTCGTGCCCTGCCGGGCCCGACTCACTTTTCTTTGTCTTGCCAAAGAAAAGTAAGCAAAAGAAAGGCGCGCCCGAGATGGCGAAGGATTCCTTGAATTTCCGTAACCGGGCCGAGACGGGAAAAACTCGCTTCGCTCAGACAGTTTCCCGTCTTGTTTCCGCCCGCTTACGAAAATTCAAGGCGCCATCAAGGGCAAGAACAGCAACGGCCAAACCGTCTGGGTGCATGGGCTGGCGATCAAGCCAGCTCTGGCACAAACAAAACAGGCTCCCGTTTTTATGCGGGAGCCTGTCTGTTTAGAGCACCTCGAACAGTCCGGCTGCGCCTTGGCCGCCGCCGATGCACATGGTCACGACCACGTACTTGACGCCGCGGCGCTTGCCTTCGATCAGCGCGTGGCCGACCAGGCGTGCACCCGACACACCATACGGGTGGCCCACGGCGATGGCGCCGCCGTTGACGTTCAGGCGGTCCATCGGAATGCCCAGCTTGTCTGCGCAGTACAGCACCTGCACGGCAAACGCTTCGTTCAGTTCCCACAGGCCGATGTCTTCGACCTTCAGGCCGGCCTTCTTCAGCAGCTTGGGCACGGCAAACACCGGGCCGATACCCATTTCATCCGGCTCGCAACCTGCCACGGCAAAGCCGCGGAATACGCCCAGCGGCTGCAGGCCCTTGGCGGCAGCCACCTTGCCATTCATCACCACGGCAGCGGATGCGCCGTCGGAGAACTGGCTGGCGTTGCCAGCAGTGACCACGCCGCCCGGCACGGCGGAGCGAATTTTCGCCACGCCTTCAAGCGTGGTGTCGGGGCGAATCCCTTCGTCGGCAGAGATCGTGACTTCGCGGGTCATGAGCTGGCCGGTCTTGGCATCGGCCACGCCCATCACCGTCGTCATCGGGACGATTTCGTCGTTGAACTTGCCGGCAGCAGCAGCGGCGGCGGCGCGCTGCTGGCTTTGCACGCCGTACTCGTCCATGCGCTCCTTGGCGATGTTGTAGCGCTTGGCGACGTTCTCGGCGGTCTGGAGCATGTTCCAGTAGATTTCCGGCTTGTGCTTGTTGAGCCAGCCTTCGGTCATCATGTGCCGGTTCATCTCCTGCTGCACGCACGAGATGGATTCCACGCCGCCAGCCACGAAGATGTCGCCTTCATCGGCAATCACGCGTTGCGCGGCCATGGCAATGGTCTGCAGGCCCGACGAGCAGAAGCGGTTGACGGTTGCGCCCGGCACGGTCACGGGGCAGCCGGCACGCAGGGCGATCTGGCGCGCAATGTTGGCGCCCGTTGCGCCTTCCGGGTTCGCGCACCCCATCAGGATGTCTTCCACTTCGCCCGGCTCGATCTTGGCGCGCTCGATGGCGTGCTGAACAGCGTGGCCGCCCAGCGTGGCGCCGTGCGTCATGTTGAAGGCGCCCTTCCAGCTCTTGGCCAGGCCGGTACGTGCGGTGGAAACGATGACTGCTTCGGTCATGGTGTTGCTCCTCGTATCTGGTGGCGGGCGCGGCTTGGGCAGCGCCCGATGTATTCCGTTATCCGTTCAAGACAAGGTGTTCAAAACGTCCGGCGACTGCAACCGCGCGATGCCCGCATCCATCATCTGCTGCCACGCCTGCGCAAGCGAGCCGTTCAGGTCGATCGCTCGGCACGCATCCTCGATGACAGCGACTTCCAGCCCCGCAGCACAGGCATCCAGCGCTGACCACGCCACGCAAAAATCCGTGGCCAGCCCAACGCAGAACACGCGCTTGATTTCAAGCTCGCGCAGGTAGCCGAGCAGGCCCGTCGGCGTCTTGCGATCCGCTTCAAAGAATGCGGAGTAGCTGTCGATGTGCGGGTGATAGCCCTTGCGAACCATCAACTGCGCATGCGGCACGTCCAGGTTGTCAGCCAGCGCGGCGCCGGCGCTGTGCTGCACGCAGTGCACCGGCCACAGCACCTGCTGACCGTAAGGCAGGTCGATCGTGCCGAACGGTTGCGTTCCTGCATGGTTGGCAGCGAACGACACGTGCTCGCGCGGGTGCCAGTCCTGCGTCAGCACCACACGCCCGAATGCCTGTGCGAGCCGGTTGACGACCGGAATGACCTGGTCGCCGTCTGGCACCGCCAGCGCACCGCCGGGCAGAAAGTCGTTCTGCACGTCGATGATCAGCAGGCAATCGGTGGGCGTGAATTGCATGGCGGTTGCTTAGTTGCTTAGTCGCTTAGTTGCTTGGTCGGTTAGCCGCGCATCAGCCGTTGAAGCCTTTGCCTTCGTCCGCCAGCTTCTGCAGCAGCGGCGCCGGCTTCCACGCTTCGCCGTGGTAGCCCTTGCTGTAGCGGTGCATGGCTTGCGCGACGTTGTACAGGCCGACGGTGTCTGCGTAGAGCATCGGGCCGCCGCGGAACAGCGGGAAGCCGTAGCCGGTCAGGTAGACCATGTCGATGTCCGACGCCTTGGAGGCAATGCCCTCCTCCAGGATTTTTGCGCCTTCGTTGACCAGCGCGAACACCAGGCGCTCGACAATTTCTTCGTCCGAGATCTTGCGGCGCGTGATGCCCAGATCCTTCGAATGCTGGACGATCATGTCGTTGACCTGCTGGTTCGGATACGGCTTGCGGTCGCCCGCCTTGTAGTCGTACCAGCCGCCACCGGTCTTCTGGCCAAAGCGGCCCATCTCGCACAGCAGATCGGCGGTCTTCGAATAGACGATGTCCGGCTTGTCCACGGCGCGGCGCTTGCGGATAGCCCAGCCGATGTCGTTGCCGGCCAGGTCACCCATGCGGAACGGGCCCATCGCAAAGCCGAACTTCTCGACGGCCTTGTCGACCTGCTCCGGCAGCGCACCTTCGTCGAGCAGATAGCCGGCCTGGCGGCTGTATTGCTCGATCATGCGGTTACCGATGAAGCCGTCGCACACGCCGGAGACGACCGCCGTCTTCTTGATGGCCTTGCCAAGCTTCATGACCGTGGCCAGCACGTCCTTGGCAGTCGCTTTGCCACGAACGACTTCCAGCAGTTTCATCACGTTGGCCGGGCTGAAGAAGTGCATGCCGACCACGTCTTGCGGACGCTTGGTGAAGCTGGCGATCTTGTCGACATCCAGCGTGGACGTGTTCGACGCCAGGATCGCGCCCTGCTTGACGACTTCGTCCAGCTTCTTGAACACGACTTCCTTGACGCCCATTTCTTCAAACACGGCCTCGATGACGAGGTCGGCGTCCTTGATGTCGTCGTAGGACAGCGTCGGGGTCAGCAGGGCCATGCGCTGCTCGACCTTCTCTTGCGTGAGCTTGCCTTTCTTGGCGCTGTTCTCGTAATTCTTGCGGATGGTGGCGACGCCGCGGTCCAGTGCTTCCTGCTTGGTTTCCAGCATCGTGACCGGAATGCCTGCGTTCAGGAAGTTCATCGAGATACCGCCGCCCATCGTGCCGGCGCCGATCACCGCGACCTTCTCCACCTTGCGCACCGGCGTGTCTTCCGGCACATCGGGGATCTTGCTGGCAGCGCGTTCGCCAAAGAAAGCGTGGCGCAGCGCGCGCGATTCCGACGTATTCACCAGTTCGATGAACAAGTCGCGCTCAAACTTGATACCGTCGTCAAAGCGCTTTTCCACTGCGGCCTGCACGGCGTCGACGCACTTGCCCGGCGCCGGGAAATTCTTGGCAACCGCGGCCACGGTGTTGCGGGCAAATTGCAGGAAGCCTTGCGGGTTATCGTGCTCGACCTTGCGATCGCGCAGCTTGGGGAGCTTGCCTTCGGCTGCGGCCTTCAGTGCGAAATCGATGGCGCCCGACATCAGGTCGCCTTCGATCATCTGGTCGAACAGGCCGCTCTTGGCCAGCTTTTCCGACGGAATGGCGTTGCCGGACACAATCATGTTCAAGGCCGGTTCCAGGCCGATGGCGCGCGGCAGACGCTGCGTGCCGCCTGCGCCCGGCAGGATGCCCAGCTTCACTTCCGGCAGCGCGATCTGCGCGCCCGGTGCGGCCACACGATAGTGACAGCCCATCGCCAGTTCCAGCCCGCCGCCCATCGCCACCGAGTGAATGGCCGCCACGACCGGCTTGTTGCTCGACTCAACCGCCTTGATGACGGCGTGCAGCGTCGGCTCTTGCGTCGCCTTGGGCGTATTGAATTCGCGAATATCGGCGCCGCCCGAGAAGGCTTTGCCCGCACCGGTGATCACGATGGCCTTAACGTTGGCGTCATCGCCAGCTTTGACCATGCCTTCGACAATACCCAGGCGCGTGGAGTGGCCAAGGCCGTTGACGGGCGGGTTGCTGAGCGTGATGACGGCAACGCCGTCCTGGACCTTGTACTCCGCAGTCATGCTGGTTCCTTTGGTGATGCGAGGGCCGGCAGATCAGGCGCACCGTGCCTCGCGGTTGAACTGTCTCTCAACTATCGTTTTTTTAACGCGCGGTAAGGCCGCGACTCGACACAGAATACACAAAATAGCACGGTCGTTCAATTTTTATTTTTGCGCTGCACGGCGCCGTCTGGCGGGCGATGCAGCGCGCCCCGACGGGTTCAAACGCGTGTGCTGCAGCATGGATTTTTTGCCCGCTGCGTGACGGTTTTGATAGAGTCGCGCATTTCGTTCGCCGGACGCCCACCAGGCGCGGGAACGTCTCGTCACATTTCGTCGATTTGATTCGCGATCCGAGCAAAATCGACCACTCTGTATCCATGTCAGAACACGCTACCCCGTCTTCAGAGACGCCGGGCTTGCGCCGCACCTTGCGCGCGCGCCATCTCACCATGATCGCCATCGGCGGGTCGATCGGTACCGGGCTTTTCGTGGCCTCGGGTGCGTCGGTCTCGCAGGCGGGCCCCGGAGGCGCGCTCGCCGCCTATATCCTCATCGGGGCAATGGTCTATTTCCTGATGACCAGCCTGGGCGAGCTTGCTGCCTACATGCCGGTTTCCGGGTCGTTTGCCACCTACGGTGCGCTTTACGTGGACGAAGGCTTCGGCTTCGCGCTCGGCTGGAACTATTGGTACAACTGGGCCGTGACGATTGCCGTTGAGCTGGCGGCCGCGCAGCTCGTCATGCATTACTGGTTTCCAGACGTGCCGGGCGTACTGTGGAGCGCCGTTTTCCTCGCCATCATGTTCCTGCTCAATGCCATCTCGGTGCGCGGCTTTGGCGAGGCGGAATACTGGTTCGCACTCATCAAGGTCGTCACCGTCATCTTATTTATCGGCATTGGCCTGGCGATGATCTTCGGGATCATGAAGGGTGGTCCGCAATCGGGCCTGCAGAACCTGACGATGGGTGATGCGCCGTTCGTGGGCGGGCTGCCGGCGATGATCGGCGTGGCGATGATCGCGGGGTTCTCGTTCCAGGGGACGGAGCTGATTGGCGTGGCGGCCGGCGAATCGGCCGACCCGGCGCGCACCATTCCGCGTGCGGTCAAGCAGGTGTTCTGGCGGATCCTGCTGTTCTACGTGCTGGCGATCTTCATCATCGGCGTGCTCGTGCCGTACACCGACCCCAATCTGCTGTCGACGGAAGTGACGAACATTGGCGTGAGCCCCTTCACGCTCGTCTTCAAGCATGCAGGCCTGGCGTTTGCCGCGGGCCTGATGAATGCGGTGATCCTGACGGCGGTGCTGTCGGCGGGCAATTCGGGCATGTATGCGTCCACGCGGATGCTCTACAACCTGGCCACCGAGGGCCGCGCGCCGCGCATCTTTGCGCAACTCACCCAGAACGGTGTGCCGCGCAATGCGCTGCTGGCCACGACCGCCGTCGGCGCGCTGTGCTTCCTGAGTTCGTTGTATGGCGACAAGACGGTCTACCTGTGGCTGCTGAATACCTCGGGCATGACCGGCTTCGTGGCATGGCTCGGCATTGCCATCAGTCACTATCGCTTCCGCAAGGGGCTCGTGGCGCAGGGGCATGATCCGGCGCAGTTGCCGTACCGCTCCAAGTTCTTCCCATATGGCCCGTTGTTCGCGTTTGGGTTGTGCCTGGTCATCACGCTCGGCCAGAACTACCAGGCGTTCACCACCGGCACCGTTGATTGGCCGGCGGTGATCGCCACGTACATCGGCATCCCGGTGTTCTTCCTGATCTGGATCGGCTACCGGCTGGTGCGTGGCGGCGGCATTGTCCGTTACCAGGACATGCACTTCCCGCGCCCGCCTGTGCTACGCGATTCGCTGGCCGGCCAAGACCCCGGCCCCGAATTGCCGACCGTCGCAAACCGTACGCTGTAATCACCCCGCTCCGCCAGCCGTTTGCACGGCATCCGGCGGGCGTTTTCATTGGGCCGCCCACTCCGGCGCCTCTGGCTATGCACACATCCATCACCCCCACCGGGCTTGAGGCCCAATCCGAACTGCGCCGACGCCTGCGCGCGCGCCACCTGATGATGATCGCCCTTGGCGGCGCCATCGGCACGGGGCTGTTCGTCGCGTCCGGCGCATCCATTGCGCAGGCCGGGCCTGGCGGCGCGCTGCTGACCTACACGCTGATCGGCGTGATGGTCTATTGCCTGATGACGAGTCTTGGCGAGCTGGCAGTGCATCTGCCCGTCTCGGGCTCGTTCGTGACTTACAGCCGGTTGTACGTGGAAGAAGGCTTCGGCTTTGCGCTGGGGTGGAACTACTGGTTTGCGCTGGCCGTGTCCGTTGCTGTGGAACTGGCCGCCGCACAGCTGGTGATGAAGTACTGGTTCCCGGGCGTGTCGGGCATGGTGTGGAGCGCCGCATTCCTGCTGCTCATGTTTGGCCTCAACGCCTTCTCCGTGCGCGGCTTTGGTGAGGCGGAATACTGGTTTTCGATGATCAAGGTGGTGACGATCATCGTGTTCCTGCTGATCGGCCTGGCGATGATCCTCGGCATCATGCACGGCGGGCCGCAGTCGGGTTGGCAGAACTTCACCGTGGGTGAAGCGCCGTTCGTGGGCGGTGTGCCGGCCATGGTCGGTGTGGCGATGATTGCCGGGTTCTCGTTCCAGGGTGTCGAGACCATTGGCGTTGCCGCCGGCGAGGCAGAGAACCCCTCCCGCACCATCCCGCGCGCCATTCGCCAGACGTTCTGGCGCATCCTGCTGTTCTATGTGCTGGCGATCCTGATCATCGGCGTGCTGCTGCCGTACACCGATCCGAACCTGCTGCGCAATGAAGCGACAGACGTCGGCGTCAGCCCATTTGCGCTGGTGTTCCAGCATGCGGGCCTCGCGTTTGCCGCCGGGATGATGAATGCGGTGGTGCTGACCGCGCTGCTGTCGTCCGGCACGTCGAGCCTCTATGTGTCGACGCGGATTCTGTACGACCTGTCGCTCGAAGGTCAGGCACCGCGCTGGTTTGCCAAGGTGTCGGCAAACGGCGTGCCGCACCGCGCGCTGCTGGCCACATCCGCCGTTGGCGCGCTGTGCTTCTTCAGTTCATTGTTTGGCGACCAGGTGGTCTACCTGTGGCTGCTGAATACATCTGCGGTAACGTGCTTCATCGCGTGGTTCGGCATTGCGCTGGCGCACTACCGGTTCCGCAAGGGGTTCACGAGCCAGGGGCATTCCGTGGAGCAACTGGCGTATCGGTCGCCGTTCTTCCCGTTCGGGCCGATCATGGTGGCGATCCTGTGCGTGGTGATCATTCTTGGGCAGAACACCAAAGCGCTGTTTGCACCCGTGGATAACTTTGGCGCCTTCATCGCAACGTACTGCGGTGTGATCCTGTTTGTGGCGATCTGGCTGGCTTACCGCTGGAAATTCAAGACGCGGTTCGTGAAGTACTCGGAGATGCAGTTCAGCGTGGAGCACCTGCAGCAAGCCGAAACCACCGCCGAAGCGACTGCGGCGGGCACGATCGCCAACTGACTGCAAGAAAAAAAGCCCGCACGGTTGTCCATGCGGGCCTTCTGTGCGCTGTGGTCCGACGTGTGGCGTTTAAACCTCCAACCACTCCTGCCGGACTTTCGCGTCCGCTTTCAACTGCTGGGGCGTTCCTTCAAACACAATCTGCCCGTGCCCCATCACATAGACGCGTTGTGAAATGTCCAGGGCAATGGCCAGCTTCTGCTCCACCAGCAGCACGGAAATCCCCCGCTCCTTGAGCGTCTTCAGGTACTCGCCCACGAGTGTCACGATCAGCGGCGCAAGACCTTCGGTCGGCTCGTCGATGATGATGAAATCGGGGTCGCCCATCAGCGTGCGGCACAGCGTCAGCATCTGCTGCTCGCCGCCCGACAGCACACCTGCAGCCGTGTTCTCACGCTCCTTCAAACGCGGGAACATCTGGTACATGTCTTCCACCTGCCAGCGCGGCTTGGGCTGACTCGGGTTGCGTTTCTCGCCAAGCAGCAGGTTCTGCCGCACTGTCAACGTGGGGAAGATGTCCCGGTTCTCGGGCACATAGCCGATACCCTTGTGCGCCACTTCAAAGGTTCGCAGGCCGCTCACGTTCTTGCCGCGCAGCAGGATTTCGCCTTCGTGCCGGACCATGCCCATGATGGACTTGGCCAGGGTCGAACGCCCCACCCCATTACGGCCGAGTAGCGCAACGATCTCGCCCTCGCCTACGTGCATGTCGACGCCGTGCAGGATGTGGCTCTTGCCGTAGTACGCGTGCAGGTCGCGCACCTCCAACATCGGAGTATTCGTTGCCATCAATGCGCTCCTGCAGGTTCGTCCAGCGTGGTGCCGAGGTAAGCCTCTTTCACGCGGCGGTTATTGCGAATGGCTTCGGGCGTATCGGTGGCGATCACTTCGCCATAGACGAGCACCGAGATGCGATCCGCCAGGCCAAACACCACACTCATGTCGTGCTCGACCATCACCAGCGTCTTGCCTACCGTGACCTTGCGGATGAGGTCCACCGCGTGATCCGATTCGGAACGGCTCATGCCGGCGGTTGGCTCATCCAGCAGGATCACGTCGGCACCGCCCGCGATGGTGACGCCGATTTCCAGCGCCCGCTGCTCGGCGTAGGTCAGCAAGCCTGCGGCGGCATCGCGCCGATGTGTCATGCCGATCTGCTCGAGCACTTCTTCAGCGCGCTCGCGTGCGTCACGCAGCTCGGCCAGCTTGTGCCAGAACGAATACTTGTAGCCGAGCGACCAGAGCACCGCGCAGCGCAGGTTCTCAAATACCGACAACCGATGAAAGATGTTGGTGATCTGGAAGCTGCGCGACAGGCCCTTGCGGTTGATCTCGAACGGCGCCAAGCCGCTGATCTCTTCTCCGTTCAGGCGCACGCTTCCTGAGCTGGCCGGAAAGCGGCCCGAGATCAGGTTGAACGTGGTCGATTTGCCGGCGCCGTTCGGGCCGATGAGCGCATGGCGCTCACCCTTGCCAATGGTGAGGTTGACCCCTCGAATGATTTCAGTTGCGCCAAAGCGCTTACGAACATCGCGCAACTCGAGCGCTGCGGTCGGCCCAGATATCGGTTGGCTCATGGTTGCGGCTCCTGCAATGCGTTGTCCCAAGCGGTGCGCAGCTTGCCAGCCGCAGCACGCAGGCCGAAAGCGCCCACCAGCCACAGCACGGCGGTGACAATCCACGGCTTGAGGGTAGTCGGTTCGACAGACAGGCCGAACAGCGTGGCCACACCACCCGAGGCGTCGTCCTGCACGGCGTAGATCATTTCCACGGTGGAGATCAACGCAATCAGCAGAATGACAGCCGGCACGATCGCCACGCCATAAGCCGGCAGCAGCGTCTTGAGCTTGCCGCGCCGAAGGATCGGCAGATGCATGACCAGAAGACTGGCGATGCCGCCCGGCGCGTACATGACCATCAGCACGAAGAACAACCCCAGGTACAGCAGCCACGCCTTGGTGATGCCCGACAGCGCCACGGTAAAGAACACGGTGAGCACCGCGCCGATGATCGGCCCGAAGAAGCTGCCCATGCCGCCAATGAAGGCCGCCAGCAGCACCGAACCCGAGCGCACTGCCGACACGTTCTCGGCCGTCACGATCTCAAAGTTGATGCAGGACAGCGCGCCGGCAATGCCCGCGAAGAACGCAGACAGGATCACCACCAGAAAGCGCACACGCTGCGTGTTGTAGCCGATGAACTCCACCCGCTCAGGGTTGTCGCGCACGGCGTTGGCGATGCGGCCCAGCGGCGTCTGCGTCCACGCATACATCAGCGCCATCGAAATCAGGCACCACGCGGCAATCAGGTAATACACCTGGCGCCCCGGCCCGAACGTCACGCCAAACAGCGCGTCGCCGATGCTGCGGTTGGTGGAGACACCGCCCTCGCCGCCAAAGAAGTCCGGGAACATCAACGCGCTGGCAAACACCATCTCGCCGATACCCAGCGTGATCATGGCGAACGTCGTGCCGGCCTTCTTGGTGGTGACATAGCCGAAGATCACGCCGAACAGCGCGCCACCCAGGCCGCCTGCAATGGGCAATAGCGCAACGGCGAGCGGCCCGCCGATGCCCAGCGTCTGCATGGCGCCGATCTTGTTGAGCACGTGCACAGCCATGAAGGCGCCTAGGCCGGCGTACACCGCGTGCCCGAACGACAGCATGCCGGACTGGCCAAGCAGCATGTTGTACGAGAGCGCGAAGATGATCATGATGCCCATCTGCGAGAGCAGCGTGATGGCAAAACCCTGCGGCCAGATGAGCGGCAGCACGATCATCACCAGCGCGGTGGCGCCCCAGAGCAGCCAGCGGGCAAGATTGACCGGTTTGAATTTCATCGTCTGCGCTCGATCGTTGGCCGGCAGCGCGGCTTGTTGTTGCGCTTGTTGGTGCATGGTGCGTTCCATTTAGCTCTCCCGCGTACCCATCAGCCCGCGCGGGCGGAAGATCAGCATCAGCACCAGCAGCAGATATGGCAGCACCGGTGCGACTTGCGCAATCGTCAGGTTCCAGACGGAGATGAGCGGCACGTCCGGATTGAGCGTGACGCCGATCTTCTCCAGCACGCTCGTCACCGAAATATCCAGCGTGACGGCAAAGGTCTGGATGCAGCCGATCAGCAGCGACGCGATGAACGCGCCCACCAGAGACCCCATGCCGCCCACGACCGCCACCACGAAGACGATGGAGCCGACCGCCGCGGCCATCGATGGCTCGGTCACGAATGCATTGCCGCCAATCACGCCCGCCAGCCCCGCCAACGCACAGCCGCCGCCGAACACCAGCATGAACACGCGCGGCACGTTATGGCCCAGCGCTTCCACCATGTCCGGATGCGTGAGCGCGGCTTGAATGACAAGCCCGATACGTGTGCGCGTGAGCAGCAGGAAGATGCCCACCAGCATCAGCAGCGACACCAGCATCATGAAGGCGCGGTACTTCGGGAACGACGAGGTGAACAGCGTGAACAGCGGGCCGTCCAGTGCGTCCGGCACGCGGTACGCCACGGCGGGCAGGCCCCACACCAGCTTCACGCCTTCTTCAATCAGATAGGCCAGACCGAAGGTAAACAGCAGTTCGGCGACGTGGCCATAGCGGTGCACCGTGCGCAGCCCGTAGCGCTCGACCACGGCGCCAAGCGCACCAACGAGCAGCGGCGCCACGATCAGCGCGGCCCAGAAGCCCAGATAGCCGCTGACGACATAGGCGAAATACGCGCCCAGCATGTAGAAGCTGGCATGCGCAAAATTGAGAACGCCCATCATGCTGAAGATCAGCGTCAGGCCCGAAGACAACATGAACAGCAACAGCCCGTAGCTGATGCCGTTCAAGAGATTGATGACTAGAAATTCCACGCTGCAACCCTTCCAGCAGATTCGGCGGAGCATGGGACGCACGCATCAATGCGTGGCCCATGGACTCCGTTTAAAACATCGCCGCACGATAGCATCGGGCAGCCCTTCGGCACACCATCCGCGGCCTTACTGAGGACGCTTCATCTGGCAGGAGGTCGGCTGCGACGCGACGTACTGGTCGAGCACAGCGTCGGTCTTCCAGCCGTAGCCGGTGTTCTCCTGGTCGAACTTGACGTTCTTGCCGTTGATTTTTTCCCAGGTGGCGATGTAGAGCGGCTGCTGGCCCTGGTGGTCAGACGCGCGCATCTCGAAGGTGCCGTTGAGGCTGTCGACCTTCATGCCTTCAAAGGCCTTGGCAACCTTGGCAGGCTCGGCAGACTTGGTCTGCTTGATGGCCTTGGCCAGCATGGCGATACCGGTGTACGACGCCATCAGGTAGAAATCGTCGTTGTACTTCTTCTTGTAGCCCTCGACGATATCTGCACCCTTGTAACCGTCGTTGTTGACGTTCCAGTAGCCCACGTATTTCACGTGATCTGCGCCTGCGGAGCCCATCGCCGTCGGCACGCCCGTGGTCGAGGCGTAGTAGGTATAGAAGTTCGCGTTCAGGCCCGCGTCCTTGCCGGCCTTGATCAGGAGCGCCAGGTCGCTGCCCCAGTTGCCGGTGATGACGGTATCGGCACCCGACGATTTGATCTTCGAGACGTACGGCGAGAAGTCCTTCACCTGCGCCAGCGGGTGCAGGTCTTCCCCCACGATCTCGATGTCCGGACGCTTGCGCTTGAGATATTCCTTGGCCGCACGTGCTACCTGATGACCGAACGAATAGTTCTGGTTGATCAGGTAGACCTTCTTGACCTTCGGATCTTTCGCCAGGAAGCTGGTCAACGCTTCCATCTTCATGTCGGAGTTGGCGTCCAGGCGGAAGTGCCAGTAATTGCACTTGCTGTTCGTCATATCCGGGTCGACCGCAGCGTAGTTCAGGTAGACGATCTCCTTCCCCGGATTACGCTCGTTGTACTTGGCCACGGCGTCTTCCAGCGCCATGCCGACGCTCGAGCCGTTGCCCTGCACGATGTAGTGGATGCCCTGATCGGCCACCTGCTTGAGCGCCGTCAGGCTTTCCTGCGGTGAGAGCTTGTTGTCAAAGCCCACCACTTCGAACTTCGTGCCGTCGCCGGCCCAGTTCTTCTGCGTGGCGAGATCGGCGATGTACTGCCAGCTGCGCAACTGGTTCTGGCCCAGCGCGCCCATCAGGCCGGACAACGGATCGATCCAGGCGATCTTCACGGTTTCGGCGGCGGACGATGCAGTGGGCAGGACTGCCCCACCGATTGCCGCAACACATGCAACAGCCACAACCAACGGACGGAACTTCGTCATGCGTGTCTCCTTCATGTGGTGGAGCCGCCGGCGAGTCACTCTCCGCGTGCCTCTGGTGGGCGTGCGGCTGCTTGCGTCTCCAGGTTGCAACGCGCCCGGGCTTCATCCCACTGCGTCGACGTGTCCGTCGCGCGGCGGCCGGCCCTGATCCGGTTGTCTTACGCCCGCCGTCCTCGTGCCGGGGTGACCCATGCACGGGCGGCGGTTTCTATATGTAGCTAAGCCTGTACTGCGGGAAACTGATAATCCTTGAACTGCTCGCGCAGTTTCAGCTTCTGCATCTTGCCGGTGGCCGTGAGCGGAATTTCGGTGACGAACACCACGTCATCCGGAATCCACCACTTGGCGACCTTGCCTTCGAAGAACTTGAGCATCTCCTCGCGCGTGAGTTCCACACCGGGCTTCTTCATCACCACCAGCAGCGGGCGTTCGTCCCACTTCGGGTGATGGCACGCGATGCACGCGGCCATGTGCACGCCGGGGTGCGCAGCGGCCACGTTTTCCACATCGATGGACGAAATCCACTCGCCGCCGGACTTGATGACGTCCTTGCTGCGATCGGTGATCTGCATGTACCCGTCGACATCGATATTCGCCACGTCACCCGTCGGGAACCAGCCGTCGACCAGCGGCGACTTGTCGTTGCGGTAATAGCTTTGGATCGTCCACGGCCCGCGCACGTAGAGATCGCCGAAGGCCTTGCCGTCCCACGGCAGTTCTTGACCTTCCGCATCGACGATCTTCATTTCGACGCCGTAGATGGCGCGACCCTGGCGCTCGAGCACTTGCTGCTTGGCCTCATCGGGCAGGTCAGCATGCTTGCCCATCAGCTTGCACGTGGTGCCCAGCGGTGACATCTCGGTCATGCCCCACGCGTGGATGACTTCCACGTCCAGTTCCTTGAGCGTGCGGATCATGGCCGGCGGCGCAGCCGAACCGCCAATCACGGTCTTGCGGAACGTCGAGAATTTCAGCTTGTTGGCCTGCACGTGTTGCAGCAGGCCCAGCCACACGGTCGGCACGCCGGCAGAGAACGTCACCTTCTCCTGCTCGAACAGGTCATACAGCGAGGGGCCATCCAATTTCGCCCCCGGGAAGACCAGCTTGGCACCCACCAACGGCACCGAATACGGCAGCCCCCACGCATTGACGTGGAACATCGGCACCACCGGCAGGATCACGTCCTGCGCCGAGCATCCAAGGGCATCCGGCAAGGCTGACGCATACGAATGCAGCACCGTGGATCGATGCGAATACAACGCGCCTTTCGGGTTGCCCGTGGTGCCCGAGGTGTAGCACAGGCCGGCTGCGGTGTTCTCGTCGAACTGCGGCCAGGTGTAGTCGGCGCTCTGCGCGTCCAGGAGCTCTTCATAGCAGAGCATCGGCACGCTGGAGGTGGGCATGTGCGCGCGATCAGTCATCGCCACCCAGCCCTTCACGTTCGGGCAATGCGGTGCGATGCCCTCGATGAGCGGCACGAACGTCAGGTCGAAGAAGACGTACTGGTCGTCAGCGTGATTGACGATGTAGGCGATCTGGTCGGGAAATAGCCGCGGGTTGATGGTGTGGCACACCGAGCCCGAGCCAGACACGCCGTAATAGATTTCAAGGTGGCGATAGCCGTTCCAGGCCAGCGTACCGACACGCTCGCCGGGCTGCACACCGAGTGCGGCCAGCGCATTTGCCAGTTGCTTGGAGCGGTCTCGCACTTGCCGGTACGTGGTGCGATGGATATCGCCCTCGACGCGGCGCGACACGACTTCAGTCGAACCGGAATTGCGCGCTGCATGTTCGATGATGGTCGAGATGAGCAAAGGGGCGCTCATCATTTGTCCCATCAGGGCCATGGTGTCTCCTAGAAAAAACTGAACAACCGTTCTATTTTTTGGCCGATTGTTCCCGTGATCGCCAAGCACGTCAACGGGATATTGTTGTGCGCTGCCACATCGGCCCCCATGTTTACCCGGCCATCTGAAAAACCGTGCGAATCGTTGTGGTGCAAGGGTTCGCAGGCTGCAGCTTTCTTTACTCGCAAGTACAATACGCGATAGCGTTGCTGCGTCTCAACATGGCGTTTTCCCCTACGTAAAGTGTATTTTGCTGCGCTGCAAAGCGCACAACGTTTGAAGGTTCGGCACTGTTTTTGCGCCGTTTCCTGTGCTATCGGCCGCCTGCCCTACCGCCCCACCCTATGACTGCCTCCCCTGCCGCCTTGCCTGACGATTCCCTTGCGAGCCCTTTCGACTGGCCTGGCCGTCCCACCGTCGCCCCCGGTTTTTCCGCGCTGGGCGAACGCTTTCTGACGCGCCTGCCGCCGATGCCCATGCCTTCCGGACCGATTGGCGAACCTTATCTGGTTGGGTTTTCGCCAGACGCTGCGGCGTCGCTCGGCATCACGCGCGCCGAACTTGACACCCCCGCCGGGCTGGCCGTCTTTACCGGTAACGCCGTCGCCCCCTGGAGCGACCCGCTCGCCACCGTCTATTCGGGCCACCAGTTCGGCGTGTGGGCTGGGCAGTTGGGCGATGGCCGCGCGCTGTTGCTGGCCGAACTGCAGACCACCGAAGGCCCCTGCGAAGTCCAGCTCAAAGGCGCCGGCCGTACGCCGTATTCGCGCATGGGTGACGGCCGGGCGGTACTGCGGTCATCCATCCGCGAATTTTTGTGCTCGGAAGCCATGGCGGGCCTCGGCATTCCAACCACACGCGCCCTGTGCGTAACCGGCGCTGACGCCCCCGTCCGCCGCGAAGAGATCGAAACCGCCGCCGTTGTCACGCGCCTCGCGCCGTCGTTTGTGCGCTTTGGCCACTTCGAGCACTTTGCCGCCAGCGAACAACTGCCGCAGCTTCGCGCACTCGCCGATTACGTCATCGACCGCTTCTACCCCGCCTCCCGCAGCGAGCCGCAACCGTATCTAGCCCTGCTGCGCGAACTTGCCCGCCGCACCGCTGAACTGATGGCCGACTGGCAAGCCGTTGGCTTCTGCCACGGCGTGATGAACACCGACAACATGTCGATCCTCGGCCTCACGCTCGACTACGGCCCGTTCGGCTTCCTGGATGGCTTCGACGCCAACCACATCTGCAACCACTCCGACACCGGTGGCCGTTACGCCTACGCCCAGCAGCCGCAAATTGGCTACTGGAACCTGTTCTGCCTTGCGCAGGCGTTGCTGCCTTTGTTCGGCGAAGATCCTGACGTTTTCATCAACTTGAGCGACGAAGCACAGGCTCAACCCGCCATCGACGCCGCGCAAAACGTCCTGCTGACCTACCGCGACGTCTACGGCGCAGCCTTCTACGCACGTTATCGCGCGAAGCTGGGCCTCTCCACCGCGCAGGACGAAGACGAAACGCTGTTCGGTGACCTGTTCAAACTGCTGCACACACAGCGCACCGATTACACGCTGTTCTTCCGCCACCTTGCCGAGGTGCGCCGCGACGACACGCCCGCCGCGGCAGAAGCGCGCACCGTGCGCAATTTCTTCTTCGATCGCGCAGCCGCAGACGTGTGGCTTGCCGCCTATCGCCAGCGCATGCAAGCCGAACCGCAATCCGACGACGAGCGCGCCGCTGCTATGCACCGCGTCAACCCGAAATACGTGCTGCGCAACCACCTGGCTGAAATCGCCATCCGCCGCGCCAAGGAAAAGGATTTCTCCGAAGTCGAAAACCTGCGTGCCGTGCTGGCCCGCCCGTTCGACGATCATCCCGGCTTCGAGCATTACGCCCAGCCCGCACCCGATTGGGCATCGTCGTTGGAAGTGAGCTGCTCGTCGTGATCCGGCATGCCGACATACAGGCAGGCGTGATGCGCCGGAACTGACACCGTGCTCTAATCCGCGCCTGTCAGGATTGCCGCAGCAGCACGACAAACAACGTCAGCCGCCCGATTGCTTCCGGCCGGCGGCTGCCGAATCCAACAAGGAGTCTCATCACCATGACCGTCACGAAATCCGACGCCGAATGGCGCGACCAACTCTCCGACATCGAATACCGCGTCACCCGCGAAGCCGCCACCGAGCGCCCCTTCACGGGCAAGTATTGGGACCACTGGGATCGCGGCGTCTACAACTGCGTCTGCTGCGGCACGCCGCTGTTTGAATCGTCGACCAAGTTTGATGCGGGCTGCGGCTGGCCGAGCTATTTCCAGCCCATCAACGGCGAGGTGATCGCCGAGAAAACCGACCGCTCGCACGGCATGCTGCGCATTGAAGTGCAGTGCAAGAACTGCGGCGCGCACCTCGGCCACGTGTTCGAAGATGGCCCCGCACCGACCGGTCTGCGGTATTGCATCAACTCGGCTGCGCTAAAATTCGGCGATTGATCTTCCGCACCTGCCCACCTAAGCGCGTTCCCGCATGAAATTCCTGTTCGATCTGTTCCCGGTCATCCTGTTCTTTGCTGCCTTCAAGGTGGCCGGTATTTATGTGGCGACCACCGTCGCAATGGTCGCCACCGTGCTGCAGATCGCCTGGGTGTGGTTCAAGCACCGCAAGGTCGACGCCATGCAGTGGCTGTCGCTGCTCATCATCGGCGTGTTCGGCGGCGCGACGCTCATCTTCCACAACGAAACCTTCATCAAGTGGAAGCCGACGGTGCTGTACTGGCTGTTTGGCGTTGTGCTGCTGGGCAGCGTGGTGTTCGTTCGCAAGAACCTCATCCGCGCCATGATGGAGCAGCAGGTGTCGCTGCCCGAGCCGATGTGGGGCCGCCTGAACCTCGTGTGGGCCGTGTTCTTCCTCGCCATGGGCTGCCTGAACCTCTACGTGGCCTACAACTTCGACACCGACGTGTGGGTCAATTTCAAGCTGTTCGGATCGATGGGGCTGATGGTGGTCTTCATCCTCGTGCAAAGTGTCTGGCTTGCGCGCCACATGCAGGAGCGCCCTGCCAACGCGGCCAACGACGCCAACATCGGAGACGACCGCTGATGGCCGCCGATCCGCGTGAAATCGAACGCCTCCTGCGCGAGGCGTTCGAGCCCGTCCACCTCGCCGTGGAAGACGACAGTGCCAAGCACGCCGGACACGCCGGCGCGGCTTCCGGCGGCGGGCATTACAACGTCGAAATCGTCAGCGCGGCCTTTGCCGGCAAGAACCGTTTGGCGCGTCATCGCATGGTGTATGATGCGCTGCACACGCTGTGGCCAGCGGCAATCCATGCGCTGGCGATCCGCGCGGTCACTCCCGAAGAAAACACGTAAGCGCATTCCACGCTCACTCGTCCTTCCCTCGAACGCAATCCCATGAAGATTTCCAGCCTCACTGCCAGCCTGCTGGCTGTTGCCTTTGCTGCGACCGTTGCTCCCGCCATGGCGCAAAATGCCGCGGTGGTCAACGGCAAAGCCATCCCGAGCGCCAAGGTGGACGCGCTGATCAAGAAGTCGGGCCAGCCCGAATCGCCCGAGCTGCGTGCCAAGGCCCGCGACATGCTGGTCGACCGTGAACTGATCGAGCAGGACGCCGCCAAGCGCGGTCTGCTGGAGCGCGACGACATTCAGGAACAGCTGGCATCGGCCCGCCTGAACGTGCTCGTGGCCGCCGAGTTTGAGGACTACGTCAAGAACAGCCCCGCCACCGAAGACGAGCTGCACAAGCAGTACGACAAGATCAAGGCGCAGTTCGGCAACGGCAAGGAATACCACGCCCACCACATCCTGGTGGACAAGGAAGCCGACGCAAAGGCCATCATCGCCAAGCTGAAGGCCGGTGCCAAGTTTGAAGACATCGCCAAGGCGCAATCGAAGGACAAGGGATCGGGCGCCAACGGCGGCGATCTGGACTGGGCGAACCCGGGCACCTACGTGCCGGAATTCTCGGCAGCTCTTACCGGCCTGAAGAAGGGCCAGATCACGCAGACGCCGGTCAAGACGCAATTCGGCTGGCACGTGATCCGTCTGGACGACACGCGCGACGCGAAGATCCCGTCGTACGAAGACGTCAAGCCGCAACTGCTTGAGATGATGATGGGCGACCAGAACTGGCAACGCAGCAAGTTCCAGGCGATGCTGAAAGACCTGCGCGAAAAAGCGAAGATCCAGTAAGCAGCAGCCCGTTGGGGCAGTGAAAAAAGGGGCCTCGTGCCCCTTTTTGACTTGATGGCCGCGTTGCATCGCACGCAACCGGAATCCCCCTCCTGCACCCCCAAGTTCTTTTGAAGTGTTTGCTGAAAAGCATTGCGATTTGTCCCATAATGTGCGCCCACGTGCGCCAGCATTGCACTGCTTCGGTGCACTCAAGAATCAAGAGAGTCTGAAAAACCAACCACGCCGGCACGGGCATATCCCGCTCGCCGCCAGAGCGAAACCACCCAAAAGGAAACAGGAGATCCTTATGTCCACGTTCAAGCACGCCTTCCGCATTGCCGCGCTCGCTGCCATTCCGATGGCTCTGCTGCAAGCCGCACCTGCGCTGGCCCAGGCCACGAAGTCGGTTGAAGTGCTCGCCATCGTTGAGCACCCGGCGCTCGATGCCATCCGCGACGGCGCCAAGGAACAACTCAAGGCCGAAGGCTTTGACGCAGGCAAGAACCTGAAGTGGGAATACCAGAGCGCACAAGGCAGCACGGCCACCGCCGCGCAGATCGCCCGCAAGTTCATCGGCGACAAGCCGGACGCCATCATCGCCATCGCTACCCCGTCGGCGCAGGCGGTCGTGGCTGCCACCAAGTCGATCCCCGTCGTGTATTCAGGCGTGACCGATCCGGTGGCCGCACAACTGGTCAAGAGCTGGGCGCCGACCGGCACCAACGTGACCGGCGTGTCTGACAAGCTGCCGCTGGACAAGCAGATCGCCCTGATCAAGCGTGTGGTGCCGAATGCCAAGCGTATCGGCATGGTCTACAACCCGGGTGAAGCGAACTCGGTCGTGGTCGTGACTGAGCTGAAGAAACTGCTGTCGGCGCAAGGCATGACGCTGGTCGAATCGGCTGCGCCGCGCACCGTGGACATCGCCCCGGCCGCCAAGAACCTGATCGGCAAGGTCGACGTGATCTACACGAACACCGACAACAACGTGGTGTCGGCATACGAATCGCTGGTGAAGGTGGCCAACGAAGCGAAGATTCCGCTGGTGGCTGGCGATACTGATAGCGTGAAGCGTGGCGCCATCGCCGCCCTGGGCATCAACTACTACAAGCTGGGCCAGCAGACCGGCAAGGTCGTCGCCCGCATCCTGAAGGGTGAGAAGCCCGGCGCCATCGCCTCGGCCGGCAGCACCGACCTGGAGCTGTTCGTGAACGAAGGCGCGGCCAAGAAGCAAGGCGCGACCCTGTCGGCGGACCTGCTGAAGGACGCCAAGGAAGTCATCAAGTAACTCGCAAGGCGCCGGGTCGGCCTCCGCCTGACGGAGCCGGCCTGGCGCGGGTCTGGCTGCCCGCGCCGCAACGTGGCTATCCGCCGCATAATGGCCGGGCGCTTACGCTGCTACCCACAAGCGTCCCGTTCATTGCACACAGGCCGGTGCCCAATCACCGCGCCCTACTCCGTCATGTCACTGTTTTCATTGCTCGGCGCCCTGGAGATCGGTCTGATCTTCAGTCTCGTGGCGCTCGGGGTGCTGATCTCCTTCCGCATCCTCAACTTCCCTGACCTCACTGTCGACGGCAGCTTCCCGATGGGCGGCGCTGTGGCGGCCACGCTCATCGCCGGCGGACACGATCCGTTCGTGTCGACGCTGGGTGGCACCCTGGCCGGTGCCGCTGCAGGCTTCGTCACGGGCTGGCTCAACGTGCGCCTGAAAATCATGGATCTGCTCGCCAGTATCCTGATGATGATCGCGCTGTACTCGGTCAACCTGCGCATCATGGGCAAGCCCAATGTGCCGCTCATCTCCGAGCCGACCGTCTTCTCGCTGCTGCAGCCGGACTGGATGCCCGACTACGTGTTCCGCCCGGTGCTGCTGGGCGTGGTCGTGGTGGTCGTCAAGCTGCTGGTGGACTGGTTCTTCTCCACGCAGATCGGCCTGTCGCTGCGCGCCACGGGCGCCAACCCGCGCATGGCCCGCGCCCAGGGCATCGCCACCGGCGCAGCCACGCTGGCCGGCATGGCGCTGTCCAACGCACTGGTGGCCCTCGCTGGCGCGCTCTACGCGCAAACGCAGGGCGGCGCCGATGTGTCGATGGGGATCGGTACCATCGTCATCGGCCTGGCCGCCGTCATCATCGGCGAGACCGTGCTGCCGGCACGCCGCCTGGTGCTGACCACGCTGGCCGTGGTGGTCGGCGCGATCCTGTATCGCTTCTTCATCGCCCTGGCACTCAATAGCGATTTCATCGGCCTGCAGGCGCAGGATCTGAACATGGTGACCGCTGCGCTGGTGGTGATCGCCCTCGTGCTGCCCGGCATGCGTCGCAAGGTGTTCGGCAAGCTGGCCAAGACCCGTACCAAGGGGAACTGACATGCTGAGCGCACAAGGACTCACCCTCACCTTCAACCCAGGCACGCCCATCGAGATGCGCGCGCTGCGCGGCCTGTCGCTGGAGATCCCCTCGGGCCAGTTCGTGGCCGTGATCGGCTCGAACGGCGCCGGCAAGTCGACGTTCCTGAACTCCATCAGCGGTGACTACATCGTCGATTCGGGCAGCATCACCATCGACGGCGAAGACGTCACGCGCAAGACCGCGTGGCAACGCGCCGACAAGGTCGCCCGCGTGTTCCAGGACCCGATGGCCGGCACCTGCGAAAACCTGACCATCGAAGAGAACATGTCGCTGGCCATGTGCCGCGGCCAGCGTCGTGGTTTCCAGTTCGCGACCAACCGCAAGTGGCGCGAGATCTTCCGCGAGCAACTGCGCCGGCTGGACTTGGGCCTCGAAAACCGCCTGACCGATCGCATTGGCCTGCTCTCCGGCGGCCAGCGCCAGGCCGTGAGCCTGCTGATGGCATCGCTACAGCCGTCGCGCATCCTGCTGCTGGACGAGCACACCGCCGCGCTAGACCCGAAAACGGCCGCCTTCGTGCTGGAGCTGACCGCCAAGATCGTCTCGGAAAGCAAGCTCACGACGATGATGGTGACGCACTCCATGCGCCAGGCGCTCGACTACGGCGATCGCACGGTGATGCTGCATCAGGGCAACGTGATCCTCGACGTGCAAGGCGAGGAACGCCGAGGCCTGGACGTGCCGCATCTGCTGCAGAAGTTCGAGGAAACGCGCGGCGCCAAGGTGGATGACGATGCGTTGTTGCTAGGCTGAACCAAACGCTGCTTTTCAACGCGCCAGAGAAACGGGCACCTTCGGGTGCCCGTTTCCTTTTGGGACAAGCCCATCAATGTCGCTTTCGACGTTCGATTTGCTATCACTTGTTCTGAATTCTGATTTTGAAAATCAGAAACGGTTTTCAGAACCGTCTCATGTATTTGCGGCATCGCTTTTGGCAGCCTTTGGCAGGTTTGCACGTATTTCATTTTGTCGATTACCTGCCAAAGGAGCCCCCTCATGGACGGCCTTGATCATTTGCCGCTTTCTGGCCGCACCATTTCCGTTTCAGGCGCAGCATTGCCCATGCTCCTTGGGCAACCCACCTTGGTGTTTTCAAGTCTATCCGGCACGGACAACCTCAACGAACTGTTCGAATACGATCTGGAACTGCGCACGCCAGATGAGCGTCACGCGATCTATGGCCCCGCAGCCGACCTAGACAAGAAGACCCTGGAGGGCACTGAAGTCACGATCCGGATCGAACTGGATGGCTCGGGCATCGGTTTGCAAGGCCGCGCAGGTGCAGGCACACGCGAAATCACCGGGATCGTCACACGGGTGCGCGGCCCCTATCTGGTAGGCCGACATATCGCCTATCGCCTCACACTGAGGCCCTGGCTATGGCTTGCAACGCGGCGCTCAGACTACAAGATCTACCAGGAAAAGAACGTTGTTCAGATTCTGGATGCGTTGCTCGCAAATTACATCTATCCGGTAGAAAAGCGCCTGGATATGCGGAGGTACCCCACAAGGGTCTTTCAGCAGCAGTATGGCGAGACGGACTTCGCCTACTTCCAGCGCCTCACTCAAGAGTGGGGAATTTCCTGGTTCATGGCCCATTCCGGCGGGCGGCAACGCCTTGTGCTAACCGACAGCAATAGCGCATTCGGGCCCTGCTCAAGCGCCGCATATCACACGATCCGCTGGCAGGCCGCACCAGACCGCATCGACGAAGAACATGCCCATGAATTCGAACTCATTGACCAGCTTGTCTCGGGCGAGTGGCGTACATCGGACTACGACTTTGGCAAGCCTCGTGCCGACCTGAGCATTCGGGACTGCGACCCGCGCGAGACGGCGCACTCAACGCACAGTCTCTACGAATACCCCGGCGACCACAGCCAGCCGGCAACCGGCAGCGACCCATGGGACGAAGGCCGATTCATCGCTCGCATTCGGATGGAGGAAATCCGGCAGCTTGGATTGCGCGGCAAAGGCAAGGGTAACTTGCGCGCAATAGTGCCGGGCTGCACCTTCCACCTCGTTGGTTTTCTTGAACAGGAAGCTAACCGTGAATACCTCATCTTCGGCACCAAGCTTCGCATTGAAGACATAGGCGAAACCACGGGAACCGGCCAGCAATGGCGTTGCGAAGTGGAATTCGAGGTACAGCCCACCAACGAAATATTCCGGCCTGCACGCACGCAGCACAAGCCACGTATGTCTGGCCCGATCCAAGCGCGTGTAGTCGGCCCGGCAGGACACCCGATACATACCGATCAGTACGGGCGCATTAAGGTGCAGATGCCGTACGACCTGTACGGCAACAACGACGAGCACAGCTCATGCTGGGTACGCGTTGCCAATGCGTGGGCGGGCCATCGCTTTGGCGCCATGCACCTGCCGCGGGTCGGGCAAGAGGTCCTGGTAATTGGCATTCATGGCGACCCGGACTGCCTCATCGCCACCGAGCGCGTCTACAACCAGATGAACCTGCCACCGTGGGTCTTGCCTCAAATGCAAGCGCTCTCGGGTTTTGCCAGCCAGGAATTGCCCGATGGAGAAGGCCGCGGCAGTGGCCGCCAAAACAAGATTCTGGCGGATGACACACCGGGGCAACCGCAGGCTCAAATCGGCTCGGACTTTCAATCATCGGAATTGGCGCTCGGCCACATCGTTGCGATTCCTGGCTGGCAGGGTCGCGGGCATAAGCGCGGTGAGGGCTACGAGCTGCGCACCGATGCGTGGGGAGCCATGCGGGCATCGATGGGGATGCTTCTGACGACCTACAAGCGTAACCACGGAGACGACTACGCTTTGAGCATGGGCGATATGGTGGACGCCTTGCAACAAGCGGAGTGTCAGACCGAGCAACTGGCCGACGCCGCTCAGCAGGCGGATGCCCAGAATGGCGAGCAGAAGGAAATCGCCAAGGCCATGGCACGCCAGCATGCCGCGCTCAAGGGCGATGGACCGCTCAAGGAATTCACGGCTCCTCAGCTTGCGCTGACCAGCCCCGTGGGCATCGCCACCTCAACACCGGGTCTGACCCACCTGCAGAGTGGCACGCATCTCGCCATTACCACCGGAGACCATGTATCCGTCACAGCTGGCGGAGGATTCTTCGCCAGCGTTCGGCAGGCATGGCGTGTCTTTGTCTACGAGGCAGGAATGCGCTTTGTTGCTGCCGCCGGCAACATCAATGTGCAGGCCCTCAAAGATTCCATCCACCTGCTCGCCAAGCTCGAAATTACCGCCACCGCCGAGAAGATCATCATCAAGGCCAAGCAGGAGCTGCAACTCAACGGTGGAGGCAGCTATATCAAGTTGACCACCGGCGGTATCGAAAACGGCACCGAAGGCGCGTGGAAAGTCCACGCCGCCAGTAAAAACCTCACCGGCCCAAGCAGCATGCCGGTCGATCTCAAGCCCAAGCAGGTGTGCCTCGAATGCCTGCTGAAGGCCGCCATGCGCAATACCGCCGTGGTGCCCCGCTAACTCCCCCCAACTTTTCATCAACCATCATCGAACTGATCATGCGAAATTCCTATCAAGCGCACCGCCCCTCTTTTGCCTTTGTCGCAACTTCCTGGGCGGCGCTACTAGCCGGCTTTCTTGCGTTTCTCGTTGGACTCTTCAATGCCAACATGCAGTTGAACGAGCGGGGCTACTACTTCACCGTGCTCGTCTACGGCCTCTTTGCCGCTGTGTCGGTACAAAAGAGCGTGCGAGACCGGCTCGAAGGTATCCCCGTCACGGGCATCTACTACGGCCTGAGCTGGGTTTCCGTCCTTCTGGCGGTGTTGCTACTGTGCGTGGGTCTGTTCAATGCCACGCTTGCCCTGAGCGAAAAGGGTTTCTACGGCATGTCGTTTGCCCTTGCACTGTTCGGCGCCATTGCGGTGCAAAAGAACACGCGCGATATCCAGGCAGCCCAACCCCTCGTCATTGATCCGGCCCTGGTACAGCACGTTCCGGATGCCAGCGCATTCGCGCGCCAAGACGACTAGCACGCCCGGCAAGCCCTCCGGCTCGCAGACGTCGCTCCGTCATCGCGAGCCGGCCACTCTCTCAGCCATCCCAAAGTGTGCAATGTCAGGAAACGAAAACACGGTTCATATCTATGTGCTGGCGGATGGCGCTGCTTACCCTTTGCGCCTGGCCGCCTTGCTGCGCGAGGCGGGCACCGAATTCCGCAACGTCTACGCCGGCTTGCCAGAAGAAGAAGCAGGAGATGCTTCGCTCTTCCTCGCACGGGTGGCTGACGCCAACGCACCGTGGCTGGCCGAGCTGGATGCGATGGACTTGCAGGCCCCATGTCTCACCTTGATCTGGAGCCGTGCCGATATTGATCCGCTCGTGCGCCACCTGCGTCAATTCCTGATTGCCGACATTGGCGATGGCATGACGGCGTTGGTCCGCTATTACGACCCACGCAATCTGCTGCTCGCAATGGAAGTCTGGGGGGATGAAATCAGCGACAAGCTCATGGACCCCATCGAGCAGTGGAAATACCGCGGCCACAGCGAAAGCTGGGAACGCATTGATGGTCCAGCGAATAGCGGCGCCACGCAAACCGTTCCACTTTCGATTCAGCTCACCCAAGAGCAACTCGACCGGCTTGTTGATCACTGCGAGCCCGATCAGCTTCTCGCAGCATTGGTGGAGAACGGCACTGTAAAGCAGGATGGCCCTTACCTCCCCCGGTTCTCGGATTTCCTGCATCGCTACCAGAAAGCTGCAGCATGGGGTTTAACCGAACCCGCTGACAGACTGCGCTTTTGCGAGCTGTCCTACCAATACGGCCCAGCTTTCGACGAACACGGCAGCGTTCGCATCGCATTGGAAAAGCGCATGCATAGCGGCAGCTCCATGGCGGCATGTGAGGAAGGCATTCACCCTGCAACGTGGGAGCAATTGCTTACGAAAGCCAAGCGCTCGAGATAGCCGAATGCATTTGAAAGAACCGATCACAAGGGATTGCGGTGCCTCGTGCGGAAAGCGCGTGCGCATCCGTCTGTCCTTGATTCGGAACGTCAGCTTATGAAAACCCAATTAATCAGGGCGCTTTTGCTGATCAGCCTCGCCCTACTAGCCGGCTGCGATGACCGCGCGGCCATGGCGGCACGGGATGATGGCGACCCCATGCAATACGGTGGTGTCAGCGGATTGAACTACACGCCGTACTACATCCACACCTTCAACGTGAAAGGCCACGATGACAACGGCATCAGCGGCGGCGGACCAAACATCATGCCCGCCACCCCAGACAACATGCCATCCGGAGGGGGGGCGGAAAAATGTTGCGCCGCCTTCCCCAAAAGATGGCGTCCTGGCCTAAAGGTAACGGTGCGGTGGATTGCCAATAAGAAGCTAGACGGTATTGCATGGGGGGCTTGGTACAAAGCCGAAGCGGAGGTGCCGGAGTATGGCCCACGGGCAGGCGCACTCTTTGCCATATTTCTTTCCGGAGACCGCGTGAAGCTGATGGTGCAGGACGGTAACGCAAATGGACACAACAGTCTCCAAGTCAAACCAACTGACGATGACCCTTATGTGGCCACAGGCACGGTGGACGAAGAACTCACGCGTCAAGATGAAGAGCGGCGCGAGAAGCAACGTCAAATGAAGGTCGCGCGAGAAGCCGGATTGGCCCGCGAAGCCGAACTCAATAAGCAAAAGGAGACCACCCGATGAAGTCTCCTGCGAATAAATCAATCACATCAGCTCTATTCTTTAATCGG
>NZ_QMKS01000007.1:0-141540 GCF_003290055.1 Ralstonia sp. GX3-BWBA | reverse complement strand
CGTGAAGCTGATGGTGCAGGACGGTAACGCAAATGGACACAACAGTCTCCAAGTCAAACCAACTGACGATGACCCTTATGTGGCCACAGGCACGGTGGACGAAGAACTCACGCGTCAAGATGAAGAGCGGCGCGAGAAGCAACGTCAAATGAAGGTCGCGCGAGAAGCCGGATTGGCCCGCGAAGCCGAACTCAATAAGCAAAAGGAGACCACCCGATGAAGTCTCCTGCGAATAAATCAATCACATCAGCTCTATTCTTTAATCGGAGTAACCGGTTATGAAAACCCAATCGATCAGGGCGCTTTTGCTGATCAGCCTCGCCCTACTTGCCAGTTGCGACGACCGCGCGGCCATGGCGGCACGGGATGATGGCGACCCAATGCAGTATGGCGAAGTTAGTGGGCTGAACTACACCCCCTATTACATCCACACCTTCAACCTAAAGGGGCTCGACGACAACGGCATAAAAGGGGGCGGGCCGAATATTCAACCAGCCCGATCCGACGATTTGCCATCCGGCGGAGGTGGAGGGAAATGTTGCGCCTCCTTCCCTAAGAAATGGCGCCCTGGCCTGAAGGTGGTGGTGCGGTGGATTGCCGATAAGAAACTAGACGGTGTCACTTACGGTTCTTGGTACAAAGCCAAAGCGGAGGTGCCGGAGTATGGACCAAGGGCAGGCGCGCTATTTGCCATCTTTCTTCCCGGAGACCGCGTGAAGCTGATGGTGCAGGACGGTAACGCAAATGGACACAACAGTCTTGAAGTCAAACCAACTGACGATGACCCTTATGTGGCCACAGGCACGGTGGACGAAGAACTCACGCGTCAAGATGAAGAGCGGCGCGAGAAACAACGTCAAATGAAGATTGCTCGAGAAGCCGAATTGGCCCGCGAAGCCGAACTCAGAAAGCAAGAGGAGACGAACCAATGAAGGTCTTACGCTGGCCCACTAAGATGCCCGATGGCGGCTTGCTCTCACAAGCAAAAACCGCATATGAGCACGGTAAGAGCAAAGTCATCGACCCACTCGGCTCCTGCGAACAGACCATTCATATCAGCCTGTTCTTCGATGGCACCAACAATAACGATGACGAAGACAACCCGGAGTTCCGAGATTCCAATTGGCAGGCACACACCAACGTGGCACGCCTATATAACGCGGCACGGGAAGAACCCTGGAATGGCATCTACCGGCATTACATCGCCGGTGTTGGCACGATCTTCGAGAAGCTCGGTGAACTCGAATACTCCTCCACAGGCAAAGCCTTCGCGCGCGGCTACGGTTGGCGCTGCGTGTGGGGTTACACGCGCGTGCTGAACTCGATCTACCGAGCAATTGCTGGCGCCAACGCGACGCTTATAGAAAACGACGAAGCCAGACGCCTCTGCCATTCCACTGCTGACGGCTACCGGGGCTTCTCCAATCTCTTCGACATGACACACCGCAAACTCGCCGGCATCCAACGCGACAGGCAACGCGACTGCCAGCGCAACAAGATGGTCAAGCAGGTGTGGATCAACGTGTTTGGCTTTTCGCGCGGTGCAGCCTGCGCGCGCTCGTTCATCGGAAAGCTCACGCGCGATTGGGCACCGAACGGCAAGATTGCTGGAACGATCCCCTACCAGATCAACTTCATGGGGTTGTTCGATACCGTGGCATCCGTGGGGCCACCGGACTCCGTGCGGGCGGCATTTGATTTCGATACGTTCGATGGCCACTTTGCGTGGTCCAGCAATGGCCTCATGAACATTCCCAGAGACGTCAAACGCTGCACCCATTTCTTTTCCATTCACGAACAGCGCATGAGTTTTCCGCTGGATACCATCATGGAGGGCCAAGCCTATCCGGGCGGCGCTGGCCAAAGGCTGGAGGTGGCCTACCCCGGTGTGCATTCAGACGTCGGCGGCGGTTATCCGCCTGGTGCCCAAGGGAAGGCCCGCGCTGGCGATGCCGACAAGCTCAGCCAGATTCCACTGCATCACATGTACATCGAAGCATTGCGCTGGGGTGTGCCGCTTTTGGTTGGTGAGGACGTCAGCAAGAGCCCGTACATGAGGGATGATTTTGCCTTGAGTCAGTCGGTCGTCAATGCCTTCAATGCATGGTTGGACAAAATGGGCGGAATATCGACCGTGACAGATGCCATGCGCATCGGCATGCAGCAGAACCTTGCATGGCGCACGCTGCGCGCACGCTGGAACACTGGCGACTATCTCACCAATCGACCGTTCTTCAAGGCTGCTTCTGAAGACAGCTTGACGCCGTATCAACTGGAATTGCAGGTCGACAAGGCAACGGAAACCGATGCAGAAACCTTGAAGCTGCGCCAGCGCATCAAAGAATTGGCCGCAGGCAGCGCCACTGCAGGGCTGGAAAATGCTTCACGGGGCTACGCCAGTGCGGCGACGAGAGCGGCCCAGATGGTACAGGCTGCCGAACGAGACAAGAAGATGCAGGCAGCCTGGAACGCCATGGCACGCAGGCGGGAGCAACTCTGCCAAAAAATCGCCAGGAAGAAAGACAAGACCCGGCCTGGCGAAGGTGCGGATGAAACCGTCACTAATGATCAGCATGACCTGCGGGAGAGCGCAGAAGAATTCCGCCTGCTGCTTGGCTACCTTCATCCTGAACGGCAGGCCGAGCTTGGTGTTGAGAAAATGCCATCACCGTTGATGGCCAAGATGGAGCGATCGGCGATCGGCCCGGTCGGCATTGGAGCCGCAGCCTACGATGCCTACAAGAATGCAGCCCAATTGCTTTACGTGCGACGCGATCGAAATCCCGACAGCGAGCGTATCAATCTGGTAGACAAAGACATGCATGTGCGAACAGGCCCAGTGGTCGCTGGCGCGCTCAAGACCAAGGCATTCCTGCCAGAGCGCTACGACGTGTTGGTTCTGCCAGCACGCGAAATGGTGGAGAAGCTGCGCGAATGGACTGCACCCAAAGCAGTAGAGCAGTTTGAGCGTCAGAACCGAGCCATCATCGCCCTCTTCGATGACTATATCCATGACAACCGCGCATGGTTTCGCATGCCGTACTTTCATGAGTACGCGCCAGGCGGGTATGGCTGGGCACGAGTGTTCTTTGTCGGCAACGACAACGCCATCAGGCATTTGGGCTTGGAGGAAGATGCGCGCGCGGCGGAACAAGCTGCACGAACAAAAGCGCTTGTGCGTAGTATCAACGCCGGTCCAACGCCAACGCTCGATGAAATGCTGATGGGAGATTGAACATGCTATCCAGGTCCATCATCGTGGTCGGAGACGTCAACTCCAGCAACGGCCCCGTCATCAGCGGATCACCAACGGACACCATTGACGGCAAGCCGATCGCCCGCAAGGGCGATCTCGTGGACTGCCCCGGGCGCTACCCAGATGGACGCTTGCATGGCATCAACACCATCGTTGAAGGTGACGATTCCACGATCGTGAACGGCCAACCGGTGGCTCTGCACGGGCATCGTTGCCGATGCGGCTGCGCACTCATCGGCACCACGACGGGGTATGTCGATGGCTAAACGTCAGCGTTCAAAAAAAGCGCCAGTCTGGCTGGCCGATCAAGGTGCGAAACCTGGCAAGCCGCAGGCCAAATCCGAGCGGAAGGCGCCTGCGGCTGAGAAGAAACTCACGGACATCAAAGGCGCCATCCATGACAATGGCGCCAAGCCCGTGACGGTCGAGGCGTACAGTGAAGCCGCGCTTCAAAAAATGCTGGATCGCATCAAGCGAACGGAGCATCCGTGGGGCTTGAGAATCGCAGCAGGTCGACTACTCAGGGCCATCGCCGATCTGTCTTCCATCAAACACCTCAGACGCGGTCAAATCGGGCACCTGCGTGCCCTGCTGGTGCTCGAAATCCAAACCTTTGAAAAGCTTTGCCATCGGGCGGCCTTTGACCGTCATCACATCGTGGGGGCGAGCTATTGCTTGTGTGCTGCGTTGGATGAAGAGGCGCATCACACCCCATGGGGTGGTGGTGGCAAAGACGGCATTGGCGCATGGCCGCAACACTCGATCACCGCGCAGTTTCACGGCGATCGCGATAGCGGCACCAAGGTGTATCAACTCCTTGCTCGCCTGGTCGAAGACCCCGATGCCAATCTACAGTTGATCTACTTGATCTACTTCATCTTGAACGTGGGCTTCATGGGCTCTTACCGCGTCAAGGAGAATGGCGAACGCGAGCATCAACTGCTGCGTGAAAAGCTCTACGCGATTGTGAAGGCTAGAGTTCCGCCCGTGCCACGGGAGCTTTCACCGTCATTGCACGTCGCCACAGAACGCAACCTCAAGCCGATCGGCGGCGTTCCAGTGTGGTTGACTGCAGTCGTTGGCCTGGTGATTGCCACTGGAACCTATGCGTACTTCCAATTCAAGCTGCACAAGGCACAGGAGGCAACCTTGCAGACAATTGAAGCCATCGATCAGTTGGTCTCCGCCCCTCCGCCCTTGCCCGCGCTTGATGCGCCGAGATCCCGAGCGAATGGCGAGCCCAGTCGCCAGCCATCCGGGGACCGATAGCCATTAGGGCGGCATACAAGCAGCCCCCTGGGGGGCGACGTCGCGTGGGTAAAATTCAGCCCCACCCGTTATGTCCTTCGCTGTTCGAACACCCCGCCATGACCAAGGCACACCGTCCGCCCATTAGCATTACACCCAAACAGCACGCGGACGACTCGCCAACGCTGTCGAAGGGCCAGAGAGCATTCAACGCGCTGATCAGGCAAATTGAGAATCGGCGTAAGCGGCTGGCTGACTGGGAGGCGGCCACCGTTCGGTTCCAGAGCCGATATGCCAGCGAGTTCCTGCCGCTGGAGCGAACCTGCGCCGAGCTGCAGACCCACCTCGTCCGCAGCCTCGATCAGGTCTATGAGCATGACGGCTTTACCAAAGCCGAGCGCCGCAAGATATCCGCCCTCATCGTCGAGCTGACGACAGATCTGATTGACGAAGACCCGAGCCTGAAGGCGCTCTACAACAAATACAGCGGCACGGACTTCGACCGGGAAGCCGCGCTGCAAGCCGCAGCGATGAAGGCTAGGCTGGAAGCGGCACTCGGTGTCGACCTGGGCGACGACACGGATGTCGATTCAGAGGAGGCACTCCTGCAACGCGCCCGCGCGCACATCGAGCAACGGGCCGAGAAAAAAGCCGCCGCAGCAAATAAGCGCGAAGCCCGCCGGGCCGCCCGGAAGAAGTCTCCCAAGCAACTGGCCGCAGAAGCACGGGAAGAAGACGAACAGGCGCAGATCAGCCTGTCCATTCGCGAGGTCTACCGCAAACTCGCCAGCGCCCTGCACCCCGACCGCGAAACTGATCCGCAGGAGCGGGAGCGTAAGACCCGCCTCATGCAGCGCGTCAACGAGGCTTACGACAAGAACAACCTGCTGCAACTGCTGGAGTTGCAGCTTGCGCTTGAGCACATCGATCAGCGCTCAATCAACCACATCAGCGAAGCGCGGCTGACGCATTACAACCAGATCCTGAAAGACCAGGTGCGCGAGCTGGACCGGCAAATCCATCGTGTCGAGACGACGTTTCGGCACACGTACGGCTATCAGCGGTTCGGGGCGCTGCCGCCGGACGCCATCCTGCAAAAGCTCGACATCGACATCGCTGCGCTCCGCCAAAATGTTCACAATATCGTGCAGGATCTTGCCGCCTTTGACGATTTCAAAGACGTGCGGCGGATGCTGAAATCCCGCCCGGCGCTCGACTGATGGCCTGCTGAACTGCGCGCCGATCCAACAAAACGGGCACCCGAAGGTGCCCGTGTTCGTTACAGCGATCGGTCGATTGGCCGATCAGAAGCGGTGCTGCAGGCCCATCGTCACGCCAACCTGGTTGTTGGCGTAGCCGATCACGTCGCGCGACAGGCTTACGTTCTGGCCGTTCTTGGCCTTGGCATAACCGGCAGACAGGTACGCCGTGGTGCGCTTGGACAGCGCGTACTGGCCACGCACCGAGAACAAGATCGGATCGGCATCCGTGCCGTCCTTGATGTTCTGCTTGTACACCGCGCCGTACAGCGTGAAGGCCGGCGTCACGTCGTAGCTGGCGCCTGCCCAGTACATATCGCTGCGCAGGCTGGCGGCCGCCGTCGTGAAGGCGCGCTTGTAGTTGCGATAGCCCGCGAACAGCTTCAGTGCACCGAAGTCGTAGCTGGCACCGGCGTGAATGCCCTGGATGTAATCGGTCGTGTCTGCCGGCGTGGTGCTCGTGCCTGCGCCGTTCTGACGATCCCACGTGACTGCAGCCGAGAAGCCGCCCACGCTGTAGCCGACGCCCAGGTCGTACTTGGAGCTGCTCTTGAAGTTGCCGGCGGCCTCGCCAAAGCCCACGGTGGCGCCAAGCTTCAGGCCACCAAAGGTGCCGTCGTAGCGCACGGCGTTGGAAGCGCGCGAAAACAGGCCGTCCTTGCGATCGCCCGTGGCCGTAGACGACGTGGCCCACGAGTAGTTCGGCGCGTAGCCCATCGGGTCGTACGGCAGCATGAAGTCGTACGTGGTGGTGAACGTGCGGCCTGCCACCACCTGCCCGAAGCCGCCAGCCAGACCGACCACGGCGCGGCGGTCGAACAGCGTGTTGTCGGTGTCGAGCTTGCCGGTGTCGATGGCGATGCCGCTTTCCAGGTTGAACACGGCCTTCAGGCCGCCGCCCAGATCCTCGGTGCCGCGCATGCCCCAGCGCGACGTGTTCTTGCCGCCCGAGACGAGGCGCGTGGCGCTGCCGCCGTTCGGGCCAGCGTGGTTCACATACTCGATACCCGAATCCATGATCCCGTACAGGGTCACGTTGGAGGATTGAGCGGCGGCCGTGCCGGCCGTGGTGGCGGTGGCAAGCGCAACCACTGCCAGCGCCATCGAAGTCTTGTTCATCAGGTCTCCCTTATTCGTTGTCCTTGCGCAAATGCCCCATTCACAGGGCTTTGGGCGGGACGGATCGTATGAGGGGCGCACTTTCAGTTCACTTTCGATTGGCGGGAAATTGCCGGTGTGTGTCGCGGCGTTCTCGGGGGTTTCCCTAGCTTCAAAACATGCGGCGATGTCTGTATTCCTCTGCGGCTGATTGAGAGACGTCCGATATGCGCATCCTGTTGGTGGAAGACAACCTGAAGCTGGCCAGCACGCTGGAAGAAGCCCTGAGCCAGGCCGGCTTCACCGTCGATTGCGTGCATGACGGCCATGCGGCCGACTTGCTGCTCACCACGCAGGACTACGCGCTCGCCATTCTCGACATTGGCCTGCCGCGCATGGATGGGTTGGAAGTGCTGCGCCGCCTGCGCGCGCGCAAGAACCCGCTGCCGGTGATGATCCTGACCGCACATGGCGCCGTGGAAGAACGCGTGCGCGGCCTGAACCTCGGGGCTGACGATTACCTTGCGAAGCCGTTCGACCTGACCGAAGTGGAGGCCCGCGCCCGTGCGCTCATCCGGCGCAGCCACGGCCACGAGAGCACGCAGTTGCAATGTGGGCCGCTGCACTACGACGGCATCAGCGGCGCCTTCACGCTTCACGGCGAACTGCTCGCCCTGACCGGCCGCGAGCGCGCCGTACTGGAAGTGCTGATGCTGCGCGATGGCCGCGCCGTCAACAAAGCCGCCATCTCGGAAAAGATCTTCAGCATCAACGAATCGGTCAACGCCGATGCCATCGAGATCTACGTGCACCGCCTGCGCAAGAAACTCGACGGCAGCGGTGTGGCCATCGTCATGCTGCGCGGGCTCGGGTATCTGCTGGAAGCCACGCCCAGCACACCGGCGAACGCAGGCCGATGAGCCTGCCCACCCTGCGCCGGCAGCTTTCGTTCTGGTTGCTGCTCCCTCTGATGGGGCTGCTCGCGCTCGACGCCTGGCTCACGTATGCGCGGGCCATGACGGCTGCAAACGCCGCGTTCGACCGTACGCTCGAAGCGTCGCTCAAGGCCATGCGCGAGGGCGTGCGCCTTCGCGACAAGCAGTTCGCCATCGACTTGCCCTACCTCGCGCTGGACGTTCTCCAATCGGAAACCGGCAGCAGCGTCTTCTATCGCCTGACCGATGCCAACGGCAAGACGCTGACCGGTTATGACGACCTGCCCATGCCCACAGGGCGGCGGCCGGCGCCCTATCGCTCGGTTTTTTACGACAGCCAGTTCCAGGGCATGCCCGTGCGCCTGGCCGCGCAGGCCGTGCCGGTGCGCGATACCCAGTCGACGCAGATCCAGCTCGTGTGGCTGTTGGTGGGCGAGACCCTGGAGCCCCGCGAGGCGCTGGCGCACGAGATCCTGGCGGGCTCATTGCAGCAGGAGGGCTTGCTGGTGGTGCTGGCGGTCGGCATCGTCTGGTTGGGCATCAGGCGGGGTCTGCGGCCCCTGCGCCAGCTGAGCGAAACCGTCGCCGGACGCGGCACCGATGAGCTTGCCCCGCTGCCGCAGCAGGGCTTGCCGGCAGAAGTCGCTCCGCTGGTCGAGGCCATCAATCAGTATGTGGCGCGCCTGCTGCGCATGGTGCAAGCCCGCAAGCGCTTCTTTGCCGATGCCGCACATCAATTGAAGACGCCGCTGGCCGTGATCCAGGCGCAATCCGAACTCGCCCTGCGCGAACCCGATGGAGACCGCATCCGCCGCCATCTTGAGCCGCTGCACGGCACCGTGCGAGAGGCTGCGCGGGGCGTGCAGCAACTGCTGTCGCTCTCCCGCCTGGAGACCGACAGCGGCTACGCACCGCAACTCCAGCCGCTGCGCCTCGACACCCTGGCCGGGGATGTCGCGCTGGAACTGGCGCCCGTTGCGCGCAAATCCGGCGTCGACCTCGGCTTTGAAGGCGAACCGGTGACGGTGGCCGGCGAGCCGCAATGGCTGCAGGAGCTGATCGGCAACCTGCTCGACAACGCCATCCTCTACGCCGGAAACGGGGCGCGCGTCACGCTGCGGGTCAAGCGTCAGGCGATGGCGATGCTCGGCGAGCAGGCCGTGCTGCAAGTGGAAGACGATGGCCCTGGCATTGCGGTGCCTGAGCGCGATGCGGTATTCGGCCGTTTCTATCGCGGTGCGGCATCGGAAGGCCACGACGGCAGCGGCTTGGGTCTGGCCATCGTCCGCGAGATCGCGCGCCTGCACGGCGGCACGGTCGCGCTGTCGGAAACGCCCGGTGGAGGACTGACCGTAAGCGTCTACCTGGCGCTGGCATTGGCTGAAGAGCCGGCCACCTGAACGCGGGTTGCTGCACGACAACATTGTCTTCGCAGGGCCCGCGCACCTCGCCCAACGCCGTGCACCGTTTGCGTGACGACGCGGCGCACCATTTCCACGCAGCCTGCACGGCCCGCTGTTCCGCCGAAATTGGTTCCATCCGCGCTCTGTTATGCCCGCCGCACGTGGGCTGGCATACGACCTAAACTCAAACACATCGCCACCACCGCACGATCGACCGCCGAGCTTGCTCGGGCAAGGCATCCGGGGTTTTCCCTATTGTGGTGCCACGGGCCGCACGCCCGTAGGCCGCGCCCGAGGTGTCGCCAAAAATGGCTCCATCAAATAACCAGGATTGGGTCCACTTTGCAGAACAATGAGCCGCTATAGTCCATCAACAATTCGTCACAACACGGCATGTTGACCGACCCGAATGGATCGGAGAACGGCAGGAGGCAGTAATGAAGACCGACGACGTGATCGTCAGCTTTCGCGGTGTACGCAAGACGTATGACGGCGAGACCCTCGTGGTCAAGCATCTGGACCTGGACATCTACCAAGGCGAGTTTCTGACTCTGCTCGGCCCCTCCGGCTCGGGCAAGACCACCTGCCTGATGATGTTGGCTGGGTTTGAATTTCCGACCGGCGGTGAGATCCGCCTGGAAGGCGCCCTGCTCAACAACGTGCCGCCACACAAGCGCAACATCGGCATGGTGTTCCAGAACTACGCGCTGTTTCCGCACCTGACGGTGGCGCAGAACGTGGAATACCCGCTGACGGTACGCAAGATCCCCGCTAGCGAGCGTGCAGACCGCGTGCACAAGGCCCTGCAGATGGTGCGCATGGAAGGCTTTGCCAAGCGCTACCCCGCCCAACTCTCGGGCGGCCAGCAGCAGCGCATTGCGCTGGCCCGCGCGCTGGTGTTCGAGCCCAAGCTCGTGCTGATGGACGAACCACTGGGCGCACTCGACAAGCAACTGCGTGAACACATGCAGTACGAGCTGAAATCCCTGCACGAAAAGCTGGGCGTGACCTTCGTCTACGTGACGCACGATCAGGGCGAGGCGCTCACCATGTCCGACCGCGTGGCCGTGTTCGACAAGGGCATCGTGCAGCAGCTCGACACGGTGGACAGCCTCTACGAACGCCCCTGCAACGAGTTCGTCGCCAACTTCATCGGCGACAGCAACACGCTGCGCGGCACCGTCACCCGCGTCGAAGGCGACTACTGCGAGCTGCAATTGAACGACGGCGCCCGCATCATGGGCCGCAATATTGCCGGCGCCAATGTGGGGGCCACCGCCACCGGGTGCATCCGCCCCGAGCGCATGCGCCTGGCTGAGGGTGCTTCCGCTGCCGGCAATGCGTTGCAGGGCCAGACACGCGGCCTCGTCTACTTTGGCGACCACGTGCGCATGCGCTGCGCCCTGCCTGATCAGCCTGAATGTTTCGTGAAGGTGCCGCTGGGCACGCGCGCGCTCGAAGGCTTTGCGCCGGGCGCGCCGATCCAACTCGAATTCGCACCGGAACACCTACGCGTTTTTGCATGACCTTGCATGACCCATGCGGGCATCCCCGCCCGCATGTCACCACCATACGTTGTACCCACACACCAAAAAGAGGAGCCAAGATGAAACACATCGCAAAGACGCGTCTCTCCGTATTTGCCGGCGCGTTCGCCATTGCATTCGGCGCGCACGCGGCCGAACTCACCGTCGTCAACTTCGGCGGCGCCAATGGTGACGCACAGAAGGCCGCCTTCAACAAGCCGTTCGAGGCGCAGACCGGCAACAAGGTCACCGTGGTCGAGTACAACGGCGAGCAGGCCAAGATCAAGGCCATGGTCGAAGCCAAGCACGTCAACTGGGACGTGGTGGAAGTCGAATCGGGCGACATCGGCCGAGGCTGTGATGAAGGCCTGTTCGAGAAGCTCGACTGGAGCAAGATCGCCAAGAAGAGCGATCTGATCCCCGAGTCGCCGAGCACCTGCGGCGTGGGCTTCTTCGTGTGGTCGACCGCGATGGCGTACAACGCCGACAAGCTCAAGACTGCCCCGACCGGCTGGGCCGATTTCTGGGACGTGAAGAAATTCCCGGGCAAGCGCGGCATGCGCAAGGGTGCACGCGGCAACCTGGAATTCGCATTGATGGCCGACGGCGTGCCGGTCAAGGACGTGTACAAGGTGCTCGCCACCAAGGACGGCCAGAACCGCGCGTTCAAGAAGCTCGACCAGCTCAAGGCGAACATCCAGTGGTGGGAAGCCGGTGCGCAGCCGCCGCAATTCCTGGTGGCGGGTGACGTGGTGATGTCCACCGCGTTCAACGGCCGCATCGACGCCGCGCAGCGCGAAGGCAAGAACCTGAAGGTGGTCTGGAACGGCAGCATCTACGACCTGGACTACTGGGCCATCCCCAAGGGCACGCCCAACAAGGCGCTGGCCGAGCAGTACATCGCCTACACGCTGTCGCAGAAACCGCAGCAGGAGTACGCCAAGCACATCGCCTACGGCCCGGCCAACGTAGCGGCCATCAAGGCGCTCGACGCGAAGACGCAGGCGAACATGCCGAACTCGCCGGAGAACGCGAAGAACGCTGTGCTGCAGAACCTGCAGTTCTGGACTGACCACGGCGACGAGCTGGAACAGCGCTTCGCCTCGTGGGCTTCGAAGTAACCGCATAGCGGTGTAACGCAGTGACCGCGCGGATGCCCTCGCCCCATGGCAAGGCATCCGCCGGACGAATTCCCGTAGCGATGGCGAGGCAGCATTGAACACCATGACGATCGCGGCTGAATCGGTTCCTGATTCGACGGCCAAACTCAAACGCGAATTGAAGAGCGCTGAGGCGCGCAGGCGTGCCATGGCGCTGGCGCTGGTGGCGCCGCTCGCCATCTTCCTGCTGCTCATCTTTGTCGTGCCGATCGGCGCCCTGCTCACGCGCGCCGTGCAGAACCCCGAGGTGGCCGATGCGCTGCCCAAGACGGGCATCGCCCTGAAAGACTGGGACCGCAAGAGCCCGCCGGCCGACGCCGCCTACGCCGCGCTTGCCGCAGACCTCACGATCGTGAGCGAAGGCGAAGCGATGGGGGCACTGGCCCGCCGCCTCAACACTGAAATTCCGGGCTTCCGCTCGCTGGTCGCCAAGACGGCGCGGGCCATGCCGCTGGCTGACGACCAAGGCAAGCCATTGGCGCTGACGCCTGCGCAGACCCGCGCCAAGCTCCTCGAACTCGACGATCGCTGGGGCGATGTCACGTACTGGCAGGCCATCGCCAAGAACAGCAGCCGCACGTCGCCGTTCTACCTGCTGGCCGCGCTGGACCACCGGCAAGATGCCTTCGGCCATATCGAAGCAACCGACCCCGACGAGCAGATCTACGTGACGGTGTTCATCCGCACCTTCGTCATCAGCGCAATGGTGACGGTGTTCGCCCTGCTGCTCGGCTACCCGCTGTCATACTGGATCGCCTCGCTGCCGGAGCGTCGTGCCAATCTGGTCATGGTGATGGTGCTGATCCCGTTCTGGACGTCCATCCTCGTGCGCGTGGCAGCGTGGATCGTGCTGCTGCAGACCGAAGGCCTCATCAATCACGGGCTGATGGACCTCGGCATCATCAAGGAGCCGCTTGCGCTGCTGTTCAACCGCGTGGGCGTGTACATCTCGATGACGCACATCCTGCTGCCGTTCATGATCCTGCCGCTGTACAGCGTGATGAAGTCGGTCCCGCCCACGTACCAGCGCGCGGCGGTGTCGCTGGGCAGCCATCCGTTTGCTGCGTTCTGGCGCGTGTATGTGCCGCAGACGTATCCGGGCATCGGTGCCGGCGCGCTGCTGGTGTTCATCCTCGCGCTGGGTTACTACATCACGCCCGCGCTGCTCGGCGGCCCGAACGATCAGATGGTCAGCTATTACGTGGCCTACTTCACCAACGTCACCATCAACTGGGGCATGGCCTGCGCGCTGGGCGCCCTGCTCTTGCTGGCCACGCTCGTCCTGTACGCGGTGTACGGGCGCTTTACGCGACCCAAGGTTCGTGTCGGCTAACGGAGAACATCGACCATGAAACTCGCCAAACCGATGTTTGCCCCGCACACCTCGCTCATCGAGCGCATCTGGTACTTCTCGCTGCGCGGGCTGGCCGTGCTGACGCTGCTCTACCTTGTGCTGCCGGTGCTGGTGATCGTGCCGCTGTCGTTCTCGTCGAGCACGTTCCTCTCGTACCCCATCCCGAGCTATTCGCTGCGCTGGTATCAGAACCTCGTCACGTCTGACGAATGGCGCATGGCGGCCAAGAACAGCTTCATCGTCGCGCCTGCGGCAACGATCGTGGCAACGGTGCTGGGCACGCTGGCCGCCATCGGGCTGAACAAGGCCGACTTCCGTGGCAAGGGCCTGCTGATGGCGGTGCTGGTGTCGCCGATGATCGTGCCCGTGGTGGTGGTGGGTGTGGGCATGTACCTGTTCTTTGCACCGCTGGGGCTGGCCAACACGTATATCGGACTGATCCTCGCGCATGCGGCGCTGGGGGTGCCGTTTGTGGTGACGACGGTGCTGGCGACGCTGCAGGGGTTCAATCACAACCTCGTCCGGGCGAGCCTGTCGCTGGGTGCCAACCCGGTCATGACGTTCTTCCGCATCACCCTGCCCGTCATCGCACCGGGCGTGATTTCCGGGGCGCTGTTTGCGTTTGCCACCTCGTTTGATGAGGTGGTGGTCACGCTCTTCCTTGCCGGGGCGGATCAGGTGACGCTGCCGCGACAGATGTTCACCGGTATTCGCGAGAACATCTCGCCGACGATTGCTGCGCTGGCGACGATTCTGATTGTGTTCTCGACGGGTCTGCTGCTGACGTTTGAGTGGTTGCGGGGGCGGGCTGCGGCTAAGGCGGTGGCGTAAGTTTTTTTGGGTTTTGGTTGTTGTTTGGGCTTCTGGTCGGGGTTTGTTTCTTGTGGTTCATCCCTTGTTTCATCCCCTGCCGGGGCTGACTCACTTTCTTTGTCTTGCCAAAGAAAGTAAGCAAAGAAAGGCGCCGCATAGGGCAACAAAGTCAAAGGACAAAAACCAAACACTCTGGGCGCTCGCCCAAACGACAAGGCCAACCGCGCGATGGGTTGGCCTTTTTCTTTTGACGTTGAGCCCTTGATGGCGCCCCGCGACACAAATCCAAGGAGTCTTTCGCCATCTCGGGCGCGCCTTTCTTTTGCCTACTTTTCTTTGGCAAGACAAAGAAAAGTAGGTCAGCCCCGCGAGGGGGTAAAACCATCAATGGCCAGTGCGCCCAGCATCAAACCGCGACAGCTCAAGGCCTAGCGAGCAGCACTGCTTACAGGAACATCCCGCCCGAAGCCTCGATGCGCTGCGCATTGATCCACCGGTTATCCGGCGACAGCAGCGAAGCCACCACGCCACCAATGTCATCCGGCACACCAGCGCGGCCGAGCGCAGTATTGGATGCCACCATCGCGTTCAAATCGGCGTTGTCGCGGACGGCACCGCCGCCAAAGTCCGTCTCGATGGCGCCCGGCGCCACCACGTTCACGGCAATGCCGCGCGGGCCGAGTTCTTTGGCGAGGTAACGCGTGAGCACCTCCACCGCACCCTTCATCGCCGCATACGCGCCGTAGCCCGGCAGCGCAAAGCGCGCGAGACCCGACGAGACATTGACGATGCGGCCGCCGTCGGCCATGAGCGGCAGCAGAATCTGCGTGAGGAAGAACACGCCTTTGAAGTGCACGTTCATCAGTTCGTCGAACTGGGCTTCGGTGGTTTCGGCCACTGCGGCGTACACCCCCATGCCGGCGTTGTTGACGAGGTAATCGAAGCGCTCGGCCTTCCACTGTGCCAGCACACCGCGCACGGCATCAGCAAAGGCGGGGAACGTGGCGATCTTGCCGGCGTCGAGCTGCAAGGCGGCGGCGCGACGGCCCTGGGCAGTCAGTTCAGCGACCAGGGCATCGGCTTCAGCGCGGTTGCTTCGGTACGTAAAGATGACGTCGGTGCCGCGCTGGGCAAGCTTCTGCACCATGTTCTTGCCAAGGCCGCGGCTGCCGCCGGTGATGATGGCGATGGGGGTGTGGGACTGTGTCATGTCTGCTCTCCGGTTGGGTTTGGGGTGTCGAACACCGTGAGAACATGGTATTGGGCGACTAAAAAAGAATAAATCTCGCCTATCCTATCTCTGTGTTTGTCCACAGATAACAATCGATCCGCCCGTCATGTCCGCCAATCGACTCGAAGCCATGCAGATCTTTGTGCGCGTGGCCGAACTTGCCAGCTTCACACGCGCAGCCGAAGCCCTGAGCATTCCCAAACCGGCCGCCTCGGTGGCGGTGCAGCAGCTGGAAACGATGCTCGGCACGCGCCTGCTCCACCGGACCACCCGCAAGGTGCAGCTCACGCAAGACGGCCAGACCTTCTACGAGCGCTGCCAAGACCTCCTGGCCGACATGGACGAACTGCAGACCATGTTCCGCCAAAGCCCTCAGGCGCTGCGCGGCCGGCTGCGTGTAGACATGCCGGTGGGCGTTGCACGCCGCATCGTCATCCCCGCCCTGCCCGCGCTGCTCGATGCGCACCCTGAGCTGGAAATCGAACTCTCCAGCACAGACCGCCGCGTGGACCCGGTGCGTGAAGGCTTCGACTGCGTATTGCGCATCGGCAACCTGACCGACAGCAGCCTCATCGCGCGCCCGCTCGGCCAATTGCATCAGGTCAACTGCGCGAGCCCCAGTTACATCGCACGCCACGGCATGCCGAAAACGCTCGAAGACCTCGATCACCATCGCATCGTCCATTACGTGCAGACGTTGGGCACGAAGTCGCCGGGGTGGGAATACACGGTGGATGACCGCTCCGCATTCCGGCCGATGAAGGGCGCGGTGACCGTCAGCTCAGCCGAGAGCTACGACGCTGCGTGCCGCGCGGGGCTCGGGATGATCCAAGCGCCCGTGTATGCGGGGCTGTCGTCGGCGATTGCGGACGGTACGCTGGTGGAGGTGATGCCCGATTTTCGGCCGCTGCCGATGCCGGTGTCGCTGGTGTACCCGAACCGGCGAAATCTGCCGGTGCGGGCACAGGTGTTCATGAACTGGATGGCAGAGCTGTTGGCGCCGTACCTGGAAACGGCATCGAGCGGGCGATAGTGTGGGCGGTTACGGCCCGCCCACACACGCATCACGCTACTGTGCCGGTTTGTCGCTGCGCTTTTTCAGGTTGGCGCGTAGCGCATCGCTCATCGCCATGTCGAGGTTTGCGCCAGCCGGCGGGATGGGTGACTCGAACCATTTCTTGTACAGCGCTGTGAACTCGCCGGATTTCATGAGGCGCGTGATGGTTGCATCAACGAGCCGCTTGAAGGCAGGGTCGCCCTTGCGGACCATGCAGGCGTACGGCTCGACCTGCAGGGTTTCCGCCACGACTTCCAGCGCAGCCGGATTCGCAGAATTGGCACGCAGGCCGTACAGCAACACATCGTCCAGCGCCAATGCCGACGCTCGGCCGGTTTCCACAAGCTTCAGCCCGTCTGCATAGTCCTTGCCGGAGATGATCTGGACGTCGATGTTGTGGTCGACGGCAAATTTCTTCAGCACCTTCTCGTTCGTGCTGCCGGCTGTGCTGGCGACGGTCTTGTTCGCCAAGTCCGGATAGTTCTTGATGCCCGAATCGCGCTTGGTCAAGAGGCGCGTTCCCGCGTAGAAGAAGTTGATGGAGAAGGCCACCTCCTTGCCCCGCGCGCTGGTGTTGGTGGTCGATCCGCATTCGAGGTCGTAGGTGCCATTGACCAGAAGCGGAATCCGATTCGTGCCAGTCACTGGAATCGAATCGACCTGCAGAGATGGTTTCTTCAATCGTGCGCGCACATCGTCGACGATGGCTTGCGTCAGATCGACCGAAAATCCGACGGCCTTGTTCGGGGCCAGCAGATAGCTGAACGGAACCGCCGCTTCACGATAGCCAACCGTGATCTTGTCTGCCGCTGCGATCTTTTCCAGAGTCTGTGCTTGGATGCCCTCCGCAGCCACCGCCAGACCGGCTACGACAAGCGTGGAAGCGAGTGTGCGAATCATGTTCATTTGCGTCTCCGTGGATGCGTCCCGCGCTCTGTTGCTCTGTCGGCTTGTGGCTGCTACAGCCCCCTCTCTACGGAAATCTAGGCGCCATACCGTTCTTGCCATTGATGCAAGTCAACATGCCGCACACGCGTGGTGCAGCGTGAAAAAAAAACGCGCCGAGTTGCCCCGGCGCGTTGTTTTTCGATCGATCTAGCGTGCGCTTCGGCACGCCCTGTTCCGTCAGAACCTATGGTTGACCCGCACGTAGGCGGACTGCGCAGACACATGGCTCGTGTTGATGGTGGCATCAATACCCAAGGACACCGTGGTCGCCTTGGCGGCCTGGAGCGTGACGCTGGCCCCGGTGGTCAGGAACGAACGCGGCAGGTCGGTGCCGGGGGCGGCGAACACGGTGCCGTCCTGGCTCTGGACCTGGACGACGCGGCCGGCGTTCATCAGCTCGTGCGCGTAGCCCAAGCGAAGCTGCACGTTGACCGGGCGCACATCGCCGAAGGCCTTGTCGAGCGTGACACCCACATACGGCTGAAGACTGCGCGCGCTGTCCGGCCCGACTTGCAGGTTCTGGCCGTTGGCGCCGTTCTCGCCGAAGCCGCTGCCGCGCACGTACGCATATCGGAGGCCCACATGCGGCGCGAGCCGGATGCCGCTCATCATCTCCAGGGGCAAGCTGGCTTGCGTGGCGGCAGTGAATTCGTGCGCCAGATGGTCGCCCTCGGCGGTACCGACGCTGCCGAACGGTCGCTTCTGCGAGAAGAAATCAAGCCCGTAGCCGACCGTGGCCGACAGGTTGACGGCACCCATCGGCTGCGCCCCGTAAAGTGCCACACGCAGGGTGTCGATGGCGCCCGATGCGCCGGTGGTGTCTTCGCCCAGCGTGGTGTGCGTGTAGCCGCCCGCCGCGCCCACGGTGGCAGCGCCAAGGCGACCCTCCGCGCCCGCGAGGAACCCATAGGCGTGCGTGAGGAAGCCCGGCGCATTCCCCGTACCGCCCACCTTCGTACTGGAGCCGCTGGCCGTGACCCACACATCCTTGGAACCACTGGGGGCGTCCTGCGGCCCCGACAACCGGCCGAGCAGCGTTGAGTTGACACCTTGTGCCTGCAGCAGTGCTGTCGTACCCAACGCCGTATAGATGGAGGTCTTGGTCGGTGCCACGACGGTGGGGCTGCCGGGGGTGCCGGGCGCTGTTGCTTCAGCGAGCAGCACGTCGACCGCATTCGTTCCGTAGTCCACGGATGTCTGCAACGTGCCGAGGTTGGCTCCTGCCGTTGCTGTGCTGACGTTTGCGAAGCGCCCCGTCACGCCACTGGCTGCGCTCAGCACGGTGTAGCGGCGGGCGGTATAGGTGCCCGGATCGAACACGATGGCCAGCGAGCCGCCGAGCGCTGCCGCACCGCCCACGCGCAGTTGCGATGCGTCCGTGGGGCTGACTTCGATGGCGAGCGTCCCAGTCGAGCCTTGGGTGTAATTGCCGCCGACGGACAACGTTCCAATGGAGCCGCCCGGCGCGACCACCCCGCTGCTGCTCACGTCGCCCGAAACCGTGCCGTGGCCGCGCAGCGTCCCAAGCGCGTTCACCAGGACATTGCCGCCAAGCACAGCACCGGCGTTTGCCGCATCGCCAACCGCCAGCGTGCCGCCCGTTACCGTGGTCGACCCGGCGAAGCCGCTACTGACGCCATTGAGCGTGAGCGTGCCCGTGCCCTGCTTGATCAACGCGCCGTTGCCGCTCAGGCTGCCGCTAAAGGTTTGAGACGAGTCGTCAGCCAGCGTGAGCGCGCCGCCCAGCACCACGCGGCTACCCGCGACGCCGGAGAGGTGCGCCACCGTCTGGCTGACGCCAGCAGACAGATCGAGCGCCGAACTTGTCCCCGTGAGCGTGACCGTCGTAGCCGACGCCAGGCGGCCAGCACCCGACAGCGCCAGCGTGCCGGCGTTGATCGTCGTTGCCCCGCTATAGGTGTTCACGCCGGACAGTGTTTGCGTGCCGCCATCCAGTGTGAGGCCGCCCGTACCACCGATTGCGCCGCTGAACGTGCCGGAGGCACTCGCCAAGGTGAGCGTCCGCCCGCCCAGCGAGACTGCACCGGAGCCCGTCAGTGCGTTGATGGTGGCGCCGGAGGTCATCCCAGAAATATCAAACGTGCCGTTGTTGACTACGCCCGATGATGCCGCAATGCTGCCGGCACCCGACAACGCGAGCGTGCCGGCGTTGATGGTCGTTGCGCCGGTAAAGCCGTTCGCGCCCGACAGCGTTTGCGTACCACCGCTGACAGTGAGGCCGCCCGTACCACCGATCGCACCGCTGAATGTGCCGGCTGCATTAGCCAGCGTCAGCGTCTGGCCACCCAGGCCAACGGTGCCCGTGCCCGTCAGGGTGCTGATGGTGGCGCCGGACGTCGTCGCAGAGATATCGAAGGTGCCGTTGTTGACCACGCCCGAGGACGCCGCAATGCTGCCGGCGCCGGACAGCGCGAGCGTCCCAACATTGATGGTTGTGCTGCCGGCATAGCCAGCCGTGCCCGAGATGGTGAGCGTGCCAGCCCCGGCCTGCACCAGATTGCCCGTGCCGCTGATGGTGCCCGCGTACGTCACTGCATCGCCGCGGTTGAAGGCCAGCGTGCCGTTGTTGACGATATTGCCCGCTACCGAGCCTGTCGTGCCGCCGTTGCCGATCTGCAGCGTGCCGGCGGTGATGGTGGTATCGCCCGTATAGGTGTTGTTGCCCGTCAGCGTGATCGTTCGGCTGCCGGTAACGGCCGCGCTGCCCGCGCCCGATATGACGCCCGACACCACGAGGCTGGTCGTGGTCGCATCGAGCGTGACGCGCGACGTGGCGTCGCCCAGCGTGACGTTGTTGGACAGCGAGAGGCCTGCACTGCCAGCCGTGATCTTGGCTGCTGCCCCCGCCGCCACGTCGAGGTTGCCGATGATGTTGGAACCCGTCAGCAGTTGCAGCGTGTTGTTCGCCCCGTTGAACTGGATGGCAGCCGCCCGCGTGACACCGTCGCTGTACAGCCCACCGCTGATGGTGCCGCCATTGACGATGACGTCACCGTTGGAAATGACGCCCACGCCCGCGGCACCGCCATTGCCGGCCCCGCCAGTGATCGTGCCGACGTTGGAAAGCACGTTGAACCCGGCAGACAGATTGACGCCCGCGCCGCTGGTCCCGGCCGTGCTGCCGCCGCCACCACTGGCACCGCCTACACCGCCCACGATTGTCCCAATGTTGGTCACCTGAGTACCGGAGCCCAAGGTCAGCAACCCGTCGCCACCACCACCACCGCCGCCCGGGTTCCCGCCGCCGCCACCGTTGCCGCCATTGCCGCCGACTAGGGTGCCTTGGTTGTTCACGTCGGCAGCCGGCGTCACAATGACAAACGCTGCGCCGCCTCCGCCGCCGCCTCCGCCGTTGGAGGCTGACCCCGAGGTGCCGGCACCGCCATTTCCGCCGGTGCCGCCCTGCACGGTCACGCCGCCGTTGACAGTGACGCTGGTGCCGGTGGAATACACGCCGGCGCCTCCGCCTCCGCCGCCCCCCGCGAAATTGAATCCATCGAAGCCCTGGCCAGCCCCGCCCTGCGCGTTCGCGTTGATCACGGCATCGCCAGCGAGCACCACATCGGGGGCTCCTCCGGGGCCGCCTTGCCCACTGTCGTTCGTGGCACCGGTACCGCCCGTTCCGCCGGAAGTCGGCCCGCCCGGAACCTGGATAGTGGAGGAGCCTCCACCCAGCGCGGACCCACCACCGCCACCGCCGTTGCCGCTGCCACCATTGCCGCTGCGGTTCGGGATGCCGTTACCGCCGGCGGCGCTGCAGTTTGCGATCGTGCTCGGCGAGCAGGTCGCGGCCCAACCCGGGAGCGCCACACCGGCCAAACCGAGTGACACCCCGATTGAAATGATGGATGCGCGCCGACGGGCGGGCGTCGTGTCAGGGCTGGCGTCAACGCCCCCGTGCGACGCCTTCGTCAGTTCGGACACCACTTGCGGAGCACGCAAGGTGCGGCTCCAGACCAGCCGATAGACCCGGTTCATGTTGATCCCCTCGTTGCATAGACCCATGGGTCGGGCGCTGACCATTGAGAGGCAGGACCGCGGCGCGAGTGACCCATTTTTGTGTTGTCGTTCTCTGGCGCGCCGTCCGGTGGATACCGTTTTTTCGACTTATGGATCGGGGCGCATGCGCGCGAAATATAACATTTGCCTAGGTAATATTGCCCTGGCCATCGGTAAGCCCTGCTGTGCCGGGTCTGCTGCCCTCGCCAAGGGCAAAAAAAACGCGCCGAGTCACCCCGGCGCGTTTTTTACTGGTGCAGCAGGCAGGTCAGCCCATCCACTTGCGGGCATTGCGGAACATCCGCATCCACGGGCTGCTGCCGTCGCCGGCGGTTTCCCATTCCTTCGGATGCCAACTCATCTGCACGGCGCGGAACACGCGCTCCGGGTGCGGCATCAGCGCGGTAAAGCGGCCGTCGTGCGTCGTCACCGAGGCAATGCCCTGCGGCGAGCCGTTCGGGTTCAACGGATATGTCTGCGTGACTTCGCCGCGGTTGTCGACGTAGCGCAGGCCAACGGCCACTTTGCCGATGTCGCCCTGCTGGGAGAAATCGGCATAACCTTCGCCGTGCGCGACGACGATGGGAATGCGGCTGCCTTCCATGCCCGCGTAGAAGATCGACGGGGATGCTTCGACCTGCACAGTCACCAGACGGCCTTCATACTGTTCCGACTGGTTGCGCGTGAACTTCGGCCATGCGCCGGCGCCCGGGATGATCGGTGCGAGGTTCGCCATCATCTGGCAGCCGTTGCACACGCCCAGCGCGATCGAATCGGTGCGGTTGAAGAACGCCGCGAACTGCTCGGCCAACATGCTGTTGAAGAGGATCGTCTTCGCCCAGCCTTCACCCGCGCCCAGCACGTCGCCGTAGCTGAAGCCACCGCAGGCGACGAACCCCTTGAAGCCGGCGAGCGTGGTACGGCCTGCCAGCAGATCGCTCATGTGGACGTCGTAAGTGTCGAAGCCGGCCTTGTCCATCGCGTAGGCCATTTCGATCTGCGAGTTCACGCCCTGCTCGCGCAGGATCGCCATGCGCGGGCGGGCGCCCGTGGCGATGAACGGCGCGGCCACGTCTTCAGCAATGTCGAACGTGAGCTTGGGCGAGATGCCCGGGTCTTCGGCGTCGAGAATGCGGTCGTACTCGCTCTGCGTGCACTCGGGGTTGTCGCGCAGGCTGGCGATGCGCCAGGAGACGTCCGTCCAGGTGCGTTGCAGTTCCGTGCGCTGCGCGCTGAACACCTTCTTGGCGTCGCGCCAGATTTCAATGTGGTCGTTGGCGTTAGGCGCGCCGATCACGTGGCTGCAGCCGGCCAGGCCGTGCTCGCGCAGTACCGCGAACACAGCGTCGCGCTGAGCCAGCGGCACCTGGATCACGGCGCCGAGCTCTTCGGCAAACAGCGCGCGCACCGTCAGGTCGGCACGGCGGCCGGAGACTTGCTGCGCCCAGTTCTTGGCGTCGCCGTAGTCGGACTCATGTGCGCCGTCGAGCGTGAGCATGTCGACGTTGATCGACACACCGCAGTGCCCGGCGAAAGCCATTTCGCAGACGGTCGCCCACAGGCCGCCGTCCGAGCGGTCGTGATACGCCAGCAGCGAGCCGGTCGCGTTCAGTTGCTGGATGGCGGCGAAGAAGCGCTTGAGGTCTTCGGCGTCGTCTACGTCGGGCACGCTGTTGCCGATCTGCTCCGTGACCTGCGCCAGGATGCTGCCGCCCATGCGGTTCTTGCCGCGGCCCAGGTCAATCAGGATCAGCGTGGTGTCGGCCGGCGCATTGGCCGATTCAACCTGCTTGAGTTGCGGCGTGAGCGTCTTGCGCACATCCGTCACCGGCGCGAAAGCCGAGACGATGAGCGACACCGGCGCGACCACTTCCTTCGCAGCGCCCTCGTCTTCCCACTTGGTGCGCATCGACAGCGAATCCTTGCCCACCGGAATGCTGATGCCCAGCGCCGGGCACAGCTCCATGCCGACGGCCTTGACGGTGTCGTACAGGCGGGCGTCTTCACCGTTCACGCCGCAGGCGGCCATCCAGTTGGCCGACAGCTTCAGTTGCGTGAGCGAATCGATCGGAGCGGCGGCGATGTTCGTGATGGACTCGCCGATGGCCATGCGACCCGACGCGGGTGCGTTGATGACGGCCAGCGGCGTGCGCTCGCCCATCGTCATCGCCTCGCCGGCGTAGCCCTTGTAGTCCAGTGTCGTGACGGCCACGTCGGCCACCGGCACCTGCCACGGGCCGACCATCTGGTCGCGCGTGTTCAGGCCGCCAACGGTGCGGTCGCCAATGGTGATGAGGAACGACTTGCTGGCAACGGTCGGGTGGCGCAGCACATCACGCGCGACGACTTCCAGGTCAAGGCCGGTGACATCGACTTCCGGAAATTCCTGCGCCACGCGACGCACATCACGGTGCATGCGCGGCGGCTTGCCGAGCAGCACGTCCATCGGCATGTTGACGGGGAAGTGCTCGGCGACGTCGGGGGCAGTGTCGCCGTCGACGACTTGCAGTTGCTGTTCATCCGTGGCGAAACCGACCACCGAAAACGGCGCGCGCTCGCGCTCGCACATGGCCTGGAAGCGCGGGAAATCGCCGGGGGCAATCGCCAACGTGTAGCGCTCTTGCGATTCGTTGCACCAGATTTCCGCCGGGGAGAGCCCCGACTCTTCCAGATGCACCTGGCGCAGGTCGAAGCGCGCGCCCTTCTCGGCGCCGTCGACGATTTCAGGGAAGGCGTTGGAGATGCCGCCGGCGCCCACGTCGTGGATCGACAGGATCGGGTTGTCTTCGCCCAGTGCCCAGCACGCATTGATGACTTCCTGCGCGCGGCGCTGCATTTCGGGGTTGCCGCGCTGGACGGAATCGAAGTCCAGGTCAGCGGTATTGGTGCCGGTGGCCATCGAGCTGGCAGCGCCGCCGCCCATGCCGATACGCATGCCGGGGCCGCCAAGTTGGATCAGCAGCGTACCGGCCGGCAGGCCGTGCTTGTGCGTGTGGCCTGCGTCGATATTGCCGATGCCGCCGGCAATCATGATCGGCTTGTGATAGCCGCGCACGGTGCCGCCGACGTTTTGCTCGTAGACGCGGAAATAGCCGCCCAGGTTGGGCCGGCCAAATTCGTTGTTGAAGGCAGCGCCGCCGATCGGGCCTTCAATCATGATCTGCAGCGGCGAAGCGATGCGGTCCGGCTTGCCGACGGGGCCTGGTGCGGCTTCATTCGGGTTGCGGTGTGCCACGGGTTGCGCCGTATCGCGGGCGTTTTCCCACGATTGCACGGCTTCCGGCAGCAGCAGGTTCGACACGGTAAAGCCGGTCAGGCCCGCCTTGGGCTTGGCGCCGCGGCCCGTTGCACCTTCGTCGCGGATTTCACCGCCCGCGCCGGTCGACGCACCCGGGAACGGCGAAATGGCCGTCGGGTGGTTGTGCGTCTCCACCTTCATGAGCGTGTGCGTGAGCGCTTCGCGGCGGCCGTATTGCGGCACGCCCGTCTCGCCTTCCGTGCCTGCGTGCGGGAACCAGCGCTCGGCCATGCCGCCTTCCATCACGGCGGCGTTGTCCGAATACGCGACGATCGTGCCCTGCGGCGCGAGCTGGTGCGTGTTGCGGATCATCGCGAAGAGCGACTTGTCCTGCGTCTCGCCGTCGATGGTCCAGTCGGCGTTGAAGATCTTGTGGCGGCAGTGCTCGCTGTTGGCCTGCGCGAACATCATCAGCTCGACGTCGGTCGGGTTGCGTTCGAGCTTGCGGTAGGCGTCGACCAGATAGTCGATTTCATCATCGGACAGGGCCAGGCCCATCTCGACGTTGGCGGCTTCCAGCGCACGACGTCCAGCATCATGGCCACCCCCAATGTCCACAAAGCGCAATGCCTTGGCGGGCAACACGTCGAACAGGCCGTAGCCGGCTTCGCGCGAGTCGATGACCGTTTCGGTCATGCGGTCGTGCAAATGCTCGGCCACGGCGGCGCGGGTGGCGTCGTCCAGGTGCTTAGCAGCACCGGTCAGGCTGCGGATGAGGCCCTTCTTGCACGTGACGGTAAATTCCACGCCGCGCTCGATGCGATGAATTTGCGGCAGTGCGCAGTGGCGGGCGATTTCCGTTGCCTTGCTGGCCCACGGCGAGATCGTGCCGAAGCGCGGGATCACCACAAAGCGGTCGCCCTCGACATCGGCCGGGGCTGGCGAACCGTAGGTCAGCAGCGCTTGCACACGGGCAGATTCATCGGCCGACAGCGGCGTGTCGGCGGCCACGAAATGCAGGTATTGGGCACTGACGGCATCGATATCGGGATCGATGCGCTTGAGGGTGGAAAGCAGGCGTTGCTGACGGAAGGCGGACAGCGCGAGAGCGCCGGGAAAGCACGAGAAATGCGCCATGGTGGGCAAGGCAGGCAGTAGCTGGAAGAGGAGGTCCCCGGCGTGCGCGGGGAAACCGCTATTGTACCTTGCCCTGCCCGCGTTACCGACCCTCAAATCGGCCGAAAATGGCGCTGCCTCGGCTGCAACCGACTGCAAACGCCCGTTTTACAGCGACGTGGCGGACCGCGCTGCCTGCTCGTACAGGCCCGTCAGCACGCGCAGCAGGCGCGCCAGTTCGCCAATCTCGGCATTTTCCTCGCCGCCGGGCGAAATATTGCTGGTCAGGCACTGCTCGCGGATTTCGCGGTAGCGGGCGCAGGCCTTTTCGCCAGCTTCAGTCGTGGTGTAGGTGACTTCCTTGCCGTTGCGCGTGCCTTCCACCAACTCCATCCCCTGCAGCTTCTTGAGCGAATACGTCACAAGGTGGGTGTCTTCCACGTTGAGCACGAAGCAGATGTCGGCCAGGCGCTTGGCGCGGCCGCGGTGGTTGACGTGGTGCACAACCAGCACATCGAGGAAGGTCAGGTCGCGCACGCCGGCGGCTGCCATGCAGCGCACGCACCAGCGGTTGTAGGCGTTGTAGGCGGTATTGAGCGCAAACTCGAACTCCGACAGTTCTGGGCTTCGCGCCGACACCAGGTGTGACGAAGACACGATCGGCCCGCCCTTGCCTGCGTCCTCATTGGCTGCGGATTGCGGCAGATCAGCTTTCGGGGTGGTCGGCGATTTGGACATTGCAACGGGCTGAGAAAGGACCGGAAACGCGGGCTATTGTAAGAGAATAGATCGTCATGTCTGCACAGTGGAAAGCGTAGTTGCCATGTCCTCACACCCCGCCTGGCGCGAAATCCTGATCGACGGTGCCCTGGCCGCACACACCGGCGCCGACCTGCTCTTCGGCACGGCCGGCATCCGCGCACTGGAAGCGGCGGCGTACCGATCCCTCGAACCCTTCGCCCTGATGGCGCGCGCGGGCGAAGCTGCCGCCGATTGGCTACAGACGCGCGCGCCACATGGGCACGTGCTGCTCGTTGCCGGCCCAGGCAACAACGGTGGCGATGCGCTCGTTGCGGCGACGGTGCTGCATCTGGCCGGGCGCGCCGTCACGGTGTGGCTTGCCGCAGACCCGGCCAAGCTGCCCGACGATGCGCGCCGCGCGTGGACGGAGGCTTGTGCCGCTAATGTCCCCATCGAACGTCTGCACACGACGGCTTCGGTGCCGGCCCCCACCTCCGCCATCGTCGACGGCCTTTTTGGTATCGGACTCGGCCGGCCGTTGACGGGATTGCATGCGGCGCTGGTCGACACCATCAACGCCAGCGGCCTGCCGGTGTACGCACTGGACATTCCCTCGGGCCTGAATGGCGATACGGGCCAGCCGCCCGCGCCAGATTCACCTGTTATCCAGGCGCGCGCCACCATCACCTTTCTCGCCGTCAAGCCGGGCTTGCTGACGGGCGATGGCCGCGATGCCGCCGGTGACATTGCGCTGGCCGACCTGCAAGCCGCGCAGGCCGCTTATGACGGCGTGATTGAAGCGGACGCCTTCGTCAACGCGCCGTCACGCTGGCTCGCGCACGTGCCGCGCCGCCGGCATAACGGCCACAAGGGCACATACGGCAGCGTGGCAATCGTGGGGGGCGCGACCGGTATGGTCGGGGCGCCGCTGCTATCCGCGCGCGGCGCGCTCTATCTGGGCGCGGGCAAGGTGCACGTGGTCTCCCTTGCCACCGATGCACCGCATGTCGACCCCGCGCAACCTGAATTGATGCTGCACACCTGGGGCACCCTCGATCTGGGCGGCATGCAGGCGCTGGCCGTGGGCCCCGGCATGGGCATCGGCAAAGAGTCAGAAGGCGCGCTCGAACATCTGCTGGACCGCATGCTCTCGGCGCGCACGCCTGCTGTGTTCGATGCCGATGCACTCAACCTGTTTGCGAAAACGCCAGCCCTGCTCGCGCGCCTCACACAACTTGCCGGAAGCGATGTCCCGCTGGTACTGACACCGCATCCGCTGGAAGCCGCGCGCCTGCTGCATACCGATGCGCACGCCGTCCAGCAAGATCGGCTGGCCGCCGCCAAGGCGCTTGTCAATCGGACGGGCGCGGTGGTCGTGCTCAAGGGCTCGGGCACGGTTATCGCGGCGCCGGGCATCCCGCCGGCCGTCAATCCAACCGGCAACGGCGGACTCGCCACCGGTGGTACAGGCGATGTGTTGACCGGCATGATCGGCGCATTGCTTGCACAAGGCATGGGTGCGCGCGAAGCCGCACTCGCGGCCGTGTGGCTGCACGGGCGCGCCGCCGACGATCTTGTCCAGGCCGGCGTCGGCCCCATCGGCTTGCACGCCAGCGAGCTATGCGCGCCGGCACGACGTGCGCTCAACGCCCTGCTGGCGTCGGACGTTCGCCGATAGAAAGGCGTCATACAGCGCCGTTATACTGCGCATTCGTTTTCCCGCACCCACCTCACGTCACATCACGCCGTATGCCCACAGCCCTACCCGCCTGGCAGTCCCTGACGCAACATGCTGAATCGATTCGCGCGACGCATATGCGCAACTGGTTTGCCGCGCCGGACGCCGAGGAACGGGTACGCGCCTTCACGCTGGAAGCGGCTGGCCTGACGGTGGACTACTCAAAAAACCGCATTACCCCTGAGACGCTCGCCCTGCTGCTGCAACTGGCCGACGAGGCCGGCGTGCTCACACTGCGTGATGCCATGCTGCGCGGCGACCGCATCAACAACACCGAGCACCGCTCCGTCTTGCACATGGCCCTGCGCGGACAAGCGGAAGACAACTATCGCTCCGACGGCGAGCCCGTCATGCCCGAAGTGCTGCGCGTGCGGGCCCAGATGCACGACTTCGCCAACCGCGTGCATGGCGGCACTTGGACGGGCCATTCCGGCCAGCGCATCACGGACATCGTCAACATCGGCATTGGCGGTTCGGACCTCGGCCCGCGCATGGTGTGCCGCGCGCTCGACCACCTTGCCGTGCCGCAGGTGCGCGTACATTTCGTCTCCAACGTCGATGGCACGGACCTGGCCGAAACACTCGACCACCTGAACCCGGACACCACGCTCGCCATCGTCTGCTCGAAGACGTTCACCACGCTCGAGACAATGGCCAACGCGCACAGCATGCGCCGCTGGTTTGTCGAGCATGGCGTGGCCGAAAGCCAGCTCAAGCACCACTTTGTCGCCGTCTCCACCAACCACGAGGCGGTCGTCCAGTTCGGCATCGACCCGGACAATATGTTCACGTTCTGGGATTGGGTTGGCGGGCGGTTCTCGCTGTGGTCGGCGGTGGGCCTGTCGATCGTGCTGGCGATCGGGCCGCAGCAATTTGAAGCGATGCTCGACGGCGCGCGCGCGATGGACCGTCACTTCGCCACGGCCGCACCGCGTGAAAACCTGCCGCTCATTCTCGGGATGTTGTCGGTCTGGTATCGCGGCTTCTTCGACGCGGCGAGCGCCTGTACCGTGCCCTACTGCGCGCCACTGGAGCTGCTGACCGACTTCATGCAACAGCTGGAGATGGAGAGCAACGGCAAATCCGTCCAGCGCACCGGCGCAGCCATCGATACCGACACTGGCCCCATCGTCTGGGGCACGGCCGGTACCAACGGACAGCATGCGTATTTCCAGCTGATCCACCAGGGCTCGCAGATCGTGCCGGTGGATTTCATCACCACGCTGGAGCCCGTGCGCAGCCTGCCCGGCCATCACGCCAAACTGCTCGCAAACTGCTTCGCGCAGGGCGAGGCGCTCCTGCTCGGCCGCACCGCGGATGAAGTCCGCGCGGGTGGCGTCACCGACGAAGCACTCGTGCCGCACATGGTGTTCGAAGGCAATCGCCCGAGCACGACCATCCTGATGGAACGGCTCGACGCCGCGTCATTCGGCGCGCTCATTGCCTGCGCCGAGCACCGCACCTTCGTGCAGGGCGCGGTCTGGAACATCAACTCGTTCGATCAGTGGGGCGTGGAGCTTGGCAAGAAACTCGCCAAGCCGATCCAGGCAGAGCTGGAAGGCGCTCCCGCCTCCGTGGCGCATGATGCGTCGACGGCGGCGTTGATCCGCCGCGCCAAAGCCGCACTCTGACGCAAACGTTCAGAGTTCGGTAACGGTCTCGTCGCCGACGAGATGCCCAGCTTCGATGGTGAGAATGCGGCTGCAACGCGCCGCAACGGAGCGGTCGTGCGTCACCAGCACCAGCGTGGAGCCGGCACTGCGGTTGAGTTCGAACATCAGCGCGATAACGGCCTCTCCCGTGGCGGTGTCGAGACTCCCTGTCGGCTCGTCGGCAAAGAGAATGTCGGGCTCGGTCACGAACGCGCGTGCCAGGGCCACACGCTGCTGCTCGCCACCGGACAGCGTCTTCGGATAGTGCGAGAGCCGTGCTCCCAGGCCGACGCGCTCCAGCAGAACCGTGGCGCGACGGCGCATTTCCGCGGTGCTGACATCGCCCTGCAACTCCAGCGGCAGCATCACGTTCTCAAGCGCCGTCAGATGTGGCAGCAGCTGGAACGACTGGAAGACAAAGCCTACGTGGCTGCCGCGCACGGCCGCGCGACCGTCCTCATCCAACTTGAACAGGTCGTTGCCCAGCAGCTTGACCGAACCCGATGTCGGCAAGTCCAGGCCTGCGAGCAAACCAAGCAGCGTCGATTTGCCCGAGCCGGAAGCGCCAACAATGGCCAGTGTCTCGCCCCGTTCCACACGGAAGGCAACATCGCTCAGAATAGGCAACTCACCGGTGGCATCGCGCACAGTCTTGTGCAGCGAATCGACTTCAATCACCCAGGTAGCGGAAGACGACATGATTGGACTGGTAGGTAGTAGAAGGCGCAGCGTGAAGTCACTTGCAGCAGCACTTGGCTGCACAGTGTTTGGCATGCTGCCATTCGCACAGACGGCTGCAGCACAAGGCGCGCCGGCATCGCATCGCGTGGTGGTGCTGGGTGACAGCCTGTCGGCCGGATACGGCCTTGCGCAAGGCACAGGCTGGGTCGCGTTGCTCGACAGGCGCCTCAAAGAACGGAAGCCCGATTATAGCGTCGCCAATGCAAGCATCAGCGGCGACACCACGGCCGGCGGCCGCTCACGCCTACCCGCCGTGCTGGCGCGTGAAAAGCCCTCTGTCGTGATCCTCGAACTGGGCGGCAACGATGCGCTGCGCGGCCTCTCCCTCGCCTCCAGCGAAGGCAACATCAAGGCAATGATCGAAGCCTCGCAAGCGACAGGCGCGAAGGTGCTGCTGGTGGGCATGCGCATCCCGCCCAACTACGGCCTGGATTACAGCGAGCGCTTCTTCGCCATGTTCGGCAAGCTGGCGCAGCAGTACAAGCTGCCGCTGGTGCCATTCCTGCTCGAGGGCGTTGCGCAACGGCCGGACTGGTTCCAGGAAGACCGCATCCACCCCATTGCCGCAGCGCAACCGACGATGCTCGATAACGTGTGGCCCAAACTGGAACCTCTTCTCAAAGCGCGAGTCGGAAGATGACAATTCTGCCGCGCCGACTTGCGCCATCAGGTGCATCGGATTTCTAAGTCGAACGCGCGGCCACATCTCACACGGGCGGACACCATGAAGCTTCTGGCAAACGGGCTGCGTGCAGCGCGCGACAACAAGCGGTTCCTGGTCGGCATGTCGTTGCTCTTTGCCTTCCGCGCCTGCATTGCCGACTGGGCAGTCGTGCCCAGCGGCTCAATGAACCCGACCCTTATCGAGGGCGACTACATCCTGATGAACCGATTGGCTTACGGTGTGCGCGTACCGGCCACCACCGTCTGGCTCAAGCGCGGCAGCGAGCCGCGACGTGGTGATGTTGTCGTCTTCTCCTCGCCGGAAGACGGCACAAAGCTCGTCAAGCGGCTGATCGGTCTACCCGGCGATGTCGTTGAAATGCGCGGCGAAGCGCTCTACATCAACCACCAGCACATCGCCTATACCTGCTGCGCGCCGTATCAGTCCTCTGCCGTATTGGCAGGTTTGCTGGCTTCAATCACGTTGCTGTTGATCTTCACCTTCGAACGCGCCTTCAGTGCTTCGTAGTAGGCGTTGAACTCGGTCTGACCAGCGGCCTGAGCCAGTTGCTGCGCATCGGCAGCACGGCGCGCCTCATCCACATTGGCCGGCGGCAGCACCTTGTTGATGCGATACAGCGCGTAGCCCTGGGCACCGAGGTCGACGCCGATGGTGGCCGGCAGCTTGGTCGCATCGGCGCGCAGGATGGCCGTCAGTGCAGCGGGCGACGTGCCTTGCGCCTGCTGGCGCGAGACGGTTTGTGCGGCGCTGAAGCCATCGGCGCTGTTGCTCTGCTTTACGGCGGCCAGTTTCTCTTCGCCAGCCTTCTTGGCCAGCGCAGCCGCTTGCTCGGCAATCACCTTGGCCTTGACCTGCTCACGCACGTCGGCCAGCTTCTTGACCGTGGCCGGACGATACTCCGCCGCACGCGCCGCAACCAGCGTGGTCGGGCCCACCTGTATGGCGGCCGTATTGCGGTGGTTCTTGATCACGTCATCTGCGAACAGCGCCTTGACCACCTTGTCATTGCCGATCGGGCTGCCAGACTGCGCAGGGCTCGGCGTGCGGGTCACGTTGTCGGCCGTCTGAATCTGCAGCTTAAGCTTGTCAGCCACCGGCTTCAGGCTGTCGGACTGGTCTTCCACGGTGTTGGAGAACGCATCAGCCAGCTCCGAGTACTTCTTGTTGGCGAGTTGCGTACGCAGTTCGCGTTCAAGCTCCGGCTTGACGGCTTCCAACGGCTGCACGCCGCCGCCCTTCACTTCTTCCAGCTTGATGATGTGAAAACCGAAATCGCTTTGGACCACATCGCTGATGTCACCCGGCTGCTTGAGGGCAAACAGCGCGTTCTCGAACGGAGGCACGGTCGCACCCTTGCCCAGGAAGCCCAACTCGCCGCCCTGCGCAGCCGAACCCGGATCGCCCGAGTACTTCTTGGCCAGTTCGGCAAAGCTCGCGGGGTTCTTGCGCACCTCGGCGAGTACTTCTTCGGCCTTCTTCTTGGCGGTTTCCTTGTCGGCAGGTTTGGCGTTGTCCGGCAGCTTGATCAGGATGTGAGCGGCGCGGCGCTCTTCCTGCGTCTTGAAGCGCGCAGCGTTCTGGTCGTAGTACTCCTTGATCTGCTCAGGCGTGACCGGAATCTGCTTCATCATGTCTTCGCCCGAGAACACGACATACTCGGCCTTGACTTGCTCCGGCACGGAGAACTCCTGCTGGTGCGCGTCGTAATAAGCCTGGATCGCCTTGTCGTCCGGGTTGATCTTTGCAGCATAGTCAGCCGGCTTGAACAGCAGCGCCTGCACTTCACGTTGCTGATCGCGTACCTGGATCAGTCGCTCCACCAGCGACTTCGGCACGAACGCCGACGACACAATCGATTGCGGAATCTGTTGCTGCGACAGCTCGAACCGCAGATTGCCTTCTAACTGCTCGGGCGTCATATTCTGTGCAGCCAGCAGTCGCACGTAGGCTTCCTGGTCGAACGAGCCATCCGGCTTGCGCAGCGCTGCCACGGCCGGAATCTGCAGGATCGTGTCGCGAATCTTCTCGTTCGAGATGGTCAGGTTCGCATGCACGACCTCATTGGCCAGCACGCGTTGCTGGATGATGCCGTCGAGCACATCGCGGCGCATCTGCGGACCTTCGAACTGGCGCGGATCATATTGCGCGCCAAGCATCTGGCGCAGACGCTCTGTCTGCTCGCGCACGCGCGCGTCGACTTCGTTGGTGGAGATGACCTTGCCGTCGACTTTGGCGGCGTCATGCGAGCTGTCCATGAAGCTCGAATAGCTCTGCACACCGAAGAACACGAACGACGGGAACACCAGAATCAGCAGCACCAGAAACATCAAGCGCCGATGCGTACGTACGAAATCAAGCATGCTGGACCGGAGGTGAATGGAAGATGGAAAATCCGGCGATTCTATCAGGTGCCGCCGACATTCCGGACAATCACGGCACAGCGTGCAGACATGACTTGCAACGCATTCGCCGCTGAAAAGACAAAGGCCCGAACGAATCGGGCCTTTGAACAGGATTTTGGCGGAGCGGACGGGACTCGAACCCGCGACCCCCGGCGTGACAGGCCGGTATTCTAACCGACTGAACTACCGCTCCAGATTGGGTCGGACCACCCGACACAGGAGCGGCAATACGAACGATGGTGGGTGCTGAGAGGCTCGAACTCCCGACCCGCGCCTTGTAAGGGCGCTGCTCTACCAACTGAGCTAAGCACCCGTTCGTACTGCCGGCGTGAGCCGGACTGTCCGGCGCCCGTGTTGTCACCCACGAGCACCAAAGCCCGCTAGTTTAGCGCATCTTTCAGCGCTTTGCCAGGTTTGAATTTCGCAACCTTACCGCCTTCGATGGTGATGGCGGCCCCCGTGCGCGGGTTGCGTCCATTACGTGAAGATCGCTTGCCGACCAGGAACGTACCGAAGCCGACCAGCGTGACCGACCCACCGTCGCACAACGCATCTTTGATACCGTCGATCAGCGCGTCAATGGCGCGCCCCGCCGCGGCTTTTGACATGTCAGTTTGCGCCGCCACATGGTCGATGAGATCTGTCTTGTTCATCGTGCCACCTCCCCGAACACCCGCTAGTGTGGATTCATTAAAGTGGCCGCCAATCGACGTGTCAAGGCGAAGAACTGTGTGCTACACGTCGCAGCCTGCGCAAAGAAAAAGGGCCCGAACATGTCGGGCCCTTCCTCAACCTTGGCAGGCTACGGTGTCAGTGATGCACCATTTCCTGCGACTTGCCGTCGTCGCCCTTGGCGGGTGCCGGCTTGGCTTCTTCTTCCGGCAGTGGCTCCGGCTTGCGCACCAGCGCGAGTTCCAGCACCTTGTCGATCCAGCGCACCGGCTGAATCTCGATGCTGTTCTTCACGTTGTCCGGAATGTCCGCCAGGTCCTTGACGTTTTCTTCCGGAATCAGCGCCAGCTTGATGCCGCCGCGGTGTGCAGCCAGCAGCTTTTCCTTCAAGCCGCCGATCGGCAGTACCTCGCCGCGCAGGGTGATTTCGCCGGTCATCGCGACATCAGCACGCACCGGAATACCGGTCAGCACCGACACCAGCGCCGTCGTCATCGCAATACCTGCAGACGGGCCGTCCTTGGGCGTCGCACCTTCGGGCACGTGGATGTGGATGTCGCGCTTCTCGAACATCTCATCCTTGATACCCAGGCGCGCCGATCGCGAACGCACCACCGAGCGCGCAGCCTCGACCGACTCCTTCATTACGTCGCCCAACGAACCCGTGCGGGTGATATTGCCCTTGCCCGGCATCAGCGCGGCTTCGATGGTCAGCAGATCGCCGCCCACTTCGGTCCATGCCAAACCGGTCACTTGGCCGACTTGATCTTCCTTGCCGGCCAGACCAAAGTCGAAACGACGCACGCCAAGGAATTTGTCCAGATTGTCCGAATCGACCTTCACGGACGCACTGGCTTCCTTCTTCAGCAGCAATTGCTTGACGACCTTGCGGCAGATCTTCGAGACCTCACGTTCCAGCGAACGCACACCAGCTTCCCGCGTGTAGTAGCGGATGATGTCGCGCAGGGCGGCTTCGGTCACCTCGATCTCACCTTCCTTCAGACCATTGTTCTTGATCTGCTTGGGCAGCAAATAGCGGCGGGCGATGTTGACCTTTTCGTCTTCCGTGTAGCCCGACAGACGAATCACTTCCATCCGGTCCAGCAGCGGTGCCGGAATGTTCAGCGAGTTCGACGTCGCTACGAACATCACGTCCGACAAGTCGAAGTCCACCTCGATGTAGTGGTCCTGGAACGTGTGGTTCTGTTCCGGGTCCAGCACTTCGAGCAGAGCAGAAGACGGGTCGCCTCGGAAATCCGCGCCCATCTTGTCGATTTCGTCGAGCAGGAACAGCGGGTTGCGTACGCCGACCTTCGTCAGGCTCTGCAGGATCTTGCCCGGCATCGACCCGATGTACGTACGGCGGTGACCGCGAATCTCGGCCTCGTCACGCACGCCACCCAGCGCCATGCGCACGAACTTGCGGTTCGTTGCACGCGCCACCGACTGCCCGAGCGAGGTCTTGCCGACACCCGGCGGCCCCACCAGGCACAGGATCGGCGCCTTCAGCTTGTCGACCCGCTGTTGCACTGCGAGGTACTCAAGGATGCGTTCCTTGACCTTCTCCAGGCCGTAGTGGTCTTGATCCAGCACCTGCTCGGCGTTCGACAGGTCGTTATTGACCTTGCTCTTCTTGCGCCACGGCAGGCCGACCAACGTGTCGATGTAGTTGCGCACGACCGTTGCCTCGGCCGACATCGGCGACATCAGCTTGAGCTTCTTAAACTCGGACTCGGCCTTCTTCTTGGCCTCCTTGGGCATGCGGGCGGCCTTGATCTTCTTGTCCAGCTCTTCGAGATCGGCGCCTTCCTCGCCTTCGCCCAGTTCCTTCTGGATGGCCTTGACCTGCTCGTTCAGGTAGTACTCGCGCTGGCTCTTCTCCATCTGGCGCTTGACGCGGCCACGGATGCGCTTTTCCACCTGCAGGATGTCGATCTCACCTTCCAGTTGCGAGAGCAGGCTCTCCAGACGTTCGGTCACGTTGAACATCTCGAGAATCTTCTGCTTCTGCTCGAGCTTGATCGGCAGATGCGCGGCGATGGTGTCGGCCAGGCGACCCGGCTCATCGATGCCCGACAGCGACGTCAGGATCTCAGGCGGGATCTTCTTGTTCAGCTTCACGTACTGATCGAACTGCGACACGATGGCGCGACGCAGCGCCTCGGTCTCGGCCGATTCAGTGGGTTCCGGGCCGACGGGCACAGCTTCGCAGAAGAAGTGCGATTCGTCGTCGGTAACGGACAGGATGTTGGCGCGCTGCGTGCCCTCGACCAGCACCTTCACGGTGCCGTCCGGCAGCTTCAGCATCTGCAGAATGTTGGCGATACAGCCGACCTCGTAGAGATCCTTGTCGGTCGGCTCGTCCTTGGCGGCGGTCTTTTGCGCCACGAGCATGATGCTCTTGCCCGCCTCCATCGCAGCTTCCAGTGCCTTGATGGATTTGGGGCGCCCCACGAACAGCGGAATCACCATGTGCGGAAACACCACCACGTCACGCAGCGGCAACAGCGGCAGGCGAATCTGCTCAGCGGGTAAAAGTTGGGTTCCGGACATTATTTTCCCCAGAAAGTCATGTAAGGGCTAAATTGGGCACAGCGACGGTTTTACAAGACCGCTGCTGCAAGTCGCATGCCGACCCAGTTTCCCGAAGCAAAAAAGCCGCTCGCGAGCGAACGGCTTCCTGCTTGGGACGCATACTGCGCATCCCGGCCGGGCATTCGCGTCAGTTGGAACCTGCAACCTTGGGTTGCTCTTCGTAAATCAGCAAGGGCTTGCCCTCGTCGGAGATCGTACTTTCATCGATCACCACCTTCTGCACACCCTTGTGGTTGGGGAGGTCATACATCACATCCATCAAAGCGTGCTCGACGATGGAACGCAGACCGCGCGCCCCCGTCTTGCGCTTGATCGCCTTGCGGGCGATTGCCGTCAGCGCGCTCGGACGAATTTCCAGTTCCACCCCTTCCATTGCCAGCAGCTTCTGGTACTGCTTGACGATTGCATTCTTGGGCTCGACCAGGATTTCCATCAAGGCAGCCTCGTCGAGCTTGGCCAGCGTCGCCACCACGGGCAGACGGCCGATCAACTCGGGAATCAGACCGAACTTGATGAGATCTTCTGGTTCCACTTGCGGCAGCACTTCGCTGACGTCGCGCTCTTCCTTGCTCTGCACCTCCGCACCAAAACCGATACCGGTCTTGTCGGAGCGCTGCATGATGATCTTCTCCAGACCATCGAACGCCCCACCGCAGATGAACAGGATGTTGGTTGTATCAACCTGCAGGAAGTCCTGGTTCGGATGCTTGCGACCACCTTGCGGGGGCACCGACGCCATCGTTCCTTCAACCAGCTTGAGCAGCGCTTGCTGCACGCCTTCCCCAGAAACGTCCCGGGTGATGGAAGGGTTGTCAGACTTGCGCGAAATCTTGTCGATCTCGTCGATGTAGACGATGCCGCGCTGGGCCTTGTCGACCTCGTAATTGCAGTTCTGCAGCAGCTTCTGGATGATATTTTCGACATCCTCGCCTACATAACCAGCTTCGGTCAGCGTAGTGGCGTCGGCGATGACGAACGGCACGTTCAAGAGACGCGCCAGCGTCTGAGCGAGCAAGGTCTTGCCGGAGCCAGTTGGCCCGATGAGCAGGATGTTGCTCTTCGACAGCTCGACATCGTCCTTCTTGCCGAGGTGCTTCAAACGCTTGTAATGGTTGTAAACCGCGACCGCCAGGATCTTCTTGGCCTGCTCCTGACCGATCACATATTGGTCAAGGCTCTGGCGAATTTCATGTGGCGTGGGTAGATCGGACTTGACTGCCAGACCCCCTTCCTTTTCGGAGATGGCAGCTTCGTCCCGGATGATCTCGTTGCACAGGTCGATACATTCATCGCAGATGAAGACCGAGGGGCCGGCAATCAGTTTCTTGACCTCATGCTGACTCTTGCCGCAGAACGAGCAGTACAGCAGCTTTTCGCCAGTCGAGCCTTTCTTGTCCGCCATAACGATTACCAGTAGTTCTTGGCAGCATCATACGCCAAATTATCTGGCGACGATCCGCAGGTGTTGTTCAAAGCAAAAACGAGGCGCGAGGCCTCGTTTTTGACACCGCTTGACATGTTTGACGCGGTTAACCGGTGTGTCGTGGAGCGCACCGACAATACCGCCTACCGCGCACATCAGCGCATGACTTCGACACTTCAGCGCTTGGCGATGACCTGGTCGATCAGGCCGTATTCCTTGGCCTGTTCGCTGCTCATGAAGTTGTCACGATCAGTGTCGCGAGCGATCTTGTCAACTGGTTGACCGGTCGCTTCCGAAAGCACAGTGTTCAGGCGCTCGCGCAGGTACAGAATCTCGCGCGCCTGGATCTCGATGTCCGAAGCTTGGCCACGTGCACCGCCCAGAGGCTGGTGAATCATGATGCGCGAGTTCGGCAAGGCCAGGCGCTTGCCCTTCGCACCGGCCGCCAGCAGGAACGCGACCATGCTGGCTGCCATGCCCATGCAGAGCGTGGACACGTCCGGCTTGATGAACTGCATCGTGTCGTACATCGCCAGACCGGACGATACCGAACCGCCCGGCGAATTGATGTACAGCGAGATGTCCTTGTCCGGATTCTCGCTTTCCAGGAACAGCAACTGTGCCACCACGAGGTTGGCAGTCTGGTCGTTGACCTCGCCCACCATGAAAATCACTCGCTCCTTGAGCAGGCGCGAGTAGATGTCGTAGGCGCGCTCGCCGCGGCCCGACTGCTCGACCACCATCGGCACCAGACCGAGCCCCTGCGTTTCGAGCGCGGAAGCCTGGGTGCGGGCAAGTTGGTCGATCAGTTCATTGCGGATCATGCGGTTCTCCGGTGCTTATTTCGGAAACTCTATCGATCGAATCAGCCTTGCGCCGGGGTGGCGGTCAGCTCTTCGAACGACACAGCCTTCTCAGTTACCTTGGCCTTGTCGCACACAAAATTTACCACGTTGTTTTCGAGCACGTAGGCTTCCATCTCGGCCAGGCGCTGTTGGTCGCCGTAGTACCAGCGGATGACTTCCTTCGGATCTTCGTAGCTCTTGGCAAACTCTTCGATCTCGGCCTTGATCTGTTCCGGCTTGGCTTCCAGGCCGTTGGCCTTCACGACTTCGGCCAGCACCAGACCCAGCTTCACACGGCGCTCGGCTTGCTGCGTGAACATCTCGGCCGGGATCGGCATGTTCTTGGCGTTCGGCATGCCGCGCGACTCGAGGTCACGGCGGGCCATTTCAACCAGGCGCTCCTGGTCTTGTTCGACCAGCGACTTCGGCACGTCCAGCTCTGCTACCTTCAGCAGCGCTTCCATGACTTGGTCCTTGAGCAGCGCGTGCGTGCGGCGCTTGACTTCACGCTCGAGGTTTTCGCGGATGTCGGCGCGCATCTTGTCGAGGTTGCCGTCGGCGATGCCCAGCGATTGCGCGAAGGCTTCGTTGACTTCCGGCAGGTGCGCCCACTCGACTTGCTTGAGCGTGACGGTGAATTCAGCCGTCTTACCGGCGACGTCCTTGCCGTGGTAGTCCTCGGGGAACGCCAGCGGGAATTTCTTCGACTCGCCCTGCTTCAGGCCCAGCGTGGCTTGTTCGAACTCGGGCAGCATGCGGCCTTCACCTAGCACAAAGCTGAAACCTTCAGCCTTGCCGCCGGCGAATTCCACGCCATCGATCGTGCCGACGAAATCGACCGTCACGCGGTCGCCGTCCTGTGCGACGGCTGCACCGCCGTCGCCATGCTCGCCGGCTTCGCCGCGCGGGTGGTAATGCACGCGTTGCTTGCGCAGGATGTCGAGCGTCTTGTCGATCTCGGCATCGGTGATTTCGGTCTTGGTGCGGGTCAGTTCCGCGCCAGCCAGATCGCCGAGCTTAACTTCCGGATACACCTCGAAGGTGGCGTCGAACGCGACTTGGTCATCGGACACGCCTTCGGTCTTCAGCTCGAAGCGCGGTTGGCCGGCAACCTTCACGCCTTGCTCGTTGGTGATGTCGAAGAACTGACGGGCGGCCTTGTCGTAGCGCACCTCGAATTCGACTTGTTGGCCGTATTGCTTCTCGACCATCTTCATCGGGACCTTGCCCGGGCGGAAGCCGGACATCTTGACGGTCTTGGACAGACGCGCCAGACGGCTTTGCTTCTCTTGCTCCACTTCGGCCTTCGGGACAGCCAGGGTCACTTTGCGATCAAGCTTGCCGAGGTTTTCGATAGTCGACATGGTCGTAATTCCAGATTCAGAAGATGGTTGCGTCGAACGGCGCAGCGCCAGCAGCAGCCGTGGTTCAAAGTTCTTGGTCTTGCCGGGCTTGCAGGAATGCGGCGCGAGGGCCGCTTCACTGCACAATGCGCGGCACAACGGGCGCGTTCAGGCTGGCAAACGCAAAACGCATATTATGGCATGGAACGTTCACCGGCCCTGATTTTTTGGGTCGGAACGCTTGGAAAACCCTTCAAACGGGGCGTTAATCCAGTGGCCCCGCGATTTCGTTTTCCGCGGGTGCGGCGGCCTGCTCCTGCGTGCGTCGATGCTGCAATGCCCGCAGGGTAAAGCGGCCAGGATCAAGCGCTGCGGCCAGATCGGATTCAAGCGGCAACGGACCACCGTCGATCTGGGCCGCAAGCAGTTCCGCGCCCAGCACCGACCATGTGAGCCCGCGCGAGCCATACGCAAGCGCCGCATACAGCCCGGCGAGGCGAGGCAGTTGCGCGTGCGGGCCGCGCAAACGAAAGCCGGGCGCCATGGCCGCCGCCTCATCCACCAGTGGGCCAATCAACGGCAACCGATTCGCGGAAACGCACCGCACACCGACATAACCATGCAGCGCTGCAGGATCCAGCTGCGCCAGCGCGCCCGATTGCTGCGGCTGCAACTGGGCCAGTCGCCCGAGATTGGCCGCGTGATCGGCGATGCGCTCGGCCAGATCGGATTCGCCCGGTTGGAACGACGAGCCCGTGCGCACCGTTTTCGCACACGATTCGGCGGGCAGCAGGTAACCATCGCCGCAGACGACGGTTTTCGGCCACGCGGCACCCGCCTCCAAACTGCTCACGGGCACATCGGTGAGTTGACCGCGCACTGGCTTGAGCGACGCAGATGTCAGCGGAGCCAGGCGTGCGGCACCAAAGCTGTTGGCGAGGACGACGACCGGCGCGCTCGCAATCACCTTGCCTTGGGAATCCAGCGCATGCCATTGATCGCCGACTTGGCGCAGCGATTCGACGTGCGCATTCCAACGCGCATCAACTGCGGTGCCAGCAGCGGCGAGATTGGCGCGACAAACATCAGGCGGCGCGACCCACCCGGCTTGCGCAAACCACCAGCCGCCCTGCGGCACGCTGGCACCGACGCGCCGGGCGGCTTCGTCCACGTTGAGCCAATCGATGTAATCGGTCGGATAGCCGAGCGCTTGCACGATGCGTTGCTGCTCGACAGCGTCGTCGGCGTGTTCGGCGAGTTGCAGTACGCCGGTGGGTTGGAAACCTGTGGCAAAGCCGGCGCGATCGAGTGCGTCCCAATGGCGGCGTGCGAGCAGGTTGCCGGCGCGCGATAAGCGCGAGAGCACGCTGTCGTCGATGGACACATGCGGGTGCATGGCTGCTGCGCGGTGCGCCGACGTGCCGCGCCCGGGGCCGTCGTTTGCGTCGATAAGCGTGATGCGCCAGCCGCGCGATGCGAGCCGCTCGGCAACAGAGCAGCCCGCAAGCCCGGCGCCAAGCACGATGGCGTGACGCTGGCTCCAGGCGGGCGCTTCAGCCGGCCCGCGCCGTGTGCGCCAATGGGTTGGGAACTGCGCGACGGTCATGTCGCGCTTGGAGCCGAAACCGGGCGCCTTGTGCACCTCGAAGCCGGCCTCCTGCAAGCCGCGTCGCACGAATCCTGCAGCGGTGTACGTGGCCAATGTGGCGCCCGCGCGAGCGACTCGCGCAAGCTGCTTGAACACGCGCGGCTGCCACAGATCAGGGTTCTTGGCAGGAGAGAACCCGTCGAGATAGAACGCGTCGGCGGCGCACGACAGTTGTGGCAGCGTCTCCATCGCATCCCCAAACAGTAGCGTGAGGGTGACGCGGCCGCCGTCGAACACCAGGCGATGCACACCGGGTACCGGCACTGGCCACGACTGACGGAGCATCTCGGCCAGTGGGGCCAGCGCGCCGCGTTTCGGATGCACGATCGACAAGCCAGCACGATCGAACGGATGCTTCTCAATCGAGACGAAATCGAGCCGAGCACAACGCTGCGGATCGTCGCGCCATGCAGCCCACGTGGCCAGGAAATTGAGGCCCTGGCCGAAGCCGGTTTCGACGATGGTGAAGGTGCGCTTGCCCTGCCACGCGGCCGGCAAGCGGTTGCCGCCCAGGAAAACGTGATGCGCCTGCGCCAGACCGCCCTCAGCGCTGTGATAGACGTCGTCGTATTGCGTGGAGAACGGCGTGCCGTCCGACGTGAGCTGAGGCGTGGCGAGAACGAGGCCGCGTGGCATGGAACACCCTGGGAGGAAGCGGCGAATTGTAACGCCGCCCACCCCTTGCGCCTTGATCTGAAGCAGTCCGTCTGCCGTCTTCAGGCCAGAGCCTGGGTCCTCCAGACTCACCATCTGCACGATCATCGGATGCTTGGCTGTTGCGGCCAGATAAGCGTGCGGCTCCGCCCCTCCATCCAGTCTCTACGGCGCTGCCAGCCCACGCATGAGGGTGTCAGGCAGCACCTCCGCCGCGCCCTATAGACGGGAATCCGGAAGGGAGCGCAAGGCATCGGCGTTAAGCAGCGAGATGGCTTCAGGCCACATCGTCCCGGGACCGGCGCCGCCACGCCATCAGCGCAACCGCTAGCGCGCCCACAGACAGGCCGATTGCCAGCCCAGTCAACTGCCCGGCGCGACGGGCCTCATCGGCTTGGTGGCGCGCCTCAATCGCCTGGCGCACGGTTTCCCAGAAGGCCTCGCGATGCTCGTTCTCGTCAAAGATGGACATGGCACGCTTCCCCGTTTCGTATGGCTTGCCTTGCCATCGTAGGGAACGTGCGGCAGGTGTGCCACCGCACGTTTCGTGTAGGACGCGGTGCCGGCCGCTACTCAGACGGCAGGCACCGGCTTGCGTGCAGGGCCGTTGAGCGGCCGCGAGACATTGGCGTCACCCTGCCCCAGGTCCCTTGCATCTGCGCGCTCGGCGGTGGACAACTCGTCTGCGCGGTAGCCTGTGCGGTTGAGCAGCACCAGCGTGCACGCCAGCGACACCAGCGCATACAGCGCCGACGACACCGCCACGCCCACGATATTGCCGCTCCTGTTGAGCATCCACTGCGCAAATACGGGCGTGCCGCCGCCCACCACAAGCGAACACAGTTGATACGCCAGCGACAAGCCCGTATAGCGAATGCGCGTCGGGAACACGCGCGCCAGAATGCCGCCGATGGCGCCATAGAACATCGAATGCGGAATCGTTGCCAGGCACATGCCGAGCAGCGCAATCCAGACCACCTTGGTTTCGATGGCAAAGAACATCACCGGCATGAGCAGGAATTCAGGCAGCACCATCAGGCAGATCGCTCGACGCATGTCCATGCGCGAGACCAGCCATGCACCGAGTGGCTGCGTAATGAACTGCACGACCAGCGCAATCGCGATGATGCCGAGGAAGGTGTCCTGCGCGTAGCCGAGTTCCTTGGTAGCCCACGCGAGCGCGAAATTGCTCTTCAGGTACGTCACGTGAATGAGCGGCAGCGTGCCCGCACCCAGCAGCACGAGGCCCCAGTGGTCACGCACCACGTCTTTGAGCGGCAGTTTGACGGTCTTCTTCTGTGCCAGCACGCGTTTCATGTCATCCGACTCTTCCAGCTTCAGGCGGATGACCATGCCGACAATCACCAGCAGCGCCGACAGCAGGAACGGCACGCGCCAGCCCCACAGCAAGAACTGCGGTGTCGGCAATGCGCTCAGGGCAAAGAACACCAGCGTCGCCAGCAGGTTGCCCGTTGGGGAACCCTGCTGTGCAAACGCCGAATACAGAATGCTCTTGCGCTTGGGCGCGCTCTCGCTGGCGATCAGCACCGCCCCGCCCCACTCGCCGCCCACCGCCACACCCTGGATCACGCGCAGCACCACCAAGCCCACTGGCGCCCACATGCCGATCTGCGCATAGCCCGGGAGCAGGCCGATTCCCATCGTCGCCACGCCCATCAGGATGAGCGTGATGATGAGTGTGGTCTTGCGGCCGATCTTGTCGCCAAGGTGGCCGAAGATGATCCCGCCGATGGGTCGCGCCGCAAAGCCTGCCCACAGCGTGACGAACGACAGCAGTGTGGCGATGCCCGGGTCCAGCGTCTTGGAGAAGAACACCTTGCCGAAGACAAGCGCGGCAGCAAGGCCGTAGATGTAGAAGTCGTACCACTCGATGGTGGTGCCGATAAACGCGGCTACCGCAGCCCGGCGCGGTTGCAGGTTTGCGGCCGCGTCGGTCTGGGGCGCAGGCTGGTGAGGCATGTTTGTCTCCTTGGTAGTACTGCTGGTTTGGCGCAGCCTCTGCTGGGCTGTCTGCCTTGTTGTGGTGATCCTGCTTTATTTCATTTCAGAACGCCGGCCTGGAACAAGCGCTGACGGGTGTTTGCGTCAATGCCGAGCGACGCGAGCACGGCATCGGTATCGGCACCAAGTGCGGGCGGAGCGTTGCGATACGTGGCCGGCGTGCGCGACAGCTTGATCGGCGAGCCGGTCCCACGGTACTCACCCAGCTCGACCACCATCTGCCGGTGCAGCGTATGCGGATGGCGCGCCACTACATCGACACTCAACACGGGCCCGCACGGAACGCCGCCATGGATCAGGTCTTGCGCAAGCGTCTCGCAGTCGAAGCGCGCCAGGTGTGCTTCCAGCGCGTGCTTCAGCGCCGCGCGATGCGCGCAGCGGCTGCGGTTGTCGGCAAAGCGCGCGTCTTGCGCCAATTCCGTCGCACCGATATGCGCGCACAGCTTGGCGAACTGGCGATCGTTGCCCACCGCCAGAAAAATCGGCGCGGTGCCGGTCTGGTAGCTGTCGTACGGCGCGATGTTCGGGTGCGCATTGCCGCTGCGCTGTGGCACCTTGCCCGAGCCAAAGTAGTTGGGGAGATGCGGATGCAGCAGCGACACGCCGCAGTCATACAGTGCAATATCGATCGATTGCCCGCGCCCGCTCTTCTCGCGCTCGGCCAGCGCGAGCAAGATGCCGGCGAGCGCGTTGAGCCCGGTCACCATGTCGACGATCGGCAGGCCGACGCGCATCGGGCCACCGTCGCGTTCGCCGTTGACGCTCATCAGGCCGGCCATGGCCTGGATGGCGGCGTCGTAGCCGGGGAGCCCACCGAGCGGGCCGTCAGGGCCGAAGCCGGAAACGGCGCAGTGGATCAAGCGCGGAAAGCGCGGTTGCAGGTCGCGCTCAAAGTCCATGCCCCAGCGGGCGAGCGTGCCAGGCTTGAAGTTCTCGACCAGCACATCGGCGTCTTCCAGCAATTGCCAGAGCACGGCGCGGCCCTCTTCGTTCGACAGGTCGACCGAGATACCGAGCTTGTTGCGGTTGACGCCGTTGAAGTACCAGGCGGTATCGCTCTCGTCGAAGGGCGGCCCCCAGGTGCGCGTCTCGTCTCCAACAGGCGGTTCCAGCTTGATAACCTGCGCGCCGTGATCGGCAAGCGCCTGCGTGCAATACGGCCCACCGAGCACCCGGCTCAGGTCGATGACCTTCAGGCCGTGCAACGCGCCGTTGATTGCGCTCATTGCGGGCCTCCGGTCGGCAAGGCCTGCATGGCCAGCGCAAATGAGACCTCGCGCTGCTTGACGAGCGCATCAAACAGCAATGCGTCATCGTTCTCGGGCAAGGCCAGCGGATCGACCGGCAACAGCTTGTGACGTAGCACCAGATGCGCAAGCGCCAGGCGGCGATGGTCCGGCGCCAGACGCACGCCCTCCACCGCCATGAAGATGGCCGTGGTGATGTGATACAGCGCGGACCCTGCCTGACGCACCAGTTCGTCGCTGCCGTCTTCAGCCACTTTGGCGATTGCGCGGCATACGCGGTCGAGCGTGGCGCGCAACAACGCATCGCTCTGCGCCGGCAGCGTGACGCCATCGAGCATGCCGATGAGATATGCACGCAGTGGTTCCAACGCGCCTTCGCGCTTCACAGCGCGTGCAATGTCAAGCGCGACGATGTTGCTGGTCCCCTCCCAGATGGAGCCCAGATGGGCGTCACGCACGAGGCGCGCATCGCTCCACTCTTCGATGTAGCCGGTGCCACCGCGCACTTCCATCGCGTCTCCGGTCACGCGGCGGGCATCGCGGCAAGCGCGGAACTTGATGAGCGGCGTCAGGATGCGCACGCATTTGGCGGCTTGCACGTCGCCCGCATCCGCCAGCGGCAGCAGTTGCGCGATCTGCATGAACATCGACCGCGCCTGCTCAGTCGGCAGCAGCATCTTCAGAAGCTGGCGCTGCATCAACGGCATGTCGATCAGCTTGCGGCCAAAGGCTTCGCGGTTGCGCGCAATGTGCAACGCTTCGGTGGTGGCGCGGCGCATCAGGCCGGCAGCACGCACGCCGTTCGACAGGCGCGACATGTTGATCATGTCGGCCATCTGATGGAAACCGCGGCCGATCTCGCCGATCAGGTATGCGGTGGCGCCTTCAAGCACGATCTCGCCGCTGGCCATCGAGCGCGTGCCCAGCTTGTCTTTCAGACGGACGATGCGGTAATGGTTGCGCGAGCCGTCGCGCAGCGTCTTGGGCAACAGGAACAGCGCCAAGCCGTTGATGCCGGATGGCGCACCGTCGGGTCTGGCGAGCACCATGGCGAGATCGGCATCGGCGTTCGAGCAGAACCATTTGTCGCCGTACAGGCGCCACGTTTGCGTGCCGTCGGGCGCGGTTTCCAAGGCGGCGCGCGTGGCAATGCGGGCGACGTCCGAACCGGCAGCCTGCTCGGTCATGAACATCGCGCCCTGGTACAGCACATCAAAGTCGCGCGAAGCCAGCATCGGCAGATAGCGCGCCACCAACGCCGCATCGCCGAACTTGCGCAGCGTGCGTGTGAGCGAATCCGTCATGCTGACCGGGCAGCAAAGGCCGAACTCGGCCTGTACGAACAGATAGGTGAGCGCGTATTTGACCAGCGGCGGCGGTGCGTCGCCGACATGGCTCATCGATGCGAGACCAAGCTCGGCATAGGCCACGCGTTCCAGCGCAATGTAATCGGGGTGCTTGTCGATGCTCTGCAAGGGCTCGCCGCGGCGGGTGCGGTGGCGAAGCTGCGGCGGGTTGTGATCCGCGCTGATGGCCCAGGCGTCAAGTTCGTCCGAGGCGCGCTGGCCGAGCGACTTGAGCTGGGGCTCCAGCTCGCGGTATCGGGCGTCGCCCAGATACAACCGCAAGAGGCGACCGAGGTCAGGATCGACGTGAAAGAAATTGATGCCCCGGCTGTCGGGGATGTTTTGGTGGCCGCTGGGATGGGTCATAAGCGGCTCGCGGGCGATATCGTTCATGCGGGTGGCCTCGCTGTCTCCTGTTTTGTCCGGCCAGCATAGAAACGCCATCGATAATCGTCCAATACAGGTTTTATCCGGTACGATAAATATTCCTTATCGTTTAACAAGACGGCCATGGACCTGAAACAGCTGCGCTACTTCGTTGCCGTGGCGGAAGAACTGCACTTCGGGCGTGCGGCACAACGGCTGTTCATCTCACAGCCCGCACTGAGTTTCGACATCCGCAAGTTCGAAGATCAACTGGGCGTGCAACTGCTCGCGCGCACCAACAAGAGCGTGGCGCTCACCAACGCCGGCCAGGTGCTATTGGATGAGGCCCGCAAGCTGTTGCAGCAAGCGGCGGAAGTCGAGCGCATCACACAGCGCTCCGCCCACGGGCTGGCGGGCCGGCTTCGCGTGGGCTTCGTCAATTCGATGCTGTATCGGGGCCTGCCGCGCGCGGTGGAGCGCTTCGAGGCCGACCACCCGGCCGTGGAAATCATCCTGCGCGAGATGAACACCGGCGAGCAGGTCCAGGCGATCCAGCGCCAGCAGATCGACCTGGGCTGCGCGTACTGGGGCACGTTTCCCGCCGAGGTCGTTTCCACGCCGATCTTCTCGGAACCCTTCGTCGCCTGCTTGCCCGCTGGCCACGCGCTGGCGCGTCGCAAGAGCCTGGAGCTGGACGCACTTGCGCAAGAGCCGTTCATCCTCTTTCCGCGCACGGTGTCGCCGCACTATCACGACCTGATCATCGCGCTGTGCGTGGATGCGGGCTTCAGCCCCGTGATTCGTCACGAGGCACGGCTGTGGCAAACGGTGGTGACGATGGTGGGATTCGGCATGGGCGTGGCGCTGGCACCCAAGACGCTGCAACACGCCGGCGATGCGCGTGTCAGCTTTGTGCCGCTGGCTGGCGGCAAAAAAGAATCGCCCGTGCTGTCATTGCGACGCACGGGCGATGCAGAGCCGGTAGCAAGCCGCTTTCTCGAGTACCTCGAAGCCGCGGCGCAAGAGAACGTGAAGCCCTGAGGGCTTAACTCACAGCGTCTTGCTGAGGAAGATCCGGCTCGTACCAGGCGGATCGCAAGGTACCTCTCCAAACCGTACCCAGCCGTTGCGTTCGTAAAACTGCGGCGCCTGAAAGCTGATCGTATAGACCACCGCCGAGCGGCAACCGCGGCGGCGGCCCTCGTCTTCAAACCGGCGCAACACCTCAGTGCCAATGCCCATGCCGCGCAACGTCTCGGGCAGATGGAACAGATCGAGAAACAGCAGCCCCAACGATGTCCGCCCGCTCGCGCCGCCCACCACGTCGCCGCTCTGCGGATCGCGGACCAGCACCGCAAGCGGTTGCCGGTCGCCATAGCCGACGTGTTGATCGTTGAAGTGGTTCAGCCCGTTGCCGATGATCTGGATCGATTCGTCATCCGCCTCGTTGGTGACGATGATTTCTGGAGCGTGCATGCCAGCCCTACTGTGTTCGGGCCGGCAGGTTGACGGGGCTCGACTGCGCTGGCGGACGCATATGCGGCATCATGTTCGCGTTCAGGTGGTACATCACCCAGAGTGAACCGCTAAGCGTAATGACCACCAGCACCAGCGTGAACATCAGCGACAGCATGTTCCAGCCGCCTTCGGACTTGGCGTTCATGTGCAGGAAGTAAATCATGTGTACCACGATCTGCACCGCCCCGATGAGCAGGATCGCCACCGCCGTGGTCGATGATCTGTCGAAGACGTTCCCCATCACCAGCCAGAACGGAATCGCCGTCAGGAAGACGGACAGCACAAAACCCGTCAGGTAACCGCCCAGCGTGGCGTGCGGTCCGACCTCTTCTTCGTGGTGATGACCATCGTGGGTATCACCGTGGCCGTTCATCGTTTGATCTTGCGCGCTCATGGCAGCGTTCCCATCAGGTAGACGAAGGTAAAGACGCCGATCCAGACAACGTCCAGAAAGTGCCAGAACATCGACAGGCACATCAGCCGGCGCTTGTTGGCAGTGATCAGCCCGTGCTTTGACACTTGCAGCATCAGCACGATCAACCAGATCAGGCCAAACGTTACGTGCAGCCCGTGCGTGCCGACCAGCGAGAAGAACGAGGTCAGGAACGCGCTACGCGTCGGCCCCGCGCCCTCGTGTATCAGGTGCGCGAATTCGTAAAGCTCCACCGCAAGAAACGCAGCGCCGAAGACCCACGTGATGGCCAGCCAGATCTGCATGGCCGAGACCTTGTTCTGCTGCATCTGCAGCATCGCAAAGCCATAGGTGATGGACGACAGCAGCAGGAACGATGTGTTGAGCGCCACCAGCGGCAGCTCGAACAGTTCTGCCCCGGTGGGCCCGCCTGCATACTCGCGGCCCAGCACGCCATACGCGGCAAACAGGCACGCAAATATCAGGCAGTCGCTCATCAGGTACAGCCAGAACCCGAGCAGCGTGCCATTTGGCACATGGGGCTCTTCGGTGACGTGGAACTGGTAGCCGCCCGGCGGGACGTCATCCACCGTGGTGGTACCCGTGGGGCCGGTCACATGCAGGGATGTGGTCGTTTCAGCCATGGCCTGCCATCAGTTGGGTGCGCGATGCTTCGGTCCGGACCACATCTTCCGCCGGGATGTAGTAGTCGCGCTTGTAGTTGAAGGTGTGAATGATTGCCGAGACGATCGTGGCCGCGAACGACAGGATGGCCAGCCACCAGATATGCCAGATCAGCGCAAAGCCGCACACCGTGGACAGCCCCGCGAGCACGATGCCTGCAGCGGTGCCCTTGGGCATGTGAATCGGCTTGAAGCCCTCCTGCGGACGCCGGTAGCCGTACTGCTTCATCTGCCACCAGGCGTCGGAATCATGTACGAGCGGCGTGAATGCGAAGTTGTACTGCGGCGGCGGCGACGATGTTGACCATTCCAACGTGCGGCCGTTCCAAGGGTCGCCTGTCGTATCTCGCAGTTCCTCGCGGCGCAGGAAGCTCACCACAAGCTGGATCAGGAAGCAGGCGATGCCGATGGCGATCAGCAGCGCGCCGAACGCGGCGATCTGGAACCAGATCTGCAACGACGCGTCGTCGAAATGGTTCATGCGGCGCGTTACACCAAGCATGCCCAGCCAGTACAGCGGCATGAACGCAACGTAGAAGCCGACAAACCAGAACCAGAACGACGCTTTACCCCACGACGACACGAGGCGGTAGCCAAAGGCCTTGGGGAACCAGTACGTAATGCCGGCCATGAGGCCGAACAGCACGCCGCCAATGATCACGTTATGGAAATGCGCAATGAGGAACAGGCTGTTGTGCAGCGAAAAGTCCGCCGGTGGCACCGCCAACAGCACGCCCGTCATGCCGCCAATGACGAACGTGACCATGAACCCGACTGTCCACAGCATGGGCGGCTCGAAGCGGATCTTGCCGTGGTACATCGTGAACAGCCAATTGAAGATCTTGGCCCCGGTCGGGATCGAGATGATCATCGTTGTGATCCCGAAGAACGAGTTGACGCTGGCGCCCGACCCCATGGTGAAGAAGTGATGGAGCCAGACCAGGTACGACAGCACGGTGATCACGACTGTTGCATAGACCATCGACGCGTAGCCGAACAGGCGCTTGCGCGAATACGTGGCCACCACTTCCGAGAAGATGCCGAATGCGGGCAGCACAAGGATGTAGACCTCGGGGTGGCCCCAGATCCAGATCAGGTTCACATACATCATCGCGCTGCCGCCCTGCTCGACCGTAAAGAAATGGGTGCCGACGTAGCGGTCCAAGGCGAGCAGTGTCACGGCGGCCGTCAGCACCGGAAACGCTGCAACGATGAGCGCGTTGGTGCACAGTGCCGTCCACGTAAAGATCGGCATGCGCATCAGCGTCATGCCCGGGGCACGCATCTTGACGATGGTCACCAGCAGGTTGATGCCCGATAGCACGGTACCGACCCCCGCTATCTGCAATGCCCATATGTAGTAATCGACCCCCACATCGGGACTCGCAAGGATGCCCGATAGCGGCGGATAGGCCAGCCAGCCGGTGCGTGCGAATTCGCCCACGAACAACGACATCATCACCAAGACGGCGCCGCCCGTGGTCATCCAGAAACTGAAGTTGTTGAGGAACGGAAACGCCACGTCGCGCGCGCCAATCTGCAACGGCATCACAAAGTTCATCAGCCCCGTCACCAACGGCATGGCGACGAAGAAGATCATGATCACGCCGTGCGCGGTGAAGACCTGGTCGTAGTGATGCGGTGGCAGGTAGCCAAGGTTGTCGCCAAACGCCACCGCCTGCTGGATCCGCATCATGACGGCATCGGCAAAGCCGCGCAGCAGCATCACGATACCCAGCACGACGTACATGATGCCGATCTTCTTGTGGTCGATGCTGGTGAACCATTCACGCCAGAGGTAGCCCCAGACGCGGAAGTACGTCAGCGCCCCGACCACCACAAGGCCGCCAAGCGCGACGACCGCAAAGGTAGCGAGCAGGATGGGCTCGTGATACGGAATGGCCTCCCACGTCAGGCGGCCAAAGATCATGTTGGCGAGTTCGGAACGCTCGGGCATGGATGTCACCTGTGCCTGTATTGACCAATTCTGGCCGATCAATGTTGGCGAAAAACGTCAAAGGGACTGAAAGAGCTGAAAAGCGCAAAGGGCCGGAACGACTCAGGGCCCTCGGCTACCGCAACAGCCTTCGACCGTCGTTGATGGCAGCATCCGGCGCAAACATCGGCATGGCATCGGCCGTATTGCTGGCGGTACAGATTTCCGCCGACGGGTCGAAGCGCCTTACGTTGCGGTTGCTCGCCATGGTGTCGGCCAAGCATGCCTGGCCATCCACACAGCGGTTCAGGATGCGGTCATAAAGGTCTGGCGCCACGCTGGCGTAGCGCTGCACGGGTTCGCTCTCGCTGGGCTTGGCAAGCTTCAGATAGGCGTCCTTCGACAGCGGCGTGCCCGACGACTTGACCTGCTGGACCCACCGGTCGAACTCTTCGTTCGACAGCCCATGGAACTTGAACCGCATGTGCGAGAAGCCCGCGCCGCTGTAGTTGGAAGAGAACCCGTCATAGACGCCAGGCCGGTTGATCACCGCATGAAGCTTCGTCTCCATGCCCGGCATCGCATAGACCATGCCTGCCAGCGACGGCACGAAGAACGCGTTCATGACCGTGGTGGCCGTGATGTGGAACGAAATCGGGCGGTCTACAGGAGCGGCCAACTCGTTGACAGTGGCAATGCCTTGCTCGGGATAGACGAACAGCCACTTCCAGTCCATTGCCACCACTTCCACGGTGAGCGGCTTGGTCTCGGCAGGCACCGGACGGTTCTGATCCAGCCGCGTCAGCGGCCGATACGGATCTAGCTGATGGGTGCTGACCCAGGTGATGGCGCCCAACGTGATGATGATCAGCAGCGGCGCAGCCCAGATGGCCAGCTCCAGCACGGTGGAATGGTCCCAATCGGGGTTGTAGTTCGCGTTTTCGGCGCTCTCCCGATATCGCCACGCAAACAGCAGCGTGAGAAAGATCACGGGCACGATGATCAGCAACATCAGGCATGTTGCAATGATGATCAAGTCCCGCTGTCGTACCGCCATGTCGCCAGCCGGCGCCAACAGCACAGCGTTGCTACAACCAGCAAGGGTCACCAACAAGGCAATTGCTGCACCTCGCCAAAGCGACCTTCCCGTAATTCCAAGGGGTGTCACTACTGCATTGAAGCGTGGCATGGGTCTCGGAAGTGGCGTTTGGTTAACGTCGCGCTGGGATGGCCCAACGATCTTTCGACTTGTCGTTGCAGTTTAGGCGCTATTCTGGTCTTGTGATGACGGACTTTTAGATCGCCGTACGACCCCCCCTCCTCCCCCGAAATCTCGATGGAGACTCCACGATGGCAAGTCTGACCCACCAGCATCGCGCGTCGCCCACTGCGCCTCCGGCACCAGGACACCATGAAGTTGCACCGGCAGAGATCGCCATAGGCGTCGTGATCGGGCGAGCGTCGGAGTACTTCGATTTCTTCGTCTACGGCATCGCCTCGGTGCTGGTTTTCCCTACGGTCTATTTTCCGTTTGCGAGTGAACTGGCTGGGCTGTTGTTCAGCTTTACGGTCTTCTCGTTCGCCTTTATCGGCCGCCCCTTCGGCACGGCGCTGTTCATGCGGATCCAGCGCCGATGGGGGCGCAGCACCAAGCTGACGGGGTCGTTGTTCCTGCTTGGCACAGCCACGGTGGGCATTGCGTTCTTGCCGTCGTATGCGTCGATCGGCCACTCGGCAATCTATCTGCTGGCGCTGTTTCGCTTCATGCAGGGCATTGCGTTTGGCGGTTCGTGGGACGGCCTGCCATCGCTGCTGGCATTGAATGCGCCGGAAAACAAGCGCGGCTGGTACGCCATGGTTGGGCAACTGGGCGCGCCCACCGGCTTCATCATCGCTGGCGCGCTATTCCTGTTCCTCTACACCAGCCTAAGTTTTCAGGAATTTATCGATTGGGGCTGGCGCTATCCGTTCTACGTCGCCTTTGCCATCAACGTGGTGGCGCTGTTTGCGCGGCTGCGGCTGGTGGTCACGCACGAATACACGCAACTGCTTGAGGAAGAAGATCTGGAACCCATCAGCACCCTGCAGATGGTGAACGCGCAGGGTTTCAATATCTTCCTGGGCGCCTTTGCCGCGCTGGCAAGCTACGCGCTATTCCACCTGGTCACCGTGTTTCCGCTGTCATGGGTGTCGCTGCGCAAGACACAGACGGTGCCTGCCGTGCTGACCGTCCAGATCATCGGCGCTGCGATTGCGTTTGTGGGGACGCTGGTCTCCGGCCTGATCGCAGACCGTTTCGGCCGACGCACCACCTTGGCGGCCATGGCCGTGCTGATCGGCATCTTCAGCCTGGCTGCGCCGTGGCTGCTCGATGGCGGTGTTGCGGGGCAGGACATCTTCATCCTGGTCGGCTTCGGTCTGCTGGGGCTGTCGTATGGCCAGGCGGCCGGCGTGGTTACCTCCAACTTCGAAAGCCGATTCCGCTACACCGGGGCTGCCCTGACGACCGACTTTGGATGGCTGTTCGGTGCGGCATTCGCGCCCCTCGTGGCGCTAGGTTTGTCGTCGCTATTCGGGCTGGGTGCAGTGAGCCTGTACCTGCTCTCGGGCGTGGTGGGGACGTTGGTGGCGCTGCGGATCAATAAGGCACTTGGCACGCCAGACGCGTAGTGCCGTCCATGGAACCCGCCGGAAGCTGATTTCCACGCTGCGGCGCGGGTGGCGTGCCGCATGCGAGCGTATTGCCGAAAGGCTCCATCGCGCAGTCCGATCACATCGCCGCCAGGCACGCTGTCTGCTATCCCGTTTCTGTGCGCAAGGGCGCATTTTCAAAGGAGCAGACCATGAACAAGGATCAAGTGAAAGGTACTGTCGAGAAAATGAAGGGCAAGGTCAACGAGGCCTTGGGCAAAGCGACCAACAATCCTGCACGTGAGCTGAAGGGCGATCTCCAGCAGGCCGGCGGCCAAGCTCGCAAGGAGACGGGAGACGTCAAGGAGGCAGCGAAGGACATTGCAAAGAAGTCCCGCTGATTGGCGTGCGCATGGCTAAGAAAAAGGGCGACCATCCGGTCGCCTTTTTTTCTGGGCTCACAGCCGGGCAGATATGCAGCCCTCGCACGCGCAACGGTTCACGGTCGCACCCAAGGATGCAGGCCAATCGAGTGTAAATCTGGCAAAAGATTGGCCAGATTTTTAATGGCCTGAAAATCTAAATCGTTGATCTTCAAATGGAGTTTTGGTGCGAGGGAGGGGACTCGAACCCCTACACCATTGCTGGCGTCAGGACCTAAACCTGGTGCGTCTACCAATTTCGCCACCCTCGCCGGATGGATCGCGGCGCTCCCTGAACAGGAGCGCCGGAAAGGAAGCCCACGATTATATCGCAGTCGTTCGAGGGTTTCCATCCCCCGCCCCGCCTCACGTGGAGCAGGGGTTCGAGTCCCCTCCCGGGCACCTGCTGCAAGACCGCAAGGTCAGGCCGCCGGCGCAGCCGCCTCCGCCTCGGGTCGCTTGACGCGGAACCACGCCGCATACAGCGCCGGCAGGAACAGCAGCGTCAACACCGTGGCGATGATCAGACCACCCATGATGGCGGCCGCCATCGGCCCCCAGAACACGCTGCGCGACAGCGGAATCATCGCCAGCACCGCCGCCGCCGCGGTCAGGATGATGGGACGGAAGCGCCGCACGGCCGCCTCGACAATGGCATTCCAAGTTGGCACGCCGGCTGCCACGTCCTGCTCGATCTGGTCGACCAGAATGACCGAGTTGCGGATGATCATCCCGATCAGCGCGGTAATGCCGAGCTGCGCGACAAAGCCCATCGGCGCCCGCAGCAGCAACAGCGTTGCCGCCGCGCCAATCAACCCCAGCGGCCCGGTCAGGAACACCATCACCGAGCGCGAGAAGCTGTGCAGTTGCAGCATCAGCAGCGTGAAGATGATGAAGATGCACAGCGGCATCTGCGCAGCGATGGATGCACCCGCGTTGGCACTCTCCTCTTCCGCGCCGGCAATCTTGATCTGATAGTCGGGTGGTAAGTCAGCGCGAATCTTGTCGAGCAGCGGGTTGATCTGCGCCGTCACGGTCGGGCCCTGCACACCGTCCACCACGTCGGACTGCACGGTGATGCCGTAGTCGCGGTTCTCACGCCAGATCACGCCGGGCTCCCACGCAAAGCCGACACGCGCCACCTGGGTCAGCGGGACCGTACGGCCACTGCTGGTGGGCACCTGCACGCGTTGCAGGGCGTCGAGCGTATTGCGCTCGTCCTCCTGCGGACGCATCACGATGTCGAGCAGCTTGTCGCCGTCTCGGTACTGGGCGATGGGCGCGCCAGACATCACCGTCTGTGTAACCTGCGAGATGGACCCCGTCGACACACCCAGCGCGCGCGCCTTGTCCTGGTCGATGTCCAGGCGCAGCACCTTGACGTTTTCGTTCCAGTTATCGTTCACGCCCACCGTGTTTGGGTTGGCGCTCATGATGGCCTTGACCTGATCGGCAATCTTGCGCACCCCTCCAATATCCGGGCCCATCACGCGGAACTGCACCGGATACGGCACCGGCGGCCCGTTCGGCAACAGCTTCACGCGGCCACGCAGATGCGGGAATTGCGACTTGAGCAGCCCGATGACGTGTTGCCGCACACCCTCGCGCGCCTCCAGCGAAGTGGGCATCACGATGGCCTGCGCCACGTTGGTCTGCGGAAGGATCTGGTCCAGCGGCAGATAGAAGCGCGGCGCGCCGGAGCCGATGAACAGCGTCACGCTATCGACGTTCTGCTCCTTGCGCATCAGCGCTTCGAAGCGTTTGGCTTCGGTTTCGGTCTGATTGAAGCTGGAGCCTTCCGGCAACCACAGCTCCACCATCAGCTCGGGGCGGCTGGAATCGGGGAAGAACTGCTTCTCGACATACTTGAAGCCGAACACGCCGAGGCCAAACGCCACCAGCGTAATGATGATCACCGTCTTGCGATACTCCACGCACCAGTTCACCCAGCCGCGGAAGCGGTTGTAGAACGGCGTGTCGAACAGCTCGTGATGGCCACCGCCTTCCACATGCGATTTGGTCCGCAGCAGCAGGAAGCCGAGATACGGCACAAACACCACTGCGGCAAACCACGACAGCACCAGCGCCAATGCCGTCACGGCGAAGATGCCGAACGTGTATTCGCCCACCGTCGAACGCGCAAGTCCCACCGGCAGGAAACCCGTGGCAGTGATGAGCGTGCCGGTCAGCATCGGCATGGCGGTCGAGGTGTACGCGAAGGTGGCCGCCTCCATCTTGGAGAAGCCCTCTTCCAACTTGCGCACCATCATTTCGACCGCGATGATCGCGTCGTCCACCAGCAGGCCCAGCGCGATGATCAGCGCGCCCAACGAAATCTTGTGCAGCCCGATGTCGAAGATGTTCATGAACAGGAACGTCACCGCCAGCACCAGCGGGATCGTCAGGCCCACCACCAGGCCCGGCCACACGTCAATGCGCAGCTTCGGCTTGGTGTGCAGACCCAGCGAGAGGAAACTCACGCCCAGCACGATCACCACGGCCTCGATCAGCACATGCACGAATTCGCCCACGGAGCTCTGCACCGATTTCGGCTGGTTCTGCACCTGCTCCATCTCAACGCCCACGGGCAGCTTCGCGCGGATCTTGTCGACCGTCGCGCGCAAGTCCTTGCCAAGCTGGATGATGTCGCCGCCCTTGGTCATCGAGATGCCCAAGCCGATCACCTCCTTGCCGTTGAAGCGCATCTTGGCGTGCGGCGGGTCGACGTAGCCGTGCTTGACCGTGGCAATGTCGCCCAGGCGGATGTTTGTCGTGCCGCCGGGGCCGCGCAGCGTCAGGTTCTCCAGATCACGGATGTCCGAGAACTGGCCTGAGAGGCGAATCTGCACGTTGTCGGTGGGCGTGACCAGCACGCCGCTAGGGCCGATATTGTTCTGCTGGCTGATCTGCGTGGCGATGCTGTTGATGTCCAGGCCCATCTGCGCCAGCTTGGCCTGCTGGAACTCGATGTAGATCTTTTCGTCCTGGTCGCCCAGCAACTCGACCTTGGCGACGTTGGGCACGCGCAGCAGTTGCTGGCGGATCGCATCGGCGTAGTCGTTCAGCTGGCGGTATGTAAAGCCATCGGCGGACAGCGCATAGATCGAGCCATACACGTCGCCGAAATCATCATTGAAGTACGGCCCGCGCACGCCCTGCGGCAACGTCGGAGCGATATCGCCCACCTTCTTGCGCACGGTGTACCAGAGCTGCTGCGTCTCCTTTGCAGGAGACGTGTCGGCCAGTTGGAAGGTCACGAGCGTTTCTCCGGGCTTGGAGTAGCTGCGGATCTTCCAGGCGTAAGGCACTTCCTGCAGCGCCTTCTCGATCTTGTCGGTCACCTGGCGCGACATCTGCTCGGCCGTGGCGCCAGGCCAGAAGGCCTGCACGACCATCGCGCGGAAGGTGAAGGGCGGATCTTCATCCTGCCCCAGCTTGGAATACGCAAAGATGCCGCCGAGCAACAGCGCCACCAGCAAGAAGCGCGTGAGCGGTTGATGTTCAAGCGCCCAGCGTGACAGGTTGAAACGGGAATGTTCCATACGCGCGAAGGTTGGCGTGTTGGGGCGGGAGCCGGATGCGGCTTACCGGCGCGGCGTGATGGCGGACTGCGCCGACGGCTGATCGGCCGGCGCCATCGGCATCACCTTCTGGCCGGCTTTGAGCAGGTGCACGCCAGCGGTCACGATGGTCTGGCCGGGCTGAAGCCCGCTCGTCACCAGCAGCACGTTGTCGCGCGGCGCCCCCACCGTCACCGGCACGGGCTTTACCGTTTGCGATGCGGCGTCGTACAGCCACACCACGTTCTTGCCTTGATCCTGCAGCAGCGCGCTGATCGGCACGCGAACGCCCATGCCGCCGCTGTCTGCGCCACCGCCGGGCCGCACAAACGTGGCCACTGCCGTCATGCCGAGCCTCAGTTCAGGCGGCGGATTCGGTACCGAAATCTTCACGGTATACGTGCGCGTGAGCGGGTCGGCCGACGGAGCAATCTCGCGCACCTTGGCCGGAATGCTGCGCGACTGATCGGCCCACAACTTGACGCTCACCTCGGGCGATTTGCGCAGCGTATCGACCTGGTCCTCAGGAATGCCGACCACGACTTCCTTCTCTGCAGTCTGAGCCACGCGCACGACCGGCTGGCCGGCGGACACCACCTGCCCGACCTCGGCGTCGACGCCCGTCACCACGCCATCGGCGTCGGCTTCAAGCGTGGCATATCCGGCTTGGTTCACCTGGTTGCGATAGCCAGCCCCGGCTTGCTCGTAGCGGGCTTGTGCGGCGTCATAGTTGGCTTGATGGCGTTGCTGCTCGGCCGCGCTGATGAAGCCCTTGGCGAACAACTCGGAATAGCGCTTGAGATCAGCCGCGGCCAGATCGCGGTCGGTCTTGGCGGCGGACAACTGCGCCTGGGACGATTGCTGGGCGAGGGCCAGATCGGTCGGGTCCAGCCGCGCGAGCACCTGGCCTTTCTTGACGGTGGCGCCCACATCCACCAGGCGGGCGACGATCTTGCCCGGCACGCGGAAGCCCAGGCGCGATTCAATGCGCGGGCGTACGTCGCCGGAGAACTCCGCCGTGCCGGCGCCCTGCTCGCTGGTGACCGTCATGGTGCGCACAGGGCGTACTTCGGGCGCCTTGGGCGCCTCCTTGCTGCAACCGGCCAGCAGCGCCGCACCAACCAGCAAGGCGGCCGATGCCGTCATCGGCAATGAACGCCTGCGCGGCCGAGACCGCGTGTCGGAGAAACCGGTGGAGTCGGAATGCGGGTACGGCAAACGCAACGCTGGCATGACACGCTCTCAGTAAATAACTGACCGGTCAGTAATATACCCACGGCAATGCGCAGGGTCAACGACACGGCCGCGTCTGATTGACTTTTCTTGGTAAGGGTGTAGGCAAGGCTTTACGGCATGCTGCACTGCAACGCGCTGTAGAATGGCCGCCCTGCTTCAAACCTCATCACGACGGCCCTTCCCGTGACCCCCGACGATTACTGCGCCGACAAGGCGGCTCCGCCCGGCAGCGACGTGTACTACAGCGTATTGTTTCTGGCACCCGAACGCCGCCGCGCGACCATCGCGCTGGAAGCCGTGCGCCGCGAGCTGGAAGACGCCGTGCGCGACGCGAGCGATCCGGCGGTCGTGCAATCGAAACTGCAGTGGTGGCGGCAAGAACTGGCGCGGCTGTTTGACGGCCGCCCCGAGCACCCGGCGGCCAAGGCACTGCAGCCGCATCTGGCCCGCTACGATATCGGCGCCGTGCATCTGGGCGAATTGCTGGCCGGCGTCGAGGCTGACGCCATGCAGAACCGCTATCTGGATTGGCCCAACCTGCGTCGCCACGGCGATCAGGTGGCTGGCGTGGCGGGCCGGCTGACGGCTCGCATTGCCGGGCAATCGCATGCGCGCACGCTTGAATTCGCGCGGCTGATGGCGCTGGCCGAGCAACTCGTCCATTTCGTCCGGAACCTGGGCGAAGACGTGCGCCACAACCGCGTCTACATCCCCGTGGACGAACTGCAGCGTTTCAACGTACCGGCCGCCGATCTGTTCAACCGCCGGTATGCAGAGGGCTTCAAGCCGTTGATGGCATTTCAGGCCGAGCGTGCCCGCGCAACGTACAAGGAAGCACTGGCCGCGCTGCCGGCAGAAGATCGCCGCGCCCAGCGTTCAGCGCTGATTCGCGGCGTGCTGGCCATGCGCCTGCTCGACGAGGTGGAAGCCGACGGCTTCCAGGTGCTGACGCAGCGGACGGACCTGACGCCGCTGCGTAAGCTGTGGTTGGCCTGGAAGACGCAGATCCGCACCTGACGCACCTTATTGCGAAGCCCAGGTCGTGCCAAAAATGCTCGACTGATCGATCCCAGGAAAATCAACAAACGCCTTTGAGCAATCAAGGTACTGGCTCGGATCGATCGACTGCGTTGGGCTGCCCGTCAATGCCACGCGATTTGCCGTCGATGGGAACAGCGGCAGGTTCGTGTTGTTGAGCGTCAGGTTGGCGTCCGACGACGTCACTGCAATGCTGGCTGGCGTATCGGCAATCACGTTGGTCAGCGACATTCCGAGCGGGAATGCCGGCTCGCCATATCCACCGGTGTTCGCTTCAAAGCCCTGCAGCTTGACCCCCGCGCTGCCCTGAATGACCACGTTGTTCAGCGAGATATCGTGGAAATTCGGGTACAGCGGCCCGCCCGACGGCACGGCCTTCGTGCTGTAGTACGGCGTGAACAGGAGCGCGTTCGTCGCATCGCGAATGCAGATATTGGCGTATTGGATGTTGCTGACTTCGCCGCCTCGCGCGTAGTCCGATTTGATGCGCAGGCCCTCTTCCGAATTCCAGAAAGCGTTGTCGTAGACCTGCACGTTCGTCACGCCGGCATTCGTTTCGCTGCCGATCGAGATGCCGTGGCCCCAGTAGATATGGTTGTGCGCGATCACGATGCCGTATTTGCGGTCGGACCGCACACCACGGTTGCCATCGACGCCGAACAGGCCCGAACCGGCCGGTGACGGGTTGGCGCTTCCCTTGAGCGCGATGTCGTCGTCGCCTGTGCTGACGTAGTTGTAGGCAAACACGAAGTTCTTCAGATAGCCGTCAAACGAGACGGGCCCGGCTGATGTGGTCGTGCTGCCGGTCGACAACTTGCCCGAGATCGCCTTCGAGGCCGAACCCGGATCAAACGCGTCCGTGTTCTTCACGTTGTCGCGCGTGAACGTCGCACCGGTGTACAGCGGGTTGCCGTTGCCGGCCGGGTTCGCAAACGCGGCAAGGTTGGGCGTCTGCACCTTCACGCCCCAGACAGTGAGGCCATCGACGCCGCTGGGCACGACGTGAAAGTTCGGGCTGTTGCTCAGCGTGACGCGATACAGCGTGAGGTTCTTCGCATAGTTGAAGACCATCAGGCGGAAGTTCGACTGCGATCCGATGCCCGTCGTGCCGTTGTCGACCATGTTGCCGAGATAGGCCAGATCCCACCACGTCATGTTGCGCGCCGGCGATTTCGAATCGACCAGCGTGCCGCCGTTGTCGCAAGGCGTACCGTCAGCCGCTACGGTGCCGGTCTTATACGCGGCATACGTGTTCGAGCAGGTCAGGTCGACCTTCATCAGCGGGTACTTCGCATTCGACGTGACGATTTCTGCGTAGCCTCGGCCATCGATCCGCCCATCACCAACAACGGCGGAGTTCACGATATTCGTTCCGGTGATCAACGCCGTGCAGTTGCTGGAGCTGCCGGCCTTTGTCGAGCTGACGGCCGTGTTGCCGCAGTACGGCCCTGCCGCGTTGGGCGAATACGCCATGACGTCGCGCGACGCATACAGCGTGACGCCCTTGTCGATCCACAGCGTCACGCCCGAGGGCAATATCAGCGGGCCGCTGATGAACGCGTTGCCCGGACCGCTCGGGTTCACAACAAGACGCACGGCAAACTTGGACGCACGGTACTGCGATTTCGCAAGCTCTTCGCCAGTCGCACCGGCGATGTTGACATTGGGGACTGCAGCCGCCGTCTGTGCAGCCGTGGCAGTCGCATCCGCCGCGGCGATGGTTGCACCGACTTCCGCGTCGACCGACGCACCGCACGCATCGAGTGCGGCCTGGATGCGTGCCTGATCTGGATTCGCCTTCGCCGTCGTCACTGCAACACCCACGCCAACTGTCGAGGGATCAGCCTCCGGCGGCAGCGCACCGTCCGGCCGGCTCACGAGTGAATTGCTCGCCTGCAGCGTCGCGCAGACCTGCGCATCGGTCGGTAGCGTTGGCTCGGGCGGCAGGTTTGCATCGGTGGTTGCCGTGCCGACCTGGAAGACGGCGGCTGCGGGGCTGCCGGTGCCCGTGCTCGATGTGTTCGACGATGTCGTATCGCCGCCGCATGCTGCCAGCCCGATTGCTGTTGCGATCAGCATCACCACCAGCCCAGCGGACTGTCGGCGCCGTTTTTTTATTGCCTGCAATGCACTCACGAGGGTCTCCTCACATTGTTGGTGTGATCCGCCAAGCCGGTCGGCACACGCCTTTTTGATATATCAGAATCTATTGATTGATATATTAATGGTCAAGGCAGGGTTTTCCCGCGCGTTGCCGTGGCAAGCGCGAAACCCCTCAGAGAAGATCGATGAAGTTGGGCGGGCTTAACGCCTGCAGAGGCAATCTGCCCGCCCGAAAGGCGTCACTCAGGCTTTGATGAGATCCAGCGGCGCAAACCGGCCCGCCAGCACGGATTGGGAATCCATCCCCCACCAGCGCTCCAGCACTGTGGCGTAAAGCGAGCGGAAATCGACCGACGGGTCGAGATTGCCGCCGCCATCCAGGCGTTCCAGCACCGGCCCCTGCCCTGCCAGCCCGCCCTTGACGCGGCCGCCGGCCACGAAATGCGCGGCAGCCGTGCCGTGATCCGTCCCGTTGTTCAGGTTCTCGCGCGGGCGACGGCCGAACTCGGAATACGTGACGATCAGCGTATCGTTCCAGCGGCCCAGCTCCGTCAACGCGCTCTTGAGCGAAGCCACGCCTTCGCCCAACTGCCGCAGCAAGTTCGCCTGCGTGCCTTGCTGATTGGTATGGGTATCAAAGCTACCGAGCGACAGGCACACCACGGCAACGTCTGCACCGCCATGACCTGGCGCCGCTACCACTTGCATCGCCGCCTTGATCGAGTTGCCGAACCCGCCGTCGGGAAAGTGCGTCTGGAACGCAAACTTGCCGGACTTCGGACGCAGCCCGTCGGCGGCTTTGACGATGTCCGCCTCGACCTTCAGCACGTGCGCGAGCGTGGCGTTGCCCATGGCATGCGACGGCATCGCCAGTTTGGCTTCGTTGAGGAACGCATCGGGATTGGCCAGCGCCACGGCACGCGCGCCGCCGTCGAGGGGGCCAAGATCAGCGCTGCCGATGATCACGCCATCGGCGCCGAACGATGGCGGCACCGGCCGCGCGGCAAACGCACGCGTCAGCCAGCCTTCGCGCAGGTATTGATCGGAGCGCGAGGCCGTGTCCCAGATCTCGATCGAGCGGAAATGCGAGAGATTCGGCTGCGGATACGACAGCCCCTGCACCACCGACAATTCACCCGCCGCCCACAGCGGCATCATCGCCTGCAAAGACGGATGCAGGCCGTAACGGTCGTCCAGTTGCAGCACCTGCTCCCGCTTGATGGCGATGCGCGGGCGCAGCGCGTAGTACTGCGCGCTCGTGTACGGCACCACGGTGTTCAGCCCGTCGTTGCCGCCCTTGAGTTCAATGAGGATGAGCAGGTTGCCGTAGCCCTTGCGCTTGTCCTGCCCTTGCGCAAAGACAATCCCCGGGACTGCGCCACCCATGCCGAGCATGGCGCCGGCCTTCAGAAAATCGCGACGTTCCATGATGTGTGCTCCTGCAGCGATGGCGTTATTTCAACTGGTAAGCCGGGTCCATCATCAGCGTGCGCAGGTACGCCGTACCGGCCAGCTTGACGGGAATGGGGGCGGTCGGCTCGATCGGCAGCACCGCACGCTGGATGGAGATGCGCGGCGCCAGTTGCGGCGGGTCATCTCCGTCCGCACCGAACTGCGCGAGCCACTTGGCCGAGTTGAACGACACCATCGTCTGCGACTGCGCCAGCTTGAAGCGGCCTTCCTGCCCCATGCCCTTGAGCGCCTGGCCCAGGCCCTGCACGGTTCCGCCCTGCTTCAGGTCTTCGCGCATGGCGGCTACCATCATGCCGGGCTTCTGCTGTTGCGCCTGTTGCTTGGCCGGCGGCGCCTTCATCTCGGTGGAGCGGAATAGTTGATCAAGAAACTGCTTGCGCCCCAGCAGTGTGTTCGAGTTGATCCATGCATCGCCGCCGGGCCAGCCCTTGACGTTGGGCGGTGCCAGCAGGTTCTGCCCGAGCTGCGCCGACTTGATCGCAAACGGCGTCGGGTCGGTGTACTGCACGTTGAACTGCTTGAGCGTGCCGACAATCATCTCCACCGGCGACTTCACCAGCGTCGCGTGCGATTGCGGCGCCCAAAACGCCGGCGTCAGGAACAGCTCGCGCAACGCCACCTTGATGTCGTAGCCGCTTGCCCGGAAGGCATCGGCCACGCGCTGTTCCTGTGCCGCATCCACGTCTGGCGAAACGAACTCATGCCAGAGCTTGGTGACGATGAAGTTGGCCGTCTCGAGGCGAGACAGCAGGATGTCGAGCATCTGGTCGCCGTCGTAATCGCCGCTCTGGCCGAACACCGTCTTCACGCCCGTGTCATGAATCTGCGGCCGCCAGATGTAAGCGAAATCGTGCTCGCGGTCGATGCTCCAGCCCGTATAGGTGCGCGCGGCTTCCTTGATGTCCTGCTCGGTGTAATGGCCCTCGCCCAGCGTGAACAGCTCCATCACCTCACGCGCGAAGTTCTCGTTCGGCTTGCCCTTGCGGCTTTCGGCGCCATCCAGGTAAATCAACATCGCTGGGTCTTTGCCGATGGCGTGCAGCATCGTGCCGAAGTTGCCCACCGCGTTCTGGCGCAGCAGCACGTTCTGCCGATACATCAACTGCGCGAACGGCACCTTCTGCGAACTGGAAACGAAGTGGTTGTGCCAGAACAGCGTCATGCGCTCGGTCAGCGGTGACGGCGTCTTGATCATCTCGCCCATCCACCATGCGCGCAGTTCCAGCTCGTGCGCAGCGTTCTTCTGGCGAGCTGCCTTGCGGGCATCCTCGTCCGGCAGCTTGTTGTACGGGATGATGGGATCGTTCACCCAAGCTGGCGGCGCCTGCGTGGCAACGGCGCCCGTTTGGGCGAGCACGCGGTCGACGGCCTCGCGGCGCGTGAGCCCGGCGTAGGCATCGAGTTCGCCCTCGGAAGGCGCAAAGCCGATGCGGGTGAGGAAATAGCGCGCATCGTCGCGGTCCAGGCGCTGTTCGTCAGCGGCGGGCGCCTTGGCTTGCGTGGTGTGGCGATGTGGCGTGTTCTGCGTTGCCGCATGCGCGGTCTGCAGTGAAAGCGCGCCGGCGGCGGCCAGCGCCAAGAAGATCGTGGTGCTACGGATTCGCATGTCGGTCCCCCGAAACGACCCTACTGCTTTGCCGGGGGCAGCGACTCGTGCGCTTTTCCTCGGCCCCTACCTAGCCGCCACGGTGGTAGATATCCCGCGTGACGTCATAGATGTTCTGACGCAATTGCTTGCGCTCCTCGGGAGACAGCTTGCGTTGCGGAGCCCCACGATCGGCATTCTCTCCACGGCGGTTTTCCATCGCGGCGGCGCGGCGGCTGCGTTCCTCGCCACCACGGCCGCGCGCTGGACTCTGCCCGCCCTTTTTTTCCTGCGCGCCGGCGTGCATCTGATGCCCGCCGCCGAAAAAGCCGCCGAATCCGCCAAAGCCACCGCGTTCGCCACGCGCGTGCGCCTGCGAGCCGGCCGCACAGAGGGCAAGAACACAGGTCAACAGCGCCGCGCGCCGCCGAAACATCACTGAGCGATTCGAAAAAGGGAGTTGAGAAGCCACGTCTTTGTTGCTGGAAACCGATGCGCCATGCATCATTGCGCGACAATCGATAACAGGCAACCGCATTGCACGCCAGTCCCCTGGGCGGGGGGCAACAGACCCCAAACCGTTGCGAGGAACTGCCAAGGCAGTGTAGCTGCGCGTCCTACAGACTGTTCGCGAGACTCGGTAAATAATGTAACCGTCTGTTTCAATTGGGCTTTTACTGCCTTCTGTTGTCCATTGGGCCCATGTTTTTGTCGTTACCATTAGCGCCATGGAAAATTCCGGTCAAAAGATTCTCGTCGTCGATGACGACCCCCGCCTGCGTGATCTGCTGCGCCGTTACCTGGGGGAACAGGGCTTCACCGTGCTGGTGGCAGAAAACGCCACGGCCATGAACAAACTCTGGCTGCGCGAGCGCTTCGATCTGCTCGTGCTCGACCTGATGATGCCGGGTGAAGACGGCTTGTCGATCTGCCGTCGCCTGCGCGGCGCAAACGATCAGACGCCTATCATCATGCTCACCGCCAAGGGCGAAGACGTCGACCGCATTGTCGGCCTCGAAATGGGCGCGGACGATTATCTGCCCAAGCCCTTCAACCCCCGCGAGCTGATCGCGCGCATCCACGCCGTGCTGCGCCGCCGCGGCCCGGCGGAGATTCCCGGTGCGCCGTCTGAGACGCCTGAAACCTTCGCCTTTGGCGATTTCGTGCTCAACCTGGCCACGCGCACGCTCAAGAAAAACGACGAAGAGATCACCCTCACAACGGGTGAATTCTCCGTGCTCAAGGTGTTCGCACGCCATCCGCGCCAACCCCTATCGCGCGAAAAGCTGATGGAAATGGCGCGCGGCCGCGAATACGAAGTGTTCGACCGCAGCCTGGACGTGCAGATTTCGCGCCTGCGCAAGCTGATCGAACCGGACGCCAGCAACCCCCGCTTCATCCAGACCGTGTGGGGCCTGGGCTACGTGTTCATTCCCGACGGCGCCAAGTAAGCACCCGAGCAACCCTTCTTTTCCGCATCCGACTTGCGCATCCCGCGTCCGGCCGCGTTGCGGCGTCTGCTGATCAGTGTGTTTGGTTCGCTGTTCTGGCGAACCTTCATGCTGATCGCATTGCTCATCGCGATCTCTCTGGGCGTGTGGTTCCAGAGCTTCCGTATTTTCGAGCGTGAGCCCCGCGCGCAGCAGATCGCCATGCAGGTGGTCAGCGTGGTCAAGCTCACGCGGGCGGCGCTGCTGTACTCGGATCCGTCGCGACGCCGCTTCCTTCTGCTCGATCTCGTGCAGAACGAGGGCATCAAGGTCTACCCGCGCGAAAAGGAAGACGAATACCGCGAACCGCACACCAACCCGTATCTGACACAGCTCGTCCAACAGGAAATCCGCAACCGGCTCGGCGCCGACGCGGTAATCGCCACGGCCGTCAATGACATCCCGGGCGTGTGGGTGAGCTTCCAGATCGAGGGCGACGATTACTGGGTCGCCATCAGCCCCGACCGTTTTGAGCACGTGCCTGGGTTGCAATGGCTGTGGTGGTCGATGGCGGCGCTGGTGCTGTCGGTGCTTGGCGCAGCGTTCATTACGTCACGCGTGAATCAGCCGCTCAAGCGCCTGGCCGATACGGCGCGCGCCATCAGTGCGGGCGACGATCCGAAGTCCCTGCCCGAAGGCGGCGGCACCGAAGTGGCGCAGGCGAATCACAGCTTCAACCAGATGGTGCGCGACCTCAAACAGCTTGAGGCCGATCGCGCCGTCATGCTGGCTGGCATCTCGCACGATCTGCGCACGCCGCTTACGCGCCTGCGCCTGGAAACGGAGATGAGCCCAGTCGACGAGCAGACGCGCGAACTGATGGTGGCCGACATCGAACAGATGGACGCGATCATCGGCCAGTTCCTCGACTACGCGCGCCCTAGCGGCGAGATGCTCGAAGATGTGGACCTGACCGAACTCGTGCGCGACACGGCACCGGTCTACTCGGCACACGACGATATCGACCTGACGCTCAAGCTCGCGCCCGAGGCGATCGCCCGCTGCAACCGCATGGAAACGCAGCGCATTCTGGACAACCTGATCGAAAACGCACGACGCTACGGCAAGACCCCTGGCACGGACCGCGCGGAGATCACCGTCAGCACCTTCCTGCAAGGCAACGAGGTTGTATTGTGCGTGGCCGATCGCGGTGCGGGCGTGCCGACGGATCAGCTTGCGTTGCTCACGCGGCCGTTTTACCGTCTTGAATCGGCACGCAGCGAAGCCAAGGGCGCCGGGCTCGGCATGTCGATCGTCAATCGTATCTTGCAGCGCAGCGGCGGCCACCTCGTGCTTGGGAACCGCACACCGCCCGAAACGGGGCTGCTCGTAAGCGCCTGTTACGCGCGCGCTTGATCAGGCACTCCGCCGCGATCCGCCCCCGGGCATATCCCCTGCTTCCCACGACTGTCATGCGCCGCCGATAACGTGCGGCTGCAGGTAGCGCTATGGCCGGCGTTGAGAATATCAATTGGCCGGTTTCGAGTTCATCGCCAATACTCCAGCCGCCAGGCTGCGCGCCTGCGCGTTCTTCGTCTCCGTCCGTTTCCCCAGTCGGACCCGGGCGGCCGGTGAGCGTGTGTCTGCAAGTCCCCGTTAGGGTTCCGCACCCATTGCCACACAACTCCAGGAGAAGCTCATGAAGACCATTGGTGACAAGCTCGAACCGTTCAAGGTCGTCGGCGTCAAGCCCGGGTTCAACAATCACGAGGAGAACGGCCAGTCGGCGTTCGAAGACATCACCGAGACCTCGTTCCCAGGCAAATGGAAAGTCATCTTCTTCTATCCGAAGGACTTCACCTTTGTCTGCCCGACCGAAATCGTTGCCTTCGCCAAACTGAACGATGACTTTGCCGACCGCGACACCATCGTGCTCGGCGGCTCGACCGACAATGAATTCGTCAAGCTCGCATGGCGCCGCGAGCACAAAGACTTGAACAAGCTGAATCAGTGGTCGTTTGCGGATTCGACAGGCGCCCTGGTCGACCAGCTTGGCGTACGCGAGCACGAGGCCGGCGTTGCGTTGCGCGCCACCTTCATCGTCGACCCGGACAACGTGATCCAGCATGTGTCGGTCAACAACCTGAACGTGGGCCGCAATCCGGACGAAGTGCTGCGCATTCTCGATGGTCTGCAGACGGACGAGCTATGCCCGTGCAATCGCGCTGTCGGCGGCTCCACACTGTAAGCGCCACGCGGCGCCCTCCGAATCCGAAGCCCGCCCCTGCGCGGGCTTTCTTTTTCAGCGCCAGCTGATAGGAGAAATCGATGGAATTTCTGCAGACAATCAAGGGGCGCATTCCGGACTACGCCAAAGACATCCGCCTGAACCTGGATGGCACCATCGCGCGCTCCTCGCTGGAGGGCAATGACGCGGTGGGCGTCGCGCTGGCCGCCGCTTTCGCCACGAAGAGCAAAGTGCTGACCGATGCCATCCGCAATGCCGGGGTGCTCTCGCCCGAGGAGGTGAACGGCGCGCTGACGGCTGCCGCCCTCATGGGCATGAACAACGTCTGGTATCCGTACATCGAGATGGCCGACGACTCCGACCTTGCGCAGCAGAAAGCGGAGTTGCGCATGAACGCCTACGCCAACAACGGCGGCGTCGACAAGCGCCGGTTCGAGATGTATGCCCTGGCCGCTTCCATCATCGGGAAGTGTCATTTCTGCATCAAATCGCACTACGACTTGCTGAAGAATCACCAAGGGATGAGCGCGCAGCAATTGCGGGATGTTGGTCGTATCGCAGCCGTGATCAACGCAGCGGCGCTGGTCATCGCGGCTGAATAGCCCACGCCGATCCCGCAAACGAAAACGGCAGCCCGGATCGCTCCGGTGCTGCCGTTTGCCTTGGCGCGATAACGACGCGGGCTCAGTCCTGATCAGCGCCTTCCGCACGATAGATCAGCACCACAGCCTGCGCGACGATGCCTTCCTCCTTGCCTTCAAAGCCAAGCTTCTCGTTGGTCTTGGCCTTGACGTTGCATCGCTCGGGCGCAATGCCTAGGTCCTCCGCGAGGTTCGCGACCATGCCCGGCACATGTGGCGCGAGCTTCGGCTTCTGCGCGATGACGGTCGCGTCGACATTGCCGACCGCATAACCGGCCTTGTGCACGCGGCGCACGGCTTCGCGCAGCAGCATGCGGCTGTCGGCGCCGGCAAATGCCGGATCCGTGTCAGGAAAATGCCGGCCGATGTCACCCAGGCCGGCGGCGCCGAACAGCGCGTCGGTAATCGCATGCAGCAGCGCGTCAGCATCGGAGTGGCCGAGCAGGCCGCGGGTGTGCGGAATCTCCACGCCGCCCAGGATCAGCTTGCGGCCCTCCACCAGCGCGTGCACGTCGTAGCCCTGGCCAATGCGAATGTCCATCCAGTTCATGCTTGCGGTGCCTCGCTGGGTTGTGCACTCTGCGCAAGGATGGCCTCGGCGAGCGCGAAATCGTCGGGATACGTCACTTTGAAGTTGCGCAGCGCACCCGGCACAAGCAGCGGTGGGTGTCCGGCCGCTTCAATCGCGCTGGCTTCGTCGGTGACGATGCGATGTTGCAACAGCGCTTCCCGCAAGGCGCGCTCCAGCAGGCCGAGGGGAAACATCTGCGGCGTCTGCGCTTGCCACAGTCCATCGCGCGGCACGGTCGCGCCGATGTGCTGGGCAGCATCGGCGCGTTTGAGCGTGTCTGCCACGGGCAGCGCAAGGATGCCCCCCGCAGCTTGCGTGCCTTCGGCCTCTATAGCCCCGACCAAACGCGCGATCAGGGCAGGCGTCAAACCGGGGCGCGCCGCGTCGTGCACGAGTACCCAGTCGTCATCGTGCGCGCCCAAACCACGCAACGCCGCCAAACCGTGGGCGACAGACCCGTGGCGGGAATCGCCGCCGCAATCGACTTCGACCAGCTTGGGCGCTTCGAAACCGCCGTCGGGAAAGCGCTGCACGAGCGGCTGTGCGCCGGGTGTCGTCACCACAAGTACGGTATCGATTTGGGGGCTGGCCAGAAACGCCTGCGCCGTGTGCCACAGCATCGGCCGCCCGGCGATCATCTGATATTGCTTGGGCAGATCACCGCCGGCACGCGAGCCGGTGCCGGCCGAGGGAATCAGCGCAAAACGGCGTCGGCCAGGGAGGGAAATCGGCATGACAGGCGGGAAAGTGAACGTGGGCGCAGCATTTGCGTGGGTTTTGGTGCTCGCCAAGCACGCTGCTGGCGCGGATTTTATAATAGCGGTCTGCGTCACGACACCCCGCCTGCATATGCCGGCGGGGTGTCGTGCTTTGTCTTGCTGTCGTGCCCCACAGAACCTGACACCTCATGTCCGATTTTTCGCTCTCCGCCCTGCCCGCCGTCAAACCGGGCTCGCGCTTCGTCTTCAGCGGCCTGCAGGGCGCGGCAGACGCCCTGCTGCTTGCGCGCTACCTGGAGCAGCATGGCGCCGCCGTGCCGATGCTGGCGGTGGTCTGCGCCAATGCCGTCGATGCCCAACGCCTGGCGGATGAGCTGCGCTGGTTTGCCCCGCAGGCGCGCGTGAAGCTGCTGCCGGACTGGGAAACGCTGCCATACGACAATTTTTCTCCGCACCAGGATTTGATCTCCGAGCGGCTGGCGACGCTGCATGACCTGCAGAACGGTGCGTGCGACATCCTGCTCGTGCCGGCCTCCACGGCACTGCAACGCGTGGCGCCGCCATCGTTCCTGGCCGCCTACACGTTCTTCTTCAAGAAGGGCGAAAAGCTGGACGAGGCAGCGCTGAAAGCGCAATTCACCCTGGCCGGCTACGAGCACGTCAGCGCCGTGATGCGCCCGGGTGAATACTCCGTGCGCGGCGGCCTGATCGACTTGTTCCCGATGGGCTCGCCGTTGCCATATCGGCTCGACCTGTTCGGCGACGAAATCGAGACCATCCGCTCGTTCGACCCCGACACGCAGCGCAGCCTCTACCCCGTGAACGAAGTCCGCCTGCTGCCGGGCCGCGAATTTCCGATGGACGAGGCCTCGCGCACCGCCTTCCGCGGACGCTGGCGGGAGGTGTTCGAAGGCGACCCGACGCGCTCGCCCATCTACAAAGACATCGGCAACGGCGTGCCCAGTGCCGGCATCGAGTATTACCTGCCGCTATTCTTCGAAGAAACCGCGACGCTGTTCGACTACCTGCCGGGCGCCACGCACCTCGCCTTCGTCGGCGACATCGAAGGCGCCGTGCGCCGCTTCTGGGCCGACACCACGCAGCGCTACAACTTCATGCGCCACGACCGCGAACGGCCATTGCTGCAGCCGTCGGCGCTGTATCTGGATGAAGAGGCGTTCTTCGTCGCGGCCAAGCCGCACGCACGTCTGGTGCTGCGCGCCGAGCCTGGCGATGCCCCGCTTTCGCTGCCGTTGCCCAACGTTGCTGTCAACCGCCGCGCAGAAGACCCGCTGGTCAATCTCGAATCGTTCCTGATGCGCAGCAATTGCCGCGTGATGATCTGCGCCGAATCTGCAGGCCGCCGCGAAACGCTTGCGCAAATGCTTGCCGCCAGCGGCCTGCACCCCGAAGGCGTCGCTGACTTTGCCGACCTGATGAGCGGCGATGCCAAGTTCGTGCTGGGTGTGGCCCCGCTGTATCAGGGTTTCATCCTCGGCGACGAACGCATCGCGCTCATCACCGAGACCGAGCTGTACGCACAAACCGTGCGCCGCGCTGGTCGCCGCAAGCAGGAACAGGCCACCGCCGTGGATTCGATGGTGCGCGATCTGGCCGAGCTGAAGATCGGAGATCCGGTGGTGCACAGCGAGCACGGCATCGGCCGCTACCAGGGGCTGGTCTCCATCGACATGGGCAACGGCGAGGAAGAGTTCCTGCACCTCGATTACGACAAGGGCAGCAAGCTCTACGTGCCGGTGCATCAGTTGCACGTGATCTCGCGCTACTCGGGCGCCGATCCGGAAACCGCACCGCTGCATTCGCTCGGTTCAGGCCAATGGGAAAAGGCCAAACGCAAGGCAGCGCAGCAGATTCGCGATACGGCGGCCGAACTGCTGAATCTGTACGCGAGACGCGCATTGCGCCAGGGCTTCGCCTTCCCGCTCACGCCCGAGGACTACGCCACCTTTGCCGAGAGCTTCGGCTTTGACGAAACACCCGACCAGGCCGCCGCCATCGCCGCCGTGATCGCCGACATGACGTCGGGCAAGCCGATGGATCGCCTCGTCTGCGGCGACGTTGGCTTCGGCAAGACGGAGGTCGCGCTGCGTGCCGCATTTGTTGCGGTGATGGGCGGCAAGCAGGTTGCCATCCTGGCGCCGACCACGCTGCTCGCCGAACAGCACTACCACACGCTGGTCGACCGATTTGCCGACTGGCCGGTGCGCATTGCCGAGATCTCGCGTTTCAAGAACAAGAAAGAGATCGATAGCGCGATCGAAGCCATCAACGCCGGCACCATCGACATCGTGATCGGCACGCACAAGCTGCTCTCGCCGGATGTGAAGTTCAACCGGCTGGGGCTCGTCATCATCGACGAGGAACACCGCTTTGGCGTGCGCCAGAAAGAAGCGCTCAAAACATTACGCGCCGAGGTGGACGTGCTCACACTCACGGCCACGCCGATCCCCCGCACCCTGGGCATGGCGCTGGAAGGCCTGCGCGATTTCTCGGTGATCGCCACTGCGCCGCAAAAGCGCTTGGCCATCAAGACGTTCCTGCGCCGCGAGGAAGACGGCGTGCTGCGCGAAGCCATCCTGCGTGAGCTGAAACGCGGCGGCCAGGTCTATTTCCTGCACAACGAGGTCGAAACCATCGAGAACAAGCGCGCCAAACTGGAAGAGCTGATTCCGGAAGCGCGCGTGGTGGTCGCCCACGGCCAGATGCACGAGCGCGAACTGGAGCGCGTGATGCGCGATTTCGTGGCCCAGCGCGCCAACATCCTGCTGTGCACGACGATCATCGAAACCGGCATTGACGTGCCGACCGCCAACACGATCCTGATCCACCGCGCCGACAAGTTCGGCCTGGCGCAGTTGCACCAGTTGCGTGGCCGCGTTGGGCGCTCGCACCACCAGGCCTATGCGTACTTGCTGGTGCACGACGTGGATGGCCTGACCAAGCAGGCACAACGCCGCCTTGAAGCCATTCAGCAGATGGAAGAACTCGGCGCGGGCTTCTACCTGGCGATGCACGATCTGGAAATCCGTGGCGCCGGCGAAGTGCTGGGCGACAAGCAATCGGGCGAGATTTCCGAGATCGGTTTCCAGCTCTACACCGACATGCTCAACCAGGCGGTGAAGTCGCTCAAGGCCGGCAAGGAACCCGATTTGATGGCGCCGCTTGCGGCCACCACCGAGATCAACCTCGGCACGCCTGCCCTGCTGCCGCAGGACTATTGCGGCGATGTGCAGGAGCGCCTCTCGCTGTACAAGCGTCTGGCCAACTGCGAAAGCGGAGAGACCATCGACAACATTCAGGAAGAGCTGATCGACCGTTTCGGCAAGCTGCCGCCGCAGGCGCAATCGCTCATCGAAACGCACCGGCTGCGCATTGCCGCCGCGCCGCTAGGCATCCGCAAGATCGACACGGGCACGAACGCCGTCACGCTGCAGTTCATACCGAACCCGCCTGTCGACGCCATCAAGATCATTGATCTCGTGCAGAAGAACCGGCAGATCAAGCTGGCGGGGCAAGATCGTCTGCGTATCGAAAACATTCCGGCCGAATTCGGCGCGCTGGCGCAGACTATTCGCCACGCCATGCGGCAATTGACGTGATCCGGTAGGATCGGCCGATCAGAACAAGGACACCACCATGAGCACCGCCCCCACACCGTTCTCCACCCTCGACTGGACGAACAAGCTCGTCAGCTTCGACACCACCAGCCGCGGCTCCAACCTGGCACTGATTGAAACCGTGCGCGACTACCTGCGCGGCGTCGGTCTCGAATCGCATCTTTCGCACAACGACGATGGCAATAAGGCCAACCTGTTTGCCACGATTCCGGCAGCGGACGGTAGCGTGCAAGGCGGTATCGTGCTGTCGGGTCATACCGATGTGGTGCCCGTGGACGGCCAGAAATGGGACAGCAACCCGTTTGCGCCGGAAGTGCGCGACGGCAGGCTCTACGGCCGCGGCACGTGCGACATGAAGGGGTTCATTGCTTCGTCGCTGGCGCTGGTGCCGTCGCTGCTCCAGGCCAAGCTGCGCGAGCCCGTGCACTTTGCGCTGTCATATGACGAGGAAGTTGGCTGTGTAGGCGCCCCGCGCATGATCGAAGACCTGATCGCCCGCGGCATCAAGCCCGCCGGCTGCATCGTCGGCGAGCCCACCTCCATGCGCCCGATCGTCGCGCACAAGGGCATCAACGCTTACCGCTGCCGTGTGCACGGTCGCGCCGCGCATTCGTCGCTGACACCGCAGGGTGTGAACGCCATCGAGTACGCCGCGCGCATCATCTGTTTCGTGCGCGATCTGGCCGATGAATTCCGTGCCAAGGGCCCGTTCGACGATGCATTTGACGTGCCGTTCACCACGGCATCGACCGGCCTCATCAACGGCGGTATCGCGCTGAACACGATTCCCGCGCTGTGCGAGCTGGTGTTTGAATTCCGCAACCTGCCGGGCGTGGACGCGCCGGCCATCCGCGCGCGCGTCGAGCACTACGTGCGCGAAACCATCGAGCCCGCCATGCAGCGCGAGCACCCGGATGCCCGCATCGAACTCGATGAAATTGCCGCTGCGCCCTCCCTGGACGCATCGGAGCAAGCCGCCATCACGCAGCTTGTGCGTGTGCTTACTGAAGACAACGACAAACGCAAGGTCGCCTATGGCACTGAAGCAGGCCTCTTCCAGCGCGCCGGCATTCCGGCTGTGCTGTGCGGCCCAGGCAACATCGAACAGGCGCACAAGGCCAACGAATACGTCGAACTCGCCCAGCTCGACGCCTGCGACCGCTTCCTCGCCAAGGTGGCGCGCAGCCTGATGCTCGAAACCGCGTCCGCCTAACGCTTACACTGCAACGCCTCACCTTTTGGTGGGGCGCATTCCGCCCGGGGCGTTCGCTACAATAGCGGGCTTCCTCGGCGCCGAACTGCCCGCTCCCCCGCTCCAGCCACTCCATGCCCGTCATCCTGCAAAGCCTGTCGCCGCTGTCCACCGGCGACATTGAATCCATCCGCAGTCTGTTTGGCAGCGCCGCCTACGAGATGCGCGCGCCCAACGTTGCCGCCATCGAATGGGTGCACGAACTGCCCAGCGAATTGCGCGTCCAGCTTGACGCCATCTGCGCCAACCTGAAGATGGACTACGCGTGGATTCCCGACGAATGGACGTTCGGCGACTTCCGCGTGCTGGCGATGGACATGGATTCCACGCTCATCACCATCGAGTGCATCGACGAGATTGCGGATTTCTGCGGGCTCAAGCCGCAAGTGGCCGCCATCACCGAAGCGTCGATGCGGGGGGAGATCAAGGATTTCAACGAGAGCCTGACGCGCCGTGTTGAACTGCTCAAAGGCCTGGATGCGAGCGTGCTGGAGCGCGTCTACGCCGAGCGCCTGCAGCTCTCCCTGGGTGCCGAAAAGATGCTCAAGGCCGTGCAATCGCTGGGCATCCGCACGCTGCTGGTATCGGGCGGCTTCGAATTCTTCACCTCGCGCCTGCAGAAGCGCCTGGGCCTGGACCGCACGCGCGCCAACAGCCTGGAAATTATCGACGGCAAGCTGACCGGCCGCGTGCTGGGCGAAATCGTCAATGCGGATGTGAAGGCGCAGACGCTCAAGGCGTTCTGCCAGGATCTGGGCGTGTCGCCGCACAACGCCATCGCCATGGGCGACGGCTCGAACGATCTGAAGATGATGGGGGTGGCCGGCCTGTCGGTGGCGTTCCGTGCCAAGCCCATCGTGCAGGCGCAGGCCGACGTGGCGTTCAACGTTGTCGGCCTGGATGGATTGCTGAATTTGTTCCCGCAGCAGTAAGCCGCGATGGCGACTCGCCAACCTGCCCGCAGAAAACTCGCACCGGTGGTGCGAGAAACGGTGGATGCGCGGGATTACGCGGCCCTGCTCACCGAGGTCAGGGCGCGCATTCAGGCTGCGCAATATGCTGCCCTACGGGCGGTCAACAAAGAGCTGGTGGGCCTGTATTGGGACATCGGACAACTGATCGTGGCGCGGCAGCAAACCGACGGTTGGGGTAAAGCTGTCGTGCAGCAACTCGCTGCAGACCTGCAGGCGAGCTTTCCTGGCACGGGCGGTTTTTCAGCATCCAACCTGTGGCGGATGAAGGGATTCTTCGAGACCTACCGCGACGCAACAAAACTCGCACCACTGGTGCGAGAAATCGGCTGGAGCCATAACCTGCTTATCCTTGAGCGCTGCAAAGACGCTCAAGAGCGTGAGTTTTACCTGCGCATGACGCGTAAATTCGGTTGGTCAAAGAGTGTTCTGGCCCATCAGATCGATAACCAGAGCTACGAAAAATCACTCCTAGGCCAGACCAATTTCGACAAGGCGCTGACGCCAACCCTGCGCGCGCAAGCCAAGCTCGCGGTAAAAGACGAATACGCCTTTGATTTTCTCGAGCTCGGCGATCAGCATAGCGAACGGGAGCTGGAGCGCGCGCTGATCACCCGCATCGAAGATTTCCTGCGAGCGATGGGCGGCATGTTTGCCTTCCTGGGAAGCCAATACCGGCTCGAAGTAGATGGCGACGAGTATTTCATCGACCTGTTGCTTTTCCACCGCCGCTTGCGCTCGCTGGTCGCCATCGAACTGAAGATCGGCAAATTTGAACCCGAGTTCGTCGGCAAGATGCAGTTCTACCTCGCAGCCCTCGACGAACAGGTTCGCCAAGAGGACGAGAACCCGTCCATCGGCATCATCCTGTGCAAGGAAAAGAAGCGCACCATCGTCGAATACGCACTGCGCGATGCAAGGAAACCAATTGGCGTCGCGACTTACGCCATCACCAAGAGCTTGCCGAAGGAATTACAGGGCCAGTTGCCTTCGCCCGAAACCATTGCGCGCCTGCTTGAAACGCTGTAGCCGCAGCCATTGAAAACGGGGCGCCACGATCCACTCGCACGCCCCGCCATCACCGCCCCTCTGAAGCTTGAAAGGTCAAGCCCGCAGGTGCGTCTCCATCGCCTGCTTCAAATCCGCAATCAAATCACGCGGATCTTCCAGCCCGATATACAGCCGCACGAAACCGCCCGCGTTTTGCCAATCGGCTGGCGGCCAGGCAGTCGCCGTGCGCATCGACGGGACGTTGTATGGCAGCGCCAGGCTGTGCGCCCCGCCCCACGAAAAGCCGATCGCAAAGTAGCGCAGGCCTTCAATAAAGGCATCGATCTGCGCCTGCGAATAGCGCTCGTGCAACACGATCGAGAACAACCCGCTCGCGCCGGTAAAGTCGCGCTTCCAGTTTTCGTGGCCCGGACAATCGGGCAGCGCCGGGTGCAGCACGCGCACGACTTCGGGGCGGTCAGCCAGCCATTCGGCCACTTCGCGGGCGTGCGCGTCGTGCGCAGCCAGACGCGTCGGCAGGCTCGGCAGGCCGCGCAGAACGAAGTAGCAATCGTCCGCAGACACGCCCCAGCCCATGCGCATGCGCGTGGCAAGCAGCTTGTGGTGCAGCGTTTCATCGTTGGTGATGACAGCGCCCATGAGCACATCGCTGCCCCCCGACTGATACTTGGTCAACGCCTGCACGGAGATGTCGATGCCGTGTTCAAACGGCTGGTAGTACAGGCCACCGCTCCAGGTGTTGTCGATGGCGGTGACGGCCCCGGCCTTGCGCGCCACCTCTGCGATGGCCTTGCAGTCCGGCACTTCCATCGTCACCGAACCCGGCGCTTCGAGCCACACGAGTTTGGTGTTGTGGCGCATCAGGTCGGCAATGCCGGCGCCGATCATCGGGTCGTAGTAGCGCACGGTGATACCAAACTGGCGCGCCATCCATTCGCCGTGGTCACGGTTTGGGCCGTAGGCGTTGTCCGGGATCAGCACATCGTCGCCGCATTTGATCAGCGAGAAGTACACCAGCGAAATTGCCGCCAGCCCCGATGGGAGCAGCAGCGCGTGCGAGCCGCCCTCGATCTGCGCCAGCGCTTGGCACAGCGCGTCGGAGGTCGGCGTGGCATGCAGGCCGTAGCGCCAATGCACCACGCTACCGCTGCCGAAGGCGCGCATGTCGGCGAGGTCTTTGAACACCACCGTCGACGCACGATGCGTGGCATGCGAGAACGCCGTGAAGCCCGGCGGGATATGCAATTCCGGATGCACAGCCTGGGTCGCGGGAAACATGGGCGGGAGCTTAGTGTCGTCGTTCACGAGGTTTCCTGTTTGATGGCGTATGAGCAATTTCTTGCTGCTTACCAGTGCGCGCTTGATCGCGTTGGATTGCTGGACGGTGGCGCAATCTGGCCCGGCGCAGCGGGAACTAGCGGCGTCATTGGCGTTGTAGGTACAGCGGCATTGCTATTGGCTGCGGCATCGTACGGCGGAATCACCACCACCGCGACGGGCCGCAGCACAAAGGGCAGCGTATGGCCGTCGTGCGCTACGTCGGTCCACGTGCCGCGCACAATGCCGTGACCGTCGATGGCGCCTTCCCAGGTGCCCGTGACGTGCGTGCCGTCATCGGACTCCTCCATGAGAAAACCGCCGTTTTCATATTCACCGGTCACCAGGCGCACGCCCGCCGCGTTGCCCGCAACGTATTCGCCGTGGACGCTGTCGATTTCACCGGTCTTGCGGCCAAGGCGCATGCGGATCGGCATGTCGCCGATCACGCCGGTGTAGACGGGGTATTTCGCGTAGTCGGGCTGCGGTTGCAGCAAACGGGGCGGCGCGGTCTGGGCGGAGAACCCGTTGTCACCCTTCCTGGCCTGAGCGCGGCGCTTGTCGCCATCGGCAACGGCGCGGTTCAGGCCCAGGTCACCTGGCTGCACGTTGGTGCTGCCGGTCGATACGTCGTAGCCGTTGTTGGCGGCCGGCGTCTGCGCGGACACCGGCGCCACGCCTGCGGCCAGCACCAGCGCAAGCAGCGCGCCAGTGGGCCAAATCAGGCGTTCAATCGAAAAAATGCGTTCAGATGCGTTCGAACACCGCCGCAATGCCTTGTCCTCCACCAATACACATGGTCACCAGCGCGTAGCGACCACCGATGCGCTGCAGCTCGTACAGCGCCTTGACCGTGATAAGCGCACCCGTTGCGCCGATCGGGTGGCCGAGCGAGATGCCCGAACCGTTCGGGTTGACCTTGGCCGGGTCGAGGCCGAGTTCCTTCGTCACCGCGCAGGCCTGTGCGGCAAATGCCTCGTTGGCTTCGATCACATCCAGATCCTTCACCGACAGGCCTGCACGCTCCAGCGCCTTGCGTGTGGCCGGCACCGGGCCGATACCCATGATCTTCGGATCCACGCCAGCGTGGCCGTACGACACCAGCCGTGCCAATGGCTTGAGGCCGCGCTTCTCCGCCTCCGAGCGCTCCATCAGCACCAGCGCGGCAGCCGCGTCATTCAGGCCCGAAGCGTTGCCTGCCGTGACCGTGCCGTTCTCTTTCGTGAAGACCGGCTTGAGCTTGGTCATATCGTCGATGACCGCGTCGTGGCGGACGTGCTCATCGGTATCGAACTGGATATCGCCCTTGCGCGACTTGATCGTCACCGGAACGATCTGGTCTTTGAAGTAGCCGGCCTGGATGGCGCGCGATGCACGCTGGTGCGATTCCAGCGCGGTCTGGTCTTGCTGCTCGCGGCTGATGCCGAATTCGCGGGCAACGTTTTCCGCCGTCACCCCCATGTGGATCGCGTGGAACGGGTCGTGCAGAGCGCCAAGCATCATGTCGACCATCTTGGCGTCGCCCATGCGCGAACCCCAACGGGCGGCGGGCGCAAGGTACGGCGCACGGCTCATGCTTTCCGCACCGCCGGCAATGGCAACGTCGGCGTCGCCCAGCAGAACGGTTTGCGCAGCGCTCACCACGGCCTGCAGGCCCGAGCCGCACAGTCGGTTGACGTTGAACGCGGGGGTTTCGGCCGACACACCGCCGTTCACAGCCGCCACGCGCGAGAGATACATGTCGCGCGGCTCGGTGTTGATCACGTGGCCAAACACCACGTGGCCAACGTCTTCGCCCTTCACGCTTGCGCGGGCCAGCGCCTCGCGCACGACGAGCGCGCCCAGTTCGCACGGCGCCACATCCTTCAGGCTGCCGCCAAACGTCCCGATTGCGGTACGAACGCCGCTGACCACCACCACTTCACGTGCCATTGCTGTCTCCTGTGCCATCGAAATTGGATGGCGGTCAGTATAAACGCACGACCGTTCGCAAATTTTAGGTACGACTACCTAAGGGGATCAGACCTCGCCCCACAGGTCGTGACCATCGGCGCCGGTAATCTTGACCGACACGAAATCGCCCGCCTTGTAGCGCTTGTATGGCTTCGACGGCGGCGCGATATAGACCAGGCCGTCAATCTCCGGCGCATCCGCCGACGAACGGCCGATGCCGCCATCCTGATTGACTTCATCCACGAGCACGCGCAGCGACTTGCCAACCTTGCGCTGGAGGCGGCGCGCAGACACGCGCTCGGCGACTTCCATAAAGCGCGCGCGGCGCTCCTCGCGCACCTCATCGGGCAGCGCGCCCGGCAAGTCGTTGGCGGTGGCGCCTTCGACCGGCGAATACGCGAAGCAACCCACGCGGTCCAGCTCTGCCTCGGCGATGAAGTCGAGCAGCGTTTGGAACTCCTCTTCCGTTTCACCCGGGAAGCCCGCGATGAATGTGCTACGGATGGTCAACTCCGGGCAGACCTCGCGCCAGGCACGGATGCGGTCCAGCGTTTTCTCGGCGTTGGCCGGGCGCTTCATGCGCTTGAGCACGTCGGGGTGGGCGTGCTGCAGAGGCACGTCCAGATACGGAAGGACTTTGCCCTCGGCCATCAACGGCATCACCTCGTCCACGCTCGGGTACGGGTAGACGTAATGCAGGCGCACCCAGGCGCCGTACTGTGATGCCAACTCGCCAAGCGCGCCCACCAGCTCGGTCATGCGCGTCTTCAGCGGGCGGCCATTCCAGAAGCCCATGCGGAATTTCACATCGACGCCATAAGCGCTGGTGTCCTGGGAGATGACGAGCAGTTCCTTGACGCCGGCCTTCAGCAGGTTTTCCGCCTCCAGCATCACTTCGGCCACCGGACGCGAGACGAGATCGCCACGCATCGACGGGATGATGCAGAAGCTGCAGCGGTGGTTGCAGCCTTCGGAAATCTTCAGATACGCGTAGTGCTTGGGCGTGAGCTTGATGCCCTGCGGCGGCACCAGATCGATGAACGGGTCGTGCGGCTTGGGCAGGTGCGTGTGCACCGCTTCCATCACCTCGCCCAGCGCGTGGGGGCCGGTCACAGCCAGCACCTTCGGGTGTACGTTGGTGATGATGTCCTGGCCTGCGGCGTCCTTCTTGGCACCCAGGCAGCCGGTCACGATCACCTTGCCGTTCTCGGCCAACGCCTCGCCAATCGCATCCAGGCTTTCCTGGACAGCCTCGTCGATGAAGCCGCAGGTATTGACGACCACCAGGTCCGCCCCACCGTACGTGCCGGAGATCTCATACCCCTCCGCGCGCAGTTGGGTGATGATCTGCTCGGAATCGACCAAGGCCTTGGGACAACCGAGACTGACGAACCCCACCTTGGGGCTCTGGGTACTGACGTCGGACATGGAAACAACCTGATGTGGGAGAGGATTTGCGCTGTGCACACGGGGTGCGCCGCGCAGTTGCGTATTTTAACCGTTAGCCGCGCCTGGGCGGCCAAGCCGAAGCTGCATCTGTTCGATCACGCGCTCGATTTCCAGCGCGTCTTGCAGTCTGCGGATCGCATCGTGCAGTTCCGCGGCCTGCGGCCACGTCCGCTTCAGATAGCTGAGCCACAGTTTGACGCGGCCATGCTCATGTTTGGCCGAGATGCGCGCATGCAGCTTTTTCAGATAATCGGCGAGAAAGCCCAGCACAACCGGCCATTCCGCCGCAGACGGCGCTTGATCCATCTGCCCGCGAATGCGTTGGGCCAGGAATGGGTCAGATACGGCGCCACGGCCGATCATCACGTCATCGCAGCCGCTGACGGCGCGACAACGCTCCCAATCAGCCACCGTCCAGACCTCGCCGTTGGCGGTCACGGGGATGCTTACGGCGTCGGCGATCCGTGCAATCCAGTCCCAATGGGCAGGAGGACGGTAGCCGTGGTCGCGCGTGCGGGCATGCACGACGAGCGATTCGGCACCGCCCTCCGCCAGGGCCGTCGCACAATCAATCGCTCGGGAAGTATCGGAAACGCCGAGCCGCATCTTCGCCGTCACCGAAATGTTGGCCGGCACGGCGGCTCGCACGGCATGCACGATGTCGTACAGCACTTCCGGCGTGGCGAGCAACATGGCGCCGCCGCCGTGCCGGTTCACGACCTTGGCCGGGCAACCGAAGTTGAGGTCGATGCCATGCGGCGTAAGGGACGCCGCGTATGCCGCATTGCGTGCCAGCCATTCCGGATCGCTGCCAAGGAGCTGGATGGTCATCGGCGTGCCGCTGGCGGTATAGCCGCCGTTGCGGATCTCGGGCGTCTCACGTTCGTACGTGCGCGCGGGCAGCAACGAGCCCGTCACCCGGACGAACTCCGAGACGCATCCGTCGTAGCCGCCAGCTTGGGTCAGCACGTCGCGCATGACGTAATCTGCGACCCCTTCCATCGGGGCAAGCAAAAGACGGCTCATGCGAAAACGGAAGACGGCCGGCGCACGAGCCGGGAGCGAACATCAAACATGGGAGACCGAAGCGGGAATCGTGACCGTCGGAGAGGCGTATGCCTCACCTGAAAGATCGGTATTTTACCTTGCCGCCCTCACCCACGCGCGCCCAATAAAAAAGGCGAACCGCCATGCGATTCGCCTTGTTTTGCCAGCCAGCCAAACTTACTTCTTCTCGGGCGGCTGATTGAACGGGAATGTCCCGAACATGTTCTTGGCTTGACTCTGCATCTGCTCCTGCATCTGCACGAACAGGTTTTTGCTCTGCTCGATGTAGTTGCTCATCATGCCTTGCATCATCGGCCCCTGCATGTTCATGAATTGCGACCACATGTCAGGGTTGAAGGAGTTGCCGCTGTACAGATCCTTGGAGTTTTCGGCCAGCTTGCTCTGGATGTCGACAAACGCCTGGATGTTCTTTTCCAGATACGTGCCCATCATGCCCTGCATAGCGTTGCCATAGAAACGGATGATCTGAGCGAGCATCGCGCCGGAGAACATCGGCACACCGCCGGTTTCCTCTTCCAGGATGATCTGCAGCAGGATGCTGCGGGTCAGGTCTTCACCGGATTTCGCATCAACAACGCGAAACTCTTCAGTTTCCATCACGAGCTGCTTGACGTCTGCCAGCGTGATGTACGTGCTGGTTTGGGTATCGTAGAGCCGGCGGTTGGGATATTTCTTGATCAGCCGTTCGGTGCCCTTCTTGCTGGTGGCCATCGTGCCTTTCCGTGTTGGCGATGCTGCTGCGGTGCAGCCGATGCAGTGCGAAATGACTGCACCGAGCGACGCAGCAAAATACGCGGTTGCCCGGTTGTTCCGATCTGCGTGCGAATGCTGCATTCAAGAGCAGCGCAGATGCATCCGGTTATGATCGGACGCCCCGTGTCTCCCTGCGGAGCGCCTCCGTGGTTGGATTCTATGCGGATCGCCTTGCAAAGAAAAGGCGACCTCCCCCGGTAAAAACCCGCAGCATTTTGATGCGGCTCACGCACTCGGACAGTTGCCCCGACAGGATGCAAAAAGCCTGCTGCAATGCAATCGAGCATTGCAGCATGCAGGCAAATTCAGGGGAAAAATTGCTGCGCCCATGCTGCAGCATGGGCGTGGGAGCATCAGCCCATGTGCAGGCCGCCGTTGAGGGAGAAGTCCGCGCCGGTGGAGAAACCAGATTCTTCAGATGCCAGCCAAGCGCAGATCGAGGCGATCTCGGTCGGCTCGCCCAAGCGCTTTACCGGGATGGTGCCAATGATCTTGTCGAGCACATCCTGACGAATCGCTTTCACCATGTCGGTGGCGATATAGCCGGGCGACACCGTGTTGACCGTTACGCCCTTGGTTGCGACTTCCTGCGCCAGCGCCATCGTGAAGCCATGCAAGCCAGCCTTGGCCGTCGAGTAGTTGGTCTGGCCAAACTGCCCCTTCTGGCCGTTCACCGACGAGATGTTGACGATACGGCCCCAGCCGCGATCCGCCATGCCGTCGATGACCTGCTTGGTCACGTTGAACAGCGAAGTCAGGTTGGTGTCGATCACTGCATCCCAGTCAGCGCGGGTCATCTTGCGGAACACCACGTCGCGCGTGATGCCGGCGTTGTTGATCAGGACATCCACCTCACCCACTTCAGCCTTGACCTTGTCGAACGCGGCCTTGGTGGACTCCCAATCACCGACGTTGCCCTCGGACGGCACGAAATCGAAACCGAGTGCCTTTTGCTGTTCGAGCCATTTCGCCTTGCGCGGCGAGTTCGGGCCGCAGCCTGCGACAACGGTGAAGCCGTCGCGCGCCAAGCGCTGGCAAATCGCCGTTCCGATACCGCCCATGCCACCGGTGACGTATGCAATGCGTTTGGTCATGTCCACTCCTAGTCCTTGTTGTTAGAACTGCCTGGCCTCTTGCCAGGCAGCAAATGCTCAGGTGTCTCGGATTGGCGTGTGTGGCGTTCGTTCCGCCTCACGCCAATCCCACTGCAAAAAAAACTTACGGACGCTCAACCGCCAGTGCCACGCCCATGCCGCCGCCGATACACAGCGAGGCCAGGCCCTTCTTCGCATCGCGCTTCTGCATTTCGTGCAACAGCGTGACCAAGATGCGGCAGCCCGACGCGCCGATCGGGTGACCGATCGCAATCGCACCGCCATTGACGTTGACCTTGGACGTATCCCAGCCCATCTGCTGATGCACTGCCAGCGCCTGAGCAGCGAACGCCTCGTTGATCTCCATCAGGTCTAGGTCGCCCACCGACCAGCCGGCGCGCGACAGGCAGCGCTGCGATGCCGGTACCGGCCCCATGCCCATGACCTTCGGATCCAGACCGGCGCTCGCGTACGCACGGATCGTGGCCAGCGGCGTCAGACCCAGTTCCTTGGCCTTGGCTGCCGACATCACCACGACAGCGGCGGCGCCATCGTTCAGGCCCGAGGCGTTGGCCGCCGTCACCGTGCCGGCCTTGTCGAAGGCGGGCTTCAACCCAACCATCGATTCGAGCGTGGCGCCATGGCGAACGAACTCGTCCTGCGTAAAAGCAATCGGATCGCCCTTGCGCTGCGGGATCAGGATCGGAACGATTTCGTCGTTGAAGCGGCCCGACTTCTGCGCAGCTTCCGCCTTGTTCTGCGAAGCCACGGCAAACTCGTCCTGCGCTTCACGCGTGATGCCGTATTCCTTGGCGACGTTTTCGGCCGTGATGCCCATGTGGTATTGGTTGTAGACGTCCCACAGCCCATCCACAATCATCGAATCAATAAGCTTGGCATCGCCCATGCGGAAACCATCGCGCGAGCCCGGCAGGACGTGCGGCGCGGCGGACATGTTTTCTTGGCCACCGGCCACGACGATCTCGGCATCACCCGCCATGATGGCGTTGGCGGCCAGCATCACGGCCTTCAGGCCCGAGCCGCACACCTTGTTGATGGTCAGGCCGGGCACCATGTTCGGCAGCCCGGCCTTGATGACGGACTGGCGCGCCGGGTTCTGGCCCGAGCCTGCCGTCAGCACTTGGCCCATGATGACTTCGCTCACCTGATCCGGTGCCACCTTGGCACGCGCCAGCGCTTCGCGGATAACGGCCGCGCCAAGCTCAGGCGCAGCGATCTTCGCCAGCGAGCCACCAAACTTGCCCACGGCGGTGCGTACCGCCGATACGATCACAACATCGGTCATTTGCTTACCTTCCACTGTCGAAAGAGAGGGTCGTTGGACACCGTCAGCGGCCGAAGCCGCGACGGCAACGGGGGTTCATGCGCGCGATCTTACGCTTTCTGTTTGACGTAGCGGCCAGGCGCCGGCTCGATGGCCGGGTAGTCCGCATTGCCGTAGCTCTTGGGTGCAGCCTTCTGCGCGCCGGCATGTGATGCCAGCCACGTTGACCAATCCGGCCACCAGCTGCCCGGATGCTCCTTGGCACCCTCGAGCCACGCATCGGCGGTATCGGGCAGCTTGGGATTGATCCAGTGCGAACGCTTGTTGGCCGCGGGCGGGTTGATCACGCCCGCGATATGCCCCGAGGCGCCCAGCACGAAACGCCGCTTGCCCTTGAGCAGCGGCACAGAGCCATAAGCGGACTTCCACGGGACGATGTGGTCTTCACGCGAGCCGTAGATGTAGACCGGCACGTCGATCTTGCCGAGATCCACCGGTGTGCCGTTCACCTTCAGCTTGCCCGGCGTTTTGAGGTCGTTCTGCAGATACGTATGGCGCAAATACCAGCAGTACCACGGGCCAGGCAGGTTGGTGGAGTCGCCATTCCAGTACAGCAGGTCAAACGGCGCGGGCGTCTTGCCCTTCAGATAATTCTCGACAACGTAGTTCCAGACCAGATCGTTCGGGCGCAGGAACGAGAACGTGTTTGCCAGCTCCACACCGCGCAGCAGGCCCGGACCGGTCGGCGCATTGCTGCCGATGGTCTTCTCACGCATTTCCACCTGGGCTTGATCGACGAACACGTCGAGAATGCCGGTGTCCGTAAAGTCGAGCAGCGTGGTCAGCAGCGTCAGGCTTGCGGCCGGATGCTCGCCGCGCTCCGCCAGCACGGCCAGGGCAGTCGAGAGGATCGTTCCGCCCACGCAAAAGCCCAGCACATTGATCTGGTCCTGCGCAGAAATTTCGCGCGCTACGCGAATGGCCTCGATCGCGCCGCCTTCGATGTAGTCGTCCCACGTGCGGGACGCCATGCTCGCGTCCGGATTGCGCCACGACACCAGGAACACGGTATTGCCCTGCTCCACCGCATAGCGCACCAGCGAATTGGCCGGCTGCAGATCCAGGATGTAGAACTTGTTGATGCAGGGCGGCACCAGCAGCAGCGGGCGCGCATGCACCTTGGTCGTCAGCGGCTTGTACTGGATGAGCTGGAAGTAATCGTTCTCGAAGACGACGGCGCCTTCGCTGTTGGCAACATTGCGGCCGATCTCGAACGCCGTTTCGTCGGTCTGCGAGATCTTGCCGCGCTCCATGTCCTGCAGCATGTTCAGGATGCCGGTACGCAGGGATTCGCCACGCGATTCAATCAGATGCTTCTGGGCCTCTGGGTTGGTCGCAAGGAAGTTGGACGGCGACATGGCGGCCGTCCATTGCGACACGGCAAAACGCACGCGCTCGCGGGTCTTGGCGTCAGCCTGCACGGCGTCGGCCATTTCCATCAGCGTGCGGGCGTTAAGCACGTAGAACGCGGCGGCATAGCCGTAGAGCGGGCTCTTGCGCCAGGCATCGTTCGAGAAGCGGCGATCAGACGGCGCCACGGCCTCAGCGCTTTCGCCGGTGCTCATGTGGCGCCAGATCTGGAGCCACTCTTCAAGATATTTCTGCTGAATTTCGGCCAGCCGATCGTGCGGGATCAGCGCGAAGGGAACCGCGCCTTCGCCCATCGCTGCGCCGTTGAACTGGCCAAGACCCGGAGCCGCGGCACCGGGTTGTGCGAAGGCGCCCGCAAAGGCTTGCCATTGCTTGAACTGCTCCGCCCACTGCGTAGGGTCCGACAAGCCCTGCCAGGGAGCTTGAGTGTGGGCGCTAGATGCTTTGGATGATGTCGATTGACGCGATGCCATAGTGCCCTCGATCCGACGATATGCGCCGCTCCGGTTGGAACGGCGGCGCAACTCGTAGTATTGCGGGGCATTGTTGCCTTGCCGTTTCAAGGCTGTCAATCGGAGTTAGTCAATGATCGGCCGGAAACGCCCAGCCAGCGCGGGTTTTGCCACATTCGCCGAAAACAGCTCTGACCAAATGGCTAAGCACAGAACCGGGGCTATGGTCCAATTTGCGCAATTTCGTGCGAGACTGCTGCATTGCGCCAATGCCGGGCACTGCTTTTTCCCATGTATATCGTCGCCATCGCCTGGCTCTACGTCGTGTTGATGATGTCCTTGACTGAGCAATCTTGGATTGCCGGCATCGGCACATTTGTCTTCTACGGCGTGGCGCCGCTATCGCTCTTCCTCTGGATTGTCGGCACGCCGGCACGCAGGCGCCGCCGCAAAGCCCAGGAAGCCGCGCAAGACAAGGCGGACACGGCCCCCACGCTGAGCAGCGATGCAGGCGACGGCGCCGCCTGAACGCTCACTCCGCGCGCCAGATCAGCGTCGCCATGCGGCCCGTGGTGCGCTCCCGACGGTACGAATAGAAGCGCTCGGCGTCCGTCATCGTGCATAGGCCACCGCCGTACACGTCAGTACAGCCGGCGCGTGCCAGCCGCAGTCGGGCCAACACATACAGATCAGCGAAGAACTTGCCCGCGGATGCGCCTTCCACGAAAGCCGCCTGGGTGGCAGGTAATTCACCGGGCTGAGCGGCGTCGATAAAGGCTTGGCGCACTTCCCCACCCACTTCAAAGCACGATGGCCCAATGGCCGGCCCCAGCCAGGCCAGCCACGTTGGATCGGCTTCCTGGCCGCTGGCGCGCAACCGTTGCGTCATTGCATCCAGCGTGCGCTCGATCACGCCACCGCATAGACCGCGCCAGCCCGCATGCGCCGCACCCACGGTTACGCCGCGAGCGTCGCTCAGCAAGACAGGCAGACAATCCGCCGTCATCACCACGCAGACGCGATCCCGCCACGACGCCACCGCCGCGTCGGCAACCACAGGCGCGGACGTGCCGACGAGTTGATCAAGATCCGCCACGCCGGTGCCGTGCACCTGCTCCATCCACGCCGGCTCGGCGGGTAGCGCTGCACGCAGGATGCGGCGGTTCTGTTCAACGGCTTCCGGCGCATCACCAACGTGCTGGCCAAGGTTCAGACCGCCAGGCAAACCACCGGCCAATCCGTAAGGCCCTGTGCTGACGCCACCCAGGCGGGTCGTGGCCAGCGCTTTGACATGCGGATGCGCGGGCCAGTCGGGAACGATCCAGTCAGTTGATATCGGCATCGGGATCCAGGTCGAGGGCTTCCAGAAGATCGGCGAAATCGTCGGGCACGCCAGCTTCCCAGTGCACCGATTTGCCCGATGCGGGATGCACGAGCCCCAGGCGCACCGCGTGCAGCGCCTGCCGCGTAAATGGCACCGGCAGCTGCGCCTTGATTGTCTGTGGCTTGCCACGGCGGAAGTTGCGCGTGTACACCGGATCGCCAAGCAGAGGATGCCCCTCCGATTCAAAGTGCACACGGATCTGGTGTGTACGACCGGTCTCGAGCTGGCAGCGCACCAGCGATACCTGCGCGCGCCCGAGGTCCACCACGTCCAGCGTCTTGAAATGCGTGCGCGCCGGCTTGCCGCTGGCCGTCTCGATGATGGCCATGCGCGTGCGGTCGCGCGGGTCCCGGCCAATCGGAGCGTCGATCGTGGCTTCTTCCGGCGTTTCGCCCCACACCAGCGCAAGATAAGTCCGCTTGACGGTACGTGCCTGCAGTTGGCGCACGAGATCGGTTTGCGCTGGTAGCGTACGGGCAACCACCATCAGGCCGGAAGTGTCCTTGTCGAGGCGGTGGACGATGCCGGCGCGCGGCAGCTCCACGGCGTCGGGATAGCGGTGCAGCAGGCCATTGAGCACCGTGCCGCTCCAGTTACCCGCAGCCGGATGCACCACAAGGCCGGCAGGCTTGTTGATGACGAGCAGCGTGTCGTCTTCGTACACCACATCCAGATCGATGGGCTCGGCAACGAAGGCGCTTTCGTCTGCCGCGCGCTGCGGGACGACTTCAATGCGGTCACCGCCGGAGATGGCCGCACGCGGGCGCACGACTTCACCCCGCAGGCGCACCGCACCTGCGTCAATCCATTGCTGCAGGCGGCTGCGCGAATAATCGGGCAGCAGCTTGGCAAGCGCCTTGTCCAGGCGCTCGCCGTGCATGGCTTCCGGAATCTCGACGATGATCGGTTCGACCGCCGGTGCCGCATCTGCGGCATGCAAATCGAGCGCCTCATCATCGAGGGCGTCTTCCGTCTCCGGCGCAGTGAGGGAAACGTCAGCCAGTGCGTCGTCTGACACAGGGCTTGGGCTATAATGCTTGATGCGATTTTTCATTCAGAAAAGGTGCCCATGTCGGTCACGAGCGTAAAGCAGGCGCGTATTGGAAGTCGAATCGGCAATCGAATCGGCAGTCGAATCCGCGCACAAATCGGAGCAGTGTTGGTAGCAGGCGTTGCATGTCTGGCTATCTCGGCCTGCGGCATCCTGCCGGAACAGCAAGACGAAACTGCTGGCTGGTCAGCTAACAAATTATATTCGGAAGCGAAGGATTCGCTCGACGGCGGTGACTACGCCAAGGCGGTCAAGTACTACGAAAAGCTCGAAAGCCGCTATCCGTTCGGGCCGTACGCCCAGCAAGCCCAGATCGAAACCGCCTACGCCAACTACAAGGATGGCGAAACGGCTGCCGCGCTGGCCTCGGTTGATCGCTTCATCCAGCTGCACCCGAATCACCCCAGTGTGGATTACGCCTATTACCTCAAGGGCCTGATCAACTTCAACGACAACCTGGGTTGGCTCGGCCGCTTCTCGAACCAGGACTTGAGCGAGCGCGACCCGAAGGCGGCGCGCGCTGCCTACGACGCGTTCAAGACGCTGATCACGCGTTTCCCGAACAGCAAGTACACGCCGGACGCCACGCAGCGCATGCAATACATCGTGAATGCGATGGCCGAGCATGAAGTGGGCGCCGCGCGCTACTACTATCGCCGTGGCGCTTACTTGGCCGCCGTCAATCGCGCACAGGACGCCATCAAGGATTACGATCGCGCCCCGGCTGTGGAAGAAGCGCTGTACATCATGATGAAGTCGTACGAAGCGCTGGGCATGAAGGACATGCGCGACGACACCGAACGCATCATCAAGCAGAACTACCCGAAGAGCGACTTCCTCGCCTACGGCCAGCGCAAGAAAGACAAGCCCTGGTACCAATGGTGGTAAGCAAGGCTTGAACTGCACAGCAAAAAGCCCGGTCGATTGGCCGGGCTTTTTGTTTGTGCGTGCGGATCAGCCTTCAAGGTCGCCGGCAGGCGGATCATCCGAATCCGGCCGCAGGGAACGCAGGAACTCGGCGGCGGTCTCGGCCTCGCGCGTACGCTTGAACGGCGGCAGGCTCTGCCAGATCTGGCGACCGTAGTTTTTCTCGACCAAGCGAGGGTCGCAGATTATCAGCACGCCGCGATCGGTCTCCGAGCGAATCAACCGGCCGGCACCTTGCTTGAGCGTGATCACCGCATGCGGCAGTTGGTGCACGGCAAACGGGCTCAGCCCCTTTTTCTCCAGGGCCTCCATCCGGGCGCTCAGCACCGGATCATCGGGTGGGGCGAACGGCAACTTGTCGATCACGACCAGCGAGAGCGCCTCACCGCGTACGTCCACGCCCTCCCAGAAGCTCTGGCTCCCGATCAGCACGGCGTTGCCGAGCGCACGAAAACGGTCCAGGAGTTCCGTACGGCTGGCCTGGCCCTGCACAAGCAGCGGGAAATCCCACCCGCGTTGCGCGAATTCGTCCGTCAAGCGTTCGGCGGCGCGGTTCACGGCGCGCAACGTCGTGCATAGCAGGAACGTCTTACCACCCGCTGCCTCAATGAGCGGCAAGGTGGCGTCGAGTACCGCATCGGTAAAGCGCGGATCGCTCGGCTGCGGCAGATCGCGCGGCACATAGAGCAAGCCTTGCGAGGCGTAATCGAACGGGCTGTCGAGCGTCATCGAGCGATCACGATCCAGGCCCAACTGTGCGGCGTAGTGCGTGAAGTTGCCGCGCACCGAAAGCGTGGCGGAGGTGAAGACCCACGCGCGCGGCTGGCCGGCACGTTGGCGCGAAAAAATCGGCGCGATCGACAACGGCGTCAGATGCAACTGCACGGAATTGGCGAACACCTCGACCCAGCGCACACGTTCGTCGACGGGGGCCGCGCTCTCGCCCTCCTTGCCCTCGTCGCCACCTTCCTTCTTTGGCACCTTCGGCGGTTTGGGATCGGCCCACGCATCAAGCTTTTCACACAGCGCCGCGGCGCGGCGATGGCATTGCTCGATGGTCTCGGCGCGCTCGGCCTGGGCTTCCAGCGCGCCGGTAAAGTCGGAAAGCGCCTGCTCCAGCTTCGGCAACACCTCGTAGAACGGCTTGGCGAGTGCCGCATCATTGTCGATCTGCTTGATCGACAGGCGTGATCCGTCCTGGCGGAAGACCAGGCGCAGATCGCGCGCGGCCCGCTCCAGCGGCGCGGCAATCGCGACCCAATCCACCGCATCGCGTGCATGCGAGAGACCTTCAGCCACGCTGTCGCGCGCAAGCTCGAGAATCTGGTTCGTCGAGATGGTCTCGCCAAAAAACAACGTGGCGGTTTCGGGCAGCTGGTGGGCTTCGTCGAAGATGATCGTGTTGGCGGCGGGCAGCAGTTCGGCCATGCCGGTGTCCTTCAACATCACGTCTGCGAAGAACAGGTGATGGTTGACTACCACCACGTCGGCCTGCTGCGCCTCCTTGCGGGCGCGCATGACGAAGCAGTCTTTGTAATACGCGCAGTCCGAACCCAGGCAGTTGTCGCGCGTGGACGTGACGAGGTTCCACACCGGCGCGTTCTCGGGCACGCTAGCAAGTTCGGCTTTGTCGCCTGTTTTCGTTGTCTTCAGGAAGAGGTTGATCTGGCGCAGCCACGCGGCGTCCTGGCGCGAAGAAAGGCGCCCGTTCTGCGACGTGCGCTCCACGTGGTAATGACAGACGTAATTGGCGCGGCCCTTGAGCAGCGCCACCGACACCGGCGCATTCAGCGCCTTGCGCACGGTCGGGATGTCGCGCAGGAAGAGCTGGTCCTGCAGGTTCTTCGTCCCGGTGGACAGGATCACCTTGCCGCCCCAGAGCATCGCCGGGACAAGGTAAGCGTAGGTTTTCCCCGTGCCCGTACCGGCCTCGACGATGATCGAATCGGCAGCCTCGATGGCATTGGCCACCGCCTGCGCCATCGTCAGCTGCGCACTACGGGGCCGGTAGCCATCGATACCCTTGGCCAGCGTGCCGTCATCGGCAAAGAGCGTAGCCAGCTCGCCATGATGAGCATCGGTAGGTGGAGAGGCGGCGGGAACCGAAGCATCGCTGGTATCGGCGTCGGAATCAGCCGACGGCTCGGCCAGCGGGGAAAGCGAAGTCAACGCGGAATCCGTGGAGTCAAATGACGGAGGCCGCACGTGATTGCGGCCTCTCGGGATGAAAATCGAACCAACTTTGGGCAGGCGCTAAGCCGGCACGTCCGGCTCAAGCTGCAACTGTAGCAGGGTGATGGTGTCCTTGAGTTTCAGGCGGCGCTTCTTGAGGCGGCGCAGCTGCAACTCGTCGTGACCGGCCGTACCTGCCAGCCGGTCGATCAGGAAATCGAGATCGCGGTGCTCGATCTGCAATTCAATGATGCGACGCGAGATCGTGTTCAGATCGCTGTCCATCGCTCTCCCTCCGGAAGCCCGGCCTTGGCTGAAGTTTAGAACCCCAGCGGACTGGTGTTGTTCTGGTTTTGCTCGTTGCGGCGCTTGGTTTGTTCGCGGCGCTCTTCCAGTTCTTTCTGGCGCTTGGCCGCGTCTTGCTGCTTTTCCTGGAATTGCTTGACGCTTTCGGCCCGCTTGGCGGCGTTGGCTGCGCCCTGCTCCTGCGCAGCCTTCAGCTTGGCATCGTAATCGGCCTGCTTCTTGGCCGCGGCCTGCGCGTTGGCGGCGCGCTGCGGCGCTTCGGCCTGGCGCTGCGCTTCGTTCAGGCGCTGCTGTTCCTGCTTGTTCGAGAAATCGGTGCGATTCTTCTGCTCGGCGGCTTCACGCTGGGGGCGTTCGGCGTTGTACTGAGCCTCGCGGATGGCGCGTTCCTGGTCGCGGCGGGCTGCGCGGTCGGCACGCTCGGCTTCGTCCAGTGCCAACTCACGTTCGCGGATGGTGTGGAGTTCCGTGCGGCGCACATCCTTGGCCTTGTCGATGCAGTGCGTGACGAGGAATTTGTCATAGCAGGCGCGCTCAGCCTGGGCATAGCGGTATTCGGCCCAAGATTTGGCGCTGGTGATGCGATCGTGCTCGGCGCCGAAATCGGGCTGTGTGGCGGGCACCGCAGCGGCTGGCGCAGAGGCCGGCTGAGACTGGCTCCATACAGGCGCGGCCACCAGCGCGGCACTGAGCACGGACGCCGGCAGAACCAAACGGGAAGCGCGGCGCGCAGGAGCGCGGCGACGGACAGAAAACAGGAGCGTAGGCATAACGCGCATTTTATCACCGCGCCTGTGCGGCAAACGCCGCGCGGCCACGGATTTCAGCTCAGGAACAGGGTTCGCGTTGTGGCAAAATGCGCGGCTTTCCATCGCACTCTCTGGAAGCAATGACTGATTCCGTGTTGCAGAAGATCGTCTCCCGCATCGCCACTGAACTGGCGGTCAGGCCGCAGCAGGTTGCCGCCGCCGTGCAACTGCTGGACGAAGGCGCCACCGTGCCCTTTATTGCACGTTACCGCAAGGAAGTGACGGACAACCTGGACGACACGCAACTGCGCAACCTGGAAGAACGCCTGCTGTACCTGCGCGAACTGGAAGACCGCCGCGCGGCCATCCTGGCTTCCATTGAAGAGCAAGGCAAGCTGACCGATGCCCTGCGCACCGCCATCGAGGCGGCCGAGACCAAGCAGGTGCTGGAAGATCTCTACCTGCCCTACAAGCCCAAGCGCCGCACGCGCGCCCAGATCGCTCGCGAATGCGGCCTGGAGCCGCTGGCCCAGGCACTGCTGGCCGACCCGACGCTCGACCCTCAAACCGAAGCCGCCAAGTTCGTCAACGGCAATCCGACTGCCGATGGCGGCGTGCCAGACGTGAAGGCTGCGCTGGACGGCGCGCGCGACATCCTCTCCGAACAGTTTGGCGAGACGGCCGAGCTGCTTGGCAAGGTGCGCGACCACCTTTGGAATCAGGGCCAGGTTTCGTCGACGGTGTTGGAAGGCAAGGAAACTGCCGAAGAAGAAAAATTCCGCGATTACTACGCGTACAGCGAGCCGATCCGCAACGTACCGTCGCACCGCGCGCTGGCGCTGTTCCGCGGCCGCAACGCGGGCGTGCTGTTCGTGAAGCTCGGTTTGGGCGAAGAACAGGACGCGCTAATTCCGCACCCGTGCGAAGTCATGATCGCGCGCCATGTCGGCATCGAGAACAAGGGCCGCGCGGCTGACAAGTGGCTGTCGGACGTGTGCCGCTGGTGCTGGCGCGTGAAGGTCCAGCCGCATATCGAGACCGAACTCCTCACGCAACTGCGCGAATCCGCTGAGGCCGAGGCCATCAAGATCTTCGGCCGCAATCTGCACGACCTGCTGCTGGCCGCGCCGGCTGGCCCCAAGGCAGTAATGGGCGTCGATCCGGGCATCCGCACGGGCTGCAAGATCGCGGTGGTGGACCACACTGGCAAGCTGCTCGAAACCGCCACGATCTACCCGCACGAACCGCGCCGCGACTGGAACGGTTCGCTCGCGACGATGGCCCGTCTGGCCAAGCAGCACGGCGTGGCACTGGTTTCCATCGGCAACGGCACGGCAAGCCGCGAAACCGACAAGCTGGTGCAAGACCTCATGCGTAACGCTCCGGAGCTGAAGCTGACCAAGATCGTGGTGAGCGAGGCTGGCGCGTCGGTGTATTCGGCGTCGGAGCTGGCGGCCAAGGAATTCCCGGAGCTGGATGTGTCGCTGCGTGGCGCGGTGTCGATCGCGCGTCGCCTACAAGACCCGCTGGCCGAACTTGTGAAAATCGACCCGAAGTCGATCGGCGTCGGCCAGTATCAGCACGACGTGAACCAGCGCGAGCTGGCCCGCGCGCTGGACGCCATCGTCGAGGATTGCGTCAACGCGGTCGGCGTGGATGTGAACACGGCCTCTGCCCCGCTGCTGGCGCGTGTATCGGGGCTGAACTCGATCCTCGCCAAGAACATCGTCGAATACCGCGATGCCAACGGCGCGTTCACCAACCGCGACGCGCTCAAGAAAGTGCCACGCCTGGGCGACAAGACGTTCGAGCAGGCCGCCGGCTTTCTGCGCATCAATGACGGCGACAATCCGCTTGATCGCTCCTCGGTGCACCCCGAGGCGTATCCGGTGGTCAAGCGCATTCTGGACAGCATCAAGAAAGGCATCGGCGACGTGCTCGGCAACCGCGAGGCGCTGCGTGGCCTGACCGCTCGCGACTTCACCGACGAGAAGTTCGGCCTGCCGACCGTGGTCGACATTCTTTCTGAACTGGAGAAGCCCGGCCGCGACCCGCGCCCCGAGTTCAAGACGGCGACATTCCAGGACGGCGTCGAAGACATCAAGGATCTGCAGCCGGGCATGGTGCTCGAAGGCGTGGTGACGAACGTAGCAGCGTTTGGCGCGTTCATCGACATCGGCGTGCATCAGGATGGTCTGGTACACGTGTCGGCGCTGTCGACCAAGTTCGTGCGCGACCCGCACGAGGTGGTCAAGCCCGGCTTGATCGTCAAGGTCAAGGTGATGGAAGTGGACGTGAAGCGCAACCGCATCGGCCTGACGATGCGCCTGTCTGACGAGCCCGGCCAGGCGCCTGCGCGTACCAGCGGTGGTGATCGCCCGAGCAGTGGCGGCAATCGCCACGGCGGCCAGCAGCGTCGCGCGCCGGAACCATCCGGCGCCATGGCGGAAGCCTTCGCCAAGCTCAAGCGCTAACGCGCACTCTGTTTAGCGGAACCCGCCCGGTTTTCGGACTCGGCGGTTTTTTTCATGGCTCGGCGCGCCTGTTACAAGTCCTTACGCGCCTGGATCTTTCCTAACACTCGCGCGTCGTCGACCGGTCTCTTCAGCCCGTTATGGAGACACAGGCACACACCGCCTGGCACCCACGAGGAGAAACTCCATGAAGACGAGCCACACCCTGATCGCTGCCCTGCTTGCTGTTGCCGGTACCGCCGCTTTCGCGCAGACCACGCCGCCAGCTCCTGTGTCGCCTGTTACGCAAATCCAGCAAGACAACCAGAAGATTCATCAGGACAACCGCGACATCCGTCACGACAACCGCGACATTCGCCAAGACCGTGCCGATATCGGCAAGGACAAGGCCGCCCTGGCTGACGAACGCGCCGAGCGCAATACCGCACAACGCCGCGAAAACCGCGATCTGGCGAACGGCAACGTCAAGGGTGCCGAATACTGGAGCAAGCAACGCGCTCAAGATCAGCATCAGGTCAACGCCGACCGCCGTGACTTGCACCAGGACCGCAAGGACCTCCACGCCGACGTCAAGGATCGCAACCACGACGTACACGCGCGCAACCACGAAGTGCACAAACGCGACCGCGAGGCCTCGAAGATCTAACCTGAACATCGCCTGACCCCCAAACAAAACGGCCCGTGCGTCTCTCTCGCACGGGCCGTTTGTTATGCAGCGATACGGTCGGTCAGATCTCGACCTTCGTGCCCAACTCCACCACGCGGTTCGCAGGGATGTGGAAGAAGTCCGACGGCTTGGCGCCGTTCTGATGCATCCACGCAAACAAACGCTCACGCCACATCGACATGCCCGGCAACTTGGACGGCACCACCGATTCGCGCGCGATGAAAAACGACGTATCCATCAGCTCGCAGCGCGTGCCGATCTGCGGCTGACCCAGTTCAAGTACACGGTACACGTCCGGCGTTTCCTTGAAGCCGTATTCCGCGCGGGCGATGTAGATGCCGCTGCCCAGATCGCGCACGGACACGCGGTGCTTGTCGTCCACGTAGGGGATATCGCGCGTGACGAAGCTGATGAAGATCACGCGCTCGTGGAGCACGCGGTTGTGCTTCAGGTTATGCAGCAACGACACCGGCACGAACTCGGTATTGCCGGTCAGGAAAACGGCCGTGCCCTCGACACGATGCGGCGGATGCGCCAGCAACCCAGCCAGGAACGGCTCGAGCGGAATGCCATCCTCCAGGCTGCGAGCACGCAAAAGTTTCTTGCCCTTGTACCAAGTCATCAGCAGGAAGAACACACCAGCGCCCAGCGTCAGCGGGAACCAACCGCCATCGCGGATCTTCAAGAGGTTGGCCGAGAAGAACGCCATGTCGACCACCAGGAAACAGAGGCTCACGAGCGTGACCAGCGCCGGATGCCAACGCCAGACTGAGCGCATCACCACTGCCGCCAGCACTGTCGTGATGACCATCGTGGTCGTTACGGCAATGCCGTAGGCGGCGGCCAGGTTGTCGGACTTTTTGAACGCCAGCACCACGCCCACCACCAGGATCAACAGCATCCAGTTGACCATCGGCACGTAGATCTGGCCGATCTCGGCTTCCGAGGTGTAGCGAATGCGCATGCGCGGCACAAAACCAAGCTGAATCGCTTGGCTCGTCAGCGAAAACGCGCCCGAAATCACGGCCTGCGAGGCAATGACGGTAGCCGCCGCAGCCAGCACCACCATCGGGAGTTGCAGCGCTTCCGGCACCGAACGGTAGAACGGGTTTTCGATGGTGCTCGGGTCGGTCAGCAACATCGCGCCTTGACCGAAGTAGTTCAGCAGCAGGCTCGGCGCCACGAGAAAGAACCACGCCCAGCGGATCGGACGGGCGCCGAAGTGGCCCATGTCGGCGTACAGCGCCTCAGCGCCGGTCAGCACCAGGAACACCGAACCCAGCACGATGAACGCCTGCAGCGCGTGGTTGTGCAGGAACGAAATCGCATACATCGGGTTGACGGCCACCAGGATCTGCGGCGCCTTCACCAGATTCATCATGCCCAGCGCAGCCAGCGCGGCAAACCACAGCAGCATCACGGGGCCAAACAACTTGCCGACCACCGACGTGCCGCTGCGCTGGATGAAGAACAGCACCGCCAGGATCACGAGCGTGATCGGCAATACGAACGGCGTCAATGCGGGTGCGGCGATTTCAAGACCTTCCATGGCCGACAGGACCGAGATGGCCGGCGTGATCACCGCATCGCCGTAGAACATGCACGCACCAAAGACGCCCAGCATCATCAGCAGCGACATGCGCTTGGAGTTGGTATTGGCCGTGCGCAGCGACAGCGCCATCAGCGCAAGGATGCCGCCCTCGCCGTTGTTGTCGGCGCGCATGACGAACAGCACGTACTTGAGCGACACCACGATCACCATCGCCCAGAACAGCATGGAGATGATGCCGAGCACCGCACCGCTGGAGAAAGGAATGCCGTGATCGGGGCTGAAGCACTCCTTGAGCGAATACAGCGGGCTGGTGCCGATGTCTCCGAACACCACACCCACGGCACCAATCACCATGGCGCGCAGGTTCACGTTGGTCTGGGGCGACCCGGTTGCTGTGAGGGCTTGACTCATGAACTTGGAAATCGGGCGGATTGCTGGCCGCTCAAAAAATCGTGCATTGCACAATGAGGGCGGATTGTACTCCCCGCCTCCGCCACGCCAACCCCTCAGACGGGCATTCGTTGCCGCGGTGCATCACGCTGTACAGCCATCCTGATAAAGCGTTCTGCAGGGCCGAAAGAACATTGCCCTGGCACACAGATATCGAATAAAGCACATTGTGCGGCGCGAGTCGTTCGCCTTGGCTCACAGGCAACACGTTATGCATGCTGTGCTGCACATAGCCGAAAGTAGGACTGCAGCCGACAGAACTTTGTAGGAAAATGCCTGACAAACCTTTATTGCAAATTATGTTGAGCGACTAGTAATCAGCCGCCCGGCACTTCCAAAACGGGGACGGCCTTGCCCCACTCACCCATCCGCATCTTGGGGCATTCCAAGCCTTCGCTGACCGCACTGATTGTGCTGCTGGTCGTGGCCGCCCTATTGTTTGCGATCCCGCGCATGATCCTGCCGTGGGCGCAGCCGGCTTTCATGCAGCGGCTCGACCCGGCTGTGTGGGCCGATTACGCTGGCCCGTACGACCTGGCAGCCGCCGTGGTGGCCGCCAGCGCGCTTATCATCTTCCTGCTTCGCCGCTGAGCGCGGCCGGCGTCAATGCGCCAGTGCGCGGGCGCATTCGGCAACCAGCGCGGGGCCTCGATAGATCAACCCCGTATACAGCTGTACCAGCTGGGCGCCAGCATCGATCTTCTCGCGCGCATGCTCGCCGGCGAGGATGCCGCCCACGCCAATGATGGGCACCGCATCGCCCAGCAAACCATGTAATGCGCGAATTACCCGCGTCGAGGCTTCACGCACGGGCTGGCCCGACAGGCCGCCCGCCTCTTCCGCGTGTGCCAGACCGGCGACGGCCTCACGGCTGATCGTCGTGTTGGTCGCAATCACGCCGTCCATCTTGTGACGCAGCAACGCGTCGGCAACGTTGGCAATCTGGTCGTCATCCAAGTCCGGCGCAATCTTCAGTGCCACCGGCACGTAGCGCTTATGTTGGTCTGCCAGACGCTGTTGCGCGTCGCGCAGCGTACCGAGCAGGCTGTCCAGCTCGCTCGCGCCCTGCAGTTGGCGCAGGTTCTTCGTGTTCGGCGACGAAATGTTCACCGTCACGTAGCTCGCGTGCGGATACACGCGCTCCAGGCAATGCAGGTAATCGTCTACAGCGCGCTCGATGGGCGTGTCGGCGTTCTTGCCGATGTTCAGACCGAGCACGCCACCCGCCTCGCGCCACTTCGATGCCTTCACGTTATTGATGAACGCATCGACACCTCCGTTGTTGAAACCCATACGATTGATAAGCGCATTGGCCGCCGGCAAGCGGAACATGCGCGGGCGCGGGTTGCCTGGCTGCGCGCGGGGTGTGACCGTGCCGACTTCAATAAAACCGAAACCGAGCGCGCCGAGCGCATCGATATACGCACCATCCTTGTCAAGGCCGGCAGCCAGCCCCACTGGATTGGGAAACACCACGCCCATCACCGTGCGCGGCTGCGGGGCTACGCGTCCACCGATGCAGCCCGAAAGCCCCATCGCGTGGGCCCGCTTGAGCTGGTTCAGCGTGAAGTGATGCGCGTCTTCGGGATCCATCGAAAACAGCAGCGGGCGGGCAAGCGGGTACAGGGCGTTGAGCACGATCGGAATCAAGAGAGGAACGCGAAAGGCGGCATTGTAAACGGCCGGCACGCCACAATGCACCGTGCGCGCCGCTTTCGAACCCGGCTGCGCACGATGTGTCCAAAGATCAGTCTGCGCCTGCCTTCGCGGCCCGTTACAGGGGAACACGCACCATCAATATGCATGCCGCACGAGAAAAGTGTTGCATCGCCGCATAGATATCGCTATAATTTTTTATTCGACGGACGCGGGGTGGAGCAGTCTGGCAGCTCGTCGGGCTCATAACCCGAAGGTCGCAGGTTCAAATCCTGCCCCCGCAACCAGCCAGACAGTCGAATGCGTTTCTACGGACGCGGGGTGGAGCAGTCTGGCAGCTCGTCGGGCTCATAACCCGAAGGTCGCAGGTTCAAAGCCGGCCCCCGCAACCAGCCAGAAAGTCGAATGCGTTTCTACGGACGCGGGGTGGAGCAGTCTGGCAGCTCGTCGGGCTCATAACCCGAAGGTCGCAGGTTCAAATCCTGCCCCCGCAACCAGCCAGAAAGTCGAATGCGTTTCTACGGACGCGGGGTGGAGCAGTCTGGCAGCTCGTCGGGCTCATAACCCGAAGGTCGCAGGTTCAAATCCTGCCCCCGCAATCAGCCAGAATGTCGAATGCGTTTCTACGGACGGGGGGTGGAGCAGTATGGCAGCTCGTCGGGCTCATCACCCGAAGGTCGCAGGTTCAGATCCTGCCCCCGCAACCAGCCACGAAGTCGAATTCGTTTCTACGGACGCGGGGGGGAGCAGTCTGGCAGCTCGTCGGGCTCATCACCCGAAGGTCGCAGGTTCAGATCCTGCCCCCGCAACCAGCCACGAAGTCGAATTCGTTTCTACGGACGCGGGGGGGAGCAGTCTGGCAGCTCGTCGGGCTCATAACCCGAAGGTCGCAGGTTCAAATCCTGCCCCCGCAACCAACCAAAGTAGAACGGCTTGCTCCAAGACCTGAGCCGAATCATGAAGCCCGCACACAGCGGGCTTTTTGCTTTTCTACGTTTCCACGCGCCGTTTTGCGTGCAACTCAGTCGATACTCCCGCCCCTCCCTGCGCCGCGCGGGGCCGCATCGCCGCGGTGATACACTGAGATATTCCACCCGCGACGATTCCCCATGAAATTCTGTTCCAACTGCGGCCAGTCAGTCGTCTCGCGCATTCCCGCCGGTGACAACCGACTGCGCGACGTTTGCGACCATTGCAATACGATTCACTATGTGAATCCGCGCAACGTGGTCGGCACCGTGCCCGTTTGGAACGATCAGATCCTCCTGTGCAAGCGCGCCATTGAACCCCGCTACGGCTTCTGGACCTTGCCCGCAGGCTTCATGGAAATCGGGGAAACCACCGCCCAGGCCGCGAACCGGGAAACGCAGGAAGAAGCCGGCGCCAACGTCGAAATCGGCGAGCTGTATTCGGTACTCAACGTGCCGCACGTGCATCAAGTGCACTTGTTCTACCTGGCCAAGCTGAACGATCTGGATTTCGCGCCGGGCGAAGAAAGCCTGGAAGTCGCGCTCTTCAATGAAGCCGACATCCCCTGGGATGATCTGGCCTTCCCGACTGTCATCCACACGCTGCGTTGCTTCTTTGCAGACCGCGCGGCAGGCAAGCTGGCCGACGGCAGCTTCCGCCTCCACACGCTCGACATCTACAAGCCGATGCGCTCGGCTGCGATCAATACGCCGGCCACGACGCCGTAACGCCAACCTCACGCTGTCTGCATCATGATCGCCTGGCTGGATCCGCACGATCCCTTCCCGCCGGTCGATCGCGCGCTCGGGCCAGAGTCCGAAGCGCCGGGGCTGCTGGCCGCCAGCGCAGAGCTATCGCCCCAACGGCTGCTGATTGCGTATCGGCAAGGCATTTTTCCGTGGTATGCCCAGGGCCAGCCAGTGCTGTGGTGGAGCACCGATCCGCGCATGGTGCTGCGCCCCGAAGATTTTCGCGTCTCAACTACGTTTCGCAAGACGCTGCGCCGCGTGCTTGACGACCCAGCTTGGGAAATCCGCATCGACCACGCCTTTCGCGAAACGATGGTCGCGTGTGCCACCACAGCCCGCCCCGGGCAGCACGGCACGTGGATCACCGAAGACGTCATTCAGGCGTATACCGCCCTGCACCGCCGCGGCTATGCGCACAGCGTCGAGACGTGGCACGCCGGGCAACGCGTCGGCGGCCTGTACGGCGTGGCGCTTGGCCGCATGTTCTACGGCGAATCGATGTTCGCGCACCGCACCGATGCCTCGAAAATCGCGCTGGCGGCGCTCTGCGCCTTCCTCGGCGGTCAGGGCGTCGCGATGATAGACTGCCAGCAGGAGACCGAGCATCTGGCGTCGCTGGGCGGTGCCCCGGTGCCGCGCACGGCGTTTCTCGCACATGTGCGGGAAGCGGCCAACGCGCCGGCCATTGTGCCGTGGCACTTCGACAAATCGGTGCTCCGCCGGTGGACCGTACGCAATGAGCAAGCTTAAGGAACTCCCCCTCTCGGCATTGCAGTTCTATGCCACCGCGCCTTACGCATGCAGCTATCTCGATGGCCGCCTGGCGCGCTCGCAGGTCGCCACGCCGGCGCACCTGATCAATGCCGACGTCTATTCAAAGCTCGTGCGCGCCGGCTTCCGGCGTAGCGGCATCTTCACCTACCGCCCGCATTGCGACGACTGCCATGCATGCACCCCGTGCCGCGTCGTCGTTGATCGATATGCGCCGTCGCGGGCGCAACGCCGTGCCGCCGAGCGCCATCAAGGGCTTGAGGCGCTGGTTGCACCGCTTACCTATGTCGAAGAGCACTATCAGCTCTATCTGCTGTACCAGTCGGTCCGTCACGCGGGCGGCGGCATGGACCACGACAGCCGCGATCAATATGAGCAGTTCCTGCTACAGAGCCGGGTGAATTCGCGTTTGGTGGAGTTTCGGGAGCCGCCCGAATCGCCATCGGCGGGCAAGCTGCGCATGGTAAGCATGATCGACGTGCTGGAAGACGGGCTATCGTCGGTCTACACGTTCTACGACCCAATCGAACAGAAGGCGAGTTACGGGACGTACAACGTCCTGTGGCAGATCTCCCAGGCGCAGGCGCTGGACTTGCCCTACGTCTATCTCGGCTACTGGATCGAGCAGAGCCGGAAGATGGCCTATAAGGCGCTGTTCCAACCGCTGGAACTGCTCGTCAATGGCGAGTGGCGACGGTTTGAAGACGTGGCGCCCCCGGCCACGGAATGATGATCAGCGCGACGTGCGCTCGATTCCGACATCGACAACACCGTACGTACTGATGTTGGAACTCTGGCTGTATTGATCGCGCGAAGTCGTACAACCCGCCAAGGCGCCGCCCACGCAAGCCAAACCTGCCGCCCACAATGCGGCGCGCTTCCACCAAATCATTTTGCTCATGAGTTCGACTCCTCTCAGGGCGCAGTCGAAAGCCGCTCGGCGAGCACCGTGTTGTATGCGCGGACCATCCCGGGAATCAGGAACATGTCCACCAGCACCCACAGCCCGCCGATGACGGCAAGCACCCAGCCGGCGGTGTTACCCATGTCACGAAACGCCAACCATGTGCCGCCAATGTTGGCGATGGCCTGCGCGACGCCGCTGCCTGGCCGCTTCAGATAGAAGCGATGCGCCCCTAAAAAACCAAGCAGAAACCACCAGAGATAGGCCACGCCCGAACTCTTCTTCTGGGCGTCGTACAGCATGATTTCGCGAGCGGTCTGATTCATGGCATAGGCTGACACGGGAATAAGCTGTCAGACACTAGCACGCATCCTGCGTTCCATGTCGCCTCTCGATTACATGCTGGCGAGCTTGGCCTCAGCCTTGTCCGTCCACAAACGCATTTCCGCGAGCAACGACGATGGCGAGAACGAGCAGCTTTCCTCGCCAAATGACATCGCCATATCCAGCCGCTGCAGCAAGGAACGCCGCACCTGGTCGTACGCCGGCGGCAAGATCGCCAACGGCGCGAGCACTACATCGTCGCGCCACTGCTTGAGTAGGCGCGGCAGGTCGGGCGACTTTGCGTGACGATCGAGCGCGTCGCGCAGCGTTTGGAGGGATTCAGCGGTGGTCATGCTCGGGCCTTCTTTTCACGGTACAGCTCGCGAAACGTTTTGCCCGCGGGGGCCGGCATGTCACGTGTATCGGTCCAACCTTTTCCGACGGGCAGCGAGTGGATCAGCTTCTTGTCACCGCCCATCCAGCGCAGCACGCGTGCTGCAACCCAAGTGCCGGCCGAGTACAACGCCGGTCGCCGTGCTACGAAGCCCCACACGCGCAAGCCAAAGCGCTCCGCTTGCGGGCGCAGTTCGCGCTCCATTTGTTTCTCACGCAGCGTGCGCAGCAAATCCGACAATGGGATGGACGCAGGGCACACGCGATTGCATTCACCGCACAGCGTGGCCGCTTGCGGAAGGTCCAACGCGTTCGACAGCCCAACGTAGCTAGGCGTCAGCACGCTGCCCATCGGGCCGGGATACACCCAGCCGTACGCATGGCCGCCGATCTTCTGATAGACCGGGCAATGGTTCATGCACGCGCCGCATCGGATACAGCGCAGCATCTCCTGGAATTCGCCGCCGATCAGGCCGCTGCGGCCGCCGTCGACAATGACGAAGTACATATGCTCGGGGCCATCCTTCTCGCCCGGCGCGCGCGGCCCCGTCAACAATGAGAAATAGTTCGAAATCGCCTGCCCTGTGGCCGATCGCGGCAGCAAGCGCATGACGGTCGCCAGATCTTCGAGCGTCGGCAGCACCTTCTCGATGCCGGTCACGGCGACATGCACGCGCGGCATGATCGTGCACATGCCCTCGTTGCCCTCATTCGTGACAATCGCAACGGACCCCGTCTCGGCGATGATGAAGTTGCCGCCTGTCACGCCCATGTCGGCGGACAGAAACTGGGGCCGCAGCACTTCGCGCGCCTCGCGCGTCATCTCCGGAATATCTGTCAGGCGCGGCTTGTTGTGCGTCTTGGCGAAGAGATCAGCGATCTCCTCCTTGTCCTTGTGCACCACCGGCGCAATGATGTGCGACGGAGGCTCACTGTCGTTGATCTGCAGGATGTACTCGCCCAGGTCGGTCTCGATGCTCTGCACACCCATCTCGCCGAGCACCTGGTTCAGGCGCATCTCTTCGGTCACCATCGACTTGCTCTTGATGACCTTTTTCACCTCGTGCTTGCGGGCGATTTCTGCAACCAGGCGCGCGGCATCGGCCGTGGTTTCGGCAAACAGCACCTTGGCGCCACGGCGCGTCGCTTCTGCCTCGAACGTGGCGAGCCAGACATCGAGGTTTTCCAGCGCGCGGTTGCGGCGCTCCTTCAGCGCCTCACGCGTGGCCGGAAAATCAATCTCCTGGATGGCCGCCGCGCGTGCGGTGACGAACTTGGTCGAGAGCTTGGTGAGGTTCTGCTGCAGGCGCTTGTCGGCGAGCTTCTGCCCGGCGCGCGCCTTGAATTCCATGCTGCGGACTTGCATGCGATTGCGTCTCCGTCGTGTTCTTGGCGTTGCGATTTACGCGTCGCCGGCAAGGACTTGCGCGATGTGCAGCACACGCGTGTGCGTGTCGCCCGTACGGCGCAGCCGGCCTTCGATGTTAAGCATGCAGCCTACATCACCGAGCACCACGGCATCGGCGCCGCTGGCCTTGATGTTGGCGCATTTTTCATCCGCGATGGCGGTGGAGATATCACCGTACTTGATCGAGAACGTGCCGCCGAAACCGCAGCACGCTTCGCATGCGGGCATCTCGGTCAACTGCACACCCGGCAGTTTGCCGAGCAGCTCGCGCGGCTGCGCTTTCACGCCCAACTCGCGCAGGCCAGAGCACGAATCGTGGTACGTCACGTGGCCGTGAAATTCGGAATCGAGCGTCTCGACACGCGCCACGTTGACGAGAAAGTCGGTTAACTCATACACACGCGGCGCCAGGCGCTCGTAGCGGCCTGCGAGCTCCGGATCGTCTCGAAAGAGATCGGCGTAGCCCTTGCGGATCATGCCGCCGCACGAGCCAGACGGGATGACAACGTAGTCGAACTGTTCGAATTCCTTGAGCGTCTTCTCCGCCAGATCGCGCGCCAGTGGCCGATCGCCGGAGTTGTAGGCGGGCTGGCCGCAGCAGGTCTGCGCGGGCGGCACAACGACGTCGTAGCCGGCCTTTTCCAGCAGCTTGAGCACCGAAAACCCGATGTCGGGCCGCATCAGATCAATGAGGCAAGTGACGAACAAACCTACGCGCATGGGAGTCTCTTGTGTTCTGCGGGAAGCTGCCATTATGCGCCCGCTGCCCTGTCCGGCGCGGCCCTCAAGGCACAGAACTTCTTCATGTCAGCGGTGAGTGCGCTTCACGAGGCCCTACCAAGCACAGCCGGTGACCGACTGAGAAAGCCCTCGAAAATACCCGGAATCATGCGTCGGGATGATGCGAATTTTCACATTGTGGGATAGAATTTTGCATCGCATCCGCAACCCACTGCACCCATGGCAGAAGCAGATAAGGACCCCGGCAAGACGTCCATCCAGGTCATCGAACGCATGATGATGCTGCTCGACGCGCTTGCCGATCACGCCGATCCGGTCAGCCTGAAAGCGCTGTCCGCCAGCACCGGCCTGCACCCCTCCACCGCGCACCGCATTCTGAACGACATGGTGGCTTGCCGCTTCGTCGACCGCTCCGACCCGGGCAGTTACCGTCTCGGCATGCGTTTGCTGGAACTCGGCAACCTCGTCAAGGCACGCCTCTCGGTGCGTGAAGCGGCCCTCGCGCCGATGCGCGCCCTGCATCGCCTGACCGGCCAAACCGTCAACCTCTCGGTGCGCCAGGGCGATGAGATCGTCTACATCGAGCGAGCATATTCCGAGCGGTCAGGCATGCAAGTGGTACGCGCTATCGGTGGCCGCGCGCCGCTGCACCTGACTTCGGTCGGTAAGCTGTTCCTGGCCGCAGACGAACTCGGCCGTGTCCGGGCCTATGCCACGCGTACCGGTTTGTCTGGTCACACTCGCACCTCGATCACGGACTTGCCCAAGCTCGAACGCGAACTCAACTGGGTCCGCACCAACGGCTACGCGCGCGACAACGAAGAACTGGAACTCGGCGTGCGCTGTATCGCTGCCGGCATCTATGACGATTCGCGGCGGCTGGTAGCAGGCTTGTCGCTGTCTGCACCAGCAGACCGCCTGCAGGACAGCTGGCTCGACAACCTCAAGGACACCGCGTTGCAGATCTCAAAGGGCATGGGCTACACGTACGAAGAGGACGCCGTGCGCGCAGAGTGAGCCGCCGGTTTTGCCCAACAAAAAAGCGCGTCATCGAACGCGCTTTTTTGTTGGGTGGCGCGGTGACTCAAGCGCCGTGCTGCTCCGACGCCAGCACGGTTGCCGGCTGCGTCGACACAGGTACATTCCGCAACGGTGCAGCGGCTTGCGTGGCCGGCTCGATGTGCGGATTGCGCTCCAGCCAATTGCGCACGCGTGTGGCGTCCGCAAAGCGCGTGAGATTGCCGGCCGAATCCAGGAACACCATCACGACGTTGCGGCCGTGCACGTTGGCCTGCATCACGAGGCAGCGGCCCGCTTCGTTGATGAAACCGGTCTTCTGCAGACCGATATCCCATTCGCCGCCACGCACCAGACGGTTGGTGTTGACGTAGTGCAGCGTGCGGCCGTTGGCGTTGACCGTATGTTCAGGCGTGGTCGTGAATTGGCGAATGGTCGGCACCTTGTAGGCAGCCATCACGATCTTGGCCAGATCCTGTGCGCTCGACACGTTGCTGCTCGATAGGCCGTTCGAATCGACATAGTGCGTGTCGTTCATGCCCAGCTCGTGCGCCTTGCGGTTCATGGCGGCAACGAATGCCGGACGACCACCCGGATAGTTACGGCCCAGCGCTGAGGCTGCGCGGTTTTCCGACGACATCAGCGCCAGCAGCAGCAGATCTTCACGCGTGAGCATCGTGCCGAAGCGCAGACGCGAGCCGGTGTTGCGCTCGTAGTCGCGATCTTCATCGGTGATTTCAAGCAGCTCGTCCATCGGCTGATGAGCGTCGGTCACGACCAGCGCGGTCATCAGCTTGGTGATCGAGGCAATCGGCAGCACAGCCGACGAATTCTTCTGGAACAGCACTTCGCCGTTGTTCTGGTCCATCACCAGCGCGACGGAGGAGCGCAGCGCCAACGCGTCGGGCGTCGAACGCAGACCCATCGCTTCGCCAAGCGTCGGGGATGCCGGCACGAACGCTGCGCGCACCGGACGAGCACCGCGCTCGACCATGATCACACGGCGCTTGCCTTTGACGGTGACGACCTTGCGGACTTTGCTGGACGCGACGTCATCGCTGCTCGCAGCCGCGACTTTGGCGCTGGCCTTGCGATTGACGACGGTCTTGCCCTTGGTTTTGACTTTGGCTTTTTTGCTGGCGGCGGGCTTTTTGTCGGTCGTGGCGGCATTGGCCACGGTAGCGACGGAGACGGCAGCGAGCGCGACGGTCATCAGCGAAACAAAGCCGAGACGTCGAAAAAATGAGGAAACAGACCGTGACATGGTTCGATCACCCGCGCGTGAGATGGCGCAAGTGTAGGCAAAAACAAAATTCTTAGCAAGATGAAGGACTTAGCTCACGGCCTTAAAGTTTGACCTCTGGAGCCTTATCATTCGGTCATCATTTCGACGCAATTATCTGCTGGGGCAGTGTTCCAATCGCGAAGAAAGTTGCGAAAACTGCACATGGCGTGCAGTGCGGAATCAGCGACGGAGTCTGAGGGTACTCGTGAATTCCGTCGCACATGCCGACAATCACGGTTTACAACCAACTCCAACACTTCCTCACAACACGCGCACGTCGTACGCGGAGTCGCAGATCAAAGTCTAACGATGGATCGGTCGTATCTGTTGACATAATTCGACGACTTTTCACCGCCAATTCTCGCTTTGCACGAAGATGTGCGCTGTAGCGTGTAGGCGGCGGCGCGATGACGACGTCAGTCAAGGAAGCGAGTGAAGTCGGAGACAGGTGTGCGCTCAGTGATGAGCGTGTTCTCGATTGCAGCGGGGTTCGCATAACCCATCGACATGCCGCAGACGACCATCTCATCATCGGTCAGCGCGAGATGCTCAGCGATGATCCGATGGAACTGCGTGAAAGCGGCCTGTGGACACGTGTCGATGCCACGAGCACGCGCCCCCACCATCACGGCTTCCAGAAACATGCCGTAATCGAGCCAACTGCCCTGCTCCATCACACGGTCAATCGTGAAGATGATTCCGACCGGCGCATCGAAGAAGCGGAAGTTGCGCGCGTGCTGCGCGTGCATGCGCTCCTTGTCGGCGCGCTCGATGCCGAGCAAGCCATAGAGATCCCAACCAACCTTGCGGCGCCGGCTCTGATACGGATCAATCCACGTGCGCGGGTAGTACGGATACTCCTCGCGATGCAGCGTGTCGACCTCCGGGTGGTCGTACGCCGCCAACACAGATTCGGACAAGCGCGTCTTCGATTCGCCCGTGAGCACATAGACTTTCCACGGCTGCGTATTGCTGCCTGACGGCGCACGGCGTGCCACATCCAGGATCGCTTCAATGTCTTCGCGGGCAACGGGCGTCGGCAAGAACGCGCGAACAGACCGGCGCGAAGTGATTGCCTGATCGACAAGTTCGACTTCTGCGAAGGTGGGGCGTCGGTCGGTCATGGCGATGCGCAAGAATTCAAGCGGTGATATTGGACGCAAGCGGTTCGAGCACGGCACGCAGTGCATCGGGCAGCGGCACCGGCCGACGCGTTTCGCGGTCGACATAGACGTGCACGAAATGGCCCTGCGCTGCGGCCTCTTGCGCGTCGCCGCGGAAGAGGCCCACTTCATAGCGCACGCTCGTGTTGCCCAGGCGCGCAACGCGCAGCCCTGCCACAACCGGGTCGGGAAACGACAGCGGCGCGAAGTAATTGCACTGCGTCTCGATGACGAGGCCGATGGTGTCGCTATGCTCCAGATCCAGCACGCCCTGCTGGATCAGGTAGGCGTTCACCACGGTGTCGAAGTAGCTGTAATAGACGACGTTGTTGACGTGACCGTAGACGTCGTTGTCCATCCAGCGCGTGGTGATGGTGAGGAAGTGGCGGTAGTCGTCGCGCGTCTGGCGTGGCGTACTCATGGGCAGCGGGCAGGTGACGGTGGAAAGTGATCAGGATACGCCAGCCGCTAAACCTCGGTCACTTACGGATGACGAGCGCCACACCACACGCGGCAATCACCATGCCCAACGCGGCGAGCGGCGGAAATCGCTCGCCTAAAAGCGCCCAGGCCATCACGGCGGTCGTCGGCGGTGTGAGATACAGGAGCGACGTCACCTTGGTGGCCGCGCCTTTGCGGATCAGCACAAACAGCAGCGAGATTGCGCCGATCGACAGCGCCAGTACCGACCACACCAGCGAGCCGATCATCGGCAGCGTCCAATGCACCTCGCGCGTCTCAAACAAAAACATGAACGGCAGACAGAGCAGCGCCGATGCCCCGAACTGGATGCACGCGCCCATCCGCAGGTCGAACACCGGGCAATGGCGCTTTTGATACAGCGTGCCGACGGTGATCGACAGCAACGCGCCCACGCAAAGCGCAAGCGTCGTCACACCGACGCCCGCCAGATGCAGCTTATTGGCCACCACTAGGCCCACGCCTGCGATGCCGCACAGCAGCCCCATCCATTGGCGACCCGACACACGCTCCCCTCGCATCGAGACGTACAGCGCGGTCAGAATCGGCTGCATGCCGACGATCAGCGCAGTCATGCCTGCCGGCATGCCCAGCTTGACCGCAGCCCAGACGCCCGCCAGGTAACCCCATTGCATCAGCAAGCCGGCCACCGCGATATGGCCGACTGTCGCCCAATCGGCTTCGCCCGTGCCGGCGCGGCGCGGCAACGGCACGCGCGCCAGCCATACCAGCGGCAGCAGGCACACCAGCACGCCTACGAAGCGGAAAAACAGAAACGTGATCGGTTCGGCGTACGGCATCCCGTACTTGGCCACGATAAAGCCCGTGCTCCAGATCAGCACGAACAGCCACGGCATGGCAACGACAAACAGAGAGCCGCGCGCTGAGGCTGGCGCGACGGAAGACGCTTGGGTCATGCGGAAAGCGGAAGAGAGTTCGATGCGGCGGCAGCCTCGTCGCGAGCCGCCCAACGCAGTGCGTGCCGGGCAGCCAGCGCGATGGTCTGCGCATGGACGGCCACGGTATCGTCGATATTGTTGCCGTAGCCGCCCGCCATGGTAACGGCAATCGGTATGCGCCGTTGATAGGCGAAGTCGAAGACTTCCTGATCGCGCCGGGCCAGCCCCTCCAGGGTCAATTTGAGCCGGCCAAGACGGTCGCCCTCATGCGGATCCGCGCCGGCCAGATAGATGATCAACTGCGGCCTGAAGCGCCCGGCCAGGATATCGAGTGCGCCGGTCAGCGCCTGTAGATAGTCCTCGTCGCCGCAGCCATCGTGCAGGCCGATGTCCAGATCCGACGCTTCCTTCCGGAACGGGTAGTTCTTCTCGCCGTGCAGCGACAAGGTGAAAACGGTGGCGTCATCGCGCAGGATCGACGCCGTGCCGTTGCCCTGATGTACGTCCAGATCAATGATGGCGACCGGAAAATCCGCCGGCGACCTGCCTGATTGGCGCTGCATCCAGCGCGAGGCGATGGCTGCGTCATTAAATACACAGAAGCCACCGCCCTTGTCCGCATAGGCATGGTGCGTCCCACCCGCCAGGTTGACGGCAATCCCATCCGCCAACGCGGCTTCGCTTGCGGCCATCGTCGCGCCGGCAGAACGGCGACTGCGCTCCACCATTTCCGGCGACCAAGGAAACCCGATCTCGCGCTGGCGCGCCGGGTCAAGCCGACCGGCGCTTACCGCTTCTACATATTCAGACGTGTGCGCCAGCAGCAACGCGTCGTCATTGGCGCGCGGCGCTTCATGCATGGACAGCCCCGGCACGTCGGCCAAAACCCGTGCCCGCAGGTCGCTGTACTTGCGCATGGGAAACCGGTGGCCCGGCGGCAACGGCAAGACAAAGTGGTCGGTGTAGAACGCCCGCATGTGAATCAGAAATCGCAACGCAACAAAAATGGCACTCGGGCGCATCCTAACCTACGCTGCACTCGTATGTTTTTTGAGACGGAATTACCGCCGGAACTGGTCAAATGCATTTCACCTGCACCACGAACGCGCATTTTTCTGCCACAAAAAATTACGCCAAACGGTTGGTCGCGCAATTCCTGTGCACGAAAAATCAACGAATTCTGATTTTTGTGCGATGCACAAAGGACGCTTGACACTGGTTTGGCATTCAACAACAATGAAATTGTTGCGATGCACCATCCCTAATTCATCGCGATGTCGCCTGGAAGGCCCGACGCTGACCGTCATGCTTTGTACATCTGGGCGATCTAAATTTTCATTTTGATTCCCCGACCCACCTTTGTATTTGGAGAGACAACATGCTGACTCAGGAACAGATCGCTGCGGCGCACAAGGCCAACCTGGAAACCTTCTTCGGCCTGACCAACAAGGCATTTGAAGGCGTCGAAAAGCTGGTCGAGCTGAACCTGCAAGTCGTCAAGGCCACCCTGGCCGAGAACGTCGAACACGCCAAGAAGGCGCTCACCGCCAAGGACGCGCAAGAGTTGCTGTCGGTGCAAACCGCCGCCGTGCAGCCCCTGGCTGAAAAGGTTCTGGCTTACAGCCGCCACCTGTACGAAATCGCTTCGGACACGCAAACCGAATTCAGCAAGGCTGCTGAAGTGCAGATCGCTGAAAACAGCCGCAAGCTGCAAGCGCTGGTCGACAACGTGTCGAAGAACGCTCCGGCCGGTTCGGAATCGGCAGTTGCCCTGGTGAAGTCGGCTCTGTCGGCTGCCAACAACGCCTACGACTCGGTGCAGAAGGCTACCAAGCAAGCTGTGGAACTGGCTGAAAGCAACTTCCACGCTGCTGCCAACGCTGCCAGCAAGGCAACTGCCCAAGCTTCGGCCCAAGCGCGCGCTGCTACCGGCAAGAAGTCGGCAACGACCGCTGCCTAAGCGCTAAGCTGCTGCAGCAGTTACCTGCTTGCTCAAGCGGGCCTCCTCCGGGAGGCCCGTTTTGTTTTGGCCGTCGAGCCGCTCCTCCAAACGCGTCGTTTGCGCGCATTTGCGCGGAACCGAAACGCGCGCCCCGCAGTCCATTCCATCGTGTTCGTTAGATTGTCTCCTCGGTCCCGCTACCGAAACCTGTCCTCAGTGGTGATCAGTGGGTACCTTTAGCCCGGCTTCGGCCGGGTTTTTTGTGTGCGAGGGAAACGTCTCGCTCTTCAAATTGCGAACTTTTACACGCAGCCGACGCTCCATCCTGTATTGCGGCCCGCCGCCCCCCCCCCGTCCTTCCCAATGTCTCGCGAATCCCTGGCCAAGCGAAGTCTGATCGTCGTGGCTGCGCTTATCCTGCTGTTAGAAGAGTGGATCTGGAACGTCATGCAGCGGGCAACCGCCCGTCTGGCGGCGCATCCGTGGGTCCAAGCGGCGGAGCGGAAGTTGGCGCAGCTGGAGCCCATCGAAGCCCTCTGCGCCTTTGCCCTGCCAATGCTCGCATTGTTGCCGTTCAAGCTGGCGGCCGTCTACGTGCTGGCGCGAGGCCATCTCATTGCCGGCGCCATGGTTCTGGTCGCAGCGAAAATCGTCAGTACGGGGCTGGGCGTGCGCATCTATTCCGCCGTGCGCCCGCAGTTGCACACGATCGCCTGGTATGCCCGCTGGGAATCTGCGTTCCTGGCTTGGAAGCAGCGCATGGTTGCCGTTCTGCAGGCAACGCCGACTTGGCAAGCCCTCCAGGTACGAATTGCCGTCTGGCGCGCTCGTCGACATGGGTTGATACAACAGATATGGCGCCGCCTGATCGCAGCGGTGCGCCTGCTACGTCGGCATCGGCGTCCGACTGAGCCTCGGCACTGACCAGCCACCACATCGCCCCCCAAAAAAAAGGCCACCCAATCGAGTGGCCCTTCCTTTTTTCCAGCCAGATTTCAGAGTGTGTTCTAAAATCTGGCGGTTAATTGCAGTTCAACGCTTGCGAGCAGGCGGCACGTCCGTGCAAACGCCTTCGTAGATTTCTGCAGCCATACCCACCGACTCACCGAGCGTCGGATGCGGGTGAATGGTCTTACCGATATCCACGGCATCCGCGCCCATCTCGATGGCCAGGCAAACCTCGCCGATGAGGTCGCCTGCATGCGTGCCGACGATACCGCCGCCAATGATGCGGTGCGTTTCTTCGTCGAAGATGAGCTTGGTGAAGCCCTCGTCGCGGCCGTTGGCAATTGCGCGGCCCGATGCAGCCCAGGGGAACACGCCCTTGCCGTACTTGATGCCCTGCGCCTTGCACTGGTCTTCGGTCAGGCCTGCCCAGGCCACTTCCGGATCGGTATAGGCGACCGACGGAATCTGCTTGGCGTCGAAATACGCCTTCTCGCCGTGCGCAGCTTCGGCCGCCACGTGGCCTTCGTGCACGGCCTTGTGTGCCAGCATCGGCTGACCCACGATGTCGCCGATCGCGAAGATGTGCGGCACATTCGTGCGCTGCTGCTTATCCACGTCGATGAAGCCGCGGTCAGTCACGGCCACGCCGGCCTTTTCCGCGCCGATGCGTTTGCCGTTCGGAGCGCGGCCCACGGCCACCAGCACCGTGTCATAGCGTTGCGGCTCGGCCGGCGCAGCTTCGCCTTCGAACTTGACGTAGATGCCGTCCGGCTTGGCCTCCACCCCGACCGTCTTGGTCTTGAGCATGACCTTGTCGAAGCGGCTCTTGTTCATTTTGTCCCACACCTTGACGAGGTCGCGGTCAGCGCCTTGCATCAGGCCGTCGAGCATTTCCACCACGTCGATGCGGGCGCCCAGCGTGCTGTACACCGTGGCCATTTCCAAGCCGATGATGCCGCCACCGATGACCAGCATCTTGGCCGGCACTTCGCGCAGCTCCAGCGCGCCTGTCGAATCGACGATGCGCGGATCTTGCGGAATGAACGGCAGCTTCACGGCCTCGCTACCCGCAGCGATGATCGCCTTGGCGAAGCGGATGACCTTCTTCTCGCCGGTCGTTTCCTTGCCGTCGCCGCTCGTCAGTTGCACTTCGAGGTGGTTCGGATCGAGGAACGCACCGACGCCGCGCACGACCTGCACCTTGCGTGCCTTGGCCATGCCGGCCAGCCCGCCGGTCAGCTTGCCGATGACGGATTCCTTGTGCTTGCGCAGTTGGTTGATATCAACCGTGGGCTCGCTGTAAACAATGCCGTGCGCGGCCATCGCCTTGACTTCATCCATTACGGCGGCCGTGTGCAGCAGCGCCTTGGACGGGATGCAGCCCACGTTCAGGCAAACGCCGCCCAACGTGGAGAAACGCTCGACCAGCACGGTGTTCATGCCCAGATCCGCGCTGCGGAAAGCTGCCGAGTAACCGCCCGGGCCGGAGCCGAGGACGAGCATGTCGCATTCGATGTCGGCACTGCCGGCGTGTTTGGCCGCTTGTGGTGCGGGGGCCGACGCTGCCGGTGCGGCAGCAGGCGTTGAGACCGGAGCCGGTGCTTGAGTAGGCGCCGGAGCAGCAGCCGCGCCAGCTTCCGCCGTCGCGATCACCGTGCCCTTGCTGACCTTGTCGCCCACCTTGACCTTCACGTCGACGATCTTGCCGGCCACGTCCGACGGCACTTCCATGCTGGCCTTGTCGGATTCCAGCACGATCAGCGACTGCTCGGGCGCCACGGTATCGCCCGCCTTGATCAGCACTTCGATGACTTCCACTGCATCGAAATCGCCGATATCCGGCACCTTGATTTCCACCACGCTCATTCCTGACTCCTTGTTCTTGTCGTCGGCACCCGGCATCGCCCGGGCCCGCTGACGCTTTTCAATCCTGCAGACGGACTGTGTGCACTTCGATCGGGCCGCCCGAACTCTTGTCGAACTCCACACCTGCGGACACGCCCACCTGTGCAACGTCCGCCGCCGACTTGCCCGGCATATCGAACACCGCCGACATGGCCCCCAGCGCAAAGTTGCGCCCCGAACCGATGCCCCAGAAGCGGTCGAACGCAAACACTTCGCGGTACGAATAGACGCCGTAGATGCCGGTTGCGTTGGCGATCAGGCAGGTGATCTGTGACGACTCGTAGGGGTCGTCGTCGTCTTCCTTGGTGTTGACGAAATACTCGTCCTTGAGCTTTTCATGCACCTTGAGGAAGGTTCGGAAGACGTCGTCACGCGTGCCGAGGCGGCACTCATCTGCCAGACCCGCCAGTAGGCTCCGCATGACCGGGAAGTGGGCCGTCGTACCCGCCAACGCGATCAGCGAATCGCCCACCGGGAAGATCTTCTGGTTCTGCTCGTAGCCGCGCGCCAGGCGCGTATCGCCGAACGTCACCAGTGAATCGGCCGCAATCGCCACTTCGCCGTCTTTCTTGACCACCACGCACGTCGTCATGTCGTCCTCGCCATCAGTCCACTGACCAGTCCGCCGACCGCTGCAAACCCAGCCGGGCCGGCACGCACAGGCCCGAAGCCAGATGCGTGCCGGGCCCGTACGGGCTTACAGGCTGACGCGGCGGAAATCCGCCAGCACGCTGGCCAGATACGCGTTGAAGCGCGCTGCCTCCGCGCCGTCGATCACGCGGTGATCGTACGACAGCGACAGCGGCAGCGTCAGGCGCGGCACGAACTGCTTGCCGTCCCAAACGGGCTTCTGATAACCACGCGACAGGCCAAGGATGGCGACTTCCGGTGCGTTGATGATGGGCGTGAAGTTCGTGCCGCCAATACCACCCAGCGACGAGATCGAGAAGCAGCCGCCCTGCATCTGGTCCGGCTTGAGCTTGCCTTCGCGGGCCGCCTTCGACAGGTCAGCCATTTCGCGGGCGATGTCGATCAGGCCCTTCTTGTCCGCATCGCGAATCACCGGCACCATCAGCCCGTTGGGCGTATCGGCAGCAAAGCCGATGTGGAAGTACTGCTTGAAGACCAGGTTGTCGCCGTCCAGGCTCGCGTTGAAGGTCGGGAATTTCTTGAGCGCACCCACGACCGCCTTGATCACGAACGCCAGCATCGTGAACTTCACGCCGGCCTTTTCGTGGTCCTTGTTCATCTGCACGCGGAAGGCTTCCAGCTCGGTGATGTCCGCTTCGTCGTTGTTGGTGACGTGCGGAATCATGACCCAGTTGCGGTGCAGGTTCGCGCCCGAAATCTTTTTGATGCGCGACAGCGGCTTCGGATCGACCGGACCGAACTTGGTGAAGTCGACCTTCGGCCATGGCAGCAGGTTCAGCTCGCCTCCGCCGGCCGGTGCACCCGCAGCAGCCTTGCCCGGTGCCGCGGCCTGGCCGCTCATCACGCCCTTGACGTAGCGCTGCACGTCTTCCTGCGTGATGCGATTCTTCGGACCCGTGCCGCCCACGAGACTCACATTGACGCCCAGCTCACGCGCGTACTTGCGCACCGAGGGGCTGGCGTGGGCCGCCTTGCCGACCGTACCGACGGTGTCGGCGGTGTACGTAGCGGGCGCTGCGGCCGGAGCAGCTGCGGGCGAAGCCGCAGGGGCCGGGCTCGGTGCAGCGGCCACCGGTGCGGGTGCCGGAGCTTGTGCAGGAGCCGGAGCAGCGGCGGCACCGCCCGCGCCTTCCAGCACGACGATCAGCGTGCCTTGCGACACGGCATCGCCCACCTTCACGCGGATTTCCTTGACAGTACCTGCGGCCGGCGACGGCACATCCATCGTCGCCTTGTCCGATTCGAGCGTGATCAGCGACTGCTCGGCTTCCACCTTGTCGCCCACCTTCACGCTGATCTCGATGACCGGCACGTCGGTGTAGTCGCCGATGTCCGGCACTTTCACCTCAACCGTACCGCCACCCGCAGCAGCGGGCGCGGAGGACGGTGCTTGTGCGGCAGGTGCGGGCGCCGGCGCAGCAGCGGCCTGAGCCGGAGCCGGTGCGGCTTGGGGCGCCGGAGCCGGCGCGGCAGCAGCGCCCTGCTCTTCGAGCAGCAGCACCAGCGAGCCTTCCGACACAGTGTCGCCCACCTTGATCTTCACTTCCTTGACGACACCGCTCTTGGGCGAGGGCACGTCCATCGTCGCCTTGTCCGACTCCAGCGTGACCAGCGAATCCTCGGCGTTGACGGTATCGCCCGCCTTGACCAGCACTTCGATCACCGGGACGTCTTTGTAGTCGCCGATGTCCGGCACCTTGATTTCTACGACTTGACTCATTCTTCTGTCTCCAGAGGGTCTGGCGGCGAGAGCATCCGGCGGCGGACACGCGTTGCCCCGCAGGCTACCGCATCGTGCAGGCAAATGCACGTTGCGGGAAGTCTGTCGGGGCGGTGCCCGGCCGGACGCAACCCGCGCGCCCGGCGGCTCCGTTATACGGTCATCGGGTTGGGCTTGTTCGGATCGAGGTTGTACTTCTTCAGTGCCTCGGCCACCTTTTCGCGCGGCAGCACGCCTTCGTCGGCGAGCGCCTTGAGCGACGCGACCGTCACCCAGTAGCGGTCCACCTCGAAGAAGTGACGCAGCTTCTCGCGGGTATCCGAGCGGCCGAAGCCGTCGGTGCCCAGCACCACGTAGCGACGCGGCACAAAGGCGCGAATCTGCTCGGCGAAGGTACGAACGTAGTCGGTCGATGCGATGACCGGACCGCGTGCGTTCTTGAGCAGCTTCTCGACGTGCGACTCGCGTTGCGGCTCGGTCGGGTTGAGCAGGTTCCAGCGTGCGATGGCGTTGCCTTCACGCGCCAACTGGGTGAAGCTCGGGCAACCCCACAGATCGGACTCAACACCCCAGTCCTTCTTGAGCAGCTCGGCTGCGGCAATCACTTCCCGGAAGATCGTGCCCGAGCCCAGCAGTTGCACACGCGGTGCGTTGCTGTTCTCGACGCCCTTCTTGAACTGGTACATGCCCTTGATGATGTCGGCCTCGACACCCGCCGGCATTTCCGGGTGCTCGTAGTTTTCGTTCATCACCGTCAGGTAGTAATAGACGTCTTCCTGCTCGACATACATGCGGCGCAGGCCGTCTTGCATCACCACCGCCAGTTCGTACTGGAAGGTCGGGTCATACGAAATGCAGTTCGGGATGGCAGCGTGGTACACGTGCGAGTGGCCGTCTTCGTGCTGCAGGCCTTCGCCGTTCAGCGTGGTACGGCCAGCGGTGCCGCCCAGCAGGAAGCCGCGCGAGCGCATGTCGCCGGCGGCCCAGCAGAGGTCGCCGATACGCTGGATGCCGAACATCGAGTAGTAGATGTAGAACGGGATCATCGCCACGCCATGCGTCGAATACGACGTGGCGGCAGCAATCCAGTCGCACATGGCGCCGGCTTCGTTGATGCCTTCCTGCAGCACCTGACCCGTCTGCGATTCCTTGTAGAACATCAGTTGGTCATGATCCTGCGGCACGTACTTCTGGCCTTCCTGGTTCCAGATACCAATCTGGCGGAACAGACCTTCCATGCCGAACGTGCGCGACTCATCGGGCACGATGGGCACGACGTGCTTACCGACGTTCTTGTCCTTCAGCAGGATGTTCAAAATGCGCACGAAGGCCATCGTCGTGGACACTTCGCGGCCTTCACCGGTGGCCTTGAGCAGCGCGTCGAACGCGGCCAGCGCCGGAATCTGCAGCGCGTCGGCCTTCTGACGACGGGCCGGCAGGTAGCCACCCAGGTCCATGCGGGCCTTGCGCATGTATTCGAGTTCCTTCGAGCCTTCTTCGAACTTGACGTACGGAACGTGCTCGAGTTGGTCGTCGGCAACCGGAATGTTGAAGCGATCGCGCAGCTTGCGGATGGCGTCCACCGGCATTTTTTTCTGCTGGTGGGCGATGTTCATCGCTTCGCCGGCTTCGCCCATGCCATAGCCCTTGATGGTCTTGGCGAGAATGACGGTCGGCTGGCCCTTATGGTTGCTCGCCGATTGGAACGCCGCGTAGATCTTGTGCGGATCATGGCCGCCGCGGTTCAGCGCCCAGATGTCGTCGTCGGACCAGTCGGCCACCATGGCCTTCAGTTCCGGCGTGTTGAAGAAGAACTCGCGCACATAAGCGCCGCTCTTCGACTTGAAGGTCTGATATTCGCCGTCGACGCATTCCATCATGCGGCTCATCAGCAGGCCCTTCGTGTCGCGGGCGAGCAGTTGGTCCCAGCGGCTGCCCCAGATGACCTTGATGACGTTCCAGCCAGCGCCGCGGAATTCCGATTCCAGCTCTTGAATGATCTTGCCGTTGCCGCGCACGGGACCGTCAAGGCGCTGCAGGTTGCAGTTGATCACGAAGACAAGGTTGTCCAGCTTTTCACGGCCGGCCATGCCGATCGCGCCCAGCGATTCCGGCTCGTCGGTTTCGCCATCGCCCAGGAACGCCCAGACCTTGCGGTTTTCCCAGTTCTGGATCAGGCCGCGGCTGGCCAGGTACTTGGTGAAGCGCGCCTGGTAGATCGCCATGATCGGGCCCAGGCCCATCGACACGGTCGGGAACTGCCAGAAATCCGGCATCAGCCACGGGTGCGGGTACGACGAGATGCCCTTGCCGTCCACTTCCTGGCGGAAGCTGTCGAGTTGCTCCTCGCTCAGACGGCCCAGCAGGAAAGCGCGCGAGTACACGCCCGGCGCCGAGTGGCCCTGCACGAAGACCATGTCGCCGCCGTGCTTGTCCGACGGGGCGTGCCAGAAATGGTTGTAGCCGACGTCATACAGCGTGGCCGCCGAAGCGAACGACGAGATGTGGCCGCCGACGTTGGTGTCCTTGTTCGCGCGCAGCACCATCGCCATGGCGTTCCAGCGCGTATACGAGCGGATGCGGTGCTCGATTTCCTGGTTGCCGGGAATGCGGTCCTGGTTCTCGACCGGGATCGTATTGATATAGGGGGTTTCTGCGTGCAGCGGAGACGTCACGCCGTTAATGCGTGCGTATTCGATCTGCTTGTCAAGGAGGAACGCCGCGCGTTGCGGGCCTTCCGCGCCGATGACGCCTTGCAGCGCCTCCAGCCATTCCTTGGTTTCCTGGGGATCAACGTCGCTGGCGCTCGTGGCACCCAGGACTTGTTCTGGTACGGCCGACATGGCGGTCTCCTTGGTAGCAGTAACGATAGTTGCGTCTCTTGTGAGGTGCCCACTGGCTACGCGCGTTTGCACACACGCAAGGGGCCACCCCGACTTTTGCGCTGATTCTATGGGCACCCGCAAACGCAGCACAAGCGGAATTTTCAAATTGCGATATGGTTTTTTATAATGTGGAATATTGCCGCAACGCAAAACAAATCACTTTTGACATTGCGGTGCAGCATTTTCCGAGCGAACAAGACAGCTCACCAATCGGTTTCCCCAAGCGACCCGCAAGTTGATTGCCGTTACACTTGGTTTTGCGCAGTTGCACAGATGCCCACTCCTTTACCTCCGCAGAATTCCGGCGTTCGTCCGCCCATCATGCTTGCCCCCTCCCACGCTTCGCAGGACCCGGCCGCCAAGTCCGAGCCGTCAACGCCTGCTGCGCCTGCGCCCATTTCCGTGAACGCGTCCGAATTGCCGTCAGACGAAATCGTGCACCCGAACATGCCCCGCCGCCTGTGGCTGACGCGCCTGGGCCGGCTGTGGACGACCAACTGGTTCATGTTCATCCCGCTGGTGGCGATCGTCCTGTTTGCCGGCGCGATGATTTTCATCCTGTATCAGTTGCACGCCACCGAGGTGCAGCAGCAGCGCGACGCCCTCTACCGTGATGCCGCCTGGGCCGAGCAGAAAGTGCGCCTGTCCCTGCAAAGCAACCAGGATCAGGTGGCCGCGCTGGCGCGCGATATCGGTGCCGCGCAGCTCGACCCGAGCGCCTACCGCGATGCTGCCCGCCAGCTTCTGCGCGAGAACCCCGAGCTGGTCTTCATCAACTGGCTGGATGCCACGCGCCGCCCGCGCTGGGCGTTTCCGTCCACCTCCGAATTCGCCGCGCGCGTGCGCGAAACACGCGACCATCCGCTCGAACCCGAAATCCAATCCGCCTACGACGCCGCCCGTGAAACGCAGCGCGCCGTCTATTCGCGCCCCATCCAGAACGAGCGCGGCGAGAGCTTCATGCTCATGGAAGTGCCGATCGTGCGGGACAACGAGTTCCTCGGCACGGTGGGCGCCATGTATTCGGTCACGGGGATCCTCACGCAACTGCTGCCGGGCGAGCTGACCGACCGCTACCGCTTCTCGCTGGTCGACAAGAACAACGTGATCCGCGCGAGCACGTCGTTGCGGCCGGTGCCCAAGGCGGCCGCATCGTACGAGGTGCTGCTGGACCCGCCAGGGCATTCGCTGTCGCTGCGGGCCGAGGCGTATCCGGCACCGTCCAACCTGCCCAACAACATGCTGATGTGGCTGGTGGCAGGCTTGTCGTGCTTCGTGATCTGGAGCCTGTGGAGCGTGTGGCGCCACACCAGCCGCCGCTCCGAAGCGCAGCGCGCACTGCTGGCGGAAACGTCGTTCCGCCGCGCCATGGAAAACTCCATGGTGATCGGCATGCGCTCGCTCGACCTCAACGGCCGCATCACCTACGTGAACCCCGCGTTCTGCCGCATGATCGGCTGGACCGAAGCCGAGCTGGTCGGCCGCATGCCGCCCTTCCCGTATTGGCCGCCCAATGAGATTGGCGAGATGCAGAAGCACATCGAGCTGACCCTGCGCGGCAAGGCACCCGCCAACGGCATGGAATTGCGCATGATGCGCCGCGACGGCACGAGCTTCTATGCGCGGATGTATGTCTCGCCGCTCATCGACGCACGCGGCCGGCACACGGGTTGGATGAGCTCCATCACCGACATCACCGAGCCCAAGCGCGCCCGCGAAGACCTGGCTGCCGCGCACGACCGCTTCACCACGGTGCTGGAGAGCCTGGACGCGGCCGTATCCGTGCTCTCGACCGACAAGGCCGAGCTGCTGTTCGCCAACCGCTACTACCGCCAGCTTTTCGGCTGGGAGGCGTTCGGCCACCTGCAGCTCTCCGGCAACGACGTCAACACGGAAGACGTTTCCAGCGATGCGCTCGACTTGGTGGACGCCTACGCCGGCCTGCCCGCCTCCGAACTGACACCACACGCGGCGGACGCGCGAGAAATCTACGTGCCATCGATGCAGAAGTGGTTTGAAGTTCGGCGCCGCTACATCCAGTGGGTCGACGGCCACCTCGCGCAGATGCAGATCGCCACCGACATCACCGTGCGCAAGGCCGCTGAAGAAATGACCCGCCAGCACGAAGAACGCATCCAGTTCACCAGCCGCCTGACGACGATGGGTGAGATGGCCTCGTCGCTGGCACACGAACTGAACCAGCCGCTGGCCGCCATCAACAACTACTGCATGGGTGCGGTCGGGCGCCTGAAGTCGGGGCGGAGCACGCCGGAAGAGTTGATCCCGGTGCTGGAAAAGACCTCCGCCCAGGCCGTGCGCGCCGGCACCATCATCCAGCGCATCCGCGGCTTTGTGAAACGCAGTCAGCCGCAGCGGCGCGAATCCGACCTGCGCGATATCGTGGCCGACGCGGTGGGCCTGGCCGAACTCGAAGCCACCCGCCGCGGCATCACCATCCTCACGCGCCTGCCGGGCGGTCTGCCGCATCTGTATGTCGATCCGGTGCTGATCGAGCAGGTGCTCGTCAACTTGCTCAAGAACGCCGCCGAAGCCATGGCCGCTCACCCGCGCCTGCGCGCCGCCAGCGTCCTGCGCCTGCACGCCAACCTGATCAACGACCCGGAAAATTCCGTGCTGATCGAGGTGATCGACCAGGGCCCGGGCGTGGACGACAGCACCAAGGAGCGGCTGTTCGAGCCGTTCTTCAGCACCAAATCCGACGGTATGGGCATGGGGCTGAATATCTGCCGCTCCATCATAGAATCCCACCTCGGCAGGCTTTGGGTAGAAAACAATGCCGATGGCATCGGCTGTACGTTTAAAATCATCCTGCCGCTGAATCCGCTGTAATCGTTTTTAAAACATAGAACGTAGACCGAGGACTCCTCCATGAGCACAACGCCCGCCGCAGTTGCGCCGCGCAACGAAACCGTGTTCGTCGTCGATGACGATGAAGCCATGCGTGACTCGTTGACGTGGCTGCTCGAAGGCAACGGCTACACCGTCCGCACCTACCGCAGTGCCGAAGAATTCCTGGTCGACGACAAACGTGGCGAAGGCGTCGGCTGTCTGATCCTCGACGTACGCATGCAGGGCATGAGCGGCCCCGAGCTGCAAGACCGCCTGCTGGCCGAAAACAGCCGCATGCCGATCGTTTTCGTCACGGGCCACGGCGACGTGCCGATGGCCGTGTCGACCATGAAGAAAGGCGCGGTCGACTTCATTGAAAAGCCGTTCGATGAGTCCGAACTGCGCGAGCTGGTTGAACGCATGCTCAGCAAGGCCCGCAGCGAAGACTCGGTCGCCCGCGAGCAAAAGGCCGCCAAGGACCTGCTCGGCCGCCTGACCACACGCGAGCAGCAAGTGCTGGAGCGCATCGTCGCGGGCCGCCTGAACAAGCAGATTGCCGACGATCTGGGCATTTCCATCAAGACGGTGGAAGCGCACCGCGCCAACATCATGGAAAAGCTCAACGTGAACACGGTGGCAGACCTCCTGCGCCTGGCCCTGTCGCGCAACGCCTGATTTGCCGCAGGAACGGCCAAGTGCCCATCAGGGCGATCAGGGCGGCCGGAAGGAAGGCGGCGATTTATAATCGCGGTTTGCCCTCTCCCTCCTCCGCCCAGCCATGACCGCCCAACTCATTGACGGCAACGCGCTTGCCAAACAACTCCGCGCCGAGGCCGCACAACGTGCCGCTGACCTGACAGCGCGTGGCCACCAGCCCGGCCTCGCCGTGATCCTCGTCGGCGAAGACCCGGCCAGCCAGGTCTACGTGCGCAACAAGATCAAGGCGTGCGAAGACAACGGCTTTCTGTCCAGCTTCGACCGCTACCCCGCTGACCTGTCCGAAGCCGACCTGCTCGGCCGCATCGACGCGCTGAACCGCGACCCGCGCATCCACGGCATCCTGGTCCAACTGCCGCTGCCCAAGCATATCGACAGCCACAAGGTGCTCGAAGCCATCGCGCCCGAGAAGGACGTTGACGGTTTCCACGTGGCCAATGCCGGCGCCCTGATGACCGGCGCCCCGCTGTTCCGCCCCTGCACGCCGTACGGCTGCATGAAGATGCTGGAATCGATCAACTACCCGGTGCGCGGCGCCAATGCGGTCGTGGTCGGCGCCTCGAACATCGTCGGCAAGCCGATGGCGATGCTGCTGCTGCAAGCCGGCGCCACCGTCACGATCTGCAACAGCAAGACGCGCGACTTGGCCGCGCACACGCGTGAGGCCGACATCATCGTGGCCGCCGTGGGCCGCCGCAACATCATCACTGCCGACATGGTCAAGCCGGGCGCCGTCGTCATCGACGTGGGCATGAACCGCGACGACGCCGGCAAGCTGTGCGGCGACGTCGACTTTGCCGGCGTCAAGGAAGTCGCTGGCTATATCACGCCCGTGCCGGGCGGTGTCGGCCCGATGACGATCACCATGCTGCTGATCAATACCCTGGAAGCCGCCGAGCGCGCTGCTGAAGGAGCCGCGCTGGCGGCGTAAGCTTCACCTTGATCCAGTTGGAAACGGAAAAAGCGTCCCCACCTCTTGGATCGGACGCTTTTTTTGTCCCCCGAATTTCTCTACCGAGCCTGCCATGACCGACATTTCGCCCAAGGTTGCCACCCCGGCCAACAATCCGCTGCTCGATTTTTCTGGTCTGCCTCGCTTTGCGGACATCCGCCCCGAACACATCACGCCGGCCGTCGACGTGCTCCTTGAGCGTGCTGCATCGGCGGTCGCGCAGGTCAAAGACCCCGCCACGCCTGTGACCTGGAACACCGTCGTCACCGCACTGGAAGACGCGACCGAGCCGCTGGGCCGCGCCTGGGGCATCGTCAGCCACCTGAGCGCCGTCGCCGACACGCCGGAGCTGCGTGAAGCCCATGCCGCCAATCTGCCGCGCGTGACAGAGTTCTGGTCGGGGCTGGGCCAAGATCTGGAACTGTTCGAGAAGTACAAGGCGATTGCCGACAGCGCGGAATACGCCACGCTGTCGCCTGCGCGCAAGAAGCTGCTTGAGAACGAGTTGCGCGGCTTCCGCCTGGGCGGCGCGGAATTGCCCGAAGACCAGAAACCGCGTTTTGCTGCCATTCAGGAACAGCAGGCGCAACTGACCAAGGCCTTCAGCGACCACGTCCTGGATGCGACCAACGCCTACGCGCTCGTCATCGACGACGAAGCCCGCCTCGCCGGCCTGCCCGACGACGCCAAGCAGGCTGCACAGGAAGCGGCACGCCGCGACAATCCCGACGCAACCGGCTGGAAGTTCTCGCTGCATTTCCCGTCGTACTTCCCGGTGCTGCAATACGCAGACGATCGCGCGCTGCGCCGCACGCTGTACGAAGCCAACGTCACGCGCGCGTCCGAACTGGGCGCCCAGTACGGCGGCGGCAAGGCCGAGTGGGACAACACCGCCAACATGGCCGAACAGCTCACGCTGCGCACCGAAGAAGCACACATGCTGGGCTATCGCAATTTCGGCGAGGTGTCGCTCGTGCCGAAGATGGCCGATTCGCCCGAAGACGTGCTGCGCTTCCTGGGTGAGCTGGCCGACCGCGCCCGCCCGTTTGCCGAGAAGGATTGGGAAGAACTCCAGGCATTCGCCAAGACCACGCTCGGCATCGACAAGCTCGAACCGTGGGATATGGCCTACGCGTCGGAAAAGCTGCGCGAGGCACGCTACGCATTCTCCGAGCAGGAGGTGAAGCAGTATTTCCCAGAACCTGCGGTGCTGGACGGCCTGTTCAATGTTGTGCAGACGTTGTTCTCGGTGAAAATTCAGCCGGAGGCGGCCGAGGTATGGCACCCGGACGTACGCTTCTTCCGCGTCGAATCTGCCCAGGGCGAGTTGCTCGCACAGTTCTACATCGACCTGTACGCGCGTGAGGGCAAGCGTGGCGGTGCGTGGATGGACGACGCACGCGGCCGCAAGCTGCTAGGCGAAGCGGGCGTGCAAACCCCGGTGGCTTACCTCACCTGCAACTTCTCCGGCCCGGTCGGCAACAAGCCAGCACTGTTTACCCACGACGAGGTCATCACCCTCTTCCACGAGTTTGGTCACGGCCTGCACCACATGCTCACGCAGGTGGATGAGCTTGGCGTGTCGGGCATCAACGGAGTGGAATGGGACGCGGTGGAGCTGCCGTCGCAGTTCATGGAGAACTTCTGCTGGGAATGGGAAGTACTCTCGCGCATGACGCGCCATGTGAATTCCGGCGAACCGCTGCCGCGCAAGCTGTACGACAGCATGCTGGCCGCGAAGAACTTCCAGAACGGCATGGCGACGCTGCGCCAGATCGTGTTCTCGACGTTCGACATGCACCTGCATACGGACTTCGACCCAAAGGGCACGACGTCGGTGCTGGAGATGTCGCGCCAGATCAACAATCGCTTCCACGTGGTGCCGCAGGCCGAGCTGTCGCGCTGGCCGAATACGTTCAGCCACATCTTTGCGGGCGGCTATGCGGCGGGCTACTACAGCTACAAGTGGGCCGAGGTGCTGTCGGCAGATGCCTATGCGGCATTTGAAGAGGCCAGCAAGCTGGGCGGCTCGGTGCTCGATGCAGAAACCGGCGCACGCTATCGCCGCGAAGTGCTGGCCGTTGGTGGCAGCCGACCGGCCATCGACTCGTTCACGGCTTTCCGCGGCCGCGCACCCAGCATCGATGCACTGTTGCGCCATGGCGGCATGATGGCGGAAGCCGCGTAACGGTCTGCTGCGCGAGCCATGGAAACGCCGCTTCGTGCTAACGCCGAAGCGGCGTTGTCATTCGAGCCCGCAACGCTTGATGGCACAATATCGCACCCCTGGGCGGCGCCAAATTGCGCGCCGCCGTCATCTGCAAGGACCGAGCCCTCATGCGAGTCGCCACCTGGAACGTTAACTCTTTGAAGGTCCGCCTACCGCACGTGCTGCAATGGCTGGCTGAGCGCGAAGCCGACGCCACGCCCATCGACCTGCTCTGCCTGCAGGAACTCAAGCTGCCCGATGACCGCTATCCGCTGGCCGAGCTGGACGCCGCCGGCTATGCGTCTTTGTTCACGGGTCAGAAGACATACAACGGTGTTGCCATCCTCGCGCGCAAGGCGTCGGTGCCTGAAGGCCGCGATGTGGTGAAGAACATCCCTGGTTTTGCCGACGAGCAGCAGCGCATCGTGGCCGCCACGTATGACGTGGACGGCGGCCCGGTGCGCGTGATTTCTGCCTACATTCCGAACGGACAGGCGCTCGATTCCGACAAATTCGTCTACAAGCTGCGCTGGCTGGAAGCACTGCAGGCGTGGCTGACGAGCGAAATAGCGGCAAACCCGCGACTGATGCTGCTGGGCGATTTCAACATCGCCCCCGAAGACCGCGATGTGCACGACCCGAAAAAATGGGAAGGCCAGAATCTGGTGTCGCCGGAAGAGCGCGCGGCGTTTCGTGCAATGCAAGGCGCCGGGCTGGTCGATGCCTTCCGCATGTTCGAGCAGGAAGACAAGCTGTTTTCGTGGTGGGATTACCGCATGTTTGGTTTCAAGCGCAACGCCGGCCTGCGGATCGACCACATCATGCTGTCGCCTGAACTCGCCAAGCTGTGCGAGTCGTGCCATATCGACCGCGTGCCGCGCACGTGGGAGCAGCCATCAGACCACACGCCCGTGGTCGCCGCTTTGCGCCGCGCATAAGGAGCGCCCCGCATGGCTTCTGCCTTCAAGCACCGCAATCTCCCGCATCTCCTGCTGCGCGCCCGCGAGACTTTCATGGCGCGCTTTCGGCCGATCCTGCGCGAGCATGGCATTACCGAGCAGCAATGGCGCGTGCTGCGTACGCTCAACGATACCGGCGACATGGAGCCTAACCAGCTCGCCGATGCATGCCTGATCCTGAGCCCGAGCCTGACGCGCATGCTGGCGGCGATGGAACAATCCGAGATGATCGTACGCACGAAGTCGTCGGTGGACCAGCGCCGGCAAGTGATTTCGCTCACGGCCAAGAGCCGTCAGTTCCTGGCTGATGTGGAGCCACAAGTGGATGCGGAATACGCACGCATCGAAGCGCAGCTGGGCCGCGCACGCCTCGACGCGCTCTACGCGGCTATCGACGAGTCGATCCACGTCATGGAAACACACACGCCGATGGGGCGTTTCACGGGCGACGAGTAACGCCCCGTCAATACACGCTGCCGGCCGGCTGCGGCTTGGCAGCGTCCTCCCCCTTGAATGCCTGCGCCAACTGTTCGGCGCTGCGCGCCAGCAGCGTGACATCCGTCCCTACCGCAACGAAGGTCGCACCGAGCGACAGGTAGTGCTTCGCCTGCGCCTGATCCGCTGACAGAATGCCCGCCGCTTTGCCGGACGCGACGATGCGTTGAATCGCACCGTCGATCGTCTTGCGGACTTCCGGATGCCCCGGTGCCCCCAGGTGTCCCATGGACGCCGCCAGATCACCAGGGCCAATGAAGACGCCGTCGACGCCTTGCACGGCAAGAATCGCATCGAGATGATCGAGGCTCTCTGCGGTTTCGACCTGAATCAGCGTGCACATCTGCGCATCGGCCTGGTGAAGGTAATCGTCTACGCGGTTCCAGCGTGATGCGCGAGCCAGCGCACTGCCAACGCCGCGAATACCGTTCGGTGGATAACGCATCGCTTCGACGGCGGCACGCGCCTCGTCGGCGGTCTGGACCATTGGCACGAGCAGGGTCTGCGCGCCGATATCCAGCAGGCGCTTGATCTCGACCGAGTCGTTCCAGGCAGGCCGCACGATGGGATGCGAGGCATACGGCGCAACCGCCTGCAATTGCGCGAGCGTCGATTGCAGTTGATTCGGCGCATGCTCGTTGTCAATCAGCAGCCAGTCAAAACCGGCACCCGCGACGATCTCCGCTGGGTACGGATGCGTCATTGCAAGCCACAGGCCGATCTGCGGCCGGCGCTCGGCCAGCGCGCGCTTGAAGCTGTTCACCGGGAGTTGCATGGCGAGGACATCCTTTGAGCGTTAGACGGTTAGACAAAATGGCAGGCGATGCTGCCAAGCGGGCCGTAGTCGCAATGGAATGTATCACCGGGCCGCGCGGGCACCGGCCGCGTGAACGAGCCACCCAGGATGACCTGCCCTGGCTCCAGCGCGACGCCGTGCGGCGCCAGCTTGTTGGCCAGCCAGACGACACCGTTGGCCGGATGGTTCAGCACACCGGCCGCCACGCCCGTCTCTTCGATGACGCCGTTGCGTGAAAAGATGGCGCTGACCCAGCGCAGGTCCACATCGCGCATGCGGATGGGCCGGCCACCCATCACGACGCCAGCATTGGCCGCGTTGTCGGCGATCGTGTCGAACACCTTGCGCGGGCGCCCGCTGTCTGGATCGATCGATTGCGAGCGTGCGTCGATGATCTCCAGCGCGGGTATCACGTGGTCCACTGCGTCGTACACATCGAACAGCGTCACCTCCGGTCCCTCCAGCCGCTTGCCGAGCACGAAGGCGAGCTCCACTTCCACACGCGGCACGATGAAGCGGCTGGCGGGAATATCACTGCCCTCGGCAAAGAACATGTCGTCAAGCAGCGCGCCGTAGTCCGGCTCGTCGATCTGTGAAGACTGCTGCATCGCGCGTGACGTCAATCCGATCTTGTGGCCCTTCAGCCGCCGCCCCGCGGCCTGCTTCATCGCGACCCATTCGCGCTGGATAGCGTAGGCGTCTTCAATGGTGATGTCGGGGAGTTCAAGCGAAACCTGGCGAATCTGCTTGCGGTCGATTTCGGCCTGGTGCAAGCGGCGCGCGATCGTCTGGATGGTCGTGGTGTCGAGCATGGGTCAAGCCTTGCGAAAACGCGCGTGGATGTTGTTGTGCTTATAGCTGCCGCCCTCGTCGAACTCGGTCAACTCCATCGACAGCGCCAGATAGCGGCGCGCAAAGGCCTGCGCGAAATGTGCCTTGATCGCCTCGAACAGCGCATCGCACGCGGCCTTCTTGATCTCAGGCGTGCGGCCCGCTGCGATCTTGAGCGTGACGTGGACGAAGGCATCGTCCTCCTTGCCGTCCGCCACGCGGTAATCGGTCAGCTTGATGGCGCGCGAGCGGATACCGCCAGTGGGAAATACGCCGTTCTGCGCAATTAGCGTTTCGTTCACCGTCTGCAGCAGTTCCGGAATACGGGCGTCGTCGCCCAGGTTGTCGGTGTATTCGACGATGACATGCGGCATCGCAGCCTCCTCACATTCCGGTTGGACCACGTTCTGGCAGCGGAAAGATCGCGTTGATCTGCCCCGTGCCGGAACTGGGGAAATACTCGGTGACGACCTCGACGCCCTTGTCATAGGCATCCCAGCCAAGCAGGCCGAGCAGCATGGCCGTGTCGTGCATGCCGCCCTCGCCCTCGCACAGCGAGGCGTATTCGGGCAGCATCGCGCAGAAGGTCTTCCAGTTGCCCTGCTTCCATAGCTCGACCACGCGCAGGTCGACCTGCTTGAAGAATTCTCGGCTGATCTGGTGAATGGATTCTTCGGGGCTGCCGTTGTCGTTGAAGCGGTGCGAGAGCGATCCGCTGGCGAGAAACGCGACGGTGCTGTCGCTGGCCTCGATGGCTTCGAGCAGCGCGGCGCCGAAGCGGCGGCTTTCCTCCAGTTTGTGCCACGCGCACCAACCGGCAATCGACACGACCTTGAAGTGCTGGTCGCTGTTCATGTATCGCATTGGCACCAGCGTGCCGTATTCCAGCTCGAGGCTGTCGATTTCGTGCGCACGCGTGAACACACCGCGCGCCGTTGCCGTCTCCGCAATCAATCGACCGAGCGCCGGGTTGCCCCGATACGCATACCGCATGTCCTTGATGAAATGCGGCAGCTCGTTGCTCGTGTAGACGCCTTCGAAGCGCGCATTGCAGTTGACGTGGTAGCCGGCGTTGACCAGCCAGTGCACGTCGGACACGACGATGGTGTCCACGCCCAGGTCACGGCAGCGCTGCCCGATGAGGCGGTGCCCCTCAATGGCCGCCTCGCGGCAGCCATGGTGCTTGCCCGGCAGTTCCGACAGGTACATCGACGGTACGTGGGTGATCTTCGCGGCCAAGGCCAGCTTGCCCATGGTGTCTCCTTCCGCCTTTGTTGTGGTGTCTCCGGCGGCGCGTCAAACGCCCCAGCGCGGGATGTGGTGGCTGCCCATTGAGACACAGACGTTCTTGATCTCGGCAAACACCTCCAGACTGTACTCGCCGCCCTCACGTCCCGTGCCGGATGCTTTGACACCGCCGAAAGGCTGGCGCAAGTCGCGCACATTCTGGCTATTGACGAACACCATGCCGGCCTCGATACCGCGCGCCACACGGTGCACCTTGCCCACATCCTGCGTCCAGATGTACGAAGCCAAGCCATATTCCACGTCATTGGCGAGTTTCAGGCCATCGGCTTCATCCTTGAACGGGATCAGGCAGGCCACCGGGCCAAAGATTTCTTCCTGCGCGACTCGCATGCGGTTGTCGACGTTAGCCAGCACCGTGGGCGCGACGAAGTTGCCGTTCTTCAGGTGATCGGGCAGGTCTGCGGGCTTTTCCGCGCCGCCGGCGAGAATCTTCGCGCCCTCCTGCTCGCCCAGGCGGATGTAGCCCGTGACCTTCTCCCAATGGGCGCGCGTGATCATCGAGCCGACATGGGTCTTCTCGTCCGCTGGATCGCCCACCACAAGCCGTTTGGCACGCTCGGCAAATTTGCGTACGAAATCGTCGTAGACGCTCTCTTGCACGAAGATGCGCGAACCGGCCGTGCAGCGCTCGCCGTTGATCGAGAAGATGGTGAACAGCGACGCATCCAGCGCACGATCCAGGTCCGCATCGTCGAAGACCAGCACGGGCGATTTGCCGCCCAGCTCCATCGAGAATTTCTTCAGACCGGCACGCTCCATGATCCGCTTGCCGGTGGTCGTGCCGCCCGTGAACGACACCACCCGCACATCCGGATGGCGCACCAGCGCGTCGCCAGCCGTGGCGCCATAGCCTTGCACCACGTTCAGCACGCCCGGCGGAATACCGGCTTCCAGCGCCAGGCGGCCGAGTTGATCCGCTGTCAGCGGCGACAGTTCCGACATCTTCAGCACGGCCGTATTGCCCAGCGCCAGGCACGGCGCGACCTTCCAGGTGGCCGTCATGAACGGAACGTTCCAAGGCGAGATCAACGCACACACGCCCACCGGCTGATACAGCGTGTAGTTCAGCATCTGATCGTCCACCGGATACGTGCGGCCGTTGACCTGCGTGCACACCTCGGCGAAGAAATGGAAGTTCTCGGAAGCACGCGGAATGAGCTGCTTGCTCGTCTGCGCGATCGGCAGGCCGGTGTCCATCGTTTCCAGCGCGGCAAGGTGCGGGACATTCTGCTCGATCAACTCGCCCAGGCAGCGCACCAGCTTGGCGCGCTGCTTGGCCGGCGTGTTGGCCCAGGCCGGGAAGGCTGCCTTGGCTGCCGCCACCGCCGCGTTGATCTCCGCTTCACCGCCCGACGCCACCTCGGCGATGGCTTCGCCCGTCGCCGGGTTGGTCGTGATGAAACGCTCGACGCTGTCGACCTGGCGGCCGTCGATCCAATGCTTGAGAGAGTCCAAGTTGACGAGGCTCATGCGGGCTCCTTGTTCGGTTGTCCGGCGGCGATGGTGCTCACCAGCCTGCCGATGCCTTCAATTTCTGTGATGACTTCGTCGCCAGGTTGCGTGTCGGCCAAACCCTCGGGCGTGCCGGTCAGGATCATGTCGCCGGGGCTGAGCGTCATGAAGCTGGAGAACCACGCTATCAACGCGGGAACGTCGAAGATCATGTCGCGCGTATTGCCCTCCTGCGTGACACGGCCATTGACGATGGTGCGCAGCGCGAGTTTCATCGGGTCGGGCACGTCATCTCGGTCAACAAGCCACGGCCCGATGGGCGTGCAGGTGTCGCGGCTTTTCACGCGCAGGTTCGGACGGTAGTAGTTCTCGAGGTAGTCGCGGATGGCGTAATCGTTGGCCACCGTATATCCGGCCACATAGTCATAGGCGTGCTCGCGCGGCACATTACGCGCGGTCTTACCCATGACTACAACCAGCTCGCATTCGTAGTGCATGAGCGCGACGCCAGCCGGGCGCACGGTGTGGGCGCGATGGCCAATCAACGTATTGGGTCCTTTCAGGAACGCGAGCGGCTCCTCGGGCGCTTTGAAGGCCAGCTCCTTGGCGTGGTCCGCGTAGTTCAGGCCCAGCGCGAAGACCGTGCGCGGCTCGACCGGCGGTAACCAGACGACCTCGGCTTCGCGCAAGACGCGGCCATCGGCCAGTCTCAGGCGGGTGTCGTCGCCGGGCATGGCGGTGGCATGATGGATCGCGCCGTCGTAGGCAATGCGCGCGTGTTTCATCGCGAAACCTCCGATTGGCGGATCAACGCCGTCGTCAGCGTGCCAATGTGGGCGATGTCGATATCGATGCGATCACCGGCGCGCGCCAGTGGCGGATTCTCCGGCATGCCAACGAGCAGCACATCGCCCGCTTCGAGCGTCATGAATGCCGTCACGTCGGCGAGCAGTTGTGCGACGGGCCGCACTAGTGTCGACGTGTTTGCGCGCTGCTTGATCTCACCGTTGATGCGCACGGTGATATCGAGTGCATCGGCGTCGGGCACATCGTCGCGGTCGACCATCCACGGTCCCATCGGGCAAAAACCATCGCGACACTTGTGGCGAATCGCCGGGCGGTAGTAGCTCGCATGCGGTACGGTCAGGTCGTTGACGATCGTGTAGCCGGCGATGAAATCCGCGGCGTGCCGCGCGGGAACGCCCATGGCAGTACGACCGATCACGGCGCCCAGGCAAGCACCGGCCCAAACGCCATCGACGTCTGCCGGCAGCACAACATCGTGGTCATGACCAATGCGCGTGTTGGCCGGCTTGAGATACAGGATGGGCGCCTTGGGCGGGGCTTGGTAAGGCGGCGCAGATAGCGCGTCGCCCAGCGCCTCCAGTTCGCCGCGGTAGTTCAGCAACGCGCCGACGACGGTACCTTCGACCGGCGGCAGCCAACGCAAGGAACCAGCAGGCTCTGCGGCTGATGCGAACATCGCCTCCACGACTTGACCTTCCGGCGATACGAGTCTGCTTTGCAGCATGGTATCCCCTGCCTCCCCATTTAATTAACATGTTAATCATCTGATCGGATTGCGGTCATGTCAAGTCGGGAAGCTGCAGCGCAATGAAAAAGCCGGCCACATGGACCGGCTTTTCAGGTGGCGGACAATGTGTCCGCCATGCGGAAGGCATCGGGCACGCCGATGTCTACGCGGGCAATCGATCAAACTCAGATCACGGCAATATGCGCGCGCTTGACCACGATCGGCTGCGGCAAATCATCCAATCCATGAGATCGCTGCACGCAGTCTGCAATGAGCACGCGGGCGGCATCCTGAATCCGCTCTTGGCCAGCCTCGAAGGCTGCCTGAAGCGACAACACCTGATCACCTTCCAGGCCTTCCCAAAGCGCCTCGCGCGTTGCCACGCAAGTCACCTTTTCACCGTCGACCAGTGCGTCGAACAGCAGGCCTTCGTTGTTGATGTCGTACGCTTCTTTCTTTTCGAACTTGATTTCCATCGTCAAAGCCCTCCGATTGCAATGGACAACAACGCACACGCTGTTGCGTGGAAACTTTGCGGGGGGGCCGGCAAGGTTTCGTCAGACATTGTGTCTGGCTGCACAAATCATTTTAACCACAGCTTGCGATGCGTGTGCGAGCGTCATATGCATCATCGCAGCCCTCGGACGGTGGCTTGAAGCCGCCATCCCAGGCGGCATCAGGCTTGGCGGGCCCTTCGTCGCAGCTATGCTTTTTTGTCAGGGCTGCGCGCTTGCCCGATTGAGCAAAGCGAAAGCCACATGCAAGGCGCGTGCCGGACACGCAGCCAACGTGTGCCTGCCAATGCAACCACACGGCTTGCGACACATTGATGTCAGCGTCGAATGCGTTGGAACCATCGCCCCAAAAGCGCGGTGATTGAACGCAATACATCGGCGTTGTAATAGTTGCGCGCCGACTGAGAAAGAACCACCCAGCCGGCGACCTGGACGACAGTGTTTGGCCGCATCGCAGCCATGTCGTCAGGGAATGGACGCGCCGTTCTTGATCAGTGCACAGTTTCGGAAACCGACGCAGCGCCATGTTCCGGCGCGTGCAGCAGCGAACGACGACGCGCATAACCGAAGTACACCAGCAAGCCGATTGCTACCCACACCACAAAGGCGATCCAGGTGATGGCCTGCAGATGGCTCATGAGGAACAGGCACAGGCCGATCGCCAAGAGCGGTACCACCGGCACGCCGGGGCAACGGAAGCCGCGATGCAGGTCCGGACGCGTACGACGCAGCACCAGCACGGCAACGGCAATCAGCGAGAACGCCGCCAGCGTGCCGATGTTGATCAGCTCTGCCAGCACATTCAGCGGCACGAATGCAGCGATCACCGCGAAGACGATGCCGACCACCCAGGTGTTCAGAAACGGCGTGGCATAGCGCGGATGAATGTGCGACAAGCGCTTGGGCAGCAGCCCGTCGCGCGACATGGCGAAGATGATGCGGGTCTGGCCATACGCCATCACCAGAATCACGGTCGTCATGCCGATGATGGCACCTAGATCGACAAAGCCCGCCACCCAGCCTTCACCGGCCATCTGCAACGCCAGCGACACGGGGTGATCCACGCCCGCAAACTTCGCGAACGGCACGATGCCCGTCATGATGGCGGCCACCAGCACATAGAGAATCGTGCAGACCGCCAGCGAACCGATGATGCCGATCGGCAAGTCACGCTTGGGATTGCGCACTTCTTCGGCCGCGGACGTCACCGCATCGAAACCGATGAAGGCGAAGAACACGATGGCTGCCGCGCCGAACACGCCTTCCATGCCGAACGGCATGAACGGCTGCCAGTTGGCCGGCTGCACATGGCGCACACCCACGAAGATAAACAGCAGCACCACCGTCACCTTGATCGCGACCATGATGTTGTTGGCGCGCGCCGATTCGCGAATGCCAAACGACAGCAGCGTCGTGATCAGCAGCATGATCACCAGCGCCGGCAGGTTGAACAGCGTCTGCACGCCGGGAATCGCGCCCGGCGCAGCGGTAAGCGCCACAGGCAGATGAAGGCCGAAGCCAGACAGCAGCGATTGGAAATAGCCGGACCAACCCACCGAAACAGCAGATGTGGCCAAGCCATATTCGAGCATCAGATCCCAGCCGATGATCCAGGCGACCAACTCGCCCATCGTGGCGTAGGCATACGTATAGATCGAGCCCGACACGGGAATGGTCGAGGCGAATTCGGCGTAGCACAGCGCGGCAAATCCGCAGGCGAGCGCTGCGACGATGAAGGACAACGTTAGCGCCGGTCCTGCGGTCAGCGCGCCAGTGCCCGTCAGCACGAAGATGCCAGTGCCGATGATGGCGCCCACGCCCAGCAACGTCAGGTCCAGGGGCCCGAGGACTTTCTTCAGGCCGGTATTGCTGTGGCCCGTGCGGATCATGTGATCCACGTTTTTGGTACGAAACAAACTCATTGACTGCGTCTCCTGTCTGCGTGCGGCCGAATGTGACGGCATGCACTGTCGTGCACGTGTGGTGCGCGGCGGCGGATTATGCAAAAAAGCGGGCATTTTACCCGCAGGCGACCGGTGCGTGTCAAGGTAGTTGTCGCCTGAATCACGCAGCCAGTCGTTCTTTGTTGCCTCCTGGAAGTTCGCCGGCGCAAACGGTCGCTTCGCGCTCGGGGTTGAGGGCCACCACGTCGATGCGACGCCAGTTGCGGGTTTCTCCAGACCAGCGGCCCGGATTGCTTTGCCGCGCCCGAAGGTACAGCTCATGCCGAGCCTGCAGGATGTGGCGGTCAGTGCCGGCGTGGCGCTGCGCCGGCGTCACGTAGCCGATGCCGCTGTGGCGGTGCGCGTGGTTGTACCAACGCACGAACTCGGCCGCCCAGCCGCGAGCATGGTCCAGGTCGACGAAGCCGCCGGCAGGGAACTCGGGCCGGTACTTGGCGGTGCGAAACAGGCTCTCCACATACGGGTTGTCATTGCTCACGCGAGGGCGCGAATACGACGGGTCGATCCCCAGCCAGTGCAGCATCGCCAGCACGGTGGTTGCCTTGAAGGTCGAGCCGTTGTCGCCGTGCAGCACCGGCTTGGCCGCCATCGCGTGGATGCCCTCGGCCAGCGCGGTGCGCTTGACCAGATGGGCCGCATGGTCGGCGTGATCCGTCGCATGCACCTCGAAGCCGACGATCTTGCGGCTGAACACGTCCAGGATCAGGTACAGGTAGAACCAGCGTCCCAGCACCTGCGCGGGCAGGTAGGTCAG
>NZ_QMKS01000006.1:0-255228 GCF_003290055.1 Ralstonia sp. GX3-BWBA | reverse complement strand
CGCTCGAGCTCCTTGATGCGGCGGCGGTCCTGCTTGGTCTGCTGCGCACTGGCGGGCTGCTCGTGCGGCTGCGCCAGGGCCTGGGTGGCGCTGCCTCGCCACTGCGCAAGCTGCTGCGCGTACACCCCGTTCTTGCGGCACCAGGCGCTGCGCGCCGTCTCGTCCATGGCTGCCGTCGTGATGACCGCCTCCAGCCGGGCCGCAGCCGTCCAGATGCGCTCGCGCGCCGGCTTGGCCAATGCCTCGGAGCGCCAGCGCTCCAGCGTGTCGGCGTTCACGCCGATCTCCCCTGCCACGGCTTCCACCGCGGCGCTTTCGGGCGGCAGCAGCCTGGCCACCGCGCGATCCTTGAATGCTTGTCCGTATCGAGCCAATTCGTCCTCTTCAACGCCCCCGTGCTTCAAAAATCGGTGGGAAGGCGAGGCTGTGGATTTGTGGACGATGCGCTTCGCGCACCGGCCAGCTTGCCGTGGACAACGCTGGTGCGTTGCCCACCGCGCAGGCCTTCGCCCACAAGCTCCACAGCCACCTACCACCAAGGTAAGAGTCTTGAAGTCAGAGACTCAAGAATCTATCGGGGCGACAACTATTCTGACGCGGGGGGCGACATTCCGCCCTTCTATCGCTGTAGTGCAGACAGGAAAATAGGTCAATTCGTACCCGATTGCCGGGTCGGGCGGCTCAATCTCACTCGGTGGCGGCCGGGTCTTCGGCAAACAGCGGTTGCTGGCGCGCGTGCGCATCCGACTCATACAGCCGCACGCCCACGCCAAGCAATCGCACAGGAATGCCGCGGCGCTCAAACCCCTGCGCCAGCAGCTTGGAGAACACCGGCAAGGACACTTGCGGCGCGATGCACTCCACCGTCGTGCCACGAAAATCGGCAAAACGCAGCTTGATGTAGGTTTTGTGAATCATGTTGCCCGCGCGGGCGCGCTCGACCCGGGCGGCAAGCTGCTCGACAAGGATGGCCAATTCACGCTGGCAGTCATCGAGCGTACGCAGATCGGTGGCGTAGGTTTCTTCCACACTGACCGATTTGCGGACCTGCGAGGGTTGCACCTGCCGATGGTCGATGCCGCGGCAAAGATCGTGGAGCCGGAAACCGAACACGCCGAAATGCTGCTGCAAGCGGTCGGTGCCCCAGCCGCGTAAATCACCGCAGGTTTCCGCACCCAGGCGACGCAGCTTGGCAGCAGTCACCTTGCCCACGCCGAACAGGCGGTCGACAGGCAGCTCCGCCACAAACGCGTCAATCTGCTCGGGCCGCACGACAAACAAGCCGTCGGGCTTGTTCCAGTCACTGGCGATCTTGGCGATGAACTTGTTGGGCGCCACGCCGGCCGACACGGTAATGCCGACTTCTTCGCGCACGCGGCGGCGAATGTCTTCAGCGATGCGCGTGCCACTGCCCGCAAGCATCGGGCTGTCGGTCACGTCCAGGTACGCTTCGTCCAGCGAGAGCGGCTCCACCAAGGGCGTGTAGCTGTGATAGATGGCAAAGATCTGGCGCGCAACCTGGCGGTACTTTTCCATGGACGGCGGCACGATCAGCAAGTCTGGACAGCGCTTGACGGCCTGCGCCATGGGCATCGCCGAATGGATGCCGAACTTGCGCGCCTCGTAGTTGCAGGTTGCGACCACGCCGCGCCGCTCTGGCCGCCCACCCACGGCCAGCGGCTTGCCAACCAAGCGCGGATCGTCGCGCATTTCGATGGCAGCGTAAAAACAATCGCAGTCGCAGTGGATGATCTTTCGCACGGCACGAGGCCAGAACCGGCCGCAGGAAGCCGCGTCGGTGTCGGGCTTGCTCGTTCAGGAGGAACGCAAGCGTATCAGCTTCCGCCGGCTGCGCACGCAACGCGGCGCAACAATGCATTTCGCCGATATTGCAACGCAACATCGGCGAATGAGGAGGACCGGAAAAAAGCGGCTTAGAGGCCGATATCGTGTGCCACGGCGCCGAGTTCGTCATTCAGCGCGCGCTGCTCATCGCCGGACAAGCCACCGCGATGTTGGCTGGCCATGTCGTTAGCTTCCTGGCGGATGCGACGCAGGCGGTCGCGCAGGCCGTCAGCGCGGTACGGATCGATGTAGCCCTGCGATTGGCGAACGTCGATACGGTGGAATTCTTCCGCAAGACGGCCCTGTACCTGATCAAAGCGCGCACGCGGGTCCACCGGTGCCGCGACGGGGACGGGCTCACGCACCACCACCGTGCGCGTTGGCTGCGGAGGCGCCACGACACAACCGGCCATGGAGGCCGCCAGTACTGCGCACAGGGTCAGACGCGGAAGAATCGACATGATTGGGCTCGTATTGTCGTTGTAGAAACGCGCAGTCGCGCGAGAACTGGCGCTATCTTACGAACCGCTTCACGCAAAGCTGTGACGATTGGTAACAGCAGATTACTTCCGCGACAGCTCCGGTGGCTCGACCGGCGGCGGCGGTTCATCGGGCGATGGCAGATCTGGGGGAATTCCCGGCGGCGAAGGCTCGTCGGGCGGCGGTACGGTATGTGCGGGCAGCACGCAATTCACGGACATGGTTTCCCTCCGGGCAAAACGCATTGACAATCTAGTATGCGATTTGCATGCCAACAAGTCACTCCGCCCAACCCATGCACGACCTGCCCACCGCTCGCTTTCAGGATCGCACGCTCATCCGCATCGGCGACACGCGCGCCGATGGCTCCATGTTGCTGCTCGCGCCGGAAGCGGGCGGGCGGCTGGTGCGCTGGCGCCATCGCGGTGAAGACATCCTCTTCTGGCCCGAACCGGCCGATTGGTCCAATCCGGCCAAAGTGCGCGGCGGCAATCCGCTGCTGTTCCCCTTCATCGGCCGGCATTTTGTAGATGGCGAAGTCGGCCGCTGGCGCGACGCGCGCGGCCAACTTCACGAGCTACCGCAACACGGCTTTGCTCGCGACCTGCCGTTCGAGGTGGAAGACGCAAGCGACGCGCACATCGTCATGCTGCTGCGCGACAGCCCTCAAACGCGCCAAGGCTATCCGTTCGCCTTCGAATTTCGCGTGAGCTACCGGCTGATTGACGACGGGTTGGAGGCGACCTTCTCCGTGAAGCATCTGGACGAAGGCGACGCACATGCGCCGATGCCCTTCTATGCGGGCCATCATTTCTACTTGGCGCTACCGCATGCATTGCGTGGCGCAACCGAGCTGTCCATGCCGCCGGCGCGGCTATCGCGCCAACTGCCCGATGGCAGTCTCGACAGACCCCAGCCGGGGCGCAGAACCTACCAGCTCAACGACCCGGCCCTGCAAGACCGCTATCACCTGCTCGATGACGCCGGCGCGGCCACACTGATCATTCCGCCGCACCCAGAAGCGCCGCTCGGACGGCGCATTCGCTTCGAGGTAGAAGGAGCACCGGTACCCTGGCACGCCATCACCACCTGGACAGAAAACGCCACGTCGGACTTCTACTGCGTCGAACCATGGATGGGCTTGCCGAATGCGATCCACCACGGGGAGGGCCTGCACCTACTCGCCCCCGGCGGCACCCGGCGGGCAACCTGCCGCCTGCGGATCGCACGGTAGCCAAGGCGGTCAGGCCTTCTCGTAGGCCTGAACCGCGTCCATCACGCGCGCCGAGTACACCAACGCGGCCCCGGCATTGAGCGAAATCGCCACGCTCAGCGCGTCGGCAATCTCCTCATGCGTTGCGCCATGCTTGAGCGCCTCGGCTGTGTGCACGGTGATACAGCCATCGCAACGCGCGGTCACTGCCACGGCCAGCGCGATCAGTTCGCGTGTCTTCGCGTCCAGGCTGCCCGTAGTCGCAGCCGACAGCGTCTTGTAGCCCTTGACCGTATCCGGCGTGATCTGACCGATCTCGCCAATGCGACCCAGCAATTCCTTCCGATACTCGACCCAGTTCAGCATGTTGTGCTCCGGTGGTGTGGCGCTGGCCCGATGCCGCGCCGTTGGAAAGAGTATTGCCTTGACGCGCGATCCATTGAATACTTAATAAACGCAATTTCTATCGAAATCGTCTCAATGGACGCGCTCAGCCAATTCATTCAACTCACCCGGCCTCAGGCCAGCCTCGATTTGCGCTGCCTGTTCCAAGGGCCGTTCTCGATCCCACACGATCCGGAGCCGAATGGCCAAGTGCTGTTCCATCTGGTGCTGTCGGGCAGTTGCCTGGTCGACACTGGCGGCCGCACGCTCACGCTGCGCGAAGGCGATTTCATCCTGTTCCCGCGCGGCGAGGCACACACCATTCACGACCCCGGCGCTGTCGACCCATCCACCCGGAAACCCCGCACCTCGCATGACGGCATGCTGCCGCTGCGCCAAACCGGCCGGGGTTCCGCCGACGTCGATCTGCTATGCGGCCGCTTCGTTCACGAGCACGGTTCAACCACGCTGCTGGTGCGTACGTTGCCCGATCCGCTACACGTGTCATTGAGCGATAGCGCGTCGTATCCGGCACTGCAGGCACTCATTGCGCTGATGCGCGACGAAGCCGAAACCCGCGCGCCCGGCGCGCTGGCAATCGTTACCTCGTTGAGCCAAGCGTTACTGACAATGGCACTGCGTGTGTACGGCCAGCAGGAAAACGCGAGCCCCGGCACGCTGACGTTGCTGTCAGACGCGCGCCTCGGCCCCTCCGTACAAGCCATGCTCAGCGCGCCAGAGCGTGCTTGGACCATCGACACCCTCGCCGATCTGGCGGCGATGTCACGCGCCACCTACGCGCGACACTTCAGGGCGCGCGCCGACATGACGGTGTGGGACTTCCTCACGCGCGTGCGCATGACGCTCGCGTGCGACGCGTTGATCCACACGCGGCTCAGTGCAGGAGAAATCGGCGCACGTGTCGGCTATCAATCCGAGGCGGCGTTCGGCAAGGCGTTCAAGCAGCAACTGGGGATGACGCCGGCACGGTATCGGCGGGCGACGGGTTGATCATCCTCCAACGTCGCCGCCATCGCTAACGCTCAGGCTTGCGGCGAGTGCTCGTTTTTGCAGTGCTTTGCGACCGGTTGGGCTCGCGTGCCGGGCGCGTTCCTGTGGCCACCCATTCGCCGTAAAAATCGATCTTGCCGTCGATCAGCGCGACCGAGCGCGTCCACTCGGCGATCATCTGCGTCACCTGCGCGCGATGTGCAACGAGCAACGCATGCCGAGCCTTCAATGTACTGCGGCCCTCGCACACCAGCGCTGTGTATTCGCGCATCTGTGCGACCGACATTCCCGTATTGCGCAGGCGCTCCATCAACTCGAGCCAGTTGACGAGCTGTTCGGTATAAACACGTCGGCCCGCCGCATCACGCGCAACGCCAGGAATCAATCCCTGCGCCTCGTACCAGCGAATCGTATGAATGCTGCGGCCCGTGCGTTCAGCCAAGGCACCGATCAGCAACCGAGCCGGATCGCGCTCAGCCATGAGACTCGGTGGAGACGCCAGCCGGATCGCCAAGCGCCCGGTTGACAAGATCGGTGTCGAAGTATTCGATCAGTTCGCGCATCTTGCCCTCCTGCATGCGGATGACGAAACAGTACTGATTGTTATAGGCAACGCCATCGCGCGTCTTGTTGCGACCTTGCGCTTCCACGACCACGATATCCCCATCGGCAGTAAAGCGGTTGGCAACGGTCGTGATGCGACCGAGCCTCGCTCGCAGCGGGGCGAACAGCTCGTCCAGCACCGTCTGCTTACCTGCATAGCGACGAGACCACCGCGTCGTACCAGTGCAAACCCAGCAGAAATCATCCGCCATGAGATCAACGAATGGCTTGGCGTTGCTCACAGCCAGTTCGGCAAAAGCGGCCTGCAAGATCTGCTTGTTCTCGAGCGCGTTCATGGAAGTCTCCTAGTGTGAACGCCCTGATTACAGGTGCTAGAGCGCACTCTAGTGCAAGGATTTTCTTTGCCGCAGATCGGCACCACACGACCACAAGGCGCTTGATCGAACTGCGAGCGAACTACTAGTCATCGGCGCTACGCCTCTGTTATACTTTCAGGCTTCGGGGCGTAGCGCAGCCTGGTAGCGTACCTGCATGGGGTGCAGGTGGTCGGAGGTTCAAATCCTCTCGCCCCGACCAATAAAATCAAGGGGTTACAGGTTTTCATCTGTAACCCCTTGTGCATTTCTGCGATCTCTACCCGAAATTTACCCGAAATCCCGCGAATCGACGCAGCCCGCTGCTGCTGCCGTCGCCGTCGCCGGACCATCCAGCGGTTTTCTGGAGTCGCCTGCATACAACGATGTCTGCAATTGACATCTAGAGCGACTGATGGCATGTTCTGGCACAGCCGTTAGATCGGCATAAGTTCAACACCCCTTCAATCGCCATATCGGGCTGCGTGCATGCCAGTGCGCTGCATCCCGGCGGTGCATCCAGCCAAATCTCGGTTTGACTGATTTCCGTTAAGGCCAGGCGGGCACTCTCCGCCGAGCACGTGACCGTGCGCGCGCCATGTAATCCCTTTCCGTTGTTCCTTGTTGGGCATCCGCTCGTCGTGCGCGCTGACGCGTCCACGTCGCCGGTGTGCACCGCGCGTGGCCGGACTTCCCGGCCATCGCGATCGCATCACGAATCGGACCCACCCCAGCGTGTTGTCTGATCTCGCACTGAGATCTGACAGCGTTGCGCCCCGAATCTTTCGGTGTCGCGGCTTTACTGTTCTGTTACGCCAGTTAAGGAGAGCACATGCGTGGCTCGCTAATACCAGTCTTGATAGCTGAGTTGGAGTCTGTCTATCGGCAGGCATCGCCAAGGCCGCTGCCCGCCCTCAACGATCCGGAGATCTTGAACGCGGCGGAACACCCGCGGCGGCGACGCGTACGCCGATCAGACCTCGAAGCGTATCGCTCGATCGTAGAAGCCTTTATTCACCGCCGGGCGCGCGCGCGGAACCCCTCGGTCTACACCTACAGACGTCTTGCGCAATTGCTCAAGCGAAAGTCGGGCCGCAGTTTTGCGGTGTCGACACTGCAGCGTCGACTCATTAAGTGGGGCCTGGTTGATGGCATGAGGCGCTACAACAAATGAGCCGCCTGATCAGCGAAATCAGAAAATCCATCGCCGTGCATGGCGTCCCAAAGGCCGCCCTCGGCGAAGACCGCAGGGTCGTCATCACATCCATTGGCACTGAAAGAAGCGGCGTCCAGGCGGAACGCCGCTTCCTTGAATGGCGCGCAGACAATGGTCTGGATCTCGACGGTCCGTATCTTCGCGCGGAAGTCATGGAGTTTCTCCATGAGTTTGGGGAGACTCATGGGCAGTCGGCCCTCGATGCGACGCGCATGGCGCTCGGGCGCGCGCTGTCATTGAAGCTTCCGCCAATGCTGAGCCTCGTCGAAACCGTACGACGCGGACGAGCGACGCGGCCAGAGGAACTCAAATTAATCGTTGCACATCAGCACGACCGGAACGCACTCGCGTCACTGATCGCGTGGGATGCTGGGCTGCGGGCAATCGAACTCCTGACGCTGCGGCGGCACGGCGAGCACGCGGCTTCGGCACATCGCAATTGGCCGCAGACCATGTTTCTTGGCCGCCAAGACACGGAGAAAATGGTCGTCTCCGGAAAGGGCGGGCTTCGGCGCACGGTCGCAATCGCGCGCTGTCTGGTTGCAGAACTAGAGAAATGGCGACGACCTGCACCGCTGACCATCGAGGATCGCGGTGTCCGATACCAGTCGTTTTACTGCGTCGGCGGAGGTCAAGCTTTTAGCCAGAGCTTCTCCCGGGCCAGCTTGACAGCCCTTGGCGTGTCCACTGGTGCCCACGGACTGCGTCACGGGTTCGCTCAGCGCCGCGTCTCAGAGTTGAGAGCGCTGGGTTGGGACTTTATGGACGCGATTCAACTCGTCAGCATTGAACTCGGTCACTTCCGGCCGATCCTCGGTTACTACCAACCCAGATGAGGTCCACGTGCAAAGAGATCGGTTCCACCCCCGCGGTTTGATTGTTCGCAAGAGGCGCGATGGCGCAAACCGGTTCGCTCGCATTGACGCGACAGGCCGGGAAATAGCACTCGGATCCGACTGGCAGGTGGCATATAAGGAATGGCTGGAAGCTCGCATTGCGATGACAGTAGTGCCGCGCCCCATGCCGGTCGGTTGGTTGGTTAACGAATTTGGGGAGCGCCACCGGCCTGCCGAAAAAAGGGTAAGCGGCGTCTTCAGAAATGAAATTCAGCGACTAGGCCGACTCTTGCAGGCCATCGGTAATCCACTGACTGATGAGTTGAGCGCAGCCAATTGCGAGTTGATGCGAGTGCTCTCGGACGTTGGACCTGTCAAGACTGAGAGTCTCGTTCGACGACTAAGACAGATTTGGCGCTGGGCGTATAGAGAGGGGCTGACGGATCAGGATTGCCCGTGCACGGCTCATACGCACGAAAGCGCAGTACGCTCCGAGATCATTGACATCGTCGGGCGCCATCTTCCCAACACCGTCTTGCTCAAAATTGAGGAGCTGTGCGAGGCAAACCAGGAGCGTGTCCGTGCGGATACGGCGCTGAGTCATAGGCCCCTAGCTGCCGCCGTTCGCCAGGCAGCCCGGAATGCGAGCCTGCAACTGGCGCGCGATGGGCGCCCCGACCTGATTAGCGCACTGCGGCGCTGCGAGCTTGCGTGGTTCCTTGAGGCTCGACGAGCGCGTCCGGCAGATGGTCGCCCAGTTGCCGAATTGCTCCTTGGGCATGCGCGAGTCGAGCGCGTTCGCACGCTACGGCAGCAGGTGCGGAGCAAGTCAACACCGAGTTCCGCGCCTCGATCCTTGAAGTGATGAAGTTCGGTAACGTTCGGTTTGGTAGCGATCTTACTTTCGATTCGCCTGGAGAAAAAACTAACCAGCTAAGCTGATAAAAATTGATGTAGGAAATTTGAAAAACTATTTGCTTTTTTAAATACGTCACCTACAATACTGAGCAACACCCCGCCGTGATGACGGCATGATGAAGTCAAGTGTTCCAGAACTGGACACTCATGTAAATTGAAAGAGAAGTATGCACCGCCAGGTTCTCATGACCTAGGTGAGTGCGTGGCAGGCTTTCCTGATTCAGGAGTCGAACGTGCCACGACGTAAGCCCGCATCGAGCAATCGGTGACGGGCTTTTTCGTTTGCAATATTTCCTATCGCAAGGGGCACTCGCCCCACATCAATCATCCTCGAAAACCAACGCGACCGCTTGAATTCAGGGTCGTAGCGCCGTTTGGCGCCTCCGCAATCTGCGATCTTCGAGACCATCGAGGTCGCAGCCAGCTTTCTCACGTGCATATGCCACGTGCTGCAGGTTGCCCGCGGGCAACCATCCACCGCTGAGGTGGCGATCTATCTGCTTGTGCGGTCCGTTTTTTGTCTACAGGTAATGGTTCGATTTTTCCATTTCCTTATGACCTGCTTGTTGTGCAACTGAAGATTTACGCCCCGCTATTCAAGGCGATTTTTTGTATTCATAGGTTTTGTTGCTTCATCAAGATCGTGAGGGTTTTAAAAATGATCCATTCTGTCGTCGGCATTGATGTTGGAAGTGGCTTCACTAAATTTGCTTACCGCGAGCGCGGTGATATTCATAAAAAGAGTTTCCGGTCTATAGCCTTGCCCCACTTCGAATCCGAGATGGCGACAACGTTGCGCCGAACTCCGATCAGTCCAGCGATCAAGATCATCACGGTCAACAACAGGAAGTTCGAGGTCGACACCGACGAGAGCGCACCTGTCATGAAGGTGCTCGGGGAGCGTAACGAAGCGGACGATTTCCCCACGCGTCCCGAATATCGCGCTCTCGTGTATGGCGCGTTGGCTGCGCTCAATGCAAGCCGCGTGTCGAGACTGGTGTTGGGCCTGCCTCTGCATACCTTTGCCAAGCATGCTGGTGAGGTTCAAAAAGCGTATCGAGGCACGCTCGCGTGTGGCGCCACCTCGGTCATCGTCGAAAGCGTAACTGTTGTACCGCAGCCAGTTGGATCCCTTCTCACATTGGTAGCCGAAGGCGATCCCACCCTTGCAGCGACAAACGCCTGCCTTGTCGACGTTGGCCACTACACAACGGATTGGCTTGTCAGTCATGGCAAAAGAATCGACTACTCCCGTTGCGGCGGGCGAGCCGGTGGTGCCAGTCATGTCTTCAGGGCGGTGGCAGAGGCCTTGTCCACTGACCTGAATGAGAGCTTCGAAGGCCTTGACCAAATCGATCTAGCGCTGAGAAACGGCACGCCCCTGTTGGCATATGGGAAACCAATCGAGGTTCGTAGCTACTTGGAGCGCGCGAAGGAAGTGGCGATGGATACGGCACGCGCTGTGCGCGCCAAGGTGGGTACTGCGGAAGACTTGACTTTGGTTCTGACAGGTGGCGGAAGCTGGCTCTATCGCCAAGCGTTCGAAACTGTGTTCGCAAAAAATCGCCTCGTCCAGCTTGAGCGCGGGCGATTTGCCAACGCCGCTGGCTTCGTCTTGTTCGGCGAACAACAGACCTCGCAGACCACACGATGAAGCACGTACTGAAGTTGACGGTGGTGCTTGGTGGCCCCGTCTATACAGAGCTAGTTGCGGAGCTCGATACCCTTCCAAGCGCACGCGCCCGCGCTGGGTGGCTGAAGCACCTAGCCGAGAGTGGCGTTCGCGCTGCGCCTACTGGCGCGCTTACCGCCGGCTCCCGTCATGCCAATGCGTCCGCGACGCAGCGGGTGCAGGCGAACGAGCAGTTTGATATGTGCGTAACGATTCGAGAGGAGGAGTTTCCATGCCTATATGGGGCCCTCTCCAGCGCGCGAAAGGGCAAGGCGCGCGCGCTGCTGCTCAAGAGATTCGCGAACGATGCACTACGTATGCGGGGCGGCAGTTGCATACCATCGGCTACACCGGAGTCGCACGCGTATGAGTCGCTGACTCCAGCCGACATCAAAGACGATTGCCCTGAGCCGTTGGCACTCCCGCCGAACTCCCTGCTTCCCGATTTTTGTGCCGGATTCTTGGTTCGCTAGACGATTGGATAAGGACGCTGTTTGATTGGTCCATCTGGAGGAGAAACCGAAATGGACGACAAAATTCTGCGCTTACCCGCTGTGCTCTCGATTACCGGCACCGGGAAGACAACCCTTTACGAATGGATGAAGCTCGATCTTTTCCCGCGTCAGATACGTTTGGGCTCCAGAGCTGTCGGCTGGCGGGCCAGCGAGGTGGCGGCTTGGCTTGCCAGCCGTACACCACCAAACGTTGAACAGCCATGATTCGGTCAGTACGTTTCGCTCGCTGTTCGGGTGGGATGGGCGATGATGGGCAACAGCTACTCAGAGGCACAGCCCCGCGTATAGCGGGCTCACTCGTACTTTTTCTTGAAGGATAAGAAATGGGATCCGATCTCAAGCGTGACTTGCGCATGCTCATCGAGCAATTCTCCGGCGGCCGGGATGCGTACGCATCGAAAGTGCATCACAAGGTTTTCCCTCGAATCGTTGACGTGTTGTACTCGAACGGGTGCAAGTTGCAACGCGCAGCTAACATCAAGCAACGACACGTCGAGGTGGTCTTTCGCGCTCTCGCCGAACAAGGGGCGCCATATGGAACATGGCTTCTGGTGTGGAATCAACTCAATTCTTGGGTGTGTTGGGTTGGGAAGGCTGGAATGCTGGCACCACTCGAAAGCTATATGACGAAGTATCAAGCAGGCTGCCCGGATCGTTGATTCGCCTGCGACCAAGTCTCCGTGTTTAGTGTGTGAAACGACGGTATCGAACTCAATCCAATTCGGGCGCAAATTGTCCTGGCTTAGCGGGTCGCCGACATTGAACCGCCTGTCGATGGCGTGAAGCAGTCCATCGACGATACCAATCGCATGCGGGCAGAGACTGGAAATGGTCAGCGACGAGGCCTCGCCGGAAAACTGTGCATCCATCCTAGGCAGGTGTCGATCGTGAACGAATGCTACGCGCCGTCCGAGTCGGAAATCGCATGGGCGAGAGCGGTGGTCGATGTCGGAAAAGGTCAACGGTGCAGCGGTCTCGATCGACGGAAAGATGGTGGACAGGCCTGTGGTGCTACGTGCGCAGCGCATCCTCGGTTCGGCATAATTTCGGGTGGCTGCCTTTGACCTTCGGGTGGCTGCCTTTGACCGATTGTGTTGGGAAATTCGATTTGTGAATCCGGTGACGATCCAACGACGCTGCGGCTGTGTCGCTAGGGCTTGTAGCCGTACCTACCAGCATCCTGACTTCAATCGCTCTTGATGAAGCCTACCGAACGAAGCCGAACCAGCTCGGCTGGAAGGGCCGGTCGACATCTACAACGCCAGCAACACACCGCCAGAGATCACCACGAGCAAGACCTCCAACGGCACGGTACTGCACGCATGAAATCAACCCTCTCAACGAGGGGTAAGCAAACACGCCACCCTAAAGGGGACCGAAAGGCTACATTCTTGTAAAATCAGATGCCTGCCGCTGATCCCGGCAGCATGCTTGACTACCGCTTGGCGAGCCGAAAGCATCAAGCGTATACGTCTCCTAGATTTGGCGATGCCTTTCCGGGCTGGCCAGCCCCGAGGCGACATCCGGTTTGGTCACCGGACTCCGACAAGCGCATCTGCGCCAATATCGATAACGGCGGCAACCTACATTTCTCGCGGATGAGCAAGTACCTTTCCGCAACGCGACGAACTTTCGAGTCTCAAGCATGAGTATTCTGCTAACCGGCGCGACCGGTTTTGTAGGCGGCGCTGTTGCCGCCAACCTTGCGGACAAGGGTTTGCTGGGCGACACCCGTTTTGCGGTGCGCGGCGGCACCCCCGCCGACGGGCTCGTGCGCCTGCGAAACAACCTGCGCCGTTTTCAATTGCCGAAGACGGTGCTGGATGGCATTAGCGAAGCGCAAATCGTGCCGTTCGACTTGCGCAATGCGGCCGCCACCGCGCTTGGCGACCCGGAAATCATCATCAACTGCGCCGCGCTGGCGACGTTTTCCAACCATCCGTCGCTGTGGGAAACCAACGTGGACGGCGTGCTGGCATTGGGCAGACAGGCGGCCCAAGGCAAACGGCTTAAACGTTTTCTGCAGGTTGGCACCGGCATGTCGTGCGGCAAACTTGCTGACCGCCACGTGCAGGAAAGCTGGAACGTGCCGCCGCTTGAGCAACACGCGGTGCAGTACACCTATTCCAAAGGGATGGCCGAGCTGAAGCTGCGCGAAGCGTTTCCCGAGTTGCCGCTGGTGGTAGTCCGACCGTCCATCGTAGTCGGCCACAGCCAGTTGGGCTGCGCGCCGTCGGGCAGCATCTTCTGGATGCTGCGCATGGTCGCCCTACTGGAGACTTTCAGTTGCCGGTTGGGCGACCGCATCGACATCCTCCCCGTGGACGATTGCGCCGAGGCCATCGTGCGGCTGGCGCTCAAGCCGATGCTGGCGCACGACCTATATCACATCAGTGCTGGCGACGCGCATTCGGAGCAGATCGCCACGCTGTACCCGCGCGTCAAGCGCTGCGCGAGCCCGGAAGAAGATGCCCAGGCACTGGCCGATTACGTGTATCAGGAAAAAATCGAGGAGAAGGCGCTGGCTCGCAAATTTCTGCGCTTGACCGAAGATGGCAACGTGCGTCTGGTCGCGCGATCCATCCATCTATATGCCAAGTTCGCCAGCATGAGCTACGTGTTCGATAACACGCGACTGGTAACAGAGACGGGCTTTCAGCCGCGCTCGCTGCTCAGTTATCTGGACCGCTGCCTCGACACGTCGGACGCCGTGTCGATCACCGAGCAGATGCAGTGGGACTACAAATAATCGTCCCCAACTAAACCAAACCACCAGACCAACAGTAGCCTCACTGCCCTCGGCATGCGCCCGTGGGCGCGTGCGCGAGGTAGTCTTTGCAGTCGTGAGCTCGCCTAAGCAACGCGCCCGTAGTGATCCTGGAAGCGAACAATATCGTCCTCGCCAAGGTAGGATCCGGATTGCACTTCAATCAGCTCAAGCGGAATCTTGCCCGGGTTTTCCAGGCGATGCGTCACGCCTAGCGGGATATACGTTGACTGGTTTTCCGACAGCAACATCACCTGATCGCCGTTGAATACTTTGGCGGTGCCGCACACCACGATCCAGTGTTCTGCACGATGGTGATGCATTTGCAGGCTGAGGGACGAGCCCGGATTGACGATGATGCGCTTGACCTGGAAGCGTTCGCCTTGGTCAATGCCCTCATATGAACCCCAAGGGCGAAACACTTTGCGGTGCGTGACCGACTCGTGACGGCCCGAGCTGTTCAGACGCTCGACGATCTTCTTGACGTCCTGCGCTCTGTCGCGGTGCGACACTAGAATCGCATCGGCAGTTTCCACAATCACCAGATCGTTGACGCCCACCGCCGCCACCATGCGGTGCTCGGCCCGCACGTAGGTGTTGCTCGCGTCCTCGACCAACACGTCCCCAAACAACGCATTGCCGTTGTCGTCGACGTTGGCGATCTCGGCAAGAGCCGTCCACGAACCGATGTCGTTCCAGCCCAGGCCAGCCGCCGTCACAACGGCAGCCTGTGCCGTTTTTTCCATGACTGCGTAGTCGATCGACAGCTTGGGGCTGGCGCCGAAGGCCTCAGCATCGAGCCGCACGAAGTCAGCGTCGCGCTTGGCGGCGTTCAGTGCCAGTTCTGCTTGACGGAGAATCTCGGGCGCATGCTGGCGGAGTTCGTCCAGGTAAGCAGCCGCCTTCAGCATGAACATGCCGCTGTTCCAGTAGTACCCGCCCTCTTCCAGCAAGCGGGCCGCAGTAACCGCGTCCGGCTTTTCCACAAAACGCTCCACCCGGTATGTACCGTCGACGGCAGCCAGAGCTTCGCCACCGCGGATGTAGCCGTAACCCGTATGTGGCTCGGTGGGCTCGATGCCAAAAGTGACCAAGAAGTTATCCTTGGCGACAGTGGCTGCAACCGTGGCGAGCTTGCCGAACACCACGTCGTCCTCGATCACGTGATCCGACGGCAGTACCAGCAGCAGCGCATCGGGCGTTGCCTGCGATGCAAGCAGGGCCGCCACGGCTACGGCTGGCGCCGTATCGCGGCCGACCGGCTCAAGCACGATTGCCGACGGTTTCACGTCGACGCTGCGCAGTTGCTCGGCCACCAGAAAGCGCTGCTCCTCATTGGTGATCACGATCGGGGCGGCCACATTGCCGATACCGCGCAGGCGCAGCGCCGTCTGTTGCACCAGCGTGTGTTCGCCGACGAGCTTCAGATACTGTTTCGGATAGCCGCCGCGCGACATTGGCCAGAGACGGGTACCGCTTCCGCCACACAGAATGACGGGGTAAATATTCATATCAACTCCCTCAAGGACTACCACTCACTCAATCAATGCATTTGGCCCATCGCAACGCTCGTCGCCACCTGCCCCGCTACAGCACTCCACGCAGGCGCGCCTGCCGACGTTGCGCCCAGGCCCAATATCCGTACCACGCCGCATTCCGGCTCCAGCGCCACGCCTTGCGCAGCGGCCGCTTCCAGTCATCCGCAATCCGCCCAAGCGGGCGTGCTGCCGTTGATCCGAGCTTGCGCACCACCGCTTCCGGCGTGGTGAACAGCCGGGTGCGCCAGTCCCAATAGATTGGGTAGCGCAGCAACGCACCAGCCACCAGCATGTCGAGCGTCAGCTTGCGCTGCCGCCACGGCTGCTCCAGCGCATCTTGTGTCAGCCCCCAGCCTGCATAGAACGGCAACCCATAGGTGAAGACGCGCTTGCCTCGCAGCAGAGCATCAAATCCAACGAGCGATGACAGCACGTGCACCTCATCGGCGCAATCGACCAACGAGACCACGTCGGACTCGGCGTCGACAATGTCGGCCAATTCGTGGGCATGCACCAGCCCCTGCCGGTTGCCGGACAACACATCTGGATGCGGCTTGTAGACGATGAAGCCATCTGGATTGCGCTTGCGCACCGCTTCGAGCAGCGCTTCAGCCGTGCCGAGTGCCCCGGTGCCGAAGCGGATCGACGCATCGTCGGCCACCTGGCCAGCCACGAGGATGACCGTCTTGCCGGCCGGTGCGTTCCAGCCCGGCGCGCGCCGGCCGAGGTTGTACTTCGTGACGCCAAGGCGAGCTATCAACTCACGCAAAGCCGCCGCTCGAGCAAGTTCCGCATCATCGAATTGCGCGCTGTTCAGGGTATGCGTCAGTTCGTTCGGGGTGCGCGCATCGAAATACAGCCCCTCCCGATCGAGCACCTGGCTGCACGGCGCATTCATGTCGGAGCCAAGTCCGTCGGAGTGGAAGAAGCCATCTTCCATGCGCAACATGGGTGCACTCGCTGGAATGCCCTCCGTGCTCTTGCCCCCCCACAGCGCCACACGCTCCCCGTGCTCTATCTTTTCTGACACGCGCGCCCAGCGCAATTTGCTCCCGCCAGCCATCAGGAATGGTGTGGCGAAAAACCGCTTCCATAGCTGGAAACGCACCCCCGCCACTCGCTCGCAATCTGCATAGCGCGCACGCACCGTGCGCTGCAGCTCAATGCTGTCAAGCGAGCGTTCCAGCGTGCCAACACCATGGGTCTCGGGGTCAAGATAGCGCGCGAGTCGCAGATAGACCGCGTCGAACAATGCGGCGAGTGTCGGCCGGTGGTGGCGGTCCGGCATCGGAAGATCATCCGTTGTCAGGCCCCAGCCTGCATAGTATGGGCGACCAAACACGCGCACAGGTATGCCAGCCAACAGAGCCTGCATGCCTTCGGGCGCGCTCACCGTATATGTATGGTCAATATGTGACAGCGTGGCGAAAAAACTGAAACCCGCAGCAATTCTGCGCGTGCCTGTAGGCAGATCACCCGCTCCGGACAGCCCGCCCGCAGCGCCACGGGCAGCGGGCCAGATCCAGATTTCTGCGCCGGGGTGCTCGCTCTGTGCCGCCGCCACCATGCGCGCAAACGCGGCCCTCGTTGCGCCCCAACCGCATTGCTGGTCAATCAGTAACACGCGCGGCTTACTATGCGGCTGCATTAACTCCGGTGGACAAACAGGCGTGGCATTGCGTGCAAGGTCCGCACGGGCGGCGACCATGCGCGCCATAAGGTCAGGCAGTTCCGGCGAGGTCCCCAGGCTATCGACGCTGGCAAGCAATCCCTGCACGGCCTGTTCCATCGGATCACCCGCGCCACCTGGCCCGGGCAGCACGAACCAAGACAGCATCGGCTCCCCGAGCTTGCATTCCGACCAGATCGGACCTGGAAGCAAAGTCGGTGTGGTCGAATCAATGCAGCGTTTGAGCCGGAGCACTGCCCGCCCCACCCGCCGCTCGCCCCATACACCACCGGCAACGCCCGCGATGGAGCCAAGCGTGCGCCAGCCCCGCGTCACGCCACGCAGGTATGAGGCGACCTGAGGCACAGGCCCGGCAACCGCGCCCATGTCGCGCATTTACGCCAGTTCCTCGATAAATTGATCAACTACCTCGAAGTGCTGCTGCCATGTGGGCTCGCGGAACCCTTCAATGCGGATCAGTTGGCTCGCGCGCTGCACGCTATTCGCCGTGGAATATTCCAAAATGCGCGCCATCCAGCCAGGACCGTCAAGGGGATCGAGATAGTCCGGTATCTCGCCTGCGATCTCCCGGAAAACCGGCAGATCACTGGCAATCACAGGCACCCGCATCGACAGTGCTTCGGCCAGCGGCATGCCGTAGCCTTCCACGAAAGATGGGAACAGCAGGGCCTGGGCGTGATGCAGATAGTTGTAGAGGCGCTGGTCGGAACAATTGGCCTCTTCTATGACTTTTCCGCGCAGGGCCACACAGCGTTCCAGCATATCCACCACGTTTTCGCACTCCCACCCTCGCCGCCCGATGACAACCAACGTCGGGGCACGTTCACCCAGTTCCTCGACCATACGGCGCCAGACATGGAGCAAAAACCAGTGATTCTTGCGCGGCTCAATTGTGCCCAGCATGACGAAATACGGCTGCGCGAGCGGGCGCGCGTCTACGTTGGCAGCCGGCACGCCTGAAGCCAGACACGCCACTACCGTCTTCGGCAACGGCCATCCGGCCCATCGCGCCTCTTCGATTAAGGAATCGAGCGTAGCTTTGGAATTAGCGATAACACCAGACGCATGGCGAAGCGCCACACGCATCCGCTCCCGATGGAGCTCCCGCACTCCTGGGCGACAATATTCAGCGTGTGTGAGCGGAATCAAATCGTGCAGCATGAAAACCGTACGGATATTCCGGTTCGCCAGTAATTGAAAATACCGGCAATATTCCAACCCGGAATGGCTGGTATGCAGCAGCACCCCCCGAGCAAATCGCTCCCGACGCAGCGCGCCGAGAATAGCACGCACCATCAGTCGCCGAGCATCCCTCCAACGGGTGGCGTCCTGATTTAGCAACAACTCAAATGCCTGCGCCGATTCCCGCTCCGGCAATACGACATAAAATCCGCGCTCGCTCAGTACGGCACGCGCGCGGGATGCATAGTGGCGGATGTAGGCAAGGCCAACGCGATCCACGCCAGTTGGCAGAGTCTGTTTGGCCAGCCTGTCCAGAAGCCGCGTGACGTCTAAGAATATGGGTAGCACAGCTTTATTACGGATGCATGAATTTGCAGATGGAGAGTAAAAATATGCCAACGACTTTTGCCGGAAAATGCCAACAGGCTGCGTATTCTAGCGACGGGCATGTGATACTTGCAAAGTTTTGCTTGACCTCAAGAACCTTCTCCAGAATGCGCAGCCTGCCCGCCTTGCTTTCGGCAGTGTCGATTGTCGGCATTGCCAGCCTTACCGCCTGTTCGTCCGTCCCCTCTTCCGGCCCAACCCGATCGCAGGTAACCGACGCCACCACCGAAGCGTCCGTCACAGCCGGAATCCAGATCGTAGATGTGACCGAAGCAGTGGCCCAGCGTCTTCTGGCCGAACGCCAGACCGCCGACTTTGCCCGGACTTTGGGGGGCGGGGCGCAATTCCAGCAGCAACTGGGCGTGGGCGACGTCATAGAAGTTTCGGTCTGGGAGGCCCCTCCGGCCACCCTGTTTGGCGCCACCGGCATGGACCCGCGTGTTGCGCCAAGCAACGCTCGCGTCTCTGTGCTCCCCGAACAGATGATCAGCGGCGACGGTTATATCAATGTCCCATTTGCCGGGCAGATCAAGGCCGCCGGGCGCACCACCACACAACTGGAAAAGGACATTACCGCCGCCCTGAAAGGCAAGGCCAACCAGCCCCAGGTGCTGGTGCGGCTGTCCAAGAACGTTACCTCCTACGTGACCGTAGTGGGCGACGTTGCCACCAGCACCCGCATGCAACTGACTGCACGCGGTGAACGGCTGCTTGATGCCGTGGCCAGTGCCGGCGGCGTGCGCCAGCCAGTAGACAAGATAACGATTCAAGTCACCCGCGGCAATGCGGCTCAAACCCTACCGCTGCAAACCATCATTCGCGACCCGCGCCAGAATGTGCCGCTGCGTGCTGGTGACGTCGTAACCGCGCTATTCCAGCCCCTCAGCTTTACTGCGCTGGGTGCCACCGGCAAGAACCAGGAAATCAATTTCGAAGCGCAAGGCATTACGCTGGCCCAGGCCATTGCTCGTGCCGGCGGCCTGGAAGACTCTCGCGCCGATGCGCGGGGCGTGTTCATTTTCCGCTTTGAAGATGCCAACGCCCTGCCCTGGCCGCGCCAGCCGGTGCGCACCACACAGAACGGCAAAGTGCCGGTGGTCTACCGTTTGAACCTAAAGGACCCCGGCAGCTTTTTTGTAGCGCAGACGTTTGTGATGGATAACAAGGATTTGCTGTACGTATCGAATGCACCGATTGCTGAGCTGCTGAAGTTCTTGAATGTAGTGTTTTCCGTAGCTTATCCGGTGGTGACTACGGTGAATACGTTCAAGTAAGTTTGTTTCACTTCGCCTGCCATTTATATGGTGGCAGGCGGCACACTATTGCCCCCTTCGGCAATCCGACCCTCGGAAGGGACGGATATTCTCCTGATGTAATGGCATGAGTATTGTTTCCTACGCACAGAATTTTGAAGACGTCATGCTGTGGCGCGCGCTATCGCACGTTGAACAAGGTTTTTATATCGATATCGGTGCTCAGGATCCATTGGTTGACTCCGTGAGTCTGGCTTTCTACGAGCGGGGCTGGCGCGGCATCCATGTTGAGCCTACGCCCTTCTACGCGGAGGCACTTCGTCAGGCTCGGCAAAGGGACATCGTGATACAGGCCGCGATAGGCAGGGGGCCTGAGGTTCTCCCCTTTTTTGAAATCCCCGAGACAGGGATTTCGACCGCGGACCCGACCATAGCCGAACAACATCGCCAGCGCGGGTTCCACGTCAAGGAGATCACCGTCTCATGTCTTCCATTATCCGCAGTATTAAAGATGCGGCTCGAACAAGACGTCCATTGGCTTAAGATTGACGTAGAAGGATTCGAACTGCAAGTGCTGGATACATGGGACACATGCCCTGTCCGACCATGGATTGTCGTGGTTGAAAGCACGCTGCCTTTGACGCAGATTGAAACTCACGCAAGCTGGGAGACATTAATCCTGAGCTACGGATATGCGGCGGTCTATTTTGACGGGCTAAACCGATACTACGTCTCGGACGCACATCCGGAACTGAAGGAAGCTTTCCGCTCACCTCCCAATGTCTTTGATGGCTTCCGACTCAATGGCACTGCCAGTGCAACGTTTCACAAACTTATCGAAGAACGGTTCAATAACCGGATGAGCGAAACGCGTGTGCAGTTCGAGCAACAGGAGCAATCGACAAATATTGAGATTGAACGCCTCAAACTGGAGTTGGCATCACAAGGCATGGAAATTGGCGAACGCGAAAGGACCTTGTCCCAGCAATTGTTAGCCAATCAGCAAGAACTACGCAGCCTGGAACAAGATGGGGCGCAACGAGAAAGAGAATATATCAAGCTAATGAGCGATGCCCAGCAGCAACTGGGAGCGTCTCTGCTCGCACTGGCGCAGCGAGAGCAGGAAATCGGCGCCAAACTACTGGATATCCAACAGCGCGCCCACCAAGAGAGCGTCGACAAAGATCGCATTCATAGTGAACGAGTGCATACGCTAAATCAGGAGCACATCGAACGCGAAAGGACCTTGTCCCTGCAATTGTTAGCCGCTCAACAAGAACTACGCGGCCTGGAGCAGGACCGGGTGCAGCGTGAAAGGGACCATGTCAAGCTAATGCGCGATGCTCAGCAGCAGTTGGAAGCTTCTCTGCTAAGGCTGGCACAACGCGAGCAAGAAATCGCCGCTCACCTACTGGACATCCAGCAGCGTACCGATCAGGCGAGTGCCGAGAAGGACCGCATTCATAGTGAACGGGTGGATGCGCTACATCAAGAGCACACCGAACGCGAGCACTACTTCGCACAGCAGCTACAAGCCGCCCAACAAGATCTTCGTCGACTGGAGCAGGTGCGAGTTCAGCGTGAAAGAGAAAACGCACAGCTAATGAGCGACTGCCAGCAGCGTCTGGAAGCTTCGCTGCGAACACTGGCACAGCGAGAGAGAGAGCTCGGCGCACAGATTCTTAGCATCCAGCGTAGCGCAGAGCTAGAAATTGCAGAGAAAGCGCGGCGCCATTGCGACGAAGTACGCGCGCTCGCCTCGCAGCACCGCGAAGATGAACAAGCTTTGCGCCACGAACACAGCAAGCGTGAGCGTACCCTCACAGATCAAGTGGCGGCACTAGAACTAGAAGTAAGGACCCAATTCGCGGCACATGCCAAGCGAGAAACAGCACTTCAAGACGAGATTGTCGAGGTTAAGCGCGAGGCCGAGAATCTCGTATCGTCCAAAGAGCGGCTCATTTTGAATTATCAAAGCGAGTCTAGCGACGCGAAGAATCAATATCAACGCCTGCTGGAATCAACGTCTGAACTGGAAGTCGCCCTTAAGGATCAGCTCGCAGCGGAGCGCCGCGAAAATCAAGAGCTTCAACGGATGCTAGGCCAATTGCATGATGAAATATCGGAAATTCATAGCTCCTTGCCGTGGCGCATAACGGCTCCTTTTCGAAAATTCTATTTTCGACATACCGCTAAAACGCAACCCGGATTAACTCTCCGTTCTGAAAAAACTTCAGGTTCGACGAGTTCGTCGAATCAAAAATCGTTACCCGTTGTTATATCACCCCTAATCGATAGATCCGACATGCCATCATTCATCGCCTCCCCCGGCAGGTGCACCACGGCATCACCAGCCACGGTAAAGGAGCTGCTCGCTCGGTGCGACTCTGACTTTGTTCATCACGCCTATCTGGTCGTACTGAATCGTAACCCGGATCCCGAAGGGCTTAGTTATTACTTGGAACGGGTCCGCGCTGGTGTTTCGAAAATTGAAGTACTGTCGCAACTCCGACGATCGAAGGAAGGCAGGAACGCAACGCCTCTGCTCGCCGACGTCGACCAAGTGGTAGCTTCCTATCGGAAGCAAAGGATCCCTGTTGCGGGTTTCCTGTATCGCACCCTTACCGGCTCGAGCCGATTGTCTATTATCGAACGGCAACTCTCAGCGCTTGAGAACAGGCTAGCACTCATAGACGAGCGCTCGAACGAACGTTTTTCCCGCCTCGAAGAAGGACTGAGTTCACTGCAGAGTCAAGCTGCCCAGCACACCCAATCCCTACTGAATGCGATCGCAGACATTCCAAATGGCACAGTGTTGAAGGATCACTCGCGGACTCCTGAATTTCCACTCCCCAAGGGAGTGGACGGCCTTTCGGCTGATTCAAAGCGAATCTACAGCTCCTTGAAAGCAGCCATCATCACTCATTCACTGCAACACAAAGAACACTAATATGCGCATCGTCATTGACCTTCAAAGCTGCCAATCCGGGAGCCGATTGGGTGGCATCGGGCGTTATTCGATGGAATTGGCCAAAGCAATGGCGCGCAACCCCAGGAATCATGAATTCTGGCTGATGCTGAGCTCGCTGCTGCCGCAATCGATTTCACAAGTTCGTCATGCATTTTCTGATTTGATTCCTCAGGATCAGATGGTAATTTTTAATACGCCGACGAAAATTGCGGAGCTGGCCAACAACAAAGCAAAGGTTAGAGCGGCGGAGTTAATTCGAGAAGGTTTCCTAAAAGAGCTGAATCCTGACATTGTCCACGTGTCCAGCCTCTTTGAGGGACTACAGGAAGATGTCGTAACATCTGTTGGACAACTATTTCCTTGCCAGCGCACTGCGGTCACCCTCTATGACCTCATCCCACTGGTGCAGCGAGAACGTTATCTCACCAATGTGGATGCATTGAGCCACTATCTTGGCAAGGTAGCGCACCTAAAGAAGGCTGGGCTGCTGCTTGCAATCTCTGATTTTTCGCGAAGTGAGGCAATTGAACTTCTGAATCTTCGGCCGGAACAGGTAGTTAACATCTCTTCAGCAGCAGACGAAAGATTTCGCCCAATCGAAGTTCCGGATAATCTTGCTAAGAAGCTGCTCGCAGAGCATGGCATTAGCCGAAAGTTTATAATGTACACTGGCAGCTTCGACCAGAGGAAGAATCACGCCAATTTGATTAAAGCATTTGGCATGCTGCCAAGCGAAGTGCGCAAAGACCATCAACTTGTTATTGTAGGCAATGGTTGGGACGGGATCTACGCTCAACTTCGCGGAATTGCGCAGAGCTCGGGTTTGCGCGACGATGATATCGTCTTTGCCGGACATGTGTCAGATAAAGATTTGCTTCCTCTTTACAATCTTTGCCACCTCTTCGTCTTCCCCTCTCTTGCGGAGGGATTCGGATTGCCAGTCTTGGAAGCAATGTCATGTGGGATTCCGACCATTGGCTCGAACTGCACAAGTATTCCAGAAGTCATCGGATGGGCGGATGCACTGTTCGACCCTAAAAGCGCGGAAAGCATCAGCAGAAAAATGTATCAAGCGCTAACAGACGAAGGTTTCCGTCGCCTCTTGCGCGATCGGGGGATAGAGCAATCCAAAAAATTCTCATGGAATGAATCAGCCAGAAAGGCAATAGCAGCCTTTGAGGAACAAGAAGCGATACTGAACGTAGAAAGGCGTGGCGCCACCGTTTCGACCCAGGCCAAACAGGTAGAGGTCCGAACCGTGGAGGCCGAACTTGTTGGCGCACTCGCGCGGATCGATGGAATTGAAGCGTTACCGGATAGCGCGCTAGTTGACGTAGCCCAGTCAATCAGCCTCAATCAATTCAGTGCCGACGCTACAATGCACCTTACCAGCTCAATGAGCGATATAAGGTTGGGGTGGGTAACGTCGTGGAACACTCGATGCGGAATAGCGTCATATTCCGACTTTCTTATTGAGCATTTCCCTAAAACAGTAACAATCCTCGCAGCGGATGCCACCGAAACGGTGCGACCTGACGGGGAGAATGTCGTCCGATGTTGGGAGATTGGAGCCCCTGACCCCCTCGATCGTCTCAGCAGAGCGATCGAGCAACACAACATCAACACAATAGTCATACAATTCAACTACAGCTTCTTTGATTTCAAATTTCTTTCTATTTTTATCAAAGAGCAAGTTGCGACGGGAAGGCGTGTTTTTGTGACATTTCATTCGACGCGAGACCCCTCAGAATCAAAGCGACTGACCCTTCTTAAGGACGACCTCGCTCTCTGCGACGGCGTTCTTGTTCACTCAATGAAGGATGTTCTTGTCTTCGAAAAGCTGGGACTAACGAAGAATGTGCACTTTCTTCCGCAGGGGATTATCGAGAAGAAGCCAGCACCCGTTACCACGACCGCATTTAAAGGTCGCCGCGTTTTAGCAACATATGGTTTCGCGCTTCCGAGCAAAGGGCTCAAGGAAGTACTGGACGCCTTTTCAGTCCTCACCAAAAATTTCGATAATGATCTGCACTTGCTAATGGTAAATGCAGAGTATCCCGATCCGGTGTCTGAAAATTTGCTGACCGAGATTAAAGCACGCATCATTGAACTGGGCCTTATCGATCGCGTGACTTTGGTAACAGAGTATCTCTCAGACGAAGAGAGCCTGGGGTATCTGCAACATGCAGATCTTATCGTATTTGGTTATCAGGAGACTGGCGAATCCTCAAGCGCAGCAGTACGAATGGGTATTGCGTCACGCCGCCCAGTTGCCGTTACGCCAAACGAAATCTTCAATGATGTTCGATCGGCAGTATTTACCTTACAAGGAACCACGCCGGAAAAGATTGCATCCGGCATCCGTTCATTCTTCGAGCTTGACATCGCTACGAACCCTGATGCGAGATCAGTCATGCAAGCGGCGAGCGTATGGATACGTGCGCACACTTATAGGAGCATAGCTCGACATCTGTCTTGGCTTGTATCAAAGCCAAAATCTGTTCGTGTCGATTACTACTTGCCGCCATCATTTACGCTGAAAGATAGCTCAAGCGAGCTTCGCTTCAAAGCTGCACTCCCGCCTATGAAAACGAGTGTTGGAAAAGGTACCGGGACAATCATTCAGACAGATGGACGAGAAGGCCACGTGCTTTTTGGCCCTTTTATAAGTGCTGCGCCGGGTCACTACCGTGCTCTCATCTATGGGGAAATTGGGGACGGCGGAGTCGGAGCAGCCAATTTTGATATTGCGATATCAGGCGGCTCAAAAGTTATCGCAAGAAGTGAAATCGTGAATTCTCCGGATAGAGATATAGTGGGTGACGTTTTCTTCGCAGTGCCTGAAGGTGGCTGCACAGACCTTGAGGTTCGAGTCTGGGCTGGTGCTGACTCCGATCTGAAGATTTCAATGCTAGCTCTTAAGCCAAGTCACTTGACCGATAGTAACGCCTTCGAATATTTGTCTATCGAAGATTGAATGAACATCGAAGGGCATTAGTCATTTGACCCAAAGCGAACAAGAGCTCAATACCAACTCCATCACTTTTAGAAAAATAATTTGACAATGAAAAACGCAATTATCACCGGCATCACTGGCCAAGACGGCGCCTACCTAGCTCAACTGCTCTTGGAAAAAGGTTACACCGTCTACGGCACGTACCGCCGCACCAGTTCCGTCAATTTCTGGCGAGTCGAGGAACTCGGCGTAGATAAGCACCCGAACCTACATCTGGTCGAGTACGACCTGACCGATCTGAGCGCCAGCATCCGCCTGCTACAGACGACCAAGGCCACCGAAGTCTATAACCTCGCCGCGCAAAGTTTCGTCGGCGTATCGTTCGACCAGCCCGCCACCACGGCCGAGATCACCGGCATCGGCCCGCTCAACCTGCTCGAAGCAATCCGCATCGTCAACCCGGAGATTCGCTTCTACCAAGCCAGCACCTCCGAGATGTTCGGTAAGGTCCAAGCCATTCCCCAGATCGAGAGCACGCCGTTCTATCCGCGCAGCCCTTATGGCGTGGCCAAGCTGTACGCACACTGGATTACCGTGAACTACCGCGAGAGCTACAACATCTTCGGCAGCAGCGGCATTCTGTTCAATCACGAGTCGCCGCTGCGTGGCCGTGAGTTCGTGACCCGCAAGATTACTGACAGCCTAGCCAAGATCCATCTGGGCAAGCTGGACGTGCTGGAACTGGGCAACCTCGATGCCAAGCGCGACTGGGGCTTTGCCAAGGAGTACGTTGAGGGTATGTGGCGCATGCTGCAGGCTGACAAGCCAGATACCTACGTGCTGGCCACCAACCGTACAGAAACGGTCCGCGACTTTGTCACGATGGCAGCCAAGGCGGTCGGTACCGAGATCATGTGGGAAGGCCATGCCGAGAACGAAGTCGGCTACGATCGCAAAACAAACAAAGCCATCGTCAAGATCAATCCCAAGTTCTACCGCCCGGCTGAAGTCGAGCTGCTGATCGGCAATCCCGCCAAGGCCCGCGAAGAACTGGGCTGGGAGCCCAAGACGACGCTTGAGCAACTGTGCCAGATGATGGTCGAGGCAGACGTCCGGCGCAATCAGGCAGGCTTCTCGTTCTAAGACATGGCAAAGGTCCTGATTACCGGCGTTCGCGGCTTCACCGGGCAGCACTTGCTCAAGGAGTTGCTGAATGCCGGTCACGAAGTCTGCGGCCTAGCACACACATCGGCGCCCGAGGCGTCGGTGCGTGTGCATGTGTGCGACCTGCTTGACCGCACGGCACTGACGGAGGTGCTCGCCCGAGAGCAGCCCGAGGCGGTGGTGCACCTCGCCGCCATTGCGTTTGTTGCCCATGGCGACGCCCGGGCAATCTACGAGACCAATGTGGTGGGCACCCGCAATCTGCTGGATGCCATCCATACGTCGGGCTGTCGGCCAAAATCCGTACTGCTGGCCAGCAGCGCCAACATCTACGGCAATGCAGACCGCGAGGTGATTGACGAGTCCACTCCCGCTGCGCCTGCCAATGACTACGCGGTCAGCAAGCTGGCCATGGAGTACATGGCCAGGCTGTGGGAAGACAAGCTGCCAATCACCATCGTGAGGCCGTTCAACTACACAGGTGTCGGACAGTCGCCCAACTTCCTGCTGCCGAAGATCGTCTCCCACTTCCGTGAGCGCAAGCCTGTCCTAGAACTGGGGAATCTGCACGTCGTCCGCGATTTCTCCGATGTGCGCAGCGTTGTGGCCGCCTATGGGCGCTTGCTCGACGAGCGATTCGCGGGCCAGACCTTCAATGTCTGTTCGGGTACTGGCTATGCATTGAAGGATGTGCTGGCCATGATGAGCGATCTCGCCGGATACCAGCCGGAGATCAAGGTGAACATGGCCTTTGTACGCGCCAACGAAGTGCACACGCTGATCGGTAGCAACGCCAAGTTGCGTGAGGCCATTGGCGCGCAGCCCACCATTGCGTTGCGCGACACACTGCAGTGGATGCTGGAAGCCGAAGAATGAAGCTGATCCTTGCGGTGGATGCGATCGTGCCACCATTGACGGGCATCGGTCGCTACACGTGGGAACTGGCCAGGCACTACACCCTGCCGCAAATCGGACTGGACCAGGCGCGCTTCTTCTTTGCCGGCCGCTGGGTGAAGGATCCTGCCTCGCTGCTACAGCCTGCCACAGCGCAGCCGCGTCGGCGCAAAGGCTTGCTGCCCCGCATGCCTGCCAGTTGGCGCCGCTGGAACATGCGGCGCCAAATGCGAAGCCATGTATTTCATTCGCCAAACTATTTCCTTCCCGATGCGGTGGATGGCGGCATCGTCACGGTGCACGACCTGTCCGTATTCAAGTACCCCGAGACCCATCCGGCGGAGCGCTTGCGGCATTTCGAGCAAGGCTTTGCTTCCACGCTGAAGCGGGCTGCACATCTGATCACCGATTCCGAGGCGGTTCGTGCAGAGGTGGTGGAATACTTTGGCTGGCCGCGTGACAAGGTCACCGCAATCAGGCTTGGGGTGCCGACCGAATTCGGGCCGCGTCCGCACGCAGAACTGCGTGCGGCGCTAGAGCAGTATGGCTTGGCGCCGGGAGCCTATGCGCTTTGCGTCTCAACACTGGAGCCGCGCAAGCGCGTCGACCGCCTGCTCACTGCCTACGGCACCCTGCCCTCGGCATTGCGCGAGAGCTGTCCGCTTGTGCTGGCAGGCAGCAAGGGCTGGCTGAGCGACGGTTTGCAGGAGCAGATTGCGCGCGGCCAGAGCGAGGGATGGCTGCACTACCTGGGCTTCGTGCCTGAGCCCGTCCTTCCCTTGCTGTACGCTGGTGCGCGGGCCTTCCTGTACCCTTCGGTGTATGAAGGCTTCGGCCTTCCCGTATTGGAAGCCCTTGCCAGTGGCGTACCGACGCTGACGTCCGATTGCTCGTCGCTGCCGGAGGTCGCCGACGGCGCCGCTTGGTTGGTGCAGCCGGATGATCACGCCGCGCTGTGTGAAGGGATCGCCAAGGTCTTGTCCGACGAAGCATGGCGCGCGCAGGCCGTGGAACGCGGACTGCAAGTGGCCCAGCAGCACAGTTGGGCCCGCTGTGCGGCGAGTACGCTGGAGGTGTGCCAGCAGTTCGCGTGATGGGTGGCGCGATGATGTACCGTGCGGGCGAGGTGTTATCGAACCGCCAGTGAAGTCCGTCTTATCTCATGCTCTTCGCCGAGCTCCTGCGTTTGCAGGGTCACACTGAGCCACTCAGCCAACGGAGCCGACTTTATATGATCAGTGATTTAGTTTCAGAAGATATCAGGGTTTCGATAGGTAAAGGCACCTATGCGTCCTCTCCGCCAATTATCCGCCCACATCATGCGAATAATCGAATAGTCATTGGCAACTATTGCTGCCTCGCGCACGACGTGACTATTTTTGCCGGCGGCAACCATCCCATGGGCTATCTGACAATGCATCCTCTGAAGCTCTATTTGGGTAAGGGATCATTTGAGGACTGGTCCGCCGATTGTGGCGATGACGCTGAAACAACGACAATTGGGAACGATGTATGGATCGGTCATGGTGCAACAATTTTGTCCGGAGTTAAGATTGGAGATGGCGCAGTCATCGGGGCCCGTACTGTTGTCGCGAGTGATGTGCCGCCTTACGCCATTGTTGCAGGTAACCCGGCAAAATTAATCAGAAAGCGCTTTAGCGAGCCGCAGATTGAACAACTATTGAAACTCGGCTGGTGGAATTGGCCACGAGAACACATTGAAGAAGCTGCAGAATATCTGTGTTCTGGCGATCTTGATGCACTCTTGGCCTTTGCAGGGGAAAAGCGAGGAGTATCAAGTCCTTGTTCATCCGTACACCAGCCTGCAACCTGACATTCATGTGCACGTTGGCGGCGCAAACCTGACCAACGACGGCGAGCTTATGCAGTGATGCAACGCATGTCGCTGCAGCCGAGAGAGATGCCGCTTTGTCCAAAGCCGAGACCATGCGAGCTTAACTCGCTTACCAGGGCAAGGTGGCCAGCAATTTTTTGAGCTGCATGGCACTTTCGGACCACGTGAGCCACGGCATGGACCGGCTATCGGGTGCACTACCCGCCTGTAGCTGATCGAGCCAGCGCGCGAGCACAGGAGCAAGTTCAGCACCTGTGCCGGCGGCAAAATAGCTGGCATGGGCGCCAGCTATTTCCCGAAATACTTCAATATCGCGCACAAGTAGCGGTATGCCATGTTGTGCAGCTTCCACCAGAGGCAGCCCAAAGCCCTCGGCCTCGGACGCCATCACCAGACCATTTGAACGGCAATAGAGGTGGCTCAACTCAGCATCGCCTGCCCGCTCTAGCCAAATCAGGCGTTTACCGGCCTCGGGGTGCTGCCGCAAGCGGGCAGCCATCGCCTCCATATGCCAGCCCGGCTTGCCAACAATGACCAGCTTCACATTCCCACCCTGCTCCCACAGGATGTCCAGCGCGTCCAGCACTTGCGCATGGCCTTTGCGCGGTTCGATCGTCCCCACCATCAAGATGACGGGGCCCGAGCCCTCTTCAAACTGCGCGTACCTGGGGTTTTTTCCCTGGTTGGACGGCGACTGGCTGGCGGCCAAATCGGCCCCTAGGTGAAACCACCGCGTTGGCAAAGTGGCCGGCGGCAAGCAGTATTGCCGGTGCAGCCAATCATCCGCCTGCTTTGCCACTAATGCCGAGATGCAAAACAATGCATCAGCATGCACAGCCAGCGTCGCCAGCCAGCGCGGGAAGGCCTTACGTGCAATCGGCGTAAACCAGTCAGGATGCAGTACCGGCAACAGGTCATACACCACGACGACCAGCTTGACGCCCTGCTGGCGCCAGCGCAGCAGTTCACTCTGCCGCCGGGGCAAAATGCGACTGGTCAGATCCAGCCCAAGGAACACGTCGCCTGCAGCGACCTGAACCACCTCACTATCTGAGGAGTCGGAGCGTGGTTGTCCGCTCAGCTTGACAAGATAGTTGTCGGCATAACGATAGCCCTGCTTGCGGGTAGCCTGCACCGGGCGCACTACAAACCCATCGGGAGGCGATTGGAGTACGCACAGCAGCAGTGCCCGCACTACACGCTGTATACCACTGCCTGCGTCATTGCGGGCGATGATGGATACATCCACCAGCAGTTGCCGTGGTCTACCGTCCGATGCTGGCGCTGCCTTGCTGGCGGTGCGAGACTGGACGGCAACCCGGGCGGCGTTCACCCACCGATGTGGCCACCATTGAGCCAATCGCAGCAACAGGTAGGTTTCAAGAAGGCTGCGACGGCGAATCATGGAGTCCTGTCTTACCGAAGAGAGAAAAAACACCAACTTAGCCGTAATGCCATTCACTTAAGCGGGTGATACCCCCTCTTCCAATCTCCTCTCCCGCTTGTGGGAGACAGTTGGGGAGGGAATAAAACAGCCAGAGTTTGTCTTAAGCGAATGGCGTGACCAGGCTAGCCAGCACTTTCCTGGTAAAAAGTATACGCGTCGTCGATCTGGTCGAAAGTATGCAGCTTACCTTGGAGCAGAACGGCTGCGCGATCACAGTGCTCGCGGATGTAGTTGGGATCGTGGCTGACGATGATCAGTGCGCGATCGCGGCGATGCTCGAACAGCTCCTGATGACACTTGGCGTGGAAGCGGCTGTCGCCCACCGCTACGATTTCATCGATCAGGAAACAATCGAACTCGATTGCCATCGAGATAGCGAAGGCCAAGCGAGCGCGCATACCCGCAGAATAACTTTTGACGGGCTCGCGCAGGTAGTAACCGAGTTCGGAGAACTCCTGGACAAAAGGCTCAGCCGCCTTAGCGTCTGCGCCATATACGCGGCAAATAAAGCGCAGATTGTCCATTCCTGTCAGGCTGCCCTGGAACGCGCCACCAAAGGCAAGCGGCCAAGAGACACTCATCTCGCGCACGACCTTGCCGGAGGTCGGCAATTCCGCGCCACTGATCATCCTGATCATGGTGGACTTGCCCGCTCCATTGCGGCCAAGGATACCGATCTTCTCGCCACGGGCCACGCTTAAGTTGATGCTATGTAACACGCGGCGGCGGCCCTGACGGGTGTGATAATCCTTGCAGACGTTTTGAAGCCGGATCATTCTGGTTCAACCCGCTTACTGGCATCACGGGTCAACAAGAGCCCAAGGAACAAGAGGACCAGATCCGCGATCACCATGAACTCAACGTCGTAGTGGGGTTTCACAAGTGATCCGAAGTAGCCGGCGCGGAGCATCTCGACGCCATGGACCATCGGCAGCAGCATGATCAACTTCTGAGCACCGGCCGGCAGCCATTCAACCATAAACAGTGCTCCCGACAACGGGAACAGAAGGTAAGCAATAGTGTGCCAAAGCCGATCGATTGCCTCGCTACGTTCGCTAAGCGCACCTATGATCAGACCCAAGCCACAGCCGAAGAAAGCGAGAAAGATCCAGCCGCCAAGCACCAGCGATAGATTCTGTGGCGCCTCCATCAGACCTACGATCACGAAGAAGGTCGTCAGAACCACCGCAGAAATCGTCGCACCTGAAATCTCAAGCAGCAGACGGGCAAAGAACAGATCGATCACCCGTACATTGCGGTGGTAGAGAAGGCTAAGATTGGGCGTGATTGCCAATGCACAGCGGTTTGCGCAGTTTCGCCAGAGCAACACTGACGAGTAGCCCGTTACCGCGAAAGCAGTGATTGGAAGATTCGAGCCATGGGTCGCCTTCGTCAACGTCCACAGCGTAGTCACACCAAGCGTGAACATCATCGGCTCGAAGAACACCCATAGGAAGCCAATATTGTGGCGACCATAACGGGTAATGATCTCCCGCATCAACAATGCGCCAACGACGCGCAACTGAATTTGCAGAGACCTCAAGAAAGGTGTTTCGTGATGGACTGCGCTCATCTCAGTCGTGATGCTCGCGCACACCTGTAACCAGCAGGCTCAGAACGCCCCACGCAATCATGCCGAGAGCGAATACCTCAAAAATCCGCTTCAACCGCCTTGGCTCGACGGCCACATCCGGCTGATTCGGCTGCACCAAACGCTCCAGGTACAGCTGCTTACGTTGCGCTTCAGCCCGAGCATTCTCCAGCGCCGCCATCGCCGATGCCAACTGTTTGTCGGCAAACTGCGAGTCGAGCTGAAGTCGGGTGTAGTTGGCGGCCTTGTCCGACAGCGACCCCTTGCCACCCGTCACACCGCCCGTTGCTTCCTGGATTTGTTTTTCTACTGCGGCAATATTGGTCTTCAGCACCGGAATCTGCGGATTCTGTGGCGCAATGGCTTGTAGCTGGGACAGCTGCGTCTGCGCACTGAACAGTTGCGCCTGCAGCGTAGTTACCTGCTGCAATTGCAAGGCCGACTGCCTGTCGGGGTCGAACACGGTGTTCGATTTACGATAGGTCGCCAGCGCTGCCGCCGCATCCTTGGCTTTGGCCGCAGCCGCGTCGACCTCGCCGCGCGCGAACTGCACCATGTCTTTCGCCGCGCGCTCGTTCATGCGGTTGATCAAGTGCTCACTCAGTTCCAGCAGAGACTCATTGATCTTGATCGCATCCTGCGAGGTGAACGAGCGCACCTGCAGCGTGGTGATCGCGGAGGTGGAGTCGAACTCCACCGTGACCACGCGCTTGTTGTAGTACTTCCAGAGCGCTTCAAAACTATCGTCGAACTGCCGCAGGAACCGGCTCAGGATGTCGCCGTGGTTGCCGTAGGCGTCGAGGATATAGTTGTTTCGGTTCAGCTCGCCCAGGGCATCGCGCGATTCGATGTAATCGATCACCGGATAGGTGTCATCCTGCGCCCGCGAGAAGCCGGTGCCCTGCAAGAGCGCACTCAGGCTGCCGCTCTGGCTCTGCCGCTGCGGGCTGCGCACCACAAAGCGCGACTCAGAAACGTAGATATCGGACGCAACAACGCCAAAGTAGAGCGTCGCGAGCGCGGTTGGCACAACAACAGTGCCGAGAAAGAGCCGGTTAACGCGTTTCAAACGCTGCCAAAGCCCACTTCTGCTTCTGGTCGCCTCAGCGGCCGTGTCTTCTCTCAGTACCGTATCCAACGTATTTTCCAATGCAGTGCATCCCGACGCAGTGCGCCAGGCCGGTACCCTGAAGCTGAGCACGCGCTCAACGCCGGGCGATCCATCAATAAACGCAGACTTATCTGCGCGTTACCACCTCAATATGACGGCCGCATGACGTGCTCGCAATTCCTCAATTGAGGGGAGTTGATTATAGCCAGGGCCTCATGACGGCGCTATTGCGCGCCGCCGCCAAACGCATCAGATTAACAACGCCTCCAAGGCATCCCCTTACGAGACATTGCCGCCTAGGGTATCCTCCTGCCCTGCTCGGACTGTCACCGAAGCGAGCTTTGCCTCGCCCTGCAGATCTGACTGCCTCACCCCTCTTCCCTGATACTTAGGCTGCTGCACGCCCCAACAGATGCGCCGATCGTTTCTCGCCCTGCAAGGCACGGCATCGCCTTTCTTCCGCCAACTGCTGTCCGCTCTGAGCGCACGCGGACACCATGTGCAGCGGGTGAACTTCTGCGGGGGCGATCTCGCCTATACCGGCATCGAGAGAGGGTGCAATTACACGGGTGAACTAAATGCCCTTTCTGGCTGGTATTCCGACCTACTCAAATCAGGTAGCTTTACCGACCTCCTACTCTTTGGGGATTGCAGGAAAATCCATCAGCCTGTATATCCGAGTGCCGAGCGAAATAATATTCGCGTGAACGTATTCGAAGAAGGTTATGTCCGGCCTCATTGGCTTACCATGGAAGTGCACGGCGTGAATGGTCGCTCGCGGTTGCCGCGCGACCCGGCGTGGTATCGCGAGCACCGCGCAGTAACGCCGCGTCACGCTCCTGGCCAAAACACCGGCTACAACCTCTACGAACGCGCTTACCACGACATCCGCTACCGCATGGCAAATGCCTTGTACGCCAGCCGTTTTCCGCACTACCAAAGCCATCGCCCCCATAACGGCTACCGCGAATACGCGGGGCTGGCCCGGCGCCTGCTTCAGGAGCGCCAGTATCGGGTTGAAGCGGAACGGCTGACGGAGCGCCTGCTCGCAAAGAAGCTGCCCTACTACTTGTTTCCGCTGCAACTGAATTCGGACTCCCAGATCCAGACCCACTCGCCGTTCGATGGCATCCGGCAGGCGATTGACCATGTGCTTGCCTCGTTCGCCGCGCATGCGCCTGCTGATGCGCTTCTGGTCATCAAGAATCATCCGCTTGACACAGGGCTGATCGAGTATCGCCACTACGCCAATAAAGCCGCAAAGTCGCTCGGCATGGCAGACCGCCTTGAGTTCATCGATGCCGGCCACCTGCCGACCTTGCTCGATCACGCGCGTGGCGTGGTGGTGGTCAACAGCACGGTCGGGCTGTCTGCCCTGCACCACCGCCGACCGCTCAAGGCATTGGGAACGGCGATCTACGACATGGAAGGCATGACCTGGCAGGGCACCCTGGATACGTTCTGGCGAGAAGCGGAAGAACCGGACATGGCCTTGTACCAGGTGTTCCTTGACTACCTAGTGCACCACACGCAAATCAACGGCGACTTTTACACACGCACCGGCATCGCCATGGCCACGGCCGGCGCGGTGAAGCGGTTGGAGGCTGTGGCCCATGACTGACCGCCGCCCCCATTGCATTGTCATCACCGGAGCCAGCGCAGGCATTGGCCAGGCGCTGGCTCGCGCATACGCGGCACCCGGCGTCACGCTCGGGCTGGTTGCGCGCGATGCAGTGCGGTTGGAAGCCTGCGCCGAGCAGTGCCGGCAGGCCGGCGCCACCGTGATCACTGCGCAATTGGACGTCCGTGACGCTGGGGCAGTGGCCGCATGGCTGACGGCATTCGACGATGCGCACCCGATCGACCTGCTGATCGCAAACGCTGGCGTAGCAAATACATTGTCTTCAGCTAGCGACTGGGAAGACCTTGCGCGCACACGCGAGGTCTTCGACACCAACTTCTATGGGGCGTTTCATACGCTGCTGCCTGTGCTTGCGCGCCTGCGTGCACGCAAGCGTGGCCATGTGGCGGTGATCAGCTCGCTGGCGGCCATTCGCGGCATGGCCATCTCGCCGGCTTATTGCGCGAGCAAGTCGGCAATCAAGGCTTATGGAGAATCGGTGCGACCGTTGCTGGCCGCAGACGGGGTGCTCCTGTCATTGGTCTTTCCCGGCTTCGTCAAGACGGCGATGAGCGACGTCTTCCCCGGCGATAAGCCTTTCCTGTGGTCAGCTGACAAGGCGGCTCGCCACATCCGCGCCAAGCTGGATGCGGGGCGAGCGGAGATTGCATTTCCGGCGCTGCTGGCGCTGGGTATGCGCCTGCTGCCACTGCTGCCTCCACGGCTGGGGGACCGCATCCTGGACCGGCTGTCCTACCTGCCCCGGGCAGAGCGTTAACGCAGCATGCCAGGCGCAGCCATTTTCCTGCTTGCCCTGGCGATGTCGTTCCTGCCGGACGCCATCGCCTTGCCGCGTTCCGCGCCGCCGTGGCGGCGCAACGCTGCGGCGCTTGCCACGCATGGTTTTTCGGTGGCGACGGTGTTCCTGCTGACGCTGGCGGTATCGGCACGCCCGGTGTTCGCGGGGTTCGTGGCCGTGTCGCTGACGGGATTGCTGGCCGTGGTCAGCAACGCCAAGTATGCGTCGCTGCGCGAACCACTGGTGTTCTCGGACTTAAGCCTGTTCAGCCAGTTGTTCCGGCATCCGCGCATGTACCTGCCGTTCCTCAGCTTTGCCAACGTGCTGGCGCTTGGCTTTGGTGTGGCGGTCTTCGTAGGGATGCTGGTGCTGAGCATGCCGCTGCAGGGCGCCTCGCGGGGGCTGCTGCTGGCCGGCGCGGCGGCTAGCTTCCTTTTGCACGCATGGGCCGTGCGAGAGCTTCGGCTGACAATGCAGCCCGATGCCGACCAGCGCCAGCATGGCTTCTACGCGGTGTTCGTGGCCTACTTGCTGAACGGCCTGCGCCCCACCACTGCGGCAGCGCTGCGCACAGCGATGAGCCATGGGCCGTTCTCACGCACGGCGGAACCAACGGTACGGCCGGACGTCATCGTCATCCAGAGCGAATCGTTTTTCGACGCGCGCCGGCTCGGTCTCGCCGTGCGCGCCGATCTGCTGCCGAACTTTGACGCAGCCTGCGCCGAAGCGGTGCAGTGCGGCCAACTGGAAGTGCCGGCCTGGGGCGCCAACACGATGCGCACGGAATTTGCCGTGCTCTCGGGGCTGGATTCTGGCGCGCAAGGCTACGCCAGGTTCTACCCATATGCTTATATACGCCAGCCGTGTACTTCGTTGGCGGGGTGGTTCCGGCGCGCGGACTACCGCACGGTGGCTATGCATCCGTACCACGGAGACTTCTTCGGCAGGCACCGCGTTCTGCCGCTAATGCATTTCGATCGCTTTCTCGATATCCGCCATTTCAACAAGGCGCAGCGCGCGGGTCCCTACGTGGCCGACCTTGCGGTGGCCGATGCCATTCAGGTCGAACTTGAGGCCGCCGGCGATTCGCCGGCGTTCGTCTTCGCGATGACCATCGAGAACCATGGGCCGCTGCACCTGGAACACGTGGCGCCCGGGGAGGCCGCTTCCTATCATGCGTTTGGCGAAGGCAAGCCTTGGAACGACCTGACCGCCTACCTGCGCCACCTCGCAAATGCGGACGCCATGATCGGGCAGTTGACGCGCTATCTGGCTACCCGCAAGCGTCCCGCGATCCTCTGCTTCTATGGCGACCACGTGCCGGCACTCCCGGCGGTTTATCGCCAGACCGACCATCTACCCATCCATAGCGACTATCTGTTGTGGCGCAGTGATGCCGCCTCGGCGCCACCAAGCCAGCAGAAGCGCATGCGGGTACATGCCGAATCGTTGGGCCAACTGCTGATCGATTGCATCAGCGCCCCGCTACCGGCATCGCAGGATGCCGGGGCATCAAGAACAAACGCGGCGAGCACTGAAAGCCAACAGCAGCAACAACAGTAGTCTCTGCCACCTTGGTGTGCCCAGAGATAGCAACGTGAAGCCGCAAGCAGCGCAGAAATCGAGCAGGTTAAGAAGATGAAAGATGCAATAGCTATTGTCGGAATGTCGTGTCGGTTTCCGGGCGGTGTTCACAGCCCGGAGGATTATTGGAAGCTCCTGGTTGCTGAAACCGATGCCGTGACCGAAGTGCCGGCGGACCGCTTCAGTACCGAGTTTTATCAACACCCCTCCAAGCGTGAGCCTGGCAAGAGCTATACTTTTGCGGCCGGCGTCATCGACAACGTCGCGGGCTTTGATGCCGATTTCTTTGGTATCTCGCCGCGCGAAGCGCAGCAGATGGATCCTCAGCAGCGCCTGCTCCTCGAACTGGCCTGGGAAGCCTTCGAACATGCAGGGCACCACCCCCAACAGATGGCCGGCCAGGACTGCGCAGTGTTCGTCGGGGTGGCGGCGCAGGACTATGGCGACCGGGGCGTCGACGACCTCAGCGTGGTGGACGCCTACTCCGCCACCGGCAATACGCTGAGCATCGCCTCCAACCGCATCTCGTATCTGTTCGACCTGCGCGGGCCGAGCATGTCGATCGACACCGCATGCTCGTCGTCGCTGGTGGCACTGCACCAGGCATGCAACGCGATCAGAGCCGGAGAGGTGGAAACGGCGTTGGCAGGCGGCGTCAATCTGCTGCTGCACCCGTTCCCCTTTGTCAGCTTCGCCAAAGCCTCGATGCTGTCGCCCACCGGCCGCTGCCGCGCTTTCGATGCTTCTGGCGACGGTTATGTGCGTGCCGAAGGCGGCGCGCTGGTGCTGCTCAAGTCGCTGTCCAAGGCGCTGGCCGACGGTGACACCATCCATGCCGTGATCGCGTCGTCGGGGGTCAACTCCGATGGCCACTCGCAAGGCGGCATCAATGTGCCGGCGTCGGCCACGCAAGCGGCGCTGCTGGAAAACGTGTACGCCCGCGCCGGGGTCGATCCGCGCGAAGTGGACTATCTGGAGGCGCACGGCACCGGCACCGCAGTCGGAGACCCGATCGAGACGCGCGCGCTGATCGACGTGATTGGCAAGCTGCGCAGCCCCGATGCGCCGTTGCTGATCGGCTCGGCCAAGACCAATGTCGGGCATCTGGAAACGGCGTCCGGCATGGCTGGTCTGATCAAGGCAATCCTGTGCCTGAAACATCGCGCGGTGCCAGCGTCGATCCACTTCCGCACGCCGAACCCCAATATCGACTTCACGGGTGGCAACCTGCGTGTGGTCGATCGCTACACACCGTTGGCGGCCAAGGACAAGCGCCTGCTTGTCGGCGTAAATTCGTTTGGTTTTGGCGGCACCAATGCGCACGTTCTGCTGCGCGAAGCCGCGCCGCCTTCCAAAGCAGCAAAAGCCGGCAAGGCGACCAGCGTTGCGCAAAACCGCCCCGCCCCGTTGATGCTCAGCGCGCGTTCGCAAGAAGCGCTGCAGGCGCTGGCCGCCGCCTATCGGGACCAACTCGGCGCAGGCACGTCCTGGCAGGCGCTGGCAGGCGCGACGGCTCATCGCCGACAGCCCTTACGCTACCGCGCCGTCATCGACCCATCTAACGCTGCAGACGTTGCCGCAGATGGCATCGCGGCGCTGGCTGCGCTGGCGCAAGGCGACACCTGCCCCGCTGTGGTGACGGGCGAGGCCGTCGCCAACGACGGCAAGCTGGCGCTGGTGTTCTCCGGCAATGGCTCTCAGTGGGCCGGCATGGGGCAGCGCCTGCTGCAGGAGGACAGTGTCTTCTGCGCAACCGTAAAGCAGATCGATGCCTTCTGGTGCGCCGACGGCAGCGCATCGCTGCTCGATGTGATGCGTGCAGGCGCCACCGCGGAGTGGCTGCAGCGCACGGAAAACGCGCAGCCACTGCTGTTTGCCATACAGGCGGGCATCGTGCAATCGCTGCTCGAGCAGGGCCTGCGCTTTGACGCATGCTATGGCCATAGCGTGGGCGAAGTCGCGGCGGCGTATGCCGCGGGCGCCTTGTCGATGGAGCAGGCCGTGCGCGTCATCAAGGTTCGCAGCCGCGCCCAGGCGCTCACCGCTGGCAAAGGCAAGATGGCCGCTGCAGGCGTGGGGGAAGGGGCCGCGCGCGAACTGATCGCCGCGTTGGGCCTTGACGACGTGTTGGAAGTCGCCGGCATCAACAGCCCCGGCGCCGTCACGCTGGCCGGCCCCCTCACGGCACTGGAAGCCGTGCAGGCGCATTTGGCGCAGGCAAATCAGTTCTTCCAGATGCTCGATCTAGACTACGCCTTCCACAGTCGGCAAATGGATGCCATCCATGATGTTGTGGTGGAAGGTCTGCGAGGCCTGCAACCGCGGGCAACGCACAGCACTTTTGTCTCAACGGTGACCGGCACGCCGCTGTCGGGCGCCGAACTGGACGCCAGCTATTGGTGGCGCAATATCCGCGAGCCTGTCCAGTTCGAGCCGGCCACGCGCCAGCTGATCGATGGCGGCATGCGGCTGTTCCTGGAAATCGGGCCCCACTCGATCCTGCGCGCCTACGTATCGCAATCGTTGGAGGCGGCTCGCGCGAACGGCAGCGCCCTACCAACGCTCAAGCGCAACCACGACCAGAGCAGCCATCTGCGCCACGCGTTCTGCACGGCGCTCGCACACGGCGCGCGGCTGGATCGCAATACCGTCTACCCCGACGCACACCGCGACGTCGTGCTGCCGACCTATCCGTGGCAGCGCACGCCCTACTGGGCACCCATCACCGCAGAAGGCTACGACCTGGTCCACCGCCACCGCCAGCACCCGCTGCTTGGCTACCGGCTGAAGGACTGCGCGGCAGCCTGGGAAAACCAGATCGACCCAGTCAAGCTCCCCATGCTCGCCAGCCACGTGGTGGACGGGGCTGTCACCTTTCCTGGGGCGGGTTACGCGGAGATGGCGCTGGCTGCGGCGCGCAGCTACTTCGGTACCGTGACTTGCGCGGTGGAGAATCTGGAGATTCGCACCCCGGTGGTATTCCAACCGCAGCAGGGCCGACTGTTCCGCTTTACGCTCGATCCGCGCACTGCGGGTTTCGTGATCGAAACGCGCCCACGCGTGAGCGACGATCCCTGGACCATCAATGTGGCCGGTCGCTTGCTGATCGGCGGCCCGTCGCAGACCGCGCCGGCCATCGAGCCGCAAAGCATGGCTGCGCTCGAAGAGCAGGCCCCCATTGCCGGCAGCACGCTGTACCAGGCGGCACTCGCGATCGGCTTGGAGTTTGGCGAGGCCTTCCGCTGGGTGCAAACGGTCCGCATCGACGGTGACGTTGCACTCGCTGAGCTTGCAGCGCCCGCCTCGCAGCAGGCTCATCTGGATCGCTACACGATGCATCCTGGCGCGCTCGACAGCGGCCTGCATCCGCTGCTGGCCCTGATGGCCGCCGGCAAGCCCAGTGCTGAGCAGGCCGCCTACGTACCGGTGCAGTTTGGCCGCATGGATTACTTTGGCGGCGTGCCGGCCCGCGTGGTGGCGCGGATCGAACGCCGCAGTCCGCATTCGTTGGTCGCCAATTTCCAATACCTGGATGCCGGCGGCAATACAGTGCTGAAGCTCTCCGCATGCCGCTTCCGCCGCGTAGATCTGATCCGCCGTCGCCACGGCAAACCTGGGCGCTATGTCTTTGCGCTGGAAGCCAAGCCGGCAACCGAAGCGATCGCTGCGGCTGCGACGCCTTCGCCGGCCAGCCTGTTGGCCACGGCAGCCACCATGGTCGCCGGCACCGAAGACGCCGCGCATCGCGACAGGCACCTCACCGAAGTCATGCCGCTGATCGACGTGCTGGCTGCGGCCTACGCGTTGCGTGCCGTCGAAGCGCTGCACGTCCGCGCCAAGGCCGAGCTGCCGGCCTGCGCGAATCCAGCACTGCTCGCACGGCTAGTCGACATGTTGCTGGAAGACGGCATCCTCGTGCGCCGCGACGGCGTGCTGGCACTGGGCGACGAAACGCTGCCGCCTATCGAAGAACTCTGGCGGAGCCTGCTATCCCTGTCGCCCAGCCATGTTGCCGAGCTGACGCTGCTGGCACATTGCGGCGCCTCGCTGCCGGCCATTCTGAACGGCGAGCTGGAAGCGGGCGCCGTGCTGCCCCCGGCGCGCAACAGCCTGCTGGACCATCTGTTCGAGGCCTCTCCGACGTGGTCGCATGTCAACGCAATGGCCAGTGCTAGCCTGGATGCGTGCATCGAGAGATGGACCCAGCGCCGCCCGATGCGGGTTCTGGAAATCGTCCCGCCGGAAGCCAATCTATTCGAGCCGATCGGCGCGCACCTGCAGGGCCGCTGCGAGTACACCATCGCCGGCAGCGCGGAGCAGCTCGGCGCCTTTGATACCGGCCGTCATCCGCTAATCCGCACGGCGACGCTACAACTGAGCGATCAGCCCGAGTTGACCGTCGAGCCGGGACGCAGCCACACGTTCGATGTGGTGGTGGTCAATAACCTGCTGCGCACATCTGGCAAGCCGAATCGATTGCTGGCGGCCGTGCGCACGTGGATGACGCCTGGGGCACTGCTGGTGCTTAGCGAGGCCCAGGCAAGCCGCTTCTCCGACATTGTGTTCGGTTTGTCGCCAGAATGGTGGTCCGCAGGTCGTGGGGATTTGCTCCCCGCCGAGTCCATCGAAGCCATGCTGCTTGCCGAGGGCTTCCAGTCACCAGCCCGCCACGTCGAGGCTGATCTCCAGATTGAAGGCGCACCGGCGCTGCTGCTGGCGCGCCGCCAGCTTGGACGTCAAGCTGATTCACGCGATATCGGCGAGATCGTCACAGAAGGAATTGACGGCAACGCCGAGCAATTGGGGGCGAACTGGCTGGTGGTCTGTCCTGGCACACCGGCCGAACTCGCCACCACGCTGGCTGCCGCGCTCGAAGAGGCCCTTGCTGGCGCAAGCCTGGCGAGCCGCAGCCCGCGCGTTGCGTTGGTGGAGTCCCCCGAAGCGGCGCTGGCGCATGCCGCACTGGACGAAGCGGGAGCACCGTGCCAGATCGTCTTCCTTGCTGCAGACGCGCCAAGGCTTGACGATAGCGCCGACGCGGGCACGCTGATGCAGGCGCAAGAGCCGACTTCAGTCGCGCTTGCACGTTTAGTGCGCGGCTTGAACGGCAAGCGCGCCAGCGCGCAACTGTCGATCGTCACCTGCGGCGGCGCGCCGCTGGCTGCGCCCGGCACGCCAGCAACGGCGCTGCAGCCGTCGCAGGCCACCCTGTGGGGTCTGGGCCGCGTGCTGATGAACGAGCACGCCGAACTGCATTGCAGGCTCATCGATATCGATCCACGCGAGACGCAGCCAGTACCGGCGCTCAGCCGTGAGCTGCTATGTGCCGATGCGGAAGATGAAGTCGTGCTCGGCCTCGAAGAACGCTACGTGCCGCGCATGCTGACCGCCGAAGTGAGCGAGCTGCGCGAACAGGCCACACGGGCCGCCGCAGGTGCATCGGCCATACCCGCTGTGCTCGGCTTTGAATCGCCGGGCTCACTGAGTCACCTGCAGTGGTTCCCGCTGCCCGAGTTCGAGCTGGAACCCGACGAAGTCGAAGTGGAGCCGATGGCCGCGGGCCTGAATTTCCGTGACGTGATGTACGCGATGGGCCTGTTGTCTGACGAAGCCGTCGAGAACGGTTTTGCCGGTCCGACCATCGGCATGGAGTTCTCCGGCCGCGTCACGCGTGTGGGCAGTGCGGTCGCAAATTTCGCCAGCGGCGATCTGGTGCTCGGTTTTGCCCCCGCGTGTTATGCGAGCCGGTTGCGTACCCGCGCGACGGCGCTGGCACACAAACCCGCGCGGCTGAGCTTTGAGGAAGCCGCCACGATCCCGACCACGTTCTTCACCGCCTATTACGGGCTAAACGAACTGGCGCGCATTCGCAAGGGCGAGCGCGTACTGGTGCATGGCGCGGCCGGCGGTGTCGGCATCGCTGCAATCCAGTTGGCACGCCACCTCGGTGCCGAAGTATTCGCCACCGCAAGTAGCAATGAAAAGCGCGAGTTTGTACGCCTGCTCGGCGCAAGCCGCGTGTTCGACTCACGCAGCCTGGCATTCGCCGACGAGATCCGGCGCGCGACCGGAGGCGAAGGTGTCGATGTCGTGCTCAACTCGCTCGCCGGCGAGGCGATGGTGCGCAGCATCGACGTGCTACGTCCGTTCGGTCGCTTCCTCGAGCTCGGCAAGCGCGATTTCTACGAGAACAGCCGTATCGGCCTGCGCCCGTTCCGCAACAACATCAGCTATTTCGGCATCGACGCCGACCAGTTGATGGATGCGTCGCCGCAGCTCACCGCATCCCTGTTCGCCCAGGTGATGGCGCTGCTCGATCAGGGCGTGCTCGATCCGCTGCCCTACCGCGCGTTCCCTGCCGCACGCATCGAGGAAGCCTTCCGCTACATGCAGCAGGCCCGCCAGATCGGCAAGATCGTGGTCACCTTCGCCGGCGGGGTGCCCGCACCGCAGGCCGCCAGCGCATCGCATCTCGCGCTGGATCCGTCGGCCGCCTATCTGGTTGCGGGCGGCACCGGCGGTCTGGGCTTCGCCACGGCACGCTGGCTGGTCGAGCGCGGCGCACGTCATCTGGTGCTGGCCAGCCGGCGCGGCACGCTCGCGCCCGAACTGGCCGAGGAAGCGGCGCACTGGCGCGACACGCTCCAGGTAGATACGGCGGTCGTGTCGTGCGACCTCAATAATGGCGCGGCGGTGCGCGCGCTGGTCGACGGACTGGGCCGCAGCGGCACGCCGCTGAAGGGGCTCGTGCATTCGGCAATGACCATTGCCGACGGCCTGATCGCCAACCTGGACGACGCCAAGATGCGCGACGTACTGGCGCCCAAGGTTGCCGGTGCCTGGAACCTGCATCAGGCCACGCGCGAACTCGCCCTGGACTTTTTCGTGGTGTATTCGTCGGCCACCACCTTCCTGGGCAACCCCGGGCAGTCCAACTACGTGGCCGCCAACGCCTTCCTTGAGGCGCTGATTCACCAGCGCCGCGCGCAAGGCCTGCCGGGCACCTACATGGCTTGGGGCCCACTCGAGGACGTGGGCTTCCTCGCCCGCAATGCCCAAACACTGGAGGCGTTGCAGGCCCGCATTGGCGGCCGCGCAATCACCTCTGCACAGGCGATGACCGCGCTCGAACAGGTGCTGCAGTGCGGCCATGCCGGCGAAGCGCTACTGTGGCTCGACTGGAAGTCCATCTCGCGCGTCATGCCAGCCGCACGCTCGCTGCGCTATCTCGACATGCGGGGCGGCATCGGACAGGAAACGCAGCGCGCCGATGGCGCCAGCATGCAAGCCGAGATCCGCGCGCTTGACTCCGCCGAAGCCGTGCAACTGGTGATCGAGACACTGCAGGCACAGATCGCTCGGATCCTCCACCTATCTGCCGCCAAGGTCGATCCTGATCGCTCAGTGACCGATCTGGGCATGGACTCGCTGATGGGCATGGAGCTCGGCATGGCAATTGAGGAGTGCTTCGAGGTCAAGCTGCCGGTGATGATGTTGGCCGAAGGTGCGACCGTGCGCTCGCTCGCGCAGAAGATAGCTGAATCGGTGCGCGCCGGCGCAACCGACGGCCAGGAAGCAGGCGCTGCAAGTGATGTCGAGCAGCAATTGGCCTCACTGTCGGCCATCCATGGCTCGGAAATCAGCAGCGACGAACTGCAACGCATGGCACGCGAAATGACCGCCAACCGAGCAGTCGCAGATGTCCTCACTGAGACGACCTCGTGATGACCGCGCCGGGCTGGGCAAGCAATCAGGGAACACTGGCGCGCGAGCTGCGGCTGTACGGCCGCGGGCTGCACACCGGCAAGCGCGTCAATGTCCGCGTGCATCCTGAGCGCGTCGGGCACGGCATCGTGTTCCGGCGCATGCGCGGCGGCCAGCAGCTTGCATTACTGCCCGCCTCTGCGGCGCTGCGCCTGGGGCAGCCGTTGTGCACGGCACTCCAGAATGCCGATGGCTGGCGCGTGCGCACCGTCGAACACCTGCTGGCAGCTTTGCTGGCATGCCAGATCGACCACGCCACCGTCGAGATCGATGCCGAAGAGGTGCCGATCCTGGATGGCAGCGCACAGCCCTGGCTGCAGGCGATCGAGGCCTGTGGACGCCTCCCGCTGGATGCACCCAAGCGCTTCCTGCGGATTCTCAAGACGGTTGCTGTGGAAGATGGCGGCATGCATCGCACGATCATCGAACCGGCCGACCACTATGCGATGTCCGTAACCAACGACCTCAAGGGGTTCGGCGAGATGAACTGGCAGGGCATCATCGACCCCGTTTCGTTCGCTTCCGACATCGCGCCATCGCGCTCATATGGCCGCCTGCGCTGGGCGGTGCCAGCCATCTTGTTTGGCTATCTGCGGGGCCAACCGATTCTGCGCGGCGCGAGGCCGTCATGCACCGCTACCATTGTCGGCTCCGGCGTGATCGGCGGCATGCGCCTGCCGATGGAGTTCGTGCGGCACCGCGTGCTTGATCTAATCGGCGACCTAGCTCTGCTGGGCGCGCCGCTGTTAGGCAAGGTCACAGCCTTGCGCCCCAGCCACGAAATGAATTACCGGCTTTGTGCCGCCCTGCTCGCCCGGCCCGATGCCTGGGAATGGGCATACCCCACACACTGACGAAGGAATCCGCAGTATGAGACTGGGCGACCAGTTGCGACAGCAGCTTGCTGCTAAGGCCCTGAAGCGGCAGCTTGATCGGGTCACGAAAGAAATGGAGACGGGAGCCGAACGGGCGGCAGTTGCGGCCCATACCGGTGAAGCGTCGGCAGCACAGCCGGTCAATCCGGCGGACTATGCGGCACTGTGCCGCTTCGACACGCTGCCTGCGTACCAGCAGGTCTCGATCATCCGCGAGGTAAGCGAGCGTTTGGGCATTGCGTCGCCGTTCTTCCGCGTCCACGAAGGCGTGGCCGGGGCCACCACGCAGATCAACGGCCAGTCCTATATCAACTTCGCCAACTACAATTATCTCGGCCTATCCGGGGATGCTGAGGTATCGGCCAGCGCCAAAGCCGCAGTCGACCAGTATGGCACCTCGGCGTCGGCAAGCCGCATGGTGGCCGGCGAGCGGCCGGTCCAGCGCGAGCTAGAGCGCGCGCTGGCAAGCGTCTACGAGGTCGACGACTGCGTCGCCTTCGTCAGCGGGCATGCCACCAACGTCACCGTGATCGGATGCCTGTTTGGCCCCGGCGACCTGATCGTGCATGACGCGTTGACGCACAACAGCATCGTGCAGGGGGCGCAGCTCAGCGGCGCCAAGCGGCTGAACTTCCCGCATAACGACTGGGCAGCGCTTGACGCCCTGCTCACGCGCGTGCGGCGCGACTACCGCCGTGTGCTGATCGCCGTGGAAGGCATCTACAGCATGGATGGAGACTTCCCCGAGCTGGAACGCTTCATCGACATCAAGCGCCGCCACGGTGCCTTCCTCATGGTCGACGAAGCGCACTCGTTCGGCGTGCTCGGTGCGACAGGCAAAGGCATCCGGGAGCATTTCGGGCTGGCCGGCCGCGACGTCGATATCTGGATGGGGACTTTCAGCAAGACGCTGGCGGGCTGCGGCGGGTACATCGCCGGCGAGCAGGCGCTGATCGACATCCTGCGCCACCTGGCACCCGGTTTCCTGTACAGCGTTGGATTGTCACCGGTGCTGGCCGCCACCTCGCTTACCGCTCTTCGGCGCATGCTGGATGAGCCGCAACGAGTCGCCAAGCTGCGCGAGCGCGGACGTCAGTTCCTGGACGCCGCACGTGAAGCGGGCCTCAACACGGGGCTGAGCGCCGGATACTCGGTCGTGCCAGTGATTATCGGCAGTTCGCTCAAGGCCGCGCAATGGGCCAATGCACTGTTCGAGAAAGGCATCAACACGCAGCCGATCTTTTATCCCGCGGTGGAGGAGAAAGCCGCGCGGCTGCGCTTCTTTATCTGCTCCACCCACACGCCGGAACAGATCGCTTATACGATAGCGTCCGTTGCGCAGCTGGCACGGCGTTAGCACTATGGACACGATGCTGCAGATGGATCAGTCATCGGGCTCGGCACTCACGTTCCGTCGCGCTGCGGCTAGCGATGCCGCTGCGCTGGCGCCGTTGGTGCTCGCCTCCGGCCGCCAGGAATTTGACTGGCTGCTGGGCGTGCCACCGGCCGCATGCGAGGCTTTCCTGCGCCGTGCCATCGCCACCCCAAGCGGGCGTTTCTCGTGGAAGCGCCATTTGGTCGCCACGATCGGCGGTCAGCCAATCGCTGCCCTTGCGATCCAGGACGGTCGGCACAACTGGCTGGATGATCTCTACGCAGTCCGCGACTTCCTGCAGCATTTTGGCCTGCGCCGCACGCCCAGCATCATCCGCCGCGGGCTGATTCTCGAAAGCGAGATTCCCGCTCCCACGCGGCGACAAACGCTGGTGGCCCACTGCGCCACGCGCCCCGATCTGCGCGGCCGGGGAATTTTCAGGGCCCTCTTCTCACACGCAATCAAGCAGCAACTGCTTCCTTCCACGGTCGGGCAGACGCTTGTGCTCGATGTGCTGGACACGAACCACCGTGCAGCGGCGCTTTACCGGGAACTCGGATTCGAACCAATGGAACGTGGCCGCCGCTCGGCTAGCTTGCCAACGCACCTGGCGGCCACTCGGATGCGGTATTGCGCTTGCAGCTGACTGGGCGAGTGTCGGCCCAGTAGGTGCAGACCCACCACGCGCTATTACCAGCAGACGGCTAGCATGCGGGCCGGGACTGATTGGACATCACGACCAACACAGTCCGCGACGGCCTATGGACCACTCTGTCAAGTTCCAACCCGGAAGTGCTCCGGGCTCTGGCCAGCATTGACCGCACGCTGCAGCCAATCCGGCATATCGCCCTCTCCATCCCACGTTTGACCCTCAGCACTACGATATCGTGCTTTCGATGAAGCGCGACGAAGCGGCGGAAAACACCCTGCGGCAGTGAGATCGGCATACGCCAGGCCATATCGTGCGATCTGCATGCGAACCCACGCGATAGCCTCAGCCCGTCGCCGCAACATCGCCGCAGGGCTGGACTCGATCATGGACAGATCAACACGATTCGGCATGTAGCGAAGTTTCTAGGAAAAGAAAGATGAGTATTCGGCTTTCGGCGTGGCAAGGTTTCCCGGTATCGCGTCATCAGCGATGAACGCGCTTCAACAGTGCTCCACCACTATCCCAATGGACATCCACATCGCGAAGCAGATGGCCGCTGAGAATGTAGTCATCGGATGCTGCGGCTATGGCTTCCAGCTTGACCAACTCACCAACCGGCAATGTATCTAGATTGAATGACAGAAAAGGTTCCGTTGGCGAAAGGTCAACTTGGCGCGATAGAGCCCAGCCACAAGCGGCTTCAATGATTGCACGGCAATGTTTTCCTGGCTACGAAACTCAACGCGAACCCTTGCTTTCTGGCCCATGTGGCGAAGCTCGACGGCATCCTGCCAACCCGTTTCGTAATCCGACTCAACAACTGCGATTCCGCTTGTGCCCAAAACTACGGCGCCAGCCCATCAACAAAATCGATGACCTTGACTCGCTGCGCCTTGGTCATACGATGAAACTTCACCAGTAGGTCAGCCTCGTCATCTTTGGTGGAGTAAAAATAGGCCGGCGGCACACTCAACGCGGCCGCAATCCGAACCACAGTACCAAAATCCGGGACATGCTTGCCCCGTTCATATTGGTTCATCCGCGCACTTGCGGACATCTCATCGATTCCAGCCAGCACACCGAGTCGCTCCTGCGATAAGCCAGCTAGCGTACGCGCCTCCTTGAGACGCTTTGCTACTACGTCCATGCTTAGCCTTCTCCCCAAAGGCTAAGATGTTCTTAGTGATCAAATTTGCGTACACTAAGACTTCCTTAGCTATCGAAGAGCGCGAAGCCACACGAAATCTGGTCTCCAAATCTACATACTCCCCGCCGCAAAGCCATCTACGACCACGGACGCTAGGCGGCGGTCTAAAGACTTCATTCACTCGAAAGAAATCGATTTGCATCGGATGAAGTCGGTCGCACGGAGATTGGTGCTGCCTTTGCGCACCCTCGACTCATATTCACTGACTCTGGCCAGGGAAGGAATGCTGTGCGCGAATTGCGTGTGGTTGGCCCGGCACGTCGAACGACCGTCTCACAGCCAATGGCCTTGACTTTCCGAAAGCGTCAGTACGGTAAGCAGAGTGATCCCGAAACGGTCACGGACCTCACAGCTAACAGGAATACCTCATGCAAAAAAACCTCTCGCTGCTCGCGATCGCCATTGCTTCCGTTCTCGCCTTGTCCGCCTGCGGCGGCGGTGATGGTGCTCCGCCGTCGACTGCCAGTAGTTCATCTGGCGGCGGATCGACGACGGCGTCACAGCCCGTGGCTGGCACGCTGGCCACGCCGCAATATGCCGCCGGTAGCTCTCAGATCGCAGCCTTCACCCTCTTGAATCAGTATCGGACACAGTGCGGCTTCCCGGCTCTGCAGGAGAACACGGTGCTGGATCAGGCGGCACAAGCGCACGCCGCATATATGAGTGCGAACGGCGTGATCTCAGATAGCGAAACATCGGGGAAGCCCGGATTCACCGGCGTGACCTATCAAGACCGTGCCGTTGCGGCCGGATTCCAGAACGTCTATGTGGGTGGTGCAAGCGGTGGCTACTACACGACTGCCACGCTGAGCGACACCCAGTATGGTCGGCAGCACGTGATCGACTGGCTGGCCGGTGTGTACCACATTGCGGTTGGCGTCTGGCCATCGAGCATTGTGGGGATTGGCGTATCGAAGACCACGTATGCCGGCTATCCCGATGTCCGTGCATCGATAAGCATCGACGCACCGAAATCAATGTCAGGCAACCTGCCGCTGACGTTCCCGTGTCAGAGCACCACGGGCGTTGCCTATCTGTCGAACGGCGAGATACCCGCGCCGCCCAACACGTCTGGGCCTTGGGGCACGCCGGTCGCGGTTGCCGGTAACCCGAGTGACACCGTTGTGCTTCAATCCGGCACGATGACGGACAACGCAGGGCACGCGATTGGCCTCCAGCTGCTTTCCTCGGCCAACGATCCGAACAAGCTGCTCCCAGCGTTCGTGGCCGTCGCCTACCCGGCTTCACCGCTGCAACCGAGCACACAGTATTCGGTGAGCCTCACCGGCACGATCAATGGCACGCCGTTCTCGCGCAGCTTCACGTTCACGACCGGCAACGTCGTCGGCTAAGCCAGTGCCGGTGCTGATGCGCCGGCACATTTTCCTCCTACTCGACTGATCCATCGAGGGATGCGCCCAGACCCGGGACTCCACCTCGCACCTGCTGTCCCCAGGTCTGGAACGATGCTTCCCCCTCACGCACTCGGTGGAACTCGATTTGCCTTGGATGAAGTCGCCCTCAGACTGGTCCTGTGACAAGACGCTCCAGCGCGAAAAGCAACGCGCCCCGCGCTGACAACGAAAACGCTGACTCCGAGGTCAACATGCGTTACCTAATTCTCTTCGCCGTGCAAGCCACGCGCGTTATCCTGGTGCTGTACTGGTTCTCGCTAATGCGAGCGAGTGTCCACGCAGGGTCGCTGCATATGCCAGCACCGGAGAGCGGTGCTCTTCTCGGCTACACCCTCATGGCTGCTGGCCTGATATGGCTACCGAGGCTCCGCAGTTGGAAGCATGCGCTGGCGGCGTTTGTGGTGCTGACCATCGGGGCTCTGCGCGTCGTGCTCGCCGGAAGCGATTTCAGGTCGCTTGGGCTAGCGATCTTGACCGCAGCGTTCTTCGGCCTGTGGCATCTGTACCATCAGCGCAGCCGTGACGCCTCGAATAGGTCCGCAGAATCCGGTACGCCCCGTGTTACCCCTCCTGCCCCACAACCGTCCGTCGCAAAAGCTAGCGTAGCCGACGCACCTTCGCAGCCGCCCACGCAACAGCAGCCCGCCGCGCCAGCATACGACTTCAACGAAAACATTCGCTACCCGCAGTACACATTTGCGAATGTCGTCGGGATGGCCGAAACTAAGAAGCGGCTGGAGGTGGCCGCACGGGAGATTCTCAAAGGACAAGGCAAGCCGCGCAACGGCATGATCCTGTTCGGCGATCCAGGCAATGGCAAGTCGATGTTTGCCGAGGCGCTCGCTGGCGAGCTTCAGGTGCCCTTCTTCTCGATCGCCTATGGTGACATGGCTTCCAAGTGGGTCAACGAAACACCACAGAAAGTGAAGGCTGCATTCCAGGCGGCGCGGAAGCGCGGGGCTGGCGTGTTTTTCATCGACGAGATCGACTCGTTCCTCAAGGCGCGTGATGGCAATGCGCACCATATGGATCAGGATCTCACGAACGTGCTCCTGACCGAGATCGTTGCGCTGCGAGGCTCCCAGGTCATCCTGGTCGCGGCCACAAACATGCTGGACCAGTTGGACGGAGCTGGGATCCGCGAAGGTCGCTTCGACTACAAGATCGAGATTCCTGCACCCGACTTGCAAGCTCGTCAGGCGATTCTGCGCCGCTCCATAGGAGATGAACTCGGCTTCGACTTGGTCGACAGCGAAGCCGTCAAGAAGCTGGCGGAACGGTGGGAAGGATTCAGCGCGAGCCGACTGTCTTCACTGGGTCCGCAACTGTATGAAATGTGGCGTGATGGTCAGTTCGCCAGCAAGGTTACGTTCGACGTGGGCATGCGAGCAATGCGTCTGCTGCAGGGGCGCCGCGGCAAACTGCCGGAGAACGTCAAGTCGATCGACGAGATCCTGATGCCCGAGGCGTCCCGCAACGCGCTGCGCGACCTGGCGTTCAAGATGGAGAACGTCGACAACCTAGAGAGAATCGGCGGTCGCCTGCCGCCGGGGGTCATCTTCATCGGGCCGCCGGGCACCGGCAAGACCCAGGCGGCGATGGCGCTAGCCAAAACGAGCGGCTGGGCGTTCCTTAAGATCACCGGTGCGGAAATCATCGCGAAGCCACAGGCTTGGGACGCCCTCTACCGCGAGGCTTGCGACATCCGTCCCGTGATCGTCTTCCTGGATGAGGCCGACGGCATCTTGTGCGACCGGCAATACTCAAACTACGGCATGGTTACGGAGAAGATCCTGACAACCATGGATGGTGCTGGCGGTCGGGTCAGGGACGTGCTTTTTGTTGCGGCAACGAATCACTATGATCGTATCGATTCTGCGGCCGTACGCGGAGGACGTTTCGAAGACAAGATCGTGTTCGATGTTCCCGGTGCACGAGACATGGCCGAGTACGTGGAAGCCGCTGTGGTCAGGTGGTCGGACACCTGGCAAATTCCCGAAGAAGTCAGGATGCTGTTGATCGACAAGGTGACGGGGCGCTCGATCGCCGATGCGGATGCGGTCATCCAGAAAACCATCGACGCCGCAGCAATGCGCCGCATGCGGGACGGGTCAACTGCACTGCGTCGGGACGACGTGGAACAAGGTGCACGCTCGGTGTTGGTGGATTAAACAAAACGGCAACTGGACCTGGAGGCGATCTCGCCATTCGAATGCGGGGGCCGCCGTGATCGACCTGGTCAGCCCCAGAATCCGTGACGGGACAGCGAGCGTCGTTTCTGTGCATAGCGCCGCTCGCTTCGCTCGACAAGACGAAAAGCGAGCGCGGAGAGGCCTAGCATCAGCGTCGCGGCAAGTGTCAGCGTGCGGTCCGACCATCCACCGAACCACTGGTCAAGAAAAGACGCCAGCCGGACATCTCGCCAGAACATGGCGAGAACCACTACGAGCGCGGCAACTGCAAGAAGCAAGGTGCCAAGCGCGCGAACCAGCCGGAAACACAGCATGGGGAGATCTTCGCCGTCGTCGCCATTCATCATGTCCAATCCTCCTGAAAGACGGTCTCACTGTATTGATTAGCCTACCCGACCGGCGCTGCTACGCAACTGCGGCTGTTGGACTACAGTGAAGTCAATCAGGTCGCAACAAAACCAAATATTCAATCGAATCATGAAGACATTTACCGCACCCAACGGCCGTGAGGTGTCCGAGACCGTCACCAACTCTGGTGTCACGGGCGTGATGGACACAACCATTCCGGGGGCGGCGCTCAAAGGCTGGCGTCAACAACTGCTGCGTCGAATGGCCAGCGACGCCGATGCGCAACACACTGAGGAAGTCGTCGAAATCGATCGGCTTCGCAAAACCTAACCCTTCTGCAGCGCGAGCGCGCTACAAGCTTCCTAACGTCGGCGTGCGCGCCTTGTGCGCGTCATCACCCCATCGCCGCAAACGCGTCCAGCCCTCCCGCGAGTCGACCTCTCATAGGGTGCGGTTGCATCGCCCGAACTCGACGTTACCCTGCAAAGGAGCCTGTGACATAGCGGCATCTGCTGCCGCAGCCAGCAGGCGCGATCATGTTAATGAACTCGATATTGGGTGACAGAAATGAAACGCGGCGAGAGCACTACTGACAAACTTTGGCCCATCATTGAGCCGGATGGGGATTGGCACCCTATCGCTTGGGCAATACTGAACACAGCTGCGCTGTTGGCGGTCGCAACACCTTTTCTGATGGCGCTGGCCTGCCTCTCAGGGGGACTCTGGGTGGCAAATGGAATTCAATCCATTCTGCTTGACTGGCTCACTTGGTCCCCGCGGTTCGTGACGACCTCCACTTACGCTGCAAAGTTTTGTATGGTGGTCTTTACGGGTCGCGTGCTTTGGATGATGGTGCCTTCCATTCCCCAGCTTGTCGAGAGCGCCCGTGCCGCAATACGGGACGAGACATAATTCACGCCCGCCCCTGCTCGGCAGCCAAAGCGATGTAGTCAAACGCGACGCGACAGTGGCGTTCCCATTGATCTCGCTGCTGGTTCGTCACGAACCACTACAGAGAACACTCCGTGCACCCCGCTGGCGACCTGCCAATTTGCCGTCTCCAGGGGCTTGCCGGGCCGGATGAACGTAAGCGCCCGGTGAACCCGTCTTGAAGGAAAACGAGAGCGCATCGTGTCCATCTAATTCTTGGTGGACACGTGAGCACTAGGTGCCTTTGTTTCATTTGCAACGCCGCCACTGCCTACGCAGACTCTAGTGCGTTGCATCGCCTTCATTCGCCTCCCCTGAAGTTCCCCAAAGCCAATGGGCCCGATTTCAAATCGCCCGAAAAAAATTTCCGGCTTTGGCCCGCTCCAGCGAATAAGAGACAACGGCCCTGCAATGGCGTGGCAATGCGCCTCCCAGCCATGCGTCCGGCGGCCGCCCAACCTGGAGAAACCCATGCGCCATCACGCCCCTTTGTATAGCGGAACTCAAATCAATCGAACGGATTAAACGGAACCGTTCAGCCGATGTTTGCACTGCCCCCGTCTATTGAGCGGAGGAATTCCCCTCTAACGGAGGGTGCTCACAATCGTTTGATTGCCGTATCAATCACCAGTCTTCGTGCGCAGCACGGAGCCCGATCTCCTATGAAAAAAAATACGAACACCATCCGTTTCACGTGTCTGGCATTCTGCGTGGCTCTCGCCGCTTGTGGCGGGGGCAATGACGGTTCCAGCAACGCCAGCGGCTCTACCAACACCAACCCGACCACGCCGCAAACCTCACAAGGTGTGTTTGTGGATGCGCCCGTTGGCGGCCTCCATTACGTGTCGGGCAACCTGAGCGGCACGACAGATGCCGCCGGTCACTTCAACTACGTGCCCGGCCAACCCGTCACCTTCTCGGTGGGCGGCGTCGCCATTGGCTCGGCCACCGGGCAGGCCGTGGTGACACCACTGGCACTCGTGCCCAACGCCGCCGATGTGACCAATGACACCGTGACCAACATCGGTGCGTTTCTGCAATCGCTCGACTCGGGCGGTAACCCGGGTGGCAGCATCCAGATCTCGGCGGCTTCGGTTGCTGCGCTGGCCAATACCCAGTTGAACTTTGCGCAAACGCCCGCCGCGTTTGCGGCGGACCCGGCCGTCGTCTCGGCCATCCACGCCGCCGCACCGCAGAAGACACTGGTATCGCCGGCCGTGGCGCAAGCGCACATGCAGAGCCAGAACATGTGCCAGTTTGCCGGTCAGTGGCAATTCACCCATGCCGACCGCGCCGACGACACCTTTGTGGTCAACATCAGCGAGGTGAACGGAAGCTTTGGCTCCGGCCTGATCACGCGCAGCGATGGCACCCAAGCGTACCTGAACGGCTCGGTGCTCTACGTACCGGCCATGCAGAAATGGACGTTCACGGCGTCGGCCACGCTGCGGGCCCCGAATGCGACTATCGGCACGGTCGACTTCCTCACTGGCACCTTCACCGGTGCGGACTGGAGTCAGGCAACGGGCACCTACGACGAAAGCAACCCCACCTCGCCATTCGGCCACCCCTGGACGGCCACGCGCCTGAGCCCGGCTCCGGCGTGCGCCGCTGCGGCCACCACGCCCATCGTCCCGCAAGGCGCGGTCGGCTACTCGGACTATCACTACAACGCGCAGAGTATGGCGCCCGCCATCGCCACCATCATCGACAACGGCGTGGGCGCGGCAGGCACGCTGAACCTCGGCTCGCTGACCATCACCGTTACCCCGCAGCCGGATGGCGGCTTCCTGTGGGGCAACCCGGTCCGGTACGGCATGAACTTCTCCAGCCTGGCCAGCGATCCGAACCTGCCTGCTGCCTCGATGGTCTGCATGGCGGCCAGTGTGGGCGACGGCACCGACGGGCTCAAGTCGACCGACGTGCTGATCGCGCAGACCGCCACCAAGGTGGCCTCAGCCACCGATCTTGCGGGCGTCACCTTCTCGCAATACTGGGAAGACTGCCGCCGTGACGGCGTGTCTGCCGCAACGCCTGCGCTGGTGCATTCGAGCATTGCGGTGGATGCATCGGGCAACGCCACCATCACCATTGCGGGCCAACCGACGATCACGCTGACAGCCGACAAGCTGACGACGCTGCTATCCGGCGTACCTGCTGCCGTTATCGGCTTGCCGGGCAACGCTTGGTTCCAGGCTTATCGCTTTGTCTCGGGAGGCCGCACGCGGTTTGCGATGGTCGAGCACGGCGTCTTTACCGGCAATCCCAACCGCGGTTATGTCGGAGCCTGGCTGCAATAGATCCGCGCTCGCCAGGGCGGCATTGCGCCGCCATGGTACAGCCTCCGCTTCACATAAAGCCAACCCATTTCTACCACCCCAAAAATCGAGGAAATGACATGCGTGCTCTGATGAAAATGATGTGGGTTCTGACCGGACTTTGGGCTGCCTTTCTCGGCTTCATTGGTTTGATCACGCTGTTTGTAGCCAAAAACCCTGGGATCGGATTGCTTGTCCTGATCGTTGCGGCTGTACCGGTCTTGCTGGTGTGGCGCTGGAGCAAGCGCCACCAAGCATCGGCAGAGAAGCAACTGCGCGAGATGATCGGATTAGCCGAAGGTTCGGGTTACCTGTTTGCTTCGGGCGTGGAATCGGCATGCGGCATTGCACTCAACCCGGCAACGCGCAAGATCGCTCTGATCGAAGCAGGCGCGCGCAAAGCGTATAGCTTCGACGACATCCGCGAGTGGCAGACGATTCACGAGACGGCCGGCGTGGTCGTCGGCGGTGGGTTGCAAGGCGCTATTGCCAATATCGGCGAATCCAGTGGGGCCGCTGCGCGCAGCGGCATGTTCATCACCGTGCGCGACATCGACCGTCCGAAATGGCGCATCGTCATGCCGCAAAAGGAACATGCACGCTGGATGGAAATCATGCGCCAGGTCGTGAACGAGCAATAAGCAACGATGCTCACCATTGCAGCATCGCCTGGCTTCTAGGGAACGCTGATCGCCAAGCGAGGCAAGAGATATCGTTTCTTGAATCGCTTGGCAAGAATCGACTGACCAATATGAAAACCGAGAAATACGTCGAAGTCGGCAAGTGGGTCACAGACCATATCGGCCCGATCAATGCGGTCATCACGATCTCCACGGCGACGCTCCTCCCGGTGCTGGATTTCCTGCGGCCCTACTTTCCCTACATCAGCTATGTGGCTGTTGGGGTGGTGATGCTGTTCCTCGTGCTGTTGGTCATGAAACTGTTGGGGCTTCCGAGGGGCGCGCAGTTGCATTCCAGCCTGCTGGTCTGCTCAGGGGTGTGCGCGACCGCGTTCAGTGTGGGGGCCATTGCCAGCGCCAGGCATGCAGACGCGGGCGGCCTGATCGCCTCGGCTTCCCCGCTTGCCGCACAAATCCAGCGCTTGCTGGTGGATACGCACCAGATCTCCGAAGGCGTCGACCAGCTCAACAGGAAACTGGATACGGTCAAGAAGGAAACCAGCACCAACCCGCGCAAGGAACTGGCGAACCGCGGGGTGATGTGGACCGACGCCGATTTTCTGCATGCCATCGACCACAATGATGCGGAGACCGTGGGCCTGTTCATGGACGGCGGGATGCCATGGGACACCGGACGCGCGCAGCGCGCGCTGCGAGACAACAAAAGCCGGGTTGTGGAGGTCTTGCTTCAACATCCGGAGCTGCTGGAACGCCGCGCGGGAGATTGCGCGCAAGTCATGAGCTCAGTCGTGCGAATCGAACCTCGCCAACCGGATGCGCCAACGGGCAGCCGTGATGACAAGGCGCATGTCCTGTCGGATATCGAGAAGCGCTTTCTGAAAAGCGTCTGCAGCACGCCGGAAGATGTCGCCCATGCGCAAAAGGAATATGAGAAGACTCGGAAGGAAGTCCAAGAGTCCCAGGACATGGTTGACAGGAGCCGGGCAGAGGCGGCTCCGGATAAGTGCGTCGGCCGGTTGATGGCCAATGATGCGCTTGCCCTCCGCTCGAACATCTATGCGATCAAGTACAACCCGATCCTTGTGGGCCATGTGGCTGAAGGCATACCAGGGCTCAACGAGGCATTTCGCTTGATCTATGAGGGGATGGAAGCCAAGCGCCAGGTGCCCACGGCGCGGCTTGCGCCCATTGTCGAGAAATACTGCCGGGATCAGGCGGCCTCGTATGAACCCAACATCGCCGTGATGAATTGGTTGCCTGCTGGCTGGAAGCAAGTCCTCGATACCGTAAGCGCGAAAGGCTGAGGCCGGCGACCAACGGTGACTCACATTCACATCGATCAATGCTTAGCGTCAATGCCCGCGCAGCCCCTGCTTCGACAGCTTACGAAGCTGCTCACCCGTACTGGCTAATGCAACAACACTCAACGTACACCCGAACAACGTCAGCACAAGTCAGTCTCCCCGAGATGTGCGTCGCATGAATAAAACAACCGCTCCACGCAGCACCACGATGGGTGCCCCTTTTTCCACCGGCGCTCGCCCCTCTGTGCGCCAACTGTTCATGGCGCTTGGCACAGCGGCGTTGCTGGCCGGTTGCGCCGTCAACCCGAACGGCCGCGGCGGCATGCAATTCGGCGTCGACACGGCCGAACTGTTTGGCACGGTGGTGGATACCTTCAAACTGCAAGACGGCTCGGACGGCACGCTGCGCAAGGACAACAGCGGCTATTCGCTCAAGCTGGCGCGCTACATGCGCGTGATCCCGCTGCAGAACGCCCTCACCGCCAAGGTGGCGCGCGTGGACAACATCGGTGAGCGCACCGTGCTGACCATCGAGACGCAGGAGCGCAACTGCCCGTACAAGTACGTGCTGCTGGCCGTGCAGCGCAGCGACGTGCTGCACTGGGAATTCGGTAATTGCAAGGATCGCCCGCGCGCCAACCTCGACTCCAGGAACAACGCGCTGACCTTCGACATGCCCGGCTATGGCCGCCTGGTGCGCTACACCTACGCCGACAACCGCATGCTGCAGTCCGCCGTGCCGGTGCCACCAGGCACGGACCTGAACGCCAAGCCGTTTGCCGATGCGTCGCTGCGCGCGCCGGAGGGTAGCGCCGGCAACGCCTCCGCTGGCGATGGCAACCGTTATGTGCCCGGGCTCCCGCAAACGACCGCCGGCACCAGCGCCCCGACCACCAGCACGCCGACCAGCCCGACCGTCAGTCCTGCCAGTACCAGCACCGTCAGCACCAGCCATCGCAAGCGCGGCGGCCCCAATACCGGCACGGGTGGCGGCACGCCCCCCATCGCACGCGGCCCGGCACCCATGTCCTTCCCCGCCGAGGAAATCAAACCGGTGCGAGTGGATCTGCTCAAATGACAACCCTGTCCGCTTCCCAACCGGTGGCCGCTGGCGCCGCCGGCAGTCCCTCCACGCGATCCGTCCTGCTCAAACAGGGCCTCTTCCTGATCTGCCTGACGCTGGTCTACCTGACCTTCGAGCTGGGGTTCAATGCGCGCCTGCTCGACGTGGTCGGCGGTGATACGACCATCGACGACGTTCACCATATCGAGATTTTCGGGCGCACCCTGTCGGGTATCGCCGCGGCGCTGGTCGTGCTCCAGCTCATGCTGACGCACCGTGCCAAAAAGGGTACCGGCAAGCCGAGTTACAAGGCCATCGCAGTGTGGTTTGGCGTGACCGTGCTGGTGGTCTACTTCACCATCAAGACGCTGGTGGACGGCGTCGTCTACACACGCGATGCGGAGTTCCGGCGCATTGCGGTTAACTCCGTGCTGCTGCAGCGGTCCTTGGTGCAGGGCCGGTTGAAGCTCGACGGGCTGGTGGAAGACGAGGCGCTGTTTGCGCGCCCTGAAGGCAAGGCGTTCCTCGCGCTGTTTCCCTTTCTGGCGGTGTCGGTGGACCGGCTCGACGAGAAGACCCGCACCGTGAAGGAAGCGCTCATCCGCGCAGCCGTGCGCCGTTCCAAGCCGACGCAGGCCTACTACAAGGATTACCAGGATGCGATGAAGGCGCTGAGCGACAAATGGCGCCAGTACGCCCGCATTCCGACCGCATCCGACGAAGGGTTGCGCAACCAGCAGGATCGCGCCTGGAACGACTACCGCAACCAGCTTGCGCGGCGCGGTTGGCAACCCTCCACGGTACCGGCCCGGGCGCGCGGCGCGGTCGTCAAGCACGTGCGGCGCAGCGTGCCGGTGCCCGCCAACTGGGACCCGGCAGACGAAGCCACGTTCCGCGCGGCAGTCGAACAGCGCTACCGCCAGCAGATGTCGGCCAGCGCCCGCAGCGTCAAGGTCGGCAATGAGCACATCCCACCTGGCCTGTCATACGAAGCCTTCGTTGCCCGCCCCGGCGTCCAGCAGGAACTGCGTCAGACGCTCAAGCTGCCGGCGCAGATTCGCGTTGCGACTTCCTATGGTTCGCCCGCCGAATTCACACCGGTGTACGACGCCTTCATCGATGGCCAGGTACGTCAGGAACTGGTCAAGTACGAGGCCTCGGCCAGCGACTTCGCCAGTGGTGGCAAGTATGAGCAAGCCGGGATCGACGCCACGCGCGCCGCAGTCGTGCCGGCCATCGCGCTGTTCTTCTCGCTGCTGGGCGCCATCGGCCACTTCTCCAAGCTGCTCTATCTGTTGGCCAAGACCCTGTTGCTGCTGCGCGCACCGGCCGACGGCCGGCTCACGCGCGGCGCCGCGCTCGTCGCAACCGCCGTGCTGCTGACCACACTGAGCGGCGTTTGGGTGTCGCTGTCCTATACGGACAACGCCGTCACGCGCAGTCCCCTGTTCACGCAGATGCTGCAGTGGGCGCGCGGTGCGAACGGCGCAGAGGGTGCACCAGCAAGCACCGGCCGCAGCGTACTCACTAACATCGCGCACGTGGTAGCGGTGGGGCAAGGCTACGGCTACCCGATCAACGAATCCATCCGCACCCGCGTGCTGCAAGGGCTTTCCTATGGCTATCAACCTGCGGGCTCCTAATCTCGCGCGCGTATGCACGGCACTAGGCGCCGCACTGGCGTGCGCACTGCCCGCCGCACCGGCGCTGGCCGAATGCCTGGGGATGAAGATCCACGCCCACCGGGGTTCGGCCGACTCGCCAGAGAACTCCGCCAGCGCGCTGCGCAGCGCCTACGCCGGCGACTGGGACGGCGTAGAGATCGACATGCAACAACTGGCCGACGGCACCTGGGTGCTGCACCACGACCTGACCACGGGCCGCGCCGTGCTCACCGGCGGCACGTTGCCGGTGGCCAAGTTGACCACAGCCGATTGGCGGCGCGCGCGCATGACGCTGCACGGCCGCGCCACCAACGAAGCGCCGCCCTTCCTGGCCGACGCCGCCGCCATTGCCGCAGCGTATCCGGGCAAGACCTTCAATGCCGAGATCAAGGAAGTGGTCGGCAACTGCCAGCCGGTGCAGGCCCTGGTCGCGCAACTGCACCAAGCCATTCCGCACGGCAACTGGTTCCTGACCTCCGGGTTGCGCACGCCGCTGCGTTGCGCGCGCGGCGCAGACCGCGAGGGCTATCTCGGCCTGATTGTCTTCGACGGGCGCAACGCAGAAGCCGCAGCCTCGAACCGATGGACGCGCCTAGTCGCGCAACACGCACATTCACCCCGTCTGACGCGCGCCTGGATGCAGGACGTGGTCGCCGAGCTGGGCAAGCCGGTGGGCGTTCATGTGGATGCCAAGACCATGGATGCCAACCCCATGCTGCTGGACGATGCCGCCGCCACCGGCCTGTCGGTGTTTGCCTATGCCGTGGATGGCGACACCGCGCTGGCCGGCGCGATCGGCCGCGCACATGCCCGCACGAACCGGCTGCCGAGCGGCGCCATCATCGACGGCCGCGCCGACAGCTTCTGCGCGCAGGTCAGGCAGGTGACACACCTGCACTAGTGCTGGGCAGGTGTGTCGCCGTTGTTCCGCCACACCCGTCCATGGAGCTCCAAAAATTTTCTTCCGGTTTTCTCCCCTCGCAACGAATGAAGGGTATCTGCCGACGCCATGGCGTACCGACCGCGCCACGGCACCCGGCAAGCATTCGCTCACCCAGGAGAACACCATGCGAGACCACGCCACGTACCTGCTCGACTACCTGCGCACCGAAGGCTATCCAGCCGAACTCGATGAAGACGGCGACATCCGCTTCAAGCGTGAAGGCATGAACTACGCATTGTGCTTCGACAACGATGACCCTGACTTCGCCAAACTGATCCTGCCCAACGTCTGGAGCATCGACTCCGAACTGGAGATGCAACAGGCACTGGCAGCGCTCGACGAAGTCAATCGCCGCATGAAGCTGGTCAAAGCGCATACACAGGCGGGCTCGGTGTGGTTCACCGTCGAGCTCTTGTTCGACGACCAGACCGCGTGGGAGCGCCGCTTGTCTCGCGCCGTGCGGACGATCATGCGTTCGGTCACGATGTTTGCCGATACCATGCAGCACGCACGTACTACTGGAGTGGCCAGTATCACCCTGAACTGAACAAGATTCATGCACCTCCACGTAGAGCCGGTTGCGCCTGCCCGACACGGACCGTCCTCGGACTGGGCTTGGAAGAACACCACGCGGGAACCTTGGGAATGATTCGCGACGATTTCGAAAACCAAGAGCTTGCACACTTGCTGCGCAAGTTCGGCGACTCCGGTGCCAATGGCCGTGCCGTAGAACGTGCGCAGCGGGAGTTCTATAACCGCATCTACAAGACTATCGACCTGTGCGCCCTCCAGACGGCAAAGTTCAACCAGGAAATCGCCATGGTCGCAGTCCAGGAAACGTGGCTGCAGATCCTGAACACCGCGCACAAGTACGACCCGAAGCGCGCCTCGGTCAAGACCTGGGTGCAAGGCATCACACGCTACTGCACGCTCACCGAACTGCGCAAGCACTACAAGGAAGTGCGCGTTCGCGATGCCCTGCGCAACGGCGGCACCACCGTCGATATCAGCGACGCCTCGGCCGATGAAGACCGCCCTAGCGACGTGCTCGGCAGCCTGGTGTGCCCGATGCTACCGCTTGATGAAGTGGCCGATGCCGTGTACCAGCAGCAAGTCGTTGCAGCGGCCCAGGCATGCCTGGAAACACTGCCGGCCGGCAACGACCCGAACTACCGGCTGGCGATGGAATTGGCGGTCGACACAGCCCTCACCTACGACGGCATGATGGCGGTGCTGCAGGCCCACATGCCCGAGGACAAGCTGCTCAACACCGAACGGGTGCGCAGTTGGGTGCGCGAAGCGGCCAAACGCATGCGCACGTGCCTGGGCCGCAAGCTTGGCATGGGAAAGGAGACCACCAAATGAACAGCGAAGACCTGGCGCGCTTTGAAGCGCAATCGTTCCTGTTCGCTTGCGGCAAGCTCGACGCCGCAGAGCAGGCCTGGATGACCAACATGATTGCCTCGCATCCGGAATTGGCCGAAACCGCCAATGCGGATCGCATGCTCGTCGAGCACACCCGTTCCGCCGTGCACGCCCGCGCCGCCGCACACACCGAACCGCTTGTACCGTTTGATGCGCTACCCAAGCTGCCGTCCACCAAGAACCGGCAGCGCGCACTCGCACAGCCCTGGTGGCAACGCATGATGGGCTGGTGGCAGCGGCCTGCCGCTGGTGCCTGGGCGTTCGCGTCCATCGTGGCACTCGCATTGCTGGCCGGCGTGCAAACCATGCGCCTAGAGCAGTTGCACACCGACGCCAATACGCCGGTCTTCCGTGGCACGGAAGGCAGCTCGGCGACCGCTTCCCCGCTCATCCAGGCCGTGTTTGCCGATGGCGTGACGTTGGGTGAACTACGCAAGACGCTGGCAGCGCTCAAGCTCGAGATCGTTCGAGGCCCCAATGACCAAGGCATGATTTGGATCTCGGTGCGCGAGGGTGATGCCCAGCAGGCAGTCGACAGACTCAAGGCAACAGGCATCGTGCTCGACGCGCACATCACCAGACCCCGGCCATGAACGGGCCGCACACACGCTCAAGCAGCGGTATGCGGCTTGCCGTCACGGCCATTGCGACCTGGCTGCTGTGTTCCGGCGCCGCGCCGGCGACTGCCGGCACACCGGCGCCGGTTGCATCCGCATCTACGCAAGCCGAATCCATCGACTATCGCGGCGCGCCCAAGTTTGCAGTGGTGATCGGCAACACACGCTACCCCGGCCGGTACGCATTGCACAACGCCGAGAACGACGCGCGCCTGATTGCCGCCCGCCTCAAGCAGGCCGGCTACGCCACCGAACTGCTCGTCAATGCCGATCGCGACACGCTTTATCAGGCGCTCGGCCGATTGGCAGAGCGCATGAAGGCCGGCGGCGCCGCTGCGTTCTACTACGCCGGCCATGGCATGCAGATCCGGGGGCGCAACTATCTGATTCCGGTCGGTGCGCCCCTGGAGCGTCCCGATGCGTTGTCGCAAACGGCCATGCCCGTTGACTACCTGATCACGCGCCTGAAAGACAGCGGCGCGCATCTGTCACTTGTGATGCTCGACGCCTGCCGGAACGACCCCGATGAGGGCAGCTTCAGCGGTACCTATCGCGGTGGTGGTGCGCCTGCCGGCTTCGTAGCGCAGAAGCCCGCCAACGGCATGCTGGTGGCTTACGCCACGCAACCCGGCGAGCGTGCGCTGGACGGGCGTGGCGCCAATGGCCCGTTCGCGCAGGCGTTGTCGAACTGGCTCACACGCCCCGGCATGCCAATCGAAGACGTCATGAAGCACGTCATGACCGACGTACGCGCCAACACGCGCGACGAGCAACGGCCGTGGATCGCCACCTCGCTGGTCGGCGACTTTGCACTCGTGCCGGCCCCCAACACACAGGCCCGTCTCATGCTCGCGCGCCCGGGACGCAACGTGGACGGCACGCCCGCGCGCGGCGCCGTGCCTGCATCCGGCGAAGCGGCACCCCTCAGCACAGCCGATGGCAAACCCCTGCTGCAGTGGTTCCAGACCGCCGGCCAGGACGAGCAGATGATGCTGACCCAGCAGATCGAGCGCGAGGCCAAAAGCGTCAATCGCGACGACCTGCCGCGCCTGGAGCGCCAGGCGCGCGGCGGCAATGTGGTAGCGGCCTCGGTACTGGGCACGGCCTACCGCAATGGCTTTGGCGCCGGTACACAGATCACACGCAGTAACACCATTGCAATGCGCTGGTTTCGACAGGCTGCCGCACAAGACATGCCCTATGCACTGAATGAACTCGGCGAAATGTTCTACCTCGGGCACGGCACCACGCGTGATGTGGCAAAAGCGCGCCGCTACTACGAGGCCGCTGCTGCGCAAGGGTACATGCCCGCTCGGCTCAACCTCTTCCAGATGCAGGCGGAAACCGGGCAAGTCACGCCGCAATCGCTGATGAACATGTTCAGCGCCGCCACCCGCAAGGCCCAGTAACAGCCCCCCGCCTTTTTCTGCGTCTCACACCTCGGCCCGGCACACGCCGCTGCCGAGCGTGTTCCCGTGTGCGCCCGCTCGGCTGCCTGCCTCAAAAATGTCTTCCGGTTTCGCGTCGTCGCTGCGAATAGAGGGCATCCACAGCGCGACTGCGCGATGCGCAACGCCCGTGGAAACACCACTTCACGGCAACCTCCAACAGGAAGAACACACCATGCAGCAACGCGGAAAGATCTTGCGCGATACGCGCACCGGCCCTGGCCTGGTCATCGTCGACGGCCGCCAATATCCGTTCACGCTGGAAGGCATCTGGCGCTCGAGTGAAGCGCCTGCCGTGAACATGACGGTCGATGCGCACTTTGACGAAGCCGGCGCGCTCACCGGGCTCTTGGCGGTGCCCGACGCCCAACTCGCACGCGAGAAAACCGACGAAGCCATGGCTGCGGTCAAGGCCCGCAGCGGCCAGCTGGCAGCGCGGGTGGGCACGGGCACGCTGGTGGGAACTGGCCTCCTGGCAGTGGCCTGGCTTGCGCTGAACACGGTCTCGGTGCAACTGACGCCGGGCATGAAGATGGGCATGAGCCTATGGAAACTGCTGGGCGTGCTCAATGCTTCCGGCGATGCCATGGCGGCGCTCAGCGGCAAGGGCGGCAGCGCCGGCATGTACGGCGTGCTGGCCGTCGTGGCGTTGGCGGGTCCCGCTGCTTCGTACTTCGTGCGGGATGCGCGCGCGCAGCTGGCCAATTGCCTGCCGCTGCTGTTCCTGCTTGGCATTGCCTTGGCCTTCTACTCGGGCATCAGCAGCAGCCTGTCGCAAGCGCAGGGCGCAGCCATGGCGTTTGGAGGCAACGGTGCGGCCGACGTCGTCGGTGCCATGACGCGCGAAGTCATGCGTGCGATCTCGATTGGCGCGGGCGGCTATCTCGGCGGCGCAGTGAGCCTGTATTTCGCGGCCACCGGCGTACTGAAGTTCCTCGCCAAGCGTGCCTGAACCCGACCTGGCGTTTCGTTTAACCCTGCTACCGACCCCCGGAACCCACCATGCTGACGATCCTCACCACCCGCCACATTGCCCGCGCCTGCGCGCTGCTGATTGCGCTGTCCGGCACCCTGAACCTGGCCGCCTGCAGCGACAAGGCGGCCGATGCCACAAAGGCACAGGCCACCGCCCTGACCACGCCCAATCTGGCGCAGGCCACCTCGCCGCAGGCCGTGCGCAACGCACAGACCGCCGCCGCGCGCGATGCGCTGCCCAAGGCCGACAAGGCCACGCCCGACAGCAGCTACATCACGCTCGACAGCGGCAACCAGCTCATGTACGCGTACCTGGCACTCACGGGCATACCGCCTGACTATGCGCAAGTCGCCAGCAGTGTCTCCAAGGACTATGCCCGTGCGACCGACGAGTTCCGCAAGCACGACCTGCTGGCTGCACTCACGCCCAAGATCGATGCCGAAATTTCTGCTGCAAAGTTGCGCCGCTATTTCAAGATGACGATCGCCAACCCCATCGGGAAATACAGCTTTGAACAGAAAGCCTTCCCGCTGGACAACTCACTGTGGGAGGCCGGCGCCTTCCGCTACTTCCTCGACAACGGCGAGTACAAGCTCGGCTTCAGCAACGGCGATGCATTCCGCTACCTGAACGTCGACAGCGAAGCTACCGCGCGTTCGATCGAGGCCCAGCGCGCCCGCTACGATGCGGTCAAGCTCACGGTGTATGGCTACTACCAGAACGCCGACACCGCTCAGAAGATCGTCACCGCGCAGATCGTCAAAGTGGCCCTGATCGACAAGCAAGGCAACGTGCTGGCCGCGCAGTAACGCGGCGCCCTTGGGGGAGCCGGACCCTCTACCGCGATCAGCAGCGGATGGTACGGCTCCCCTTCTCCCGCCAGGCAATCGCAGCGCCTCTGCTCATGACGACCGCAGCTTCGCCGCTAAATACCCTCTGGAAAACGCCACTGCGGTTCTTTCAAGACACTATCCCCGAGCCCTTCAAGAACGACAGCAATACGGACATCGACCACGTCTTCATTGTGCTGGTGTATCCGCACATCCTGATTTGGGACGGCCCCGGCCAATTGACAGTCGACTGCCGGCAGGATGGTTTTTCTGCGGAGCCTGACCGCTATCCGCTACTGGCGTTGCTAAAACCCAATGGCTCGCGGCTGGTGTCATGGCTCGCTTGAAGTTGTCTGCTGTGAACGCTGTGTCACGAATAGGCCCTCGCCAGTTTGGCCTTGCTCCATATGCCTTAGCGCGCAAACTCGCAAGTCCGTGGCGACTCTTATGCGCAAATTCAGGCGGGACACGGACGACGCAGTATCGCGGTCGCTCGAGTATGCGCCCCCGGGGCGTCCGTTCGCCTGCCGATGAGCCATCAGCACGAAGATGCTTGCTACGGTGGGCACTGAGGTATGCAAGCGCTGAGCGACGGCGCCTTCGGGATCAGCTCACCGGACCGAGCCCCTCTGGCCTCACAACTCAAGAAGCGCTAGCGAGAAAGCAGATTGACCGCCATCAGACACGACGAATCGCCCACCTGGCGGGACAGCGATGAAACGGGGGCCGCTCTATTCTTCGCCATTTGTAGGAGATCTGTCGGATCGCAAGACGCGTAATGTCAACCTAGACGCCGACTTCTCGGAGAATTGTGGGAGTTACGTCGTCCAACTCATTCCTAGACCAACAAAGGAGGTTCGTGAACGAACATTCTCAGGATGCCCACTTGTTGATTGGATCGGCACGCAATTGACCACTGGTATGCAAACGGCGGTCGAACTCGACGGGGTCCATATCACGCCGACTTCAAAATGGTGACGTTGTCCGCCACTCGGCCCGTAAGTAGATCGAGGCGGTCGCCGAGTTTGCGCCAGGCTTCGATCTGCTCCTCCTTTTTGACGGCCCGCTGGTAGATTCGCCTCATTCGATTTTCGTCGAGGTGGTTGAGGCATTTTTCGATCACGTCGGGACGCACCCCTAGTTCGCCCATGAGCGTAGCGCCAGTACGCCGCAAGTCGTGAGGCGTCCAAGGGCCACTGAGCAGCACCAGTGCTGTTGTGCGTTGGGTGCCGTTGGTCTTTGACTTACCGCGCTGCCGGTCGTGGAGTTGCTTCGTAATGGACTTTGGGGTGACCGCGCCTTCTGTTCGGCTCGACGGGAAGAGTCGCAAAGCATCATTCGACAGCGCGATCAGCGCTTGCATGTGCAGCTTCGCGAAATCACTCAGGTAGACGGTGTGGGGTTTTCCATTTTTTGTGTCACGGAGTTCCCAGGTGCCCGCAACTAAGTCGATGTCGGCCTTGACTGCCTCAACAAGCTCGCCGATTCGGCAGCAGGTTGAAAGCATGACCCATACCGCATGTTCGGTCGAGGCGAGCAGATTGGCTGCTGCGAGTCGCCCGGGCAGCATTCGGATTTCCGGCTCCGACAGCACGCGGTCGCGCTCGGTTTCCTTGCCGCCAACATCGCGTTTCTTGATTCCGTACGTTGGGTCTGTCGACACGATATCGCGCACGAGCGCAAAGCTAAACATTTGTCGTATCTCGGCGAGCAGGCGATTGGCCAGCCGATTGGCACCGCGTGCCTTGACGTTGTCGAGGATGTCCATCACATCCCGGCGCTTGATTTCTTCTGCGTAGCGCCCGCCAATCGCTGGCATCACGTCTTTTTCGATGCCTCGCCGTGTTTCTGCTCCTCCGTCTTTGCGACTTGAGAGGTCAAGCGTGTACCAACGTTCAAATAGATCGCGAACCGTTACACGGCCAGCAAGGACCGCCTGTGTTTCCTGCTCGGCCTGCCGAGTGCGCTCCGCGGCAGCACGCTCGTCTGAGAGCTGCCGCTGGAAATCGACCCCATTGCGTGCAAGCGCGCGAATTTGGGCGGCACGCTCTCGGGCGGATGCGAGCGAGCACTGGCCCTTGCCAAGCCCATATGGTTCAGGCAATCGGTACTCGCGCTCGCGGCCATCAATCATGTAAAGCACACACCAGATTGCACGTCCTCTGGGGGAGATGTGCAACCGCAATCCTCTGTCTGCAGTCAATTTCCGGGGTTTCGTCCCACTCGCGCGTTGGGTCGAAATTGCGGTTTCAATATCCCGAACAGTCAGCTTGCTCATACCCACTCCCTCCCCCCTTGTCGACGAGTGCTTGAAACACGCCTTACCCGAAATTTACCCGAAAAAAATCCGGCTCAAGCAGAACTGGCAGGAACCTTAGCGAACGTACTCAAGTCAAATTTCCATAAAAATCAACGACTTATATTGAATCACGAACGAACGCGAACGTCGCCGGAACGTAATATACCGTTATGGGGTGCAGGTGGTCGGAGGTTCAAATCCTCTCGCCCCGACCAAAACAAAAGCCCGCGTAACGGATCACGTTACGCGGGCTTTTTCGTTTCTATCTGCGCGCTTCCTGTCTGCAATATCGGCCTATCGCTTGTCGGTACGCAGCACTTCCAACACGGCCGACAGTTCACGCCGCAAGCTCTGAACATCAACCGAACCACTCGCAGCGGTGGAGATCGGCGCCGCAACAACCTCCATCTCCGGCTCGTCGGCCTCGGCCGGCGACGCGGCGGCCACGCCATGCCGCAACTCATCCAACCGGTTCCGCGCGCCATTGATCGTGAAACCCTGCTCGTACAGCAACTCGCGAATACGCCGGATCAGCAGCACTTCATGATGCTGGTAGTAGCGCCGATTGCCGCGTCGCTTGACGGGCTTGAGCTGCGTGAACTCCTGCTCCCAATAGCGCAGCACGTGCGGCTTGACAGCGCACAGGTCGCTCACCTCACCAATGGTGAAGTAGCGTTTGGCAGGAATCGGCGGCAGGTTGACCCGCTCCGTGTGTTTATCGGCGGCCATACAGGGCTGAACTACAGGGCTGGCGAAAGAAACGGATTGAACAGACGGCTGAACGAGATCACGCAGCAGAATTACGCGATGTCGACAGGCAGCGGCTCGACGCGCTCTTCAACGAGCGCCTTGAGCTTCTGACTGGCGTGGAACGTAACGACGCGACGCGCGGTGATGGGGATGATCTCCCCCGTCTTTGGATTTCGGCCCGGACGCTGCGGCTTGTCGCGCAACTGGAAGTTACCGAAGCCGGATAGCTTGACACTGTCGCCCTGTTCGAGCGCCTCGCGAATCACGTCGAAAAACGCCTCGACCATGTCCTTCGACTCACGCTTGTTCAAGCCGACCTGCTCGAACAGCATCTCGGCAAGCTCGGCTTTGGTAAGCGTCGGCACATCCTGACCGCGCGCATCACGTGCGTCGGCCAATGCTGCCGCAGAAGAACCGAGCGAGTCGCCCAAGGATGCCGCCAACGCTGGCGCGTGTTGATCGTTCATAGGATTCGCTTAGCGTATTCGATCCGAATGCGGAGGTTCGTTCGAGCGGTCTCTAGCGCAGTGCGGACGTCTGAGACGTCAGGCGCGCAGGCGCGCGCCGAATGCATCGCCGGCCGCTCGAATCAATTGCTGTGTGGCGGCCTCGACAATGTCGTCCTGAAGGGTGCTGTCAGTATCTTGCAACGTAATTCTGAAGGCAAGGCTTTTCTCCTGCGCCCCAATGGCAGCCGTGGCGGCCTTCGGACGGAATTCATCGAACAGCACAACGCCCTGCAGATAACGCTGCCACGGGGTACCGACAGCTGCTTTCTCAAACGTGTCGACCAGATCCTGCACCGCCACATCCTGGCGCACGACCAGTGCGATGTCGCGCGTCACGGCCGGCACACGCGGCACTTCACGATACTTCGGCAGACCCACCGCGGTGATGGCATCAAGCTCCACCTCCCACACCACCGGCGCAGTCGCCAAATCGTACTTCTGCAGCCAACGCGGATGCAGTTCACCGATCCAGCCGACGGCACGACCATTCAGCACCACGCGAGCCGAGCGACCCGGATGCAGCGCGGGATGCTCAGCGCGCTCGAAACGCGCCTGCAGCGGCCACAGCAGCGACTCAACGTCACCCTTCACATCGAAGAAATCAACCGGACGTGTCTGCACGCCCCACTGCTCTTCCTTGGACGGACCATACGCAATGCCGCCCGCCATCATCGGTTGTGCGTAGCCTGCGATCGACAGACCACCGTCGGCGACACTCGCATCGCGGTGGAACACGCGCCCCACCTCGAACATGCGCACGCGCGAAGCCTTGCGGTTCACGTTGTAGCGGACCTTGTCGAGCAAGCCGCCGATAAGCGTGCTGCGCATCACCGAGTACTGGCTGGCAATCGGGTTCAGCAGCGGAATCGGGTTGGTGTTGCCGGCAAAGTCGGCTTCCCACTCGCTTTCGACAAAAGCGAAGTTGACGACCTCGTGGTAGTCGCGCGCGGCCACGGCATGACGCACGTCGTGCATCGTGCGGCGTGCCTCGTCGGTCGGACGCATCGCGCTCTCGGCCACAGGCGGCTTGGCGGGAATCTGCTCGAAACCGTAGATACGAGCGACTTCTTCGATCAGGTCTTCCTCGATTTCCAGGTCGAAGCGGTACGACGGAGGTTCGACGACAAACACATCGCCGTCCACGCTGAACGTGAGGCCGAGGCGCTTGAACACGTCCGCCACAACGTCGTGCGACAGCGGAATACCGAGCACACGCGCGGCACGTGCAACACGCATGCGCACCGGCTCGCGCTTGGGCAGATTGACGATCTGATCGTCGATCGGGCCAGCCTGGCCGCCGCAGATTTCGAGGATCAGCGCGCTGATGCGTTCGATGTGTTCAACGGTGGTCGCGTAATCAACGCCGCGCTCGAAACGATGGCCTGCATCGGTCGAGAAGTTGTAGCGGCGTGCGCGACCCTGAATGGCGGCCGGCCACCAGAATGCAGCCTCGACGTAGATGTTCTGTGTATCGAGCGTGACGGCCGTCTTGTCGCCGCCCATGATGCCGGCGAGGCTTTCGATGGCCTGCTCGTCCGAGATCACGCCGACCTTCTCGTCGACGGTGATGGTGTCGCCGTTGAGCAGCTTCAGCGCTTCGCCGGCCTTGCCCCAGCGCACAGTCAGGCCGCCGTGAATCTTGTCCAGGTCGAACACGTGCGAGGGACGACCCAGTTCCAGCATCACGTAGTTCGAAATATCGACCAGCGCCGACACGCTGCGCATGCCCGCGCGCTCGATGCGCGAGACCATCCAGGCAGGCGTCTTCGCGTGGGCGTTCACGCCGCGGATGATGCGACCCGAAAAACGACCGCACAGGTCCGGCGCCTCAACCTTGACGGGCAGCTTGTCAGCCAGCGTCACCGCCACGGGTGCCATCGACGGCATGGTGATCGGCGCGCCCGTCAGCGCGGACACTTCACGTGCCACGCCGTGGATCGACAGGCAGTCCGCCTTGTTGGGCGTCAGCTTGATGATGAAGATCTGGTCGTCCAGATCGAGCACCTTGCGGATGTCTTCGCCCACCGGTGTGTCTTCCGGCAAGATCAGCAGGCCGCCATGGTCTTCCGACAGCTTCAGCTCGCGCGCCGAACACAGCATGCCGTAGCTCTCCACACCACGCAGCTTGCCGATCTTGATCTTGAACGGCTTGCCATCTTCGCCAGGTGGCAGCTCGGCGCCGACCATCGCGCACGGCACCTTGATGCCCGCCGACACGTTCGGCGCGCCGCAGACGATCTGCAGCAGTTCGCCCGTACCCGCATCGACCTTACACACGTTGAGGCGATCGGCGTCCGGGTGCTTGTTCACCTCGACCACATGGCCGACAACGATCTGCGAGAACGGCGGCGCAACGGGGTCGACCTCTTCCACCTCGAGGCCAGCCATCGTCAGACGATGGGAGAGCTCATCCGTCGTGATCGACGGATTGACGAAACTGCGAAGCCAGGATTCCGGAAATTGCATGGCGCGACAGGAAAGAAAATTCGATTAACGGGGCGATGAAGTACCAGTGCGAGCGCTCAACGCTTACGCGAACTGGCGCAGGAAACGCACATCGCCCTCGAAGAACAGGCGCAGGTCGTTGATGCCATAGCGCAGCATCGTCAGGCGCTCCAGGCCGGAGCCGAACGCAAAGCCGATGTAGCGCTCAGGGTCCAGGCCCATATTGCGCACCACGGTCGGGTGCACCTGGCCGGAACCGGAAATCTCCAGCCATTTGCCGTTGCCGAACGCCATGTCGATCTCGGCCGACGGCTCGGTGAACGGGAAATACGACGGACGGAAACGCACCTGGATGTCGTCCCGCTCAAAGAAGTTGCGCAGGAAGTCGGCATAGACGCCCTTCAGGTCGGCAAAGCTGATGTTGTCAGCAATCCAGAGGCCTTCGACCTGATGGAACATCGGCGAGTGCGTGGCGTCACTGTCCACGCGGTATGTGCGACCCGGAGCGATGACCTTGATCGGAGGGATGCGATCGAGGTGCTTGTACTTCTCGACGTGCATGCGGGCGTAACGCACCTGCATCGGGCTGGTGTGTGTGCGCAGCAGAAGGAGCTTGTCTTCGCTGTCGCGACCATCAATGTAGAACGTGTCCTGCATCGAGCGCGCCGGATGGTTGTCCGGGTTGTTCAGCGCCGTGAAGTTCATCCAATCCGATTCGATTTCGGGGCCGTCAGCCACATCGAAACCGATCGAACCGAAGATCTTGGCGACGCGCTCCCAGGTGTTCATCACCGGGTGCAGGCTGCCCTCGGCCACGTCGCGACCGGGCAGCGTGACGTCGATCGCCTCGGCGGCTAGGCGGGCGTTCATCAGCGCATCGGCCAGCGCTTGGCGGCGGGCGGTCAGCGCCTCTTCAACACGGCTCTTCGCCTGATTGATGCGCGCGCCTTCGGACTTGCGCGTCTCCGGATCGAGCTTGCCCAAGCCTTTGAGCAAGTCGGTCAGCACGCCGGACTTACCGAGAAAGCGTGCCTTCTCGTTTTCCAGCGAGGCGTTGTCCTCCACAGAGGCAAACGCGTTTTGGGCATCGACGACGACTTGATCCAGATCCAGTGACATGGGAAGACGAGCGAAAAAATTCGGGTGATTCGGGTCCGCGAAATGCGCGGAATAAAAAACGGGGCTCGGTGGGAGCCCCGTCAGGGTGATCAGCCGGCAAACTTACTGGGTAATCCCAGCGGCCTGCCCGGCCAATCCAATTCAGGCGACGTTGGCTTTCACCTGGTTCACGATGGCAGCAAAAGCCACCTTGTCGTGAATGGCCATGTCCGACAGCACCTTGCGGTCCAGCTCGATGGACGCCTTCTTCAGGCCGTTCATGAACTTGCTGTAGGTCAGACCATGCTCGCGTGCGCCAGCGTTGATACGTGCAATCCAGAGAGCGCGGAACACGCGCTTCTTGTTGCGACGATCGCGGTAAGCGTACTGGCCAGCACGCATGACCGCCTGCTTGGCGATGCGATAGACGTTATTGCGGCGGCCGCGGAAACCCTTGGCTGCGCTGATAACCTTCTTATGACGGGCCCGCGCTGTGACCCCACGTTTTACTCGAGGCATGAAATGCTCCTTTCGTAGTTAGTTAGGGTTAGGCGTACGGCATCATTGCGCGAACGGACTTCAGGTTCGTCTCATGGACGCCTTCGGTACCGCGCAGGTGACGCTTGTTCTTGGTGGTCTTCTTGGTCAGGATGTGACGCTTGAAGGCTTGGCCACGTTTGATCGTGCCACCAGGACGGGCAGTAAAGCGCTTCGACGCGCTTTTCTTCGTCTTCATCTTCGGCATGGAACAACTCCGCTTTTGACATGAAGCCAGGTGGACGGCTAGCGCCGACACTTGCAAGACCCGGGCTCACTTGTTGTATCGCGGCAGGCTTTAACACTTGCCGCGTTTTCCGACGTTTCCGTCTGGAACCTGCTCAGCGCAGCCGGAATCGTCCGGCCGCCACTGCATTACTTTTTCTTCTTGGGTGCCAACATCATCACTGCCTGGCGCCCCTCCATCTTCGGCATCTGCTCAACCTGGCCGAATTCCTCCAGGTCAGTCTTGATACGCTCCAGCACGCGCATGCCGATTTCCTGGTGAGCCATTTCGCGGCCGCGGAAACGCAAGGTGACCTTTACCCTGTCACCATCCTCCAGGAAGCGCGTCGCGTTGCGCAGCTTGACGCCGTAGTCGTTGTCGTCGGTGCCAGGGCGGAACTTGACTTCCTTCACCTGGATGACCTTCTGCTTCAACTTGGCGTCGTGGGCCTTCTTCTGTTCCTGATACTTGAACTTGCCATAGTCCATCAGGCGGCAGACGGGCGGCTGCGCGGTCGGAGCGATCTCGACCAGGTCGACGTCTTTCTCTTCTGCCAGACGCAGCGCGTCAAACAGTTTGACGATGCCGAGCGCTTCTCCCTCAACCCCGGTCAGCCGGAGTTCCGGTGCGCTGATCTCGCGGTTGATGCGGTGAGATTTCTCAGTAGCGATGTTGATGTCCTCAAAGAATCAAAAAAACAGGCCGTGTCCAGCTCATGACTTGTTAGCGAGATCGTTCTGCAGTCGCTCAACGAACGCCGACAGCGGCATGGAGCCTAGATCGACGTTGCCACGGGCACGCACGGCCACCTGATTTTCATCCCGCTCCTTGTCGCCAACCACAACCTGGTATGGGACCTTCTGCACGGAATGCTCGCGGATTTTATACCCAATCTTCTCATTCCGCAAATCGACGATCGCCCTAAATCCTTGTTTTTGCAGGGATTGCGCAACGGATTGGGCGTATTCGGCGTGCGAATCGGTGATGCTGAGCACCGCAATCTGCACCGGCGAAAGCCACGTCGGCAGCGCACCGGCGTATTGTTCGATCAAGATACCGATAAAGCGCTCCAGGCTACCAACGATGGCGCGGTGCAGCATGATGGGGCGATGGCGCGCACCATCCTCCCCAACAAACTCTGCGTCCAGGCGCTCCGGCAGGTTCGGGTCCACCTGGATCGTGCCGCATTGCCATTGACGTCCAAGCGCATCTTTAAGCACATATTCGATCTTGGGACCGTAGAACGCGCCTTCGCCCGGCAGGTATTCGAACTCACAGCCGGACGCACGCAAGCCTTCCGCCAACGCGGCTTCGGCGCGATCCCAGCTTTCTTCGGTGCCGATGCGCTTGTCCGGGCGCGTCGATAGCTTGTAGAGAATCTCGGTAAAGCCGAAATCTTTATAGACCTTCTGCAGCAAGGTCGTGAACGCCGTCACCTCGGCCTGGATCATGTCTTCCGTACAGAAGATGTGTCCATCGTCCTGCGTGAAGCCGCGTACGCGCATGATGCCGTGCAGGCCACCCGAAGGCTCGTTGCGGTGGCAGGCACCGAATTCACCGAAGCGAAGCGGGAGGTCGCGGTAGCTCTTGATGCCCTGCTTGTAGATGAGGATGTGGCCCGGGCAGTTCATCGGCTTGAGCGCGTATTCGCGCTTCTCCGATTCCGTGATGAACATGTTCTCGCGGTACTTGTCCCAGTGGCCGGTCTTCTCCCACAGCGACTTGTCGAGAATCTGCGGCCCCTTTACTTCCTGGTAGCCGTTCTCGCGGTACACGCGGCGCATGTACTGCTCGATCTCCTGCCACAGCGTCCAGCCCTTCGGGTGCCAGAACACCGTGCCGGGCGAGTACTCGTCGATATGAAAGAGGTCCAGCTCACGGCCGAGCTTGCGGTGGTCGCGCTTTTCAGCCTCTTCCAGCATGTGCAGGTAGGCTTCCTGGTCTTCCTTCTTGGCCCAGGCCGTGCCATAGATGCGCTGGAGCATCTCGTTGTTGTGGTCCCCACGCCAGTAGGCGCCAGCCACCTTCATCAGCTTGAAGACCTTGAGCTTGCCGGTGGACGGCACGTGCGGGCCGCGGCAGAGGTCAACGAAATTGCCTTCGCGGTACAGGCCGATTTCCTGATCCTCCGGAATGGAGGCAATGATCTCGGCCTTGTACTTTTCGCCCATGCCTTGGAACAGCTTGACGGCTTCGTCACGGCTCAGCACTTCACGCGTAATCTTCTCGTCTTTCTTGGCAAGTTCACCCATCTTCTTTTCGATCGCGACGAGATCTTCGGGCGTGAAGGGGCGCTTGTAGGCGAAGTCGTAGTAGAAGCCGTTCTCGATAACCGGACCGATGGTGACCTGCGCGTCCGGATACAACTCCTTGACTGCGTAAGCCAGCAAATGCGCCATGGAATGACGGATCACGTCGACGCCGTCGGCGTCCTTGTCTGTGATGATGGCGAGCTTCGCATCGCGGTCGATCGTGAAGCTTGTGTCGACCATCTGACCGTCTACGCGACCAGCCAGTGCAGCCTTGGCCAGCCCAGCTCCGATGCTCTGTGCCACTTCGGCCACCGTCACCGGGCCGGGAAACTCACGCCGGGAACCATCCGGCAACGTGATTGCGATCATGCTTGCTCCTGTGGAGTCACCGTCGCGCATTTCAGAGATGCGCAGCGGTCGTTATTCTGTCGTGCGCCGCGCCAAGTAGTCAGCGCGGCAGGTTGTCGAATCGAATGCTTCGAAGCGCTTTCAGCTTGATCGCCACGCGTGACACGAAACTGCGGACGAAAAAAAACGCGGCCAAGGCCGCGTTTTCATTTGCGCTATCCACCGCTTGGGCAGACCGCAAAGGGCGAAAAACGCACCTTGACTACTGTCGCTCCGAAGCGGTTGTAGTTCGCGGTGCCTGAATCATATTTCGCCTTGTGTTCAGTTGTATGGGACAAGCCCGGGAATTGCGAGGATGACGGCTTGGACACCCTACCCGACGCGTCCTGCTAAATGCGTTGGTAGGCTCGATTGGACTCGAACCAACGACCCCCACCATGTCAAGGTGGTGCTCTAACCAGCTGAGCTACGAGCCTGCCGAAGAACGAAACTATACCGTCACTTCCTTCGGGCTGTCAATACCCCCTGCACTTCTTCGATCAACGTCAGCGCGCGCTGCAGTTGTGTCGCCTCTGACACCTCCGCGGTGAACTGCATTTTCGCGACGCCCTTGCTCGACAGCGTGCGCACCCCGGTCACGTTGATCTTTTCGCGCGAAAGAATTTCCGAGATGTCGCGCAACAAGCCCTGTCGGTCCAGTGCCTCGACCTGGATGTCGATCGGGTAGACCGAATCGCTGCGCTGGCCCCACTCCGTCTGGATCACACGGCCCGGGGCGCGGGCGGCCAGCTGCTGAAACGTCGCACAGCTTTGTCGGTGGATCGATACGCCACGCCCACGTGTAACGAAGCCAACGATGGGGTCCGGCGGTGCCGGCTTGCAGCAGCGCGACATCTGCGTGAGGAGTGAGTCGACCCCCACCACCAGCACGCCGCTCTTGGCGCCACGGGCCACGCTGGTAGCGCGGCTCTTCTTGGTGATGGCCACTTCATCGTCAACCGGCGCGGGCGGCGGCGCCCCATCCGAGCGTAAGACAGCCTCGATGCGGCGCAGGCTCAGCTCGTCTTTGGCGACCACGGCATAGAGGTCGTCCGACGTCTTGTAGCCGAGCTTGGCGGCCAGCTCTTCCAGGTTGACTGCGGTCTTGCCCTCGCGCTGCAGCGTCTTGTCGATGAGCGCCCGGCCCTGCGCAAGCGTCTCCTCCAGCTCCATCGCGTTGAACCACGCACGCACTTTCGTGCGGGCACGCGGGCTGACGAGATAGTGCAACTCGGTGTTCAGCCAATCGCGCGACGGCCCGCCCTGCTTAACGGTGACGATCTCGACGGTCTGGCCGTTCTTGAGCGGCGTGTTCAGCGGCACCATCGTGCCGTCGACGCGTGCGCCGCGGCAGCGGTGGCCGAGATCACTGTGCAGGTAGTAGGCGAAGTCGACCGGTGTCGCGCCTTGCGGCAACGCGATCACGCGCGCCTGCGGCGTCAGCACGTAGATGTGGTCATCCAGCTCGGTGTGCTTGAGTTGCTCCCACGGTGAATCCTCGTGCGCGACGGTATGCTCGGCATCATCCTTCCAGGCGAGCAGTTGACGCAGCCAAGCGATTTTCTCGTCGTAGCGCTCGCTGGCGGAGAACTGGCCGGCGTAGCCCTTGTTGCCCGCCTCCTTGTAGCGCCAGTGCGCGGCCACGCCGTACTCGGCAAAGTGGTGCATCTCGCGCGTGCGGATCTGCACCTCCAGCGCACGGCCGTCGTCGCCGATCACCACCGTGTGCAGCGACATGTAGCCGTTGGCCTTCGGGCGCGAGATGTAGTCGTCGAACTCCTTCGGGATCGGCTGCCACATGTGGTGCACGAAACCGAGCACCGTGTAGCAATCCTTGATGTCGTCGACGATGACGCGGAAGGCGCGCACGTCGTACAGATCGGCAAAGTCGAGTTCCTTGCCGCGCATCTTTTTCCAGATGCTGTAGATGTGTTTGGGCCGGCCGCTTACCTCGGCCTGGATGCCGGCGTCGTGCAAGGTCTTTTGCAGTTGCGCGATGGCCTGGCCGATGAACTTCTCGCGCTCGATGCGCTTTTCATCCAGCAGGCGAGCGATGCGCTTGTAGGTATCGGGATCATCAAAGCGGAAGCCGAGATCTTCAAGCTCCCATTTGAGTTGCCAGATGCCCAGGCGGTTAGCCAGCGGCGCGTAGATATCCAGCGTTTCACGCGCCATGCCTTCCGGCGCCGGGCGTTTCGTCTGCGCGAGCCAGCGCAGCGACTGCAGCCGCGACGCCAGCCGGATCAACACCACACGAATGTCCTGCGCGAAAGCCAACAACATCTTGCGCAATGCTTCGACTTGCGCGCGGCGCGCTTCCGCTTCGTTCTTGCGCGTGATGCTGGCATCGGTCGGGCTGACGAGGCCGGCAATCGCGCCAATGCGCAAGAGTTGCCGCACGTCGTGCACGAGCTTGACAACCTCGGCACCGAATGCGGGCTCGAGCGCCTTTTCGTTGTCCATTGCCAGCGTAGGCAACAGAAACAGGGCGGCCGCCTGCAACGACGGCGTATCGACGCGCAACCCTTCAAGGATGGCGATCGTGCCGCGCGCGTGCGACTCCAGCGGCTCGCCGGTCAGCGTGACGCTGTCCGCGGCATTGGCCGCAAGATATTCGATCGCACGTGCGACCTGCTCTGCCGCCGATCCGGGCCCCTCGGCCGGCCGTTCGGTCTTGTTCTCCATGATGCGTCCTGCTTGCGTCTCGCCTGTTGGGCGACGGGCTCAGCTCTTCTGCGCGGCCGTCACGACGATTTCGATGCGGTATTTCGGATTGGCCAGCGCGGCTTCAACGGTGGCGCGCGGCGGCGAGTTCTTTGAATCGGCGGCAACCCACTGGTCCCACACCTTGTTCATCTCGCCAATCTCGCCGATGTCTTTCAGGAAGATCTGGCACATCAGGATGCGCGTCTTATCGCTGCCGTTGGCGGCCAGCACGCGGTCGATGATGGCGAGCACCTCTGCCGTCTGCTCGGCAATGCCGGCGTCCAGTGTGGTCTCTGGCACCTGGCCTGCCACATAGACGACACCGTTGTAGACGGCTGCGTCGGAATAGCGATGTTCGACGTTGTAACGTTTCAGTTCAGTGCTCATCTTGCAAATCGAATGGAGTCAAGCAATCGGTCATTGACCGAGAAAGAACTTGCGGGCGATCGCCACCTGATCCGGCTGGATGAAGGTCGGCGCATGGCCCACGTCGGGAATTTCCACCGTGTTCACATGCTGGCCGCGCTGCATCATGGCTTCAACGGTCTCTCGCGTCAGCAAATCGGAATGCGCGCCGCGCACCACCAGCACCTCGCCGGGAATCGCCTCGAACAGTTTCCACAGCGTGGCTTCGCCGGCGGCGATCATTTCTGGCGTGGTGTTCTTGAATGGCTCCGCCAGGCGCGGATCGTAATGCAGGATCCACTCGCCGCCCTGGGGTTTCAGGATCGCGGCATTCAGTTCACGCCATTGCTCCGGCGTGTGGGGGCCGAATGAAGCGCTGATCGTCTTGAGGTAAGCCAGCCCTTCATCGAAGGTCTTGAAGCGGACATTCAGACCGAGGTAAGCACCGATGCGCGTCAACGACGACTCCGTCACGCGCGGGCCCACATCGTTGAGCAACAACTTGCGAATCGGCGATTTCGGCAGGCCCGCTAAGCCGATGCCGATCAGGCCACCCATCGAGGTACCGAACCAGTCGACCGACTCGGCATTCACGCGGGCGAGCAGCGTGACCATGTCGGACGCGTATTGCGGCAGCACATAGCCCTTCGGATCGGCAAGCCAATCGGAGCGCCCACGGCCGACCACATCGGGGCAGATGACGCGATAGTCATTGCACAGCGCCTGCGCCAGTACGTCGAAATCGCGCCCCGTGCGCGAGAGGCCATGCACGCAAACCAGCACACGCGGATTCTGCGAATCGCCCCACTCGTGATACGCCATCCGGTGCAAGCCGGACGGGCTCAGGCACTGCACGAAGGCAAGGCGCGGCGAAACTGGCATGAACAACTCCTACACGTGAATGACGGAGACAGCGAAGCCTGATTGTACGCGGGCCGGCAAGCATGCGGCGGTGCAGCAGACGCCCACGCCGATCAAAAACAAAAAAGCCTCGCCGCGGCGAGGCTTCTTCTGACGCAGATCGGCTTACTGCGCGACCCAGCCACCATCCATGTTCCACGCCACGCCGCGCACCTGCTCAGCCGCATCGCTGCACAGGAAGACCGCCAGCGCACCGAGCTGATCGGGCGTAACGAACTCGCCCGAAGGCTGCTTTTCCATGAGCAGATCCTTCTTGGCCTCGAGCGCGGACAGGCCATCTTTCTCGGCACGCGCATCGATCTGCTTCTGCACGAGCGGCGTCAGCACCCAGCCCGGACAGATCGCGTTGGACGTGATGCCCGTCTGCGCCGTCTCCAGCGCCACCGATTTGGTGAAGCCGACGATACCGTGCTTGGCCGCCACATACGCCGATTTTTGCGCCGATGCCACCAAGCCATGCGCTGACGCGATATTGATGATGCGGCCCCAGTTCTTGCGTTTCATGCCAGGCACGGCAAGCCGCGTCGTGTGGAAAGCCGAGGTGAGGTTGATGGCGATGATGGCGTCCCAGCGCTCGGTCGGGAAATCTTCGACGTTGGCCACGTACTGGATACCGGCGTTGTTGACGAGGATGTCCACGCCACCAAATTCTGCGTCGGCATAGGCGAACATTGCCTCGATCTCGGCCGGCTTGCTCATGTCGGCGCCGTGGTATCCGATACGGATGGCGTTCTTGCCTGCCGCCGCGATCTGCGCCTTGGGCGCTTCCACATCGCCAAAGCCGTTCATGATGATGTTGGCGCCCTGCGCGGCCAGCGAGCAGGCGATACCTAGACCGATCCCGCTGGTCGAGCCCGTAACGAGGGCGGTTTTTCCTTGCAGCATTGCGGTCTCCGAATTACAGCAGGTTGACGCCAGTCTTGGCCTGGATCTCTTCGCGCGAAACGCCCGGCGCGGTTTCAACCAACTTCAGGCCCTGCTCGGTCACGTCGATCACGCCGAGGTCCGTAATGATGCGATCGACCACACCCACGCCCGTCAGCGGCAGCGTGCACTTGGGCAGCAGCTTCAGGTCTTCGGTGCCGTCCTTTTTCTTGGCGGTATGCTCCATCAGCACGATCACGCGCTTGACGCCGGCCACGAGGTCCATTGCGCCGCCCATGCCCTTGACCATCTTGCCGGGGATCATCCAGTTGGCAAGGTCGCCGGTCTCGCTCACCTGCATCGCCCCGAGAATCGACAGATTGATCTTGCCGCCGCGAATCATCGCAAAGCTCTGATCGCTGCCGAAGATTGCGCTGCCAGGCAGTGTGGTCACGGTCTGCTTGCCCGCGTTGATCAGGTCGGCGTCAACTTCGTCCTCCGTGGGGAACGGGCCGATGCCGAGCATGCCGTTTTCGCTTTGCAGCCAGACTTCCTTGTCGCCGGTGTGGTTGGCAACCAGCGTCGGAATGCCGATGCCGAGGTTGACGTAGAAGCCGTCTTGCAACTCCTGGGCAGCGCGCGCCGCCATTTGGTCTTGTGTCCAGGCCATGTCGGTCTCCTTAGTTGGCTGCTCGGATGGTGCGCTTTTCGATGCGCTTCTCGGGCGTGGCATTGAGCACCATGCGGTGCACGTAGATGCCCGGCAGATGAATGTCGTCCGGTGCCAAGTCGCCCACTTCAACGATCTCTTCGACTTCGACGATGCAGATCTTGCCGGCGGTGGCCGCAGCCGGATTGAAGTTGCGTGCGGTCAGGTTGAAACGCAGGTTGCCGGACTTGTCGGCCACCTGCGCCTTCACCAGCGCCACATCGGGTACCAGCGAGCGCTCCATGACGTACGTCTCACCGTCAAACTCGCGCAGCTCCTTGCCTTCGGCTACCAGCGTGCCGACGCCGGTCTTGGTGAAGAACGCCGGGATGCCGGCGCCGCCGGCGCGCAGTTTTTCGGCCAGCGTGCCTTGCGGCGTGAATTCCAGCTCGAGTTCGCCAGCCAGGTATTGGCGCTCGAACTCCTTGTTCTCGCCCACATAGGACGAAATCATTTTCTTGATCTGACGGGTTTCGAGCAGCAGGCCGAGGCCAAAGCCGTCAACGCCCGCGTTGTTGGAGATGCATGTAAGCCCCTTGACGCCCGAATCGCGCAGCGCGGCAATCAGCGCTTCCGGAATGCCGCACAGGCCGAAGCCGCCCACGGCGATGGTCTGGCCGTCCTTGACGACGCCCGCGAGCGCCTCGCTCGCGCTGGCGAAGATTTTGTTCATGCGTGCTCCTTCCTTGGTGGTCCAACAAATCCGGCAGGGTTTTGACCGATCACACAGTTGGGGTTTGTGCGATGCAGCGCCGGAAAATAGTAACGATACAATCTGGCGAGAATACGCAAGCGTCGCGCGACGCAGCAATACGTACGAATACATATGCCCGCCCTCGACTATCAAACTGCGTTCCAGCTTGCCCCTGTCGGCATGGTGATGTCCCGCGAGCGGGTGATGCTCGACGTCAACGACGAAGCCGCTCGCATCTTCGGCCACGCGCGCACGACGATGATCGGGCAGTCGTTCGAGCTGCTTTATCCGACGCACGACGAATACGAGCGCACCGGCGCGCGCATCATCCCCGTCATGAATGCGCGCGGCAGCTATTCCGACGAACGCATCATGAAGCGCGCCAATGGCGAACTGTTCTGGTGCCACGTCACGGGCCGGGCGCTAGACCGCGCCAAACCGCTGGGCGAAGGCATCTGGACGTTCGAAGACCTGTCTGCACATCGCCCAGTTACCGCAGCGCTCACGCCGCGCGAACGCGACATCGCCGCGCAACTGGTCGAGGGCAAGACCAGCAAGCAGATCGGCAAGCAGTTGGAGATCAGCCCGCGCACGGTGGAAATCTACCGCGCGCGGTTGATGAAGAAGTACGCCGCCAACACCTCGCTCGAACTTGTGCAGCGGCTGATGGGGCACTAAGCCCCCACGCTTTACACCATGCCGTCGTCGGCGTTGATGACGGCACCGTTGATGAAGTCCGACTGATCCGACGCCAGCAGCAGGATCAGCCCATCCAGGTCTTCCGGCTTGCCGACGCGCTTGCGCGGCAGCATCTGCACCAGCTTCTGACCGGGTTCGGTTTCCCAGTGATGATGATTGATTTCGGTATCGATATAGCCCGGGCAGATCGCGTTGGTATTGATGCCGTAACGACCCCACTCCAGCGCCATGGCCTTGGTCATGTGCACCACGGCCGCCTTGCTCATGCAATACACGCCGATCTGCGACAGCACCTTCAAACCCGCCACGGATGCAATGTTGACGATGCGCGACTGCGGCAGCGGCGAGCCGTTCTTCTCAGCGCCCTTGGCCCGCGCAATCATGCGCTTGGCCGTTTCCTGCGCCACAAAGAAGGCGCCGCGCGTGTTGGTGTCGAATACGAAATCGAAGTCGTCCGGCGTAACGTCCACCATGCGCTGCGTGGTCGATACACCCGAATTGTTGACCAGGATGTCGATCGTTCCGGCTTCGGTTTCAGCGTGGGCGATGGCCGATCGGATACTGTCCGGGTCAGTCACGTCCAGCCGGACGACGTGGGCGCTGCCGCCCTTCGATTCGATGTCGGCGCGCAGTTCTTTCAGTCGCTCGACGCGGCGCGAAGCCAGCACGACCTTTGCGCCGGCGGCCGCCAGCGTGTGCGCGAAACGCGCGCCCAGGCCGCTGGACGCGCCCGTGATCAGCGCGACCTTGCCTTCCAGATTGATCGACAAACCCATGATGCGTGTTCCCCGTGTGTTGGTTCGACATGCGCCGGGCTGCTCCAAAGCAACACCGGCATGTGATTTGAGCGCAGCTTAGCAAAAAATCGAACGATCGTTCAGAAATTCCCCTTGCTGCATCCGGGCGTGTCCCGGACAATGCGGAAAATTCTAATGCAGCAATCCGTCATACCAATAAGCAAACGCCCTACAAGCGAAGAGACACTTATGAACCAGCAGCAGCTCCTCGAACAATACGGCCCGCGAGAGTCCATGGAGTATGACGTCGTTGTCGTTGGCGGCGGCCCCGCCGGCTTGGCGACAGCGATTCGCATCAAGCAACTGGCTGCCGAGACGGGCAAGGATGTGTCCGTCGTCGTGCTGGAAAAGGGTTCCGAGCCGGGTGCACACATTCTTTCGGGCGCGGTGATGGACCCGCGTGCCATCAACGAACTTCTCCCTAACTGGAAGGCCGACGGCGCCCCGCTCAACCAGGCGGTCACCGGCGACGACGTGCTCTTCCTGAGCGAGACCGACGCCAAGCGTACGCCCGACTGGCTCGTGCCGCGTAACTTCCACAACCACGGCTGCTACGTGGTTTCGCTGTCGAACGTGGTCAAGTGGATGGCCGCGCAGGCCGAAGCGCTGGGCGTGGAGATCTTCCCCGGTTTTGCTGCCGCAGAAGTGCTTTACGACGACAAAGGTGCGGTGCGCGGCGTGGCCACCGGCAACATGGGCATCGGCAAAGACGGCGAGCCAACAGAGAACTTCCAGCTCGGCATGGAGTTGCTCGGCAAATACACCATCTTCGCGGAAGGCGCGCGTGGCCATCTCGGCCGCCAGCTGCTGGAAAAATTCAAGCTCAACGCCGGCAAGGACCCGCAGACCTTCGCCATCGGCATCAAGGAACTCTGGGAAATCGACCCGGCAAAGGCCAAACCTGGCCTCGTTGTGCACACTGCCGGCTGGCCGATGGAAGACGACACCTTCGGCGGCGGCTTCCTGTATCACCTGGAAGACAACAAGGTCACGCTCGGCTTCGTGATCGGGCTGGACTACAAGAACCCGTGGATGAGCCCATTCGAAGAAATGCAGCGCTGGAAGGCCCACCCGGCCATCCGCGCGCACATCGAGGGCGGCAAGCGCATCGGCTACGGAGCCCGCGCCATCAACAACGGCACGCCGCAAGCACTGCCGAAAACCGTGTTCCCCGGTGGCGCGCTGGTCGGTTGCGACGCCGGTTACCTGAACGCGGCACGCATCAAGGGCAGCCACGCGGCCATCAAGAGCGGCATGATGTGCGGTGAAGCCGTGTTCGAAGCCGTGACGGCCGGCCGTTCTGCTGACGAGCTGTCTGCCTACCCCGCAGCCTTCGAACAGAGCTGGCTGAAGGAAGAACTGGATCAGTCGCGCAACTTCAAGCTGTGGTTCAAGAAGAGCCCGACGCTGGGCAAGATCATGACCGGCATCGAACAGTGGCTGCTGCCCAAGATTGGCGTCAGCAATCCGCCTTGGACGCTGCACGGCACGAAGTCGGACAATCAGTCGCTCAAGCCGGCATCGGAATGCCCGAAGATCGAGTATCCGAAGCCGGACGGCAAGATCACGTTCGATCGCCTGTCGTCGGTGTTCATCTCGAACACGAACCACGAAGAGAACCAACCGGCTCACCTGACGCTGAAAGACCCAACCGTTCCGACGCGCATCAACCTGACGCAGTTTGCCGGCCCCGAGCAGCGCTATTGCCCGGCAGGCGTGTATGAGTTCGTCAAGAACGATGAGGGCACCGAGCGCCTGCAGATCAACGCGCAGAACTGCGTGCACTGCAAGACCTGTGATATCAAAGACCCGACGCAGAACATCGTGTGGGTCACGCCGGAAGGCGGCGGCGGTCCGAACTACGTCGGCATGTAAGTATCGGGCGACCGCCCAACAAAAAAGACGGCTTAAAGCCGTCTTTTTTTTTGCCTGAGCGAATCGATTCAGGAAGCTTTTGCCGCGATGGCCGGCGTCTGCACCGACACATCACCACATTGCGCGCGATGGCGCAGCGCGTGCTCGATCAGCACGAGTGCCAACAGCGCCTCGGCGATTGGCGTAGCACGAATGCCGACGCACGGGTCATGGCGACCGAACGTCTCGACCACAGCCGGATCACCCGCCTTGTCGATCGAACGGCGCGGCGTGCGAATGCTCGAGGTCGGCTTGATCGCCAGCGACACGGAGATGTCCTGCCCTGTCGAAATCCCACCCAGGATTCCGCCGGCGTTGTTGCCGACGAAGCCTTCCGGCGTCAGCTCATCGCCATGCTCGGAGCCGCGCTGGCTGACTGCGTGGAAACCAGCGCCAATCTCAACGCCCTTCACCGCGTTCAGGCCCATCATCGCATGTGCAATATCGGCATCCAGGCGATCGAACAGCGGTTCACCCCAGCCGACCGGCACGCCCGTGGCCACCACCTCAATGCGCGCGCCGACGGAATCGCCGTCCTTGCGCAGTGCATCCATGTAGGTTTCCAGCTCGGGAACGATCTCGGCATTGGGCGCGAAGAACGGGTTGTTCGGCACCTCGTTCCAGTCCATGAACGGGATGTGAATATCGCCCAGCTGCGACATGAAGCCGTGGATTTCGATGCCGAACTTTTCACGCAGCCACTTCTTGGCGACGGCCCCTGCCGCCACCGTCGGCGCCGTCAATCGTGCGGAAGAACGGCCGCCACCGCGCGGGTCCCGGATGCCGTATTTGTGCCAGTACGTGTAATCGGCATGGCCGGGACGGAAGGTCTCGGCGATGTTGCTGTAGTCCTTGCTGCGCTGATCGGTATTGCGGATCAGCAGGCAAATCGGGGTGCCCGTGGTCTTGCCTTCGTACACCCCGGAGAGAATCTCAACAAGGTCTTCTTCCTTGCGCTGCGTCACATGGCGCGAGGTGCCGGGCTTGCGACGGTCCAGATCGGGCTGGATGTCTTCTGCCGACAGCGTCATGCCCGGCGGGCAGCCGTCGATGACAGCGCCAATGGCCGGGCCATGCGACTCGCCGAAGGTGGTGACGGAAAACAGCAGGCCCAAGGTATTGCCAGACATGATCGTGCTCAGGAAGGCGCCGCGACTACCGCGGCGCGAAACATCGGGAAAACGGTATTGTAAGGCCGATCCACCGGCCGCCAGATCAGCTGCCGATACCCAGCAGCTCGACCTCAAAGTTCAGCGTCGAATTGGGCGGAATCGTGCCGGGTACGCCGCGTTCGCCGTAAGCGGTGGCTGCCGGGCACGTCAGCTTGGCTTTGCCGCCCACCTGGATCTTCTGCACGCCTTCGGTCCAGCACGGAATCACGCGATTCAGCGGGAACGAGATCGGCTGGCCGCGCTTGTAAGAGCTGTCGAACTCGGTACCGTTGGTGAGCGTGCCGCGGTAGTGCACCTTGACCGTGTCGCTGGCCTTGGGCGACGGGCCGGTGCCCTTGGTCAGCGTCTGGACGATCACACCGGAGGGCAGCGTCTCGGATGCCGGCGATGCGGCTTGCGCGGTAACGGCAGCCAGGGCAAGCAACGAAGCGCACAGCAGCGGGGAAACGTGTTTCATGGCAGGTAACGGGAGAGTTGGAGGTCAGAAAAAGCATCACGGCCGATTGCAGGCCAACCGGCAGTGTATCGAAGTCCGGACGCAGGCTAGGCGCTAGAGCAGCTCCCCGCGCAGCGCCAGTACGGCGGCCTGCATCGCCTCGGGCGACACGGCATGCGCCGGCACAGGCGTGCCGATACACAGCTCCAGCCTGTTGAGGAGACCGCGACGGAACGGGCGCGACATCGCCGCCCCGCCCTTGCGCGAGAAAAAGCTACCCCAGAGCCCGCGCAGCGCCATCGGCACCACCGGCACAGGTGTGCGCTCGATGATGCGGCGCATGCCTTCCTTGAACGGGTTCATCTCGCCCGTGGCGGTGATCTTGCCTTCGGGGAAGATGCAGACGACCTCGCCTTCCGCCAGTGCAGCCGCAATGGTGTCGTAGGCGCGCGTGAGCATCTCCGGGTCTTCGTGCATCGGCGCAATCGGAATCGCCTTGACCGTTCGGAAGAACCACGACAGCACTGGCACCTTGAAGATGCGGTGGTCCATCACAAAGCGAACGGGCCGACGCACGAACGCGCCCACCACCACGGCATCGACGAAGCTCACGTGGTTGCAGACCAGCAGGCATGGGCCTTCATCGGGAATCTGCTCGGAACCGTCCACCTTCACGCGGTAGACGGTATGGATCAGCAGCCACATCACAAAGCGGATCAGAAATTCCGGCACCAGCGTGTAGATGTAGATCGCCACCACGGCGTTGAGGATGCCGGTCACCAGGAACAACTGGGGGATCGTGAACCCGGCACGCGTGAGCACCATCGCCAGCACGGCTGAGGCGATCATGAACAGCGCGTTGAGGATGTTGTTGGCGGCAATGATGCGCGCGCGGTGCGTCGGTTCGCAGCGGCTCTGGATCAACGCATACAACGGCACGCTGTAGAAGCCGCCGAACATCGCCAGCAGGAACAGATCGGCCAGCACGCGCCAATGGCGGTGGTTCTGCAGGAAGCCGGAAATGCCCGTCAGCACGTCGTGCGCGACCAATGCCTCGGCATGCGAAGCAAAGTACAGATCCACAGCAAACACCGTCATGCCGATCGAGCCAAACGGCACCAAGCCGATTTCCACCCTGCGACCCGAGAGTTTTTCGCACAGCACCGACCCCAACCCGATGCCGACTGAAAACACGGCCAGCAGCAGCGTCACAACGTTCTGATCGCCGCCAAGCACGTTGCGCGCGAAGGCGAAAAACGACGTCAGGAACGTCGCGCCCACGAACCACAGCCACGAAATGCCCATCAGGCTCAGGAACACCGCGCGCTGGTTGCTCGCAAGCTTCAGGTTGCGCCAAGTCTCGGAGATGGGGTTCCAGTTGATGCGCAAGTCCGGCTGCGATGCCGGTGACACCGGCACACCACGCGCCGTCAACCAGCCGGCCACGGCAATGACAATACAGGCGATACCCGTGAACATCGGGCCGATCAGCTCGCCGTTGCGCGTGTAGTTGGCCAGCTCTCCGCCGCCGATGGTGCCGATGAGGATGGCGACGAAGGTGCCCATTTCCACCAGCCCGTTGCCGCCCACCAGTTCCGTCGATTGCAGATGCTGGGGCAGATATGCGTACTTGACCGGCCCGAACAGCGTCGAGTGCACGCCCATCAGGAACGTGCACAGGTACAGCAGCTCAACGTGGCGCAGCGCAAAACCCGCACAACCGATCGCCATGATGGCGATTTCCAACGTCTTGACCAGCCGGATGAGCCGCGCCTTGTCCATGCGATCGGCAATCTGCCCGCTGGTGGCCGACAGCAGCACAAACGGCGCAATGAAGATTGCAGAAATCAGGAACGCCGCCGACGCCGGGTCCGCATTGCCGAACAGCGCAGCGTGGTACGTGACCAACGAGGAAAACGCGACCTTGAAAACGTTGTCGTTCATGGCGCCCAGAAACTGGGTCCAGAAGAACGGTGCAAAGCGACGCTGCTTCAGCAGGGAAAACTGGCTCGATTGGCTCATCGGCTGGAGGCTATTGGTTCAACAAAAAACCCGCTCGCAACAGCGGGCGGGTTTTAGGAATGCGATAAAGAGATCTCGCAGATCAGTCTTCGTTGGCCTTTTCTTCGGGCCAGTCGCGAATGTACGCCTTGAGCATCTTGTTTTCGAAACTTTGGTCTTCCAGCACGGCCTTGGCCACGTCGTAGAAGGAAATCACGCCCATCAATGTGCGGCTGTCGAGCACCGGCAGGTAGCGCACATGGTGCTCCAGCATGATGCGACGCACTTCGTTGACCTCGGTTTCGGGCGTGCAGGTGACGGGATGGTCGTCCATCACCTTGCGGATGGTCGTGCCCTCGCCCACGGAACCGTGGTTCTTGGCAACAACCTTGATGATTTCCCGGAAGGTCAGCATGCCGACCAGCTCGCCGTACTCCATGACCACGAGCGAGCCGATGTCTTTTTCCGCCATCGTCTGCACGGCCACTTGGAGCTTGGTTTCAGGTGCCACGGTGTAGAGCGTGTTGCCCTTCACGTGGAGGATGTCGCTGACTTTCATGTTGCGTCTCCCAGAGTTCGGGGTGCCGGTCTGCCGGGGGAGCGACCGCGCGCGGGTTGTCGTTATGGTTGTGCTTCGATCCTAGCCCAAACCGGAGCGCTTCGACAAGCATGCAGCGCAGAAAAAACCTGTCAAAAACCGCGCCCGCTCGGCGTTTGCCCGGAATGCGCTGCAACAGGCAGCAGTGCTAGCATGCCCCGTCCAAACCCGCTCCCGCTCCCTTTCGGGGTGCTTGAATCCATGTCCAAAGCCCGCTTCGACACGCTGGCCCTGCATGCCGGTGCCGCGCCCGACCCGGCCACCGGCGCGCGCGCCACGCCCATTCACCTGAGCACGTCCTTTGTATTCCGCGACAGCGAACATGCGGCGTCATTGTTCAATATGGAACGCGCGGGGCACGTCTATTCGCGCATCTCCAACCCGACTGTTGCCGTGTTCGAGGAGCGCATGGCCGCGCTGGAAAACGGCGTAGGCGCCATCGCCACGGCTTCCGGCCAGGCGGCGCTGCATCTGGCCATCGTCACGCTGATGGGTGCCGGCTCGCATATCGTCGCGTCTTCGGCGCTGTATGGCGGCTCGCACAATCTGCTGCATTACACGCTGCGCCGCTTTGGCATCGAGACGACCTTCGTCAAGCCGGGCGACATCCACGGCTGGCGCGCTGCGATCCGCCCGAACACGCGGCTGCTGTTTGGCGAGACGCTCGGCAACCCAGGATTGGATGTGCTGGACATCCCAACCATTGCGTCGATTGCGCATGATGCGGGCGTGCCGCTGCTGGTCGATTCGACCTTCACCACGCCGTGGCTGCTGCAGCCGTTCGCGCATGGTGCAGACCTCGTCTACCACTCGGCTACCAAGTTCCTGGGTGGGCATGGCACGACCATCGGCGGCGTGCTGGTCGACGGCGGCACGTTCGACTACGTAGCCGCAGGCAAGCATCCCGAGCTGACCGAGCCCTACGCGGGTTTCCACGACATGGTGTTTGCCGAGGAAAGTACCGTCGCGCCCTTCCTGCTGCGCGCGCGCCGCGAGGGCCTGCGCGACTTCGGTGCCTGCATGAACCCGATGGCCGCGTGGCAACTGCTGCAAGGCATCGAGACACTGCCACTGCGCATGGCGCGGCATGTAGACAACGCCCGCCGGGTCGTCGCCTTCCTGGCGAGCCATCCGATGGTGGCGTCGGTCGCTTACCCTGAGCTGGAATCGCACCCCGATCACGCGCTGGCCAAGCGCCTGCTGCCGCGCGGCAGCGGTGCGGTGTTCAGCTTCGATCTGCGCGGCGACCGGCGTGCCGGCCAGCAGTTCATCGAGTCGCTCGGCCTGTTCTCGCACCTCGCCAACGTGGGCGACGCGCGCTCGCTGGTCATCCATCCTGCATCGACAACGCACTTCCGCATGGATGCCGACGCGCTGGCCGCAGCCGGTATCAGCGAGGGCACGATCCGCCTTTCCATCGGCCTGGAAGACGCCGACGACCTGATCGACGATCTCAAGCGCGGCCTGAAAGCTGCAGAGCGCGCGATGTCCGCCGCGCCGGGCAAAGCCGCTGCCAACGCACCGGGAGCCCGCTGATGGAATGGACCGTACAAAGCGAGCGCGCCTACGCCTACACCGGCGGCAAGCCGTTCAACGCCGAATTGCCGTGCGTCGTGTTCGTGCATGGCGCGCAGAACGATCATTCGGTCTGGGGACTGCAGACGCGCTGGTTTGCGCACCACGGCTTCAGCGTACTGGCGGTCGATCTGCCCGGACACGGCCGCAGCGCCGGCGCCCCGTTGCAGACGGTGGAAGCCATGGCCGATTGGGTGATGGCGCTGGTGCAGGCGGCTGGCGTCATGCAACCGGTCATCGTCGTCGGCCACAGCATGGGCTCGTTGATTGCACTGGAGTGCGCGTCACGGTACGCAAGTCGCGTGCGCCGCATCGCCCTGGTGGCGACGGCTTGGCCGATGAAGGTGTCGGATGCGCTGCTTGATGCGGCACTCAACAACACGGCCAGCGCCATTGACATGGTGAATACGTGGTCGCATTCCAGCCTCGCCAACAAGCCCTCGTCCCCTGGGCCGGGCTTCTGGATGCATGGCGGCAGCCAGCGGCTGATGGAGCGGATTGCGCGCGGTACCGAGGCGCCCGTCTTTCACACGGACTTTGCCGCCTGCAACGCCTATGCACGCGGCGCCGAAGCCATGGCGGCCGTGCAGTGTCCGTCACTCGTCATCGTCGGGGAGAAAGACCAGATGACCCCAGCGAAAGCCGGGCGTCAGGTTGCGGCAGGATTGGCCGGCAGCCGCGTGGTCGGCCTGCCAGGCGGGCACGCGATCATGGGAGAATGCCCCGACGGCACACTCGACACGCTGATCGCCTTTGCGCGTGAACGAGACCCGGTCGCCGCATAAGTCGCAGTCGCCTCCTGGAGACACATCATGGCCACCACCGACACCCAGAGCTTCGGCAGCTTCGCGGAGTTCTATCCGTACTACCTGAGCGAGCATCAAGACCGCACCTGCCGCCGCCTTCACTTTGCCGGTTCGACGGTGGCGCTGGTATGCCTGATCCTGCTTGTTTTCACGGGCAACCTGTGGTGGTTGCTGGGTGCGGCCGTGAGCGGTTACGCGTTTGCGTGGGTCGGGCACTTCGGGTTCGAGAAAAACCGGCCCGCCACGTTTCGCCATCCGTTTTACAGCCTGATGGGCGACTGGGTGATGTATCGCGACATCTGGACGGGCAAGATCCCGTTCTGAAACGTCAGGCGCTGGCGTTGGCAGCGGCGGGCATTGAAGAAGACGGCGTTGGTGCCGTAGCCGCCTGCGCGGCCGCCGCCACGCCGCGTTCGCCAGTCGTGAAAATGCTCTCCAACGTGGCATCGAGCGCAGGATTCTGCAGTTGGCTGACCAGCGCGTGCGTGTCCCCCAGATGGCGTGCCAGTGAGGTGCGCGGCAAGCGCGGCAGACTCAGCACCAGCCTTTCATAGAGCGGTCGCAGCGTGGTCGTGTGCGCATCGCAAAGCAGCGCCCAATGGGTCTCACCGCGATCCTGCTGCAGCTTGCCGATCAAATGCAGTGCCTTCAGCTTGGTCAGCAGGTCAGCTAGGTAATCGGCTTCCAATTGCAGGCGCCGGCCGATATCACGCTCGGCCACCGTACGTGGTGCCTGTTCGCGGGCGCGATACAACAGCAGCAGAACACCCAGCGCATCGAAGAACTCGCTGCCCGGAAACGTGCGCCGTTGCCAGTAGCCCTGGCGGATGATTGGCAGTGTCGACGCGATGGTCGCGCCGAGCAACGTCACCAGCCAGCTCACATAGATCCACGTTAGAAAGATCGGTAGCGTGGCAAACGCGCCGTAGACGGCTGTGTACGTCGGGATATGCGCAACGTAAGCGCCAAAGACACGCTTGGCAATTTCAAACGCCGCCGCGGCAATCAGCCCGGCAATGAAGGCGTCGCGCCGCTCCACATTGGTGTTCGGCACGAACACGTAGAGCATCGCAAACGCAATCGCCGAAAGCAGGATCGGGATCAGGCCCACGATCACACCCAGGCCGAACGGCAGCTTGTGCACATAACCCGCCGAGATCGACACGAGGTACGAACTGACCGACAGACTTGCGCCAATCAGCACCGGCGCGAATGTCATCAGTGCCCAGAACACCAGAACGCGCTGCGCGAGCGGCCGTCGATGGCGCACGCGCCAGATGGCGTTCAACGCATTCTCGATGGTGAGCATGGTCATCACCGACGTCACGACCAAGCCGATCAGGCCCGCTGCTGTCAGCCCTTTGGCGTTGCTTGAAAACTGGTTGAGATACGTCAGGATCGGCCGGCTGATGCTGCCCGGCACGAGATTGCTGAACATGTAGCCCTCGATGTCCGCCCGGAAGCTCTTGAACATCGGAAATGCCGTGAACAGCGCAAAGGCCACCGTCAGAATGGGAACCAGCGACAGCACCGTCGTGAATGTCAGGCTGCTGGCCACTTGCGGCAGGTGGTCTTCACCGGCGCGGCGCAAGGCGTAACGCGCCAGCGCACGCAGCTTGGCGGCATTCCATTGACGAAGCGCACGGGTGGCAAAAAGCATGAAAAATGAGGCTGGAGGCGGGGTTGGGGGGCGCAACTATAATACCGCGACGCTCTCAACGCTTTGTTATGAAAGATATCCTGGTCTTGTACTACAGCCGTCACGGCAGCACGCGCGCATTGGCCGAAGCCATTGCGCAAGGCATTGAAAGCGTCGACGGCGCCCAGGCGCGTGTGCGCACGGTGCCCGCCGTCTCCACCGTCTGCGAAGCCACGCAGCCCGACGTGCCCGACAGCGGGCCGCCCTACGTGGAAGTACGCGACCTCGAGGAATGCGTGGGCCTGGCACTGGGCTCGCCCACGCGCTTTGGCAACATGGCCGCCCCGCTCAAGTACTTCCTGGATGGCACCACACCGCAATGGCTGGCGGGCGCGCTGGCCGGCAAACCGGCATGTGTGTTCACCTCCACGGGCAGCATGCATGGCGGGCAGGAAACCACCCTGCTCTCGATGATGCTGCCGCTGCTGCACCATGGCATGGTCGTGCTCGGTCTGCCGTATCAGCACAGCGAACTGCTTTCCACCGATGCGGGCGGCACGCCATACGGACCGTCACACGTCGCACACCGCGGGGATACCGCACCGCTTACCACCCACGAACGCACGCTCGCCACGGCCATGGGCCGGAGGCTGGCGCAGACTGCTCTGAAGCTCGCCGCATGACTCTCGCCGACAACGCCGTCACCGAATCCCGGGCACTGGCTGCGCTGAGTGCAGGCAGCCTCATCGCATTGATCGTCCTGTGCGCCGCGTGGGAGTTGTGGCTCGCGCCCGTGCGCCCGGGCGGCTCGTGGCTAGCGCTGAAGGCGCTGCTGCTGGCGTGGCCGCTGCCAGGCGTGCTGCGCAAGAACCGCTACACGATGCAATGGGCGTCGATGTTCATCCTGCTGTTCTTTACCGAAGGCATTGTGCGGGCGACATCGGACATTGGACTTTCGCGCTCGCTGGCGTGGGGCGAGGTGGCGCTCAGCGTGGTGTTCTTCACCGCAACCGTCTTCTACCTGCGCCCGTTCAAACGTGCGGCAAAAGCCCGCGCCGGCCACAGCACCTGATACGCCATGACTCACGATGCCTTCCTGCAAGCCTGCGTTGATGCCATCGGCGCAACGCACGTCCTGACCGCGCCGGAAGACCAGGCGCCCTACCTCACCGATTGGCGCAAGCGTTTCTCCGGGCGCGCGCGCGCAGTGCTGCGCCCGGCCAGCCCCGACGAGGCGGCTGCACTCGTGCGCCTGTGCGGCGAGCACGGCGTGCCCATCGTCCCGCAAGGCGGCAACACCGGCCTGTGCGGCGGGGCCACGCCCGACATGGAAGGCAGCGCGGTGGTGATCTCATTGCAGCGCATGCAGCGCGTGCGCGCCGTCGACCCGATCAACAACACCATCACCGTGGATGCCGGCTGCATCCTGGCCAACGTGCAGCAGGCTGCCGCAGATGCAGACCGCCTCTTCCCGCTCAGCTTGGCGGCCGAAGGCAGTTGCACGATCGGTGGCAATCTTGCGACCAACGCGGGCGGCACCGCCGTCCTGCGCTACGGCAACGCGCGCGAGCTGTGCCTGGGCGTCGAAGCGGTCCTACCCAACGGCGAACTGTGGAATGGCCTGCGCGGCCTGCGCAAAGACAACACAGGCTATGACCTGCGCGACCTGCTGATCGGCGCGGAAGGCACGCTGGGCATCATCACAGGGGCGATGCTGAAGCTGTTTCCGCAACCACGTGCCAAGGTGACGGCGCTGGCGGCGCTGCAATCGCCGCGCCAGGCGCTGGAGTTTCTATCGCTGGCGCAAGGCCATGCAGGGACGCTGCTGACGGGCTTCGAGCTGATGTCGGCGTTTTGCCTGGAGCTGGTGCGCAAGCATTACCCGCAGCTGCGCGTGCCGTTTACGCAGGTATATCCGCAATACGTGCTGCTGGAATTGTCCGATATGGAAAGCGAAGCGCACGCGCGCACGCTGTTCGAATCGCTCATGGAAGACGCGCTCGCGCGCGGCGTGATCGACGATGCGGCAGTGGCGGAATCGGTGGCCCAGTCGCGCGACTTCTGGAGCCTGCGCGAACATATTCCGCTGGCGCAGGCCGATGAAGGCAAGAACATCAAGCACGATATTGGCGTGCCCATTTCGCGCATTGCAGACTTCATTGACGTGACCGACCGCGCGCTGGCCGCAGCCTATCCCAGCATCCGCATGGTGACGTTCGGCCACCTGGGCGACGGCAACCTGCACTACAACGTATCGCCGCCGGAAGGCCATGCGCACGACGCGTTCCTGGCCAATCAGGACGGCATCAACCGCATCGTGCACGACAGCGTGCATGCGCACGGCGGCTCGATCTCGGCCGAACACGGCATCGGCCAGCTCAAGCGCGAAGACAACGCGCGCTACAAGAGCCCCGTTGAACTGGCGGCCATGCGCGCGATCAAGCAGGCGCTGGACCCGCGCGGCCTGATGAATCCGGGGAAAGTGCTGTAAGGCGATCCGGCCTTGCTTCAGCCGAACAGCTTCAGCGTGTAGTTCGCCACCGCGAAGAGAACCGTCGCGGCCAGCAGCCACAACAGCATGCGCGGTACGCCGCTGGGCGGCAGACGATGATCATTCACGTTGGAACGATCGCCGATGCGCCCGCTCTGGGCGCTACGGATGTAAGTGCTACGTGACGACCCTGCCGGGCGTCGTGCATGACGTGTGCTCATTGTGGTTTCCTCCCTGCCCCATGGCTAGCGCCTCGCCCCCGGCTCCCTGCAGCCATGGCGAAACACAGCAGCCCCATGGATCGCTCCACGGCTGCCCAAACAAGACTCCCTCTTTTCCCGTCTGGTCCGAACCGAAAAGGCTTCGTCACGCCCGTTTGGCGTGCGTAGGCACGGTGTTCCGCGTCATTGCGCGGAATTTCGAATGAAACGTTATTGTTGTGTGGCACTACCCGACGCCACGGAATGTATCAAAAATCCCCCCAATTGGGGGGTACGTATTTTAGGTATCACCTTTTGGATGATGCGCAGGAACGACGCTTGCGGGCTCGATCAGGGCAAACCCGGAACTCGACCCATGTATGGAGGCAGCCCATGCCCGCTTTGCCCGATCTGACCAAGCGCGCCCACATCACGCCGCCGCAACCGCCCGAACAGCCCCCGCACCCGCCGCCGGAAATGCCGCCGCCCGATGAACCAGCCCATGACCCAGTGCACGACCCCGAACCCCAAACGCCCCCAATCGAACTGCCACCCGGGGACCTACCGCCGGAAATCCCGCCCCAGCACTAGCGCTGCGCAACATCCCATCTGTTAGAATCGCGGCCTCCCAGGCACCCGGAGGCCGCGCGTTTTTGGTATGCCTGGGCAGCCTGCACATCTGCATATCTGCCCATAGCTCAGTTGGATAGAGCATCGGCCTTCTAAGCCGACGGTCGGGGGTTCGAATCCCTCTGGGCAGGCCAACACCCGTACCCATTCACGGGTTAGCACTCGCAAACAATCCCGCATAGAAACCCATGCATGTAACCGCCCTGTAAGCGGATTCAATCAACTTCGCCCCTGCAGCGTGCAGCAACTATTCGAAGGCGGGTTGTGGCGTGCCCTGACCCGATTGAAGCCTGCGAGGCGATGCCTGCGGTGGGCGCTCGTCAACAGTGGCAACGTATCTTGACGAATCCGGGGCCCAATCAAAGCGAAGCCCAGCATCACGGCACTGAAGCTGGCGAGCTAGCTCTGGCGTGACTATCAGGGATTGCGACAGCAACAGCCTTTGTCGCTTGTCGCCAAGCAGGTGCGCAAACACGTCCACTCGATAGCACCCCTCCGCAAACAACGTCGCCCCGATGTCTGGCGACGGCAGGAAATGATGGTTCGCCTCGACGCCCGTTTCCCCGACGAATAGCCCACTACCTCTCACCAACTTTTCTCGCTCGCCGTACACCCAGACATTGAAGTTGTGCTGCGTTGCATTGCGGAAGTTGTACTGTGTTTCGTCCCGAGTGACTGTCACATACAAGCTTTCGACGATGCGCCCCCGCTTCGACGTTGCAAACAACAAAGTTCGCAGAAACACCTTTGGCGTAAATAGTTGGGCACGATGATCCGATGCCGTGATCCCGCGTCGTTGGGGTGGCGCAGACAACAATGCTTGCAGGCGCCTTCGCGTTGCCGCAGAAGCTTGCGGGAACCGGACCGCCATCGTGTCGGAACTGATCTCCTTGTGACGAACACGGAGGATCTCGCGGTTGAGCGCATCCAGGTCGAGCAGCAGGTCACGCAACGACTTTGTCATCTAAAGTTCAGGGGCATATTCCGCGCCCCAACACTGTTAGTCGCCGGCAGTGGTTGGGGCCACTCTGTCAGGAACAGAGGCACGTTGGCAATCAAGCACGATTTCCACACGCCGATTCAACGCCCTGCCCTCCGCAGTCTTGTTGTCGCCAACCTGCTCCTTTGCACCTCGGCCCATGGCTGACAAGCGAGTCTCCGCCACGCCATGCGCCTGCAAATTGCGCCCCACTGCCATAGCGCGGGCAGCCGACAGGGCCAGATTGGTCTCCGTGCGGCCGAGCGCACCGGGCGAATCGTCGGTATGCCCCACGATCGTCACCTTGCCATCGGTGGTGGTGAGTACGCCCGCGAGGCGTTCAAGCTGGCGCGCTAGCATCGGCGTAATGTCGGCGCTGCCAGCAGCAAAACTCATGTCGCTGCTGAAGACGATGTAAATGCGGTCGCCTTCGGTGCTCAAGCCAAACTGGCTGGCCCCGGTTTCCGAGGTCAATGCACGAGCGATGCGGTCTTCTAGGGGTTCCTGCCGCTTGGCGACCTGTGCCTCCTGCGCACTGACTTGGCTTGCCAGCGCCTGGTTGTCGAGATGCTGGCGATAGGTCACCCAGGCAAGGCCAAGAACAAGCGCCGTCACCACCACTGCTATCACGATCAGGCGCCATGGGCGCCGTAGTGGCAACTCTTGAGACGACGGTGCCTCTGGCACAGGTATGCCGACGGTGATCAACACATCCGATGGTTCCACTGCACCATTGCTAGGATTGTTAACGGCAACATGAATGCGCTGGTGCTCTGTCGCCGAATTGGCAATGGTCACGTGTCGACGCTGGGGAGTCGTCGCGGCTAACGGGATGACCTCCACGGGGCTCAATTGGTGCACAAGCTGGATTTTGGGAAGTGGCATGCCCCGCTCGTCCCGCAAGCCACGCCCCATGAGTTGCGCAATCACCTCCAGTGCATTTTCGCTGACGTTGGGTGTCTCCTGCAGCTTGGTGATCCAGGTGCGGCAGCGTTGACCAAAATCCTTCTCACCATAGAGCTGCATCAGCAAGCCGTGCTGAAGCCAGACACCGCGCAAGCCATCCGCGCGCCCACGCACGCGGCTACCCGCCTGATCCAACGCCGCACAGAAACAGTAGTGCACCGCCTCTACAGAATCCGCCTTGAGCGCGGCGGCCTGGGCTGCTTGTTTGAAGGCAGCCAGCCGCGTGCGCACTTCAGATTTGAGAGCATCCAGCCGGGCTGCTGACTCCAGCTCGGGCGACAGTTCGTCCAGCAGCCAGAACAAAGGCTGGGCAAGCCGGAGCAAGTGGTTCTTGGATTGCGGTTGACTAGCCATCAGCCAGACCTCCCGGGACACTGGAAGCCTTGCAGCAGTCCCGTCGTCCATGGATTCGCCAAGCTGCCTGTATTGATGTCGAGCTTGGCCTTGCGTCCATCAAAGTCATACTCGGCCACGAAATGGCTGTTCGACACGGAACTGGCAACTTTGCCCTTGGCAATCACGCGCATCATGGCCCACGGGCCATTCGCGGTAAGCGTGGAAGTCTCTGGCCGCACGCGCGGATTAGCCGTGATCTCCGCACCCTGCCCGCCTCGCGGCCCCGGCCATGTCACCTTGAGCGGACTCACCGGCCCGTGAACGTAGCGCTGGCTCTGGCCGTCGAAGTCCATGTTCAATTCAACTATTTCCGGGTCAAGCTCGACCACCTTTAGGTCTACCCTCCACGTCATCTTCTTTGCACCTGGGTCGCGGAAGAACACCTCACGAATTTCCTTGGCGCGCTGGAATGGAATAAGGCTTGGCCCTGCCACCGGCGGCACATCGGGGGCACTCAGCTTGTAGCGCCACGGCGAGACGGTTGTATCGACGTGGGGTGCCAGTACCTTCTGGAAGAAATCGTCCAGTACACCGCCGGTCGCAAACAGGCGCGCAAAGTCCTCCGTATCCACGTCCTGGGTAGCATTCGGCGTGAAGGGGTACTTGCCGTCGATAGCGCCACGGCAGCTCTCGCCAATCACGGCATTCATCTGGGCGACAAGGATGTCGCCAATCCCCTTATTGACGTCGCGCGTGCCCTGCACCACCAGGTCTGCCAACACCTCCTTGAGCGGAGCGGGCAGTTTGGCGGCTTCCATCTTCAACTGAGCGCCCGCCTCGGCGGGTGGCGGCAGATTACGGGTCTCCAGCGCATTGCTGGCAACCACCAACGATGTGTAGTAGGCGTTGACCATTCCCGCAATCGCGTCCAGTCGCGGTTTGCCGTTCGCGACTTGCGCGTTGGGGACCGCAACGTCGGCTTGGCCGGTCACGACTTCGCGCAGGGCTGCGAAGCGGTTGTCAACCAGCTCGCGCTCCTGTCGCGCTTCGGCGCGAGCTGCGAAGCCGCTGATCTTGTCGGACTTTCCGTCCAAGGCAGCCAGCGCCTTGTCGGCGAGCGATTTGTCTGTTGGTTCGGTCGGCTGGCTCAGTGTCGTCTCGCGAACCACCACGCGCCCCAGACGCGCCAATGGCGAATCGGGAGCAGCGAAGTTGCGCAGCACTTCCAGGTCAAAGGCGAGGTTGTTGCCGGTCAAGGCCCGGATGTCGGACAGAAATTCCGTCCAGCGCTGCGCGTATTCGGTCAGATACAAGCGGCGGATTTCCCGAGTCACCGGGTCGTCGCCAGCCAGCTTGCCTGCTGCGCTCTCAAGCGTTTTTTTTGAGCGCTGGCTCCTGCGCGGCCCATCACCCACGCATCGATTGCCTGCGCCTTGTTGACGAACTCGGGCAAACGGGCGTTGAACAGGTTGTGGTAACCCGCATAGGTGAACAGTCCTGGAATACCTCGCTCCAGCGGCTCGCCGCTAGCACGGGAGAACACCGTACCCACCCGCTCGCACACGGTCTGGAAGTCGTGCAACTCTTGTTCAAGCACGTCTTTCAGACGCGCGGCCTGATCGACGCGCAGTGTGCTCGGCATATCAGCCAGGGCGCGCAGCAAGGGCCGCGCGGCGGACAGCACCGGATTGACTGCCTGCTTGGCTTTCTCGACACGTTGCTCGATCGGCTTGCGCTTGACCTGCCGTGGCTCGTTGGCGGCCTGGGTGGAGGCGGCACGCATCTGCTCCGGATTCGGAGCGGGCGCATTTTGCCCTTGCACCAGGTGATTGAGCGCGTCGGTTGATGATGCTCCAGCCATTAGCGCACTCCCCACAGTTCAAGCCGCAGCTCGGGAAAGCTCCCCGCCACGTGCAGCGCCAGACCGCCGTAGCGCTGCACTTGCGCCCACAACGGGTGGTCTTGCGGCAGTTCGAAGTAGACCTGGCCAGCGTTGAAGGGAATCTGGCGCGGCGGTACGGGCATGGCCTGCAACGGAATACCGGGCAGGTGCGAGCGGATGAGTTCGGCCAACCGCTCGGCGGGGCCCACCTTGGCTTGCGCAGGGAATTGCTGCTGCAGCACGTCGCTGGGCAGTTGTGCGCCCACGGCCAGCACAAAGGTGTTGAAGCGCTCGAACTCTGCCGGGTCCAGCACCGCTAGGCGGATGCCGTGCTGCTGGTCGCGCAACTCGATGCGCTGGGCACCGCGCTCCAACACGACGTTGAGCAGAAAACGCAGGTCGTCCACCACGGGCTTGATGCAGGTGTGGGGCTCGTCATGGCGGTAAGCGGGGTAGTCCGGGTTCGGGCGGCGGGTGGTGGTGCGCACGAAGGTGGACAGCTCGCCGGCAAATGCGGTCAGTTGGACATACAGGGCTTCGGGCGAATCCGCCTTGGCGGCCAGCATGTGCTCCAGCACGGGCTCGAAGCGGTTGAACAGTTGCAGGATGAGGTATTCGGAAATCTCGGCAGCGTCTCCACCCCGCGTGCTGGAGGCCGTGAGGCGCTCGGCCATGGAGGTGGCGCGCAGGCGCAGCAGGCCGTGCACTTCGGCCAGCCACGTTTGCAACAAAGCGCTGGCGGTGTATACGTTGACGGGCGGGATTAGGCCAGCATCCAGTCGGGCGCTTCCGTCGGCACGGATCTCTGTGACCTTGGCCAGCGGCATGCCGAGCCAGGATTCGGTCAGCTCCTTCTCGGGCAGCAGGCGCAAACGCAGGTCCCCCAGTTGCACGAGCTTGGGGCCTTGGCCGATGGAGTTGGCGTCGAGCAAGTCTTCTTCGAAGCTGCGATAGCGTGCCAGCGAGTCTTGGGCATCTTCAAAGCTGGTTTCTTCCGCATTGGGCGTGCGGATGGGCACGGCCAGATAGATGATCTGGTTCAGGTGCTCATGGCGCAGCGCCAGCGGCGCGGGCAGCTTGGCGTGAGCTGGCGCGTCGAACGGTGTGCCGTCCTGATAAATGCCGGCGGCACCGGAGACGACCACTTTGCCCAGGGCCAGCGCTTCCGCGTCGATGGCAAGGTGGTGGAAGCCCCAGAAGAATGGGCTCAGTGCAGCGGCGCGCTTGTGGGCGAAATGCTCCAGGTAGCGCTCTTGCTGCTGGAAGAGTTGCGGGCGCAGGAACAGCCCTTCGCTCCAGACGACTTTGTTGTACCAGCTCATGAAAATCAATCAGGTTTGGATACGGTGATGGCTTGCTCGTCCAGGACGATCTGCAGCTTGACCTTGCGGGCGGGTATTGCGGCGCGGTACCAGGCGGCCTCTGGGGCGGGCGGCAGTTTGTAGACGGTGCGCCAGGTGGCCTTGCCAAGATCTCGATAGCCGACGAGCAGGCCGAGCGCTTGCGTGTCGGGGTTGAGCTTGCGTTCGATGTCGCGGAACTCGCCCGGGCGCAGGATGAATTCGTCGCGCGCAAGCAGGTCCGAGACGAGCATCGTGCGGTCGGTGGATTCGAGTGCGTAGTAGTCGGCGTTCTCAAAGGTGCTGGCGGTCTTGAGTTCGTACAGGCGCACGAGCACGGGGGACGCCCTGCCCTTGTCGTCGGGGTTGAGGGAGTCCTTGGCTTCGATTGCGAGGTCGAGCTTCATTTGCTCGGGCTGGGCGGGGGCGGTGGAACACCCAGAGAGCGCGAGCAAGACACCGAGCGCCAGTATCCACAATCGTTTGCTGCCCAGCGCGGAGAGTTGCTGAACGGGCTTCATGCGCGGGCGGGCTGGCTGCCCATCAGGACACAGCCGCATTCGGTGCCATCACCGGCGCGGGCCATGATCGTGCCGCCGACCTTGGATGTGCCCGACACGCGCACGATGTGGTTGATGCCGTGTGGGCGACCGTCGGGGTACTTAGCGGGGCAGTTGACGAGATCGCCCTGGCGAGCAATGGCGCGGCCACGGATCTTGCTGGTGGGCGAGCCGGTGATGACGACGGCGCCGTGCGTGCCGATTTCGCCTACGGTGATGATTTCTGCGGACATGTTGATTTCTGTACGAAAATTGGCCGATTGCTGGGCGTTACTGCTGCGGTTTGCCAAACCACGGCCAGTACGCCCGGCTCTCGCCCCTCGCGCGGTCCCACTGCGTGGTCGGCGGCGATGGCTTCCAGCCCGGCGGTGGGCCGATCAGCACGGCCCAGCTATCTTTTGCGTCAGCCACGCTGGTGACCACGGCGCTCTTGCCGCTCTGGTTGGCATAGGCTGCAGCAAAGGCAGTGTTGACAGCGAAGCTGGCGGCGCGGGCCGGGCCTTCCATCACCTGGGACACGCTGTAGAAGTTGCCGATCTGGTCCAGGTCGGGCCATTGCTGGTGGACGACGGCGTGCAGCGGCTTCATCAAGGTGGTGACGTTGGCCGTGTGCTTATGCACGTCGTGGTAGACGCGCTCAACGGGGTGGTCTTGCGCGGCCTGCTTCTGAACGGCCTCCATCAAGAGGCTCCACGCCCCGCCGGGGTTGGCCGCCTTGGCGTCGATGCCGCCTTCATGGTGCTGGGGCGTGTAGATGGAGGCCAGCGGCGTGTAGCCCCAGTCGGCGCTGGGATGGCCGAGGATCAGGAGGGCAGTGTTTTCGTTGGTTTGCTCGCCCATCGGGTAGTTGGGCGCATCCATGTTCCACACCCACGCCAGCTTGTTGGGATTCGCCGCCAAGAACTTGAGCGCTTCTTGCAGATCGTAGAAGCCCACGGTTTCATCACCGGCCTTGAGCACCACCTGCGGCAGCTTGCCGTTGGGGTTGAACATCATGCTCCGGGCCTCGGATTCTTGCGCTACCTTGCCATAGATCAAGCGCCGTGCCCCTTTCAAAGTCAGCGTTGACTCGCCAATGATCATTTCATCGGTCGCAGGTGCACCACGTACCGTTTCGCCTCGGTCATTCTTGTGCAAGTTGACAAAGTAATCGCGCATGCGCTCTTCGGCGTGCGCTGCGTCGTATGCTCCATAGCTGGGGGCGGGAATGCCAACGTTCTTTTGGTCGCGCAGCAACTCATCGATCCCACTGTCCTTGATCTCAAAGTCATAGTACGTCGGCGTATTAACCCACTCGCGCGGCATCCCGGCAAACACGATCGCGTCCATAAAGTCTGGGCGAGATGTGCCCGTGCGGATGGAGTAGAAGTAGTTCGGGTCGGCCGGATAGGCGCGGAAGCTTCTTAGTGGGGCAGTGACTAAGTCGTTGAAGGCCCCAACGAATCTGTCACGTTTGACCTGGGGGTAGTCCTCCAGCCGTTTGTTACGATCCATGCCACCGGTCAACTCCCCCACCGCATCCCCCAGCTTAAACTTTGGCGCCTGCAGATCATTCGCATTGGGCTGCGCAAGCCCCTGGGCCCACAGCAGGTTCCATTGGGTGACTTCGTCACCGAATGGGTCTTCAACCGCAATCCGCAAAACGGCGAAGCTGCGTGCACAGCCGAACAAGACTGCAAGGGCCGCGACACCCGCGCCCGCGCCTTCCTGTATTGCAGCCCGCATGATCGCGTCATCTCCGTGTCCACCGTGCAAGGCATGGGCTGGCTGGGGCTGGACAAAGCCGACTTCAACGCCGTTGGCGCCCAAGGCATGCTCTACCAACGCGTGTGGGCCGAAGTCAAACCGGGCATCGCCTACAAAGTGGGCGCCGCCCCTGGCACCGCATACCACTACTGGAACCACACCATCGGCGCCAACCCCGAGACCAACATCTTCTGGGACCCTGACTCCGAACGCGTGAGCGTGCAGTTCCGCAAGATTTGGGGCGACGATCGCAAAAGCTGGGGCGGCAAAGCACTGGGCAGCATCTTTGGTTTCTTTACGGGCACGGGTTCGCTGATCGCCAGCGTGTTTAGCAACATCAGCAAGGTCAACGGCGTGCCCCCCAAAGACTGGGTCGTGCACATCAACGCCCCCGAAGTCCCCAGCAAAGGCATCACCCCACGCGCGCGCCACGTGTCGCACGGCACAGGCGAGCTCAAAGCGGGCGAAACACGCAGCCCCGACGGCCACATCCTCGGCCCCTTCAACGTCCACTACGAATCCGCGCGCGACGCCCTCAACCGCAAGCGCGAGCTCCCCAAAGACAGCGACCCCTACGCCGCCCAACGCCCCACCGGGCACGGTAACGCGCAGAGCGAAGCCGCCATGCGCTACGACCAGAACGCTGGCCTGCGCCAGCGCGCCCGGCGCCACGCCTACGATGAAGAGGGCAAACTCAACAAGGACGCCCCCTTTAACGACCAGGACATCCAGAAGATGGATGCCGCCCGTCACCACGAACTGCGCGGCACCGCCCTGGGTAACTACATCGAATCCCAGCGCATCAAGCAGCTTGAGGAAGGCGACCGCCAGCAGCCGAGCAACCACTCCACCATCCTCACCAACCCCGAGCATGCCGAGCACGTGCTGGCCTATGACGTGAACGTGGGGGTGTGCTTGTTCGATGCGCAGGATATGGCCCAATTCCGGCGCATGGCGGATTGGCGCTGGTGTAAGCCTCGGCCGGAAGATGGCGACGAATACCCGGCGGACCGGGACCCTGCGAAGGACAACGAATACGAGTACTACCACTCCGAACAAGCCGCGCTCGAAGGGACACCACTGGAAGAGGACCCTCGCTTCGTCGAATCCAAAGGCGCCGTCGCCGCCATCCAGATCCCAGGCGAACGCTACGTTCGCCCGCCGATGCCCGAGCCGCCCTTGCACAGTGGAGGCTAAGCCCATGCACCCGAACCGACGTCAACGCACTCCCCTGGGCGCCAGCCTTCTGACCGCCGCCAGCCTGTTACTCACCGCCTGCCAATCTGGAATGTCGATGTCCGCCAACAACACCCGTATGCCCGTGGCGTGGCCGCGCATGTCAGCCGCCACCACGCAAGCCGATGCCAACGCCCCCGCCGCCGTGCTGCTGGGCGTGCAGTGGATCAACCCGCTGATGCGGCGCGGCTACCCCACCCAATGGAACCTGCTGTGGGCGCAGGGCCTGGCCCAGCCCAATGCGGATGACCTGCAAGCGAGCAAGTTCAAGCTCGGGGATGCGGTGGGGATGCTGACCGGGGGATTGTCGCGCGAGAAGCGGCTGGAGGATTACCCGCACGTCAAGCGCGACAGATTCTTGGGGGCATTCAGCGAGCTACTCACCGCCCCGCTGAATACCTTCACCTACTACCCCTCCGTCCAGAGCTATTTCTACTCCATCGCCCCGGGCAGCGACCGGCCCGACTACATGGACACCGTCGTGTTCGCGGGCATGCCGCACCAGTGGATCGGCACCCCCACGTACCTCAAGAGCTATGCGCCTGGCGACTGGGGCAGCCTGGATACGCTGCTCAAAGAGCAAGCGGCCATGGGCCTGCCCGCGCCCAGTTACCTGGCCTACGACGCCGCGCATGCCAAGGAGCGCATGCAGGACTACTGGGTCAAGCTGCACAAGAAGCCCGACACCGGCAAGACCGTGCGCGGCCTGCGTGTTCTTGAGGGCATGATCGTCGGCGAAACTACCCTCACGCTGGATGCCGCCTGGCGGCTGGTCTTCGACAAGGTTGCCTATGCTTCCTACGCCAAAAGCATGGAAGACAATCCCACCGGCAAGCTCCCCCAAGTGGTGCTCAAGGCTGGTGATGAAACCGTGGGCTTCTACGATCTGCAAGAAGCGCTGGCGTTCCTGGCCGAGCACCCCAACAAGCTGGTGTGGGTGTGGAACCTGGATGCCCCCAACTACCCCAGGGGCCAGCAGACCAACGAAAACACCGCCATCCTGATCCTGGGCCACCCCAGCGCCAACTGGGGTTACACGCCGCTGGCGTCCATCTACACACCGCAGCACCATGAAGGTGACATCGACGCCCACGCAGCCAACCCCGGCGGCGCCTGGAGCTCGATGATGCAGGCGCTCCAGGCGCAAGCCCCAGACAACCATCCGGTCGAGCGTCTGTATCACGACGTACACAAGCACAGCGCCAACATCAACACCCTCATGCGCCCCGTGCACGCCGCCGTGCACCAGCAATGGCCGGACCTGGACCAGATCGGCAACTTCTACAGCGTGTCGCAAGTGATGGAAGGCCCGGCGCGCGCGGCCAGCTTTGCGGTCAACGCCGCGTTTGCCGCGGCCTATGCCAACCAGAGCGGCAAGAGCGCCGTCGTCACCAGCGTGGTCGATGCCAAAGATAGCTGGGCCGTACTGATTGGCCCGCCGCCGGGCTGGCAGCCCTCGCCACCGGTCACGCAGTGGGATCGCGCACGGGGCGAGGGGCGGGCCTATTGGCCGTGGTTTGGGGAGCCTGTCGAGAAAAAATAACCCATATGTCTGAACATCGCCCCCCCATCCGCCCCAATGCACAACTGCTGCCGACACTCTTTGACCGGTTGCGGGACGATGCACCACAGCGGCAAACGGAAGCCGCTAACGAATACACGGTCACGCGCACGCAAATGCGCGAGATCCTCCAACGCGATCTGACTTACCTGCTCAACACCACCAATCGCGAAGACGAGATCGATCGGACACGCTACCCAGAGGCGGCAAGTTCCACCATCAACTACGGGGTACCGCCCGTGGCCGGCGGCTATCTGTCGGAACGCAAGTGGACCGACATCGTCAAGATCGTGCGCCGCGCGATTCTGGATTTCGAGCCACGGCTCATTCCTGGCTCCCTGGAGGTCAAGCCATTGCTCAAAGAAGGTGCGCCAACGCGCTACAACGTGCTGCTGTTCGAGATCAGTGGACTGATCCACATGGACCCGTACCCGATGGCATTTACCGCACAGAGCTCGCTTGATCTGGAAACTGGCCACATGAACGTCCGCTCACTTCACACCCACTGAGACCATGGACCCGCAACTGCTGGATTACTACAACCGGGAATTGGTCTACATGCGAGAGCTGGCCGGTGAATTCGCCCGGCGGCACCCGAAGGTGGCCAAGCGCCTTGGCATGCACGGCATCGAGGTGGCGGACCCTTATGTAGAGCGCCTGATCGAGGCGTTCTGTCTGCTGTCGGCGCGCACTCAAATCAAGCTGGATGCGGAATTCCCACGCTTCACGCAACGGTTGCTGGAGGTGGTCTACCCGAACTACGTAGCGCCGACGCCGGCCATTGCGGTAGCGCAGTTCTACCCTAGTCGCACGGAAGGCGATCTGGTGCGCGGGGTTTCGATACAGCGTGGCACAGCTTTGCTGGCAAAGGCACCATCTGGCGAATCCACCGAGTGCGAATTCCGCACCACCCAACCCCTGACGCTGTGGCCAATCGAGATTGCGGAAGCGCGGCTTACCGGCATTCCACCGGACATTCAGGGCATGGAGCGCTATCTGCCGGCGCATGTGAGCGTACAAGGCGCACTGCGCCTGCGGTTGCGGCTCACACACGATGTCAAGTTCAGCCAGTTGGCCTGCCTGGATCGCTTGCCCGTCTACCTGAGTGGCAATGATCAGATTGCCTCGCATTTGTTCGAGCTGCTTCACAGTGCTGGCTGCGCGACACTCATCGGCAAGCCTGGCGCCATGGATGAACGTCCAACCGCCGTCACGGACAACGCCGTCAGCCATGTCGGCATGGCACCCGACGAAAGCGCACTGCCGTTGGCCTGGAACAAATTCCACGGGCACAACTTGGTACATGAGTACTTCACATGCCCGCAGCGCTTTTACTTCTTCGGGCTCGATGGCCTTGCGCGGGGCCTCGCAAAGATCGACGGCCGCGAAGCGGAGCTTGTGGTGCTGCTCTCCAAGGCACCGAGTGCGCTGGTGAGCCAGGTCGATGCCAGCCAGTTCGCGCTGTTCTGCACACCGGTCGTCAACCTCTTCCCGATGCGCACCGATCGGATGGAGGTGAGCCCGGGCCGTACGGAATTCCACCTGGTGGCCGACCGGCGACGCCCGCTTGATTACGAGGTGTTCTCGGTACAGAAGCTCTCGGGCCAGGTGACCGAGCACAGTACGCCGATCGACTTCCGGCCGCTGTTTGCCACGCTCAACAGCGATGAGGGCAACCATGGCCGGTACTTTTCTGTGCGTCGGGAGCGGCGGTTGATCTCAGACCAGGCGCGTAAGTACGGCACCCGCACAGCCTACACAGGCACGGAGGTGTTTCTCTCGCTGGTAGACCAGAACGAAGCGCCCTACCCGAACGACCTGCGTTATCTGTCGGTCGAGGCGATGGTGACCAACCGGGATTTGGCGAATCTGGTGCCGCGCAATGGATTCAGTGATCTGACCTCACGCGATTCGATTCCGGCGGAAGGGGTTGGGTTGATCAGCCCGCCATCGGCACCGCATGCGCCGTTTGCCGAAGGCGAGATGGCCTGGCGGCTGATCCGCCAGTTGGGCTTCAACTACCTGTCGCTGATGGATCTCGACCATCGACAGGGTGGCCAGGGGCTGCGCGACATGCTTCGGCTGTTCGTGTCGGCCAACGATACCGCCCAACAGCGGCAGATCGAGAGCCTGATCGGTTCCAAGCTCAAGCCCGTGACACGGCGCATGCCGGGGGCGGGTCCGATTCTGTATGGCCGGGGCGTGCAGTGCCAATTGACGGTGGATGAGGCCGGTTTCTCGGGTGTCAGTCCGTACCTGTTTGGCGTGGTACTTGAACACTTCCTGGCGCGCCATGTGTCGGTCAACGCCTTCACGGAAACTGAGCTGCACGCGATGGAACGCGGACTGATCCACCGCTGGTCGCCCCGCATGGGTGGCCGTAATGTCATCTAGGGTCATTTAGCCATGTTCCACGGTCAAGATGATCTTGGGCCACCGCCCGCGCCAGCACGGCACGCCCAAAGCCACTACGCAGATCTGCAACCATGGAAGCTGAGCTTTCTTGGGCTATTGCGGGGGCTGTCTGCGCGCCATGCCTCGCTGCCACCTGCCGGCCGCGCACTCCGCCCGCAGGCGGAACCCTTCCGCATCGGGCAAATGGCTTCGCTCACCTTTGCGCCGCGCGAGATTGCAAAGCTGGAGCAGTGCGCCCATAGCCTGCGTATCCAATTGTTCGGCCTGGGCATGTTGGGTCCCAATGGTGCGCTACCGATCCACCTGACGGAAATCGTTCGGGAACGCACCGAGGCGCACCATGACAACACCACGGCCGCGTTCCTGGACATCTTCCACCATCGGGCGCTAACGCAGTTCTATCAGGCTTGGGCTGGCTCACAAGCGGCAGCTGGGTTGGACCGGCCTGACGAGGAGGTGTTTTCGCGCTACATCGGCTGGCTGGCGGGAGTTGAGACCGATGAAATTTCCGGCAGCGCGCTGCCGCCACATGCACGGCTGGCAGCCAGCGCCCACCATGTGCGCGAATCGCGTAGCCCAGACGGCGTCGTGGCGGCGCTATCGCACTTCTTTGGGGTGCCGGTGCAGTTGCAGGAGTTTGTGCTGCATTGGATTGCACTGGATGCTGCCGAGTGCAGCCACCTCGGCCGCCCGGGTGCAACCAGCGTGATGGGGCAAGGCGCCTTGCTCGGCGAGGCTGTGCCCGATCGCCAGCACAAGTTTCGGCTCATTATCGGACCGCTAGACCTGCAGCAGTATTTGAACTTCACCCCCAAGGGACGCGATCTGCCCGTGCTGGTGGAGTGGGTGCGCAGCTTTGTGGGCTTTGAGTTTGAGTGGGAAGTCGAGCTGCAAGTGCAACCACAATCTACCCCGCCGGCCGTGCTAGGCGCAGATGAGCGGCTGGGATGGTCGACCTGGCTTGGGCAGCCCGATACGAGCCGCGCCATTACGGGCATGGTTTTCCAACCTGAACACTATGTTGCTCAATAAGATTTTGACGGCTAAGGCTTCCAAGCCTGCATCCGAAGCCACGATCCGGTTTGCTGAGTTGGCGTTGCCCATCAGTGAGGATCAGCCATGTGGTCCGGACCTTGAATACGACACGGAGTTTGTGGTGCTGCAAGCCCGTGCAACCCCGCGCGAGGCGGCCCAGTATGGCGACTTTGTGGCGCCGACCGAGGCACTGAATTGGCCTGAGCTGGAGCGCGACTGCCAACGGCTGCTATTGCGCACCAAGGACATTCGGCTACTGACACTCTTTCTACGATGCCGCACTCGACTGGACCAGGCCGAGGGCCTGCGTGATGGACTCGCGCTACTGCATGCGGTGCTGACGGCCTTTCCCGAGCAAGTCCATCCTCAACTTGAGATCGATGGGGAGGTTGACCCTGGCGTTCGGGCAAACGCGCTCGCGACGCTAGTCGATCCACAAGGGTTGTTAGCCGACGTGCGCGAGATTGCTCTGGGCAGGAATGCCATCCGCCTTCAGGTGCGCGACATCGAGCGTGCGCTGGGCATGTCACGTCCAGCCGATGCGCTTGCACCGGAATCAGTGCATCAGCAACTGGAAGCATTCCGGGGCCAAGGACTACCTGAGATAGAGTCTATGCATGAAGCCTGCGCGCTCGCGCAGTCCATTCAGCTGTGGACCGAAGCTTCACTGCCCGACCACGCGCCAGATCTGAAGCCCTTGATATGGCTGCTGCAATTGGTCGGTCATCCTGGCCGGGCAAAGCCTGTGGCGGTTGAGTTTGCGCCGGCAACTGAAATTCCACCTGTTGCGGCAGCGGCGCCATCGTCGCTATCCACCAACGTTGCGCCGTTCGCACAGGCAGACGTGCAACCCGCCTCCACCGAGAATGTCGACGATATGCCAACCAGCCGCCACGCCGCTTTGACGCAAATCCGCCTCGCTCGCACTTGGTTTGAAGCGCATGAGCCAAGCAGTCCGGTCGCGCTGTTGCTTCGGCAGGCAGAGTCGATGGTGGGAAAGCCGTTTGCGAAGGTGTTTCAGGCGATTCCAGCAGATCTCGTGGAGCGGTGGGCGCAGAACGAATAATGGTGCCGTGTGCGGCATGCACGAGATCGAACAGTAATTGTGGGCCTCCCCCGCGTTCCCGCACACGTTGCGTCTCCTGTGACAACGCATTGCGAAAAAGAGCCTTAAGCGGCGCACCAATCTGCCGATAAAGAAAGGTTGTGGTGAATACTTCGTCGCACCGAAGCCTGGTCGCTCCAGAACACTTCCAGCGGCCGTGGGCGCAAGTCAGCCCATTCGGTTTGGGCTCGGTTGCCGAATGCGTGCTTGTCTTTCCCCATTCTTGTCACCAGTCCCGATCTCATGCTCAGCCCGCTCGCTCTGATAGGTATCGTGATGGTGTCCTGCTTGATGGGCGTCGCCATCCTTGGATCACTGCTTCGGACCGCCGTGCCGGGGATAGGCCGCTGGTGCGTGGCCCACGGGTTGCTGGCTGTGGCGGCGGCGTGTGTGCTGATCGCGGGCAGCCTGCAAGGGCGGTTCGTCACCCTCGCAGTTGCGCTCATCACGCTGACGGCCGTCCTGTTGCTCGTACAGGGGATGCGCCAGTTTTTTGGCAAGGCTTGGGCGGTGCCTCAAGAGACAGGGGCATTCGCCATCGCGTTCGTTGCGTTGGTGTACTTCACGCTCGTATCGCCGAACGTCAGCGCGAAGATTGGGATCGTGTCGGTGTTCTTTGCCTATGCTCGGATTGCGGTCGGGACATTGGCCCTGCGACACGCGCCGCACGATGGCGCCCGCTATCCCTATCGATTCGTTGCCGCGGCCGCATACCTGGGCGCACTGTTCCATGTCACGCGGGCGATCGCCGTTGCCTTCGGCCTGCCGCAAACGGCTTTTCCCGAGCCGTCAGCCTGGAACGTTCTTTTTCTCGGGCTGGCGATCGTCACGTTCCCGTGCATGTCGACAGGCATGGTGATGCTCGCGCACGATCAACTCGCCCGGAGGATGGAGCAGCTCGCGAATATTGACGAGCTCACAGGCGTACTGATGCGGCGTGCGTTCATGGCAAGGGCAAGCGTGTTGCTTCACGACGCGGTGGCAAGCGGAAAACCGTTGTCGATTGCCGTTCTGGACATCGATAAGTTCAAAGCCGTCAACGACAGCTTCGGCCATGCCGTCGGCGACCGCATCCTCAAGCATGTCACGTCGGTGGTATCCACGCGGCTCAGGCCGGGCGATCTTGTCGGCCGCCTCGGTGGTGAGGAATTTGCGATTGTCCTGGTCGATACGGGAAAGACCGCCGCAGCGGCTTTGACGGATGAACTCCGGCTCGCGGTCGAGCAGTCGCCAAGAGAAGGCGTGCGTTGCACCTTCAGCGCGGGGGTCGAATGTGTCATGCCCGGAGACACATTGGCGACCACCCTCGCTCGAGCGGATGCGGCGCTCTATATGGCGAAGGAAAAAGGGCGCAACCGGGTCATCATCGCCTCAGAGGCTCACGAACGCGGCGTCGAAACGCATGGAGCGACTGCCACGTCAAAACTGGTCTGCTGATGCTGGGTTGGCGAACTTCGATAGCTGAATAATTGGCCATTCCCTACGAGGCGGCTACGAAGCCCCCCTCCCCGCAGTTCAGGCGCAAATACATCCTCAATCTCCCTGCCCCACATCCCGCACCGGCAGCGCAGTCGAATACTTGATCTGCTCCATTGAAAACGATGAACTCACGTCCGACAGCGGCACGGACTTGATCAGGTGTTTGTACACGCGGTCGTAGTCTTCTATACCTGCGACCGCAACGCGCAGCAGATAGTCCATCTCGCCGCTCATCCGGTAGACCTCCACCACCTCGGGCATATCGCGCACCACCTGCGTGAAACGCTGCGCCCACTTCTCGGTGTGCTGATCGGTTCGTACGGCAACGAACACCGTGGTGCCGACGCCCAACTTGCGTGCGTCGCACAGCGCCACCTGGGCGCGGATGACGCCCGTGTCCTTGAGCCGCTGCACCCGCTTCCAGCACGGTGTTTGCGAAAGGTTCACGCGCTGCGCAAGCTCGGCGATGGGCAGCGTCGCATCGGCCTGCAACAGCCTCAGTAGTTCGCGGTCAATGGCGTCCATTTCTGCAGAAGAATTTAGTTCTATATACGACGAATTCTAGGGAATATTTTCCCCACCATGGAGGAATACACAGGAAACTTTGAATTATTTTTCCGGGCTGTCCGCCGTATCATTTTTCTGCCTCCACCGCAGCACAGAAAACGACATGAGCGACAGCAACACCCTCCATTACCTCGACTACGCTGCCACCACGCCGGCCGACCCTCGCGTGATTGCGGCCATGACCGCCTGCCTTGGCATGGAAGGCGCCTTCGGCAACCCTGCGTCGAGTTCACATGCGACGGGGCGCGTCGCGCGGAACAAGGTCGAACAGGCACGCGAGCAAGTTGCCGCGCTCATTGGTGCTGACGCCGACGAGATCATCTGGACGTCGGGCGCGACCGAATCCAACAACCTTGCGCTGAAGGGCTACGCCGACGCCGCCACGGGCAAGCGCCACCTCATCACCAGCCGCATCGAGCACAAGGCCATTCTGGACACGATGGCGAACCTGTCAGCGCGCGGCTGTTCAGTGACGTATCTCTCGCCAACACGCGACGGCGAAATTACCCCGGAAGCCGTGGCCGCTGCGATGACGCCGGACACCGGTCTCGTATCGCTCATGCTGGTGAACAACGAGCTGGGCACGCTGACCGATGTTCGCGCGATCGCCCAGATCGTGCACGCAGCGGGCGCGCTGTTCCATGTCGATGCCGCGCAGGCACTCGGCAAGACGCCGATTGATGTGCGCGCGCTCGGCATCGACATGCTGTCGATGTCCGCACACAAGGTGTATGGCCCCAAGGGGATCGGGGCGCTGTATGTGCGCCGCGAGATTGCCTCGCGCATTGCGCCGCAAATCCACGGTGGCGGACACGAACGCGGTCTGCGCTCGGGCACGCTGGCAACGCATCAGATCGTGGGCATGGGCGTGGCGTGCGAATTGGCGGCGGAAGAACTTGATCACGAGACCGCCCGCATTGCTGCATTGAGCCAGCGGCTGAAGGCGTCGGTGCTGGGCCTGGGCGATGTGGTGCAGAACGCCGACATGGGACGCCGCGTTCCCCACACGCTGAGCCTGACGGTGAACGCGCCCGGCTTCATGCCGATGATGCTGGGCGACGATCTTGCTGTGTCGTCAACGTCGGCGTGCAACTCCGCTGCGGGCACGCCCTCGCACGTGCTGACGGCCATTGGCCTGGATGCTGATGCTGCGGGCCGCACCGTGCGCATCAGCCTGGGCCGCTTTGCAACCGAGCAGGACGTCGACTTTGCCGCCGCATGTTTCCAGCGTGCGATTGAGCAATGCCGCGCCACGGCATCCAGCGGGTTGACGGCTTCGCGGCAGATCATGCCGGCGGATCTGAAGGCCATCCGCAATGCAGGTTTCCGCTCAGTGATCTGCAACCGCCCAGACGGCGAGAGCATCGACCAACCCGCCTTTGAGGACATTGCCGCTGCCGCCCGCGAGCTGGGCCTGGAAGCGCGCTACCTGCCGGTCGAGCCAAACGGCATTGGCGATGCAGACGTCGCGGCATTTGGCGAACTCGTCGACACGTTGCCCAAGCCCATCCTTGCGTATTGCAGAAGCGGCAACCGGGCCGGCATGCTCTGGAACCGCCTGATGGATCAACGCAAGAGCTGAGTCGCCCCCTCCCCCCCTAAGCCACCGGCAGCTCCGTCGTCGACAGCACCTGCTTGAGCACCATGAACGTCCGGATCTGCCGAACGCCCGGCAGATACAGCAACTGCTCGGCGTGGAGCCGGTTATAGCCTTCGTTGTCCTTGGTGCGCACGAGCATGAAGTAGTCGAACTCGCCGGTTACGACGTGACACTCCAGGCAACCTGGCACCTTCTGCACCGCCTTTTCAAATGCCGTGAACGATTCCGGCGTTGAGCGATCCAGCACGACGCCGATCATCACCAGCGACCCCAGATCCAGCGCACGCGGGTCTAGTAGCGCAACAATCCCCTTGATCAGACCCAGCTCCTTGAGCCGTTCCACGCGGCGCAGGCAGGCCGGCGGGCTGAGGTTCACCTTGGCTGCAAGCGCCACGTTTGAGATGGACGCATCGCGCTGCAGCGCCCTCAGAATTGCGCGATCAGTGCGATCCAAAGCGTGGCGCGCAGAAGCTGCCGATGCGTCGGACGACTCCTGCAATTTCGTTTCGTTCTTTTTCATTTCGACAGAATTAAAAATTAAGTAATATGATTTTCATCCGGATACGTTCCGGATGGTAGACGATCTTTGCAACCTCATTTCGCGGCGTTCTGCGTACCATTGGTTTCCGACATCCCGCCACTTGCGGCACTGAAGGAGCCACCTCATGAACCTGCAAAGATTCCCCCGCTATCCGCTGACGTTCGGGCCGACGCCCATCCAACCGCTGAAACGATTGAGCGCGCACCTGGGCGGCAAGGTGGAGCTGTTTGCCAAGCGCGAAGACTGCAACAGCGGCCTGGCCTTCGGCGGCAACAAGACCCGCAAGCTCGAATACCTGATCCCGGAAGCGCTGGAAGGCGGGTACGACACGCTGGTTTCCATTGGCGGCATTCAGTCGAACCAAACGCGCCAGGTTGCTGCCGTGGCCGCACACCTCGGCCTCAAGTGCGTGCTGGTGCAGGAAAACTGGGTCAACTACTCCGACGCCGTGTACGACCGCGTCGGCAATATCGAGATGTCGCGCATCATGGGCGCCGACGTGCGCCTCGATGCGGCAGGCTTCGACATCGGCATCCGGCCCAGTTGGGAACAGGCCATGGAAGACGTGCGCAAGCGCGGCGGCAAGCCGTTCCCGATTCCGGCCGGCTGCTCCGAACACCCGCTCGGCGGCCTGGGCTTTGTGGGCTTTGCCGAAGAAGTACGCCAGCAGGAAGCAGAACTGGGCTTCAAGTTCGACTACATCGTCGTGTGCTCGGTCACGGGCAGCACGCAAGCCGGCATGGTCGTCGGCTTTGCAGCAGATGGCCGGGCCGACAAGGTGATCGGCATCGATGCCTCGGCCAAGCCGGAGCAGACGCGCGCGCAGATCCTGCGCATTGCGCAGCACACCGCTGAGCTGGTCGACCTCGGCAGAAACATCACGGAGAAAGACGTGGTGCTCGACACGCGCTACGGCGGCCCGGAATACGGCCTGCCCAATGAGGGCACGCTCGAAGCCATTCGCCTGTGCGCGCGCCAGGAAGCCATGCTGACCGACCCCGTGTACGAGGGGAAATCCATGCACGGCATGATCGACATGGTGCGCAACGGCGAATTCCCTGAAGGCTCGCGCGTGCTCTACGCGCACCTGGGTGGCGTGCCGGCACTCAACGCATACAGCTTCATCTTCCGCAACGGTTGATGCGGACGCGCCCCAGCGGCGCATCCGGGTGCGGGCGTGCATCGCGTGATCACGGCCCGCCGTCCAATCCTTCCTCAAGGCAGGACCCGCCATGACGGATTTATCGACGGGGGCCGCGTCGATGCGCTCCCTCGCGCATCGCACCGAAGACAGCGACCCAGGGGAAACCGCCGAATGGCTCGACGCGCTGGATGCCGTCGTACAGCATGCCGGCACCTCGCGGGCGCAGTTCCTGTTCGACCGCTTGGCAGAACGCGCCTCAAAGCTTGGCGTTGGCACCGCCCTCGCCCGCGTCACGCCCTACGTCAACACGATCCCCGTTGAGGCGCAGCCGCCGTATCCCGGAGACATCGATACCGAAGAGCGACTGGCCGCCGCGCTGCGCTGGAATGCGCTCGCCATGGTGGTGCGCGCCAACCAGGCCTACGGAGAGCTGGGCGGCCACATTGCAAGCTACGCATCAGCAGCCGATCTCTTCGAAGTCGGCTTCAATCATTTCTTCCGGGCTGACAACGCGGCGCACGGCGGCGATCTGGTCTACTTCCAGCCGCACTCTTCGCCCGGCGTCTATGCGCGTGCGTATCTCGAAGGCTTCCTGGATGAAGCGCATCTCGAACACTATCGGCGTGAGATCACGGGCCCGGGGCTTTGCTCCTATCCGCATCCGTGGTTGATGCCGGAGTTCTGGCAGTTCCCGACCGGATCAATGGGCATCGGGCCGATCAACGCGATCTACCAGGCGCGCTTCATGCGCTACCTGCAAAACCGCGGCCTCTTGCAGACATCCGATCGCAAGGTGTGGGGCTTCTTCGGCGATGGCGAAATGGACGAGCCGGAATCGATCGGCGCCCTCTCGCTGGCGGCGCGCGAGCGGCTCGACAACATCGTATTCGTCATCAACTGCAACCTGCAGCGGCTCGACGGGCCCGTGCGCGGCAACAGCCGCATCGTGGACGAACTCGAAGCACAGTTCACCGGCGCCGGGTGGAACGTCATCAAGGTGCTGTGGGGCTCGGACTGGGATGCTCTCTTCGCCCGCGACCGTTCCGGCGCCTTGCTGCGGGCATTTGCGCAGACCGTGGACGGCCAGTTCCAGACCTTCTCTGCCAACGACGGCGCCTACAACCGCGAGCGCTTCTTCGGCCAGAACCCCGAGCTTGCCGCGCTTGTCTCGCACTTCAGCAACGAAGACATCGACCGCCTGCGCCGCGGCGGCCACGACGTGCGCAAGCTCCACGCCGCCTATGCAAAGGCGCTGCAGCACAAGGGCCAGCCCACGGTGATCCTCGCCAAGACGATGAAGGGCTTCGGCATGGGCAGCGTTGGGCAAGGCCGGATGACGACGCACCAGCAGAAGAAGCTCGATGTCGATCAGCTCAAGGCGTTTCGCGATCGCTTCCGCCTGCCGCTGTCCGACAGCGACGTCGAGCAGTTGAAGTTTTACAAGCCAGCGCCAAACAGCCCGGAGATGCAATACCTGCATGCGCGCCGGGCTGCCCTGGGGGGCTATCTGCCTAGAAGGCGGAAGGCGGCAACACAGGCGCTGACCGTGCCTGCGTTGCCATCCTGGGGGCAATTCGCGCTGCAAGCCGAAGGCCGCGAGATGTCGACCACGATGGCCATCGTGCGCATGTTCGGCAACCTGCTGAAGGACGGTGCCCTCGGCCCGCGCATGGTGCCGGTGGTGGCGGATGAGGCCCGCACGTTTGGCATGGCCAGCATGTTCCGCCAGGTCGGCATCTACTCGCCGCTGGGTCAACAGTACGAGCCGGAAGATCTGGGTTCGATGCTGTATTACCGCGAAGAAACCGGTGGGCAGATCCTGGAGGAAGGCATATCCGAAGCCGGCGCCATCTCGTCGTGGATTGCCGCGGCCACGGCCTACAGCACGCACGATCTGCCGATGCTGCCGTTCTACATCTACTACTCGATGTTCGGCTTCCAGCGCATTGGCGATCTCATCTGGGCGGCGGCGGACCAGCGGGCGCGCGGCTTCCTGATCGGCGCGACGGCGGGCAAGACAACGCTCGGCGGTGAAGGCCTCCAGCACCAGGACGGCACGAGCCACCTTGCCGCATCCACGGTGCCCAACTGCCGCGCGTGGGACCCGGCATTTGCCTACGAGATTGCCGTCATCGTTGATGAAGGCATGCGCGCGATGCTGGAGCGTCAGGAAGACACGTTCTACTACCTGACGGTGACGAACGAGAACTACGCGCAGCCCTCCATGCCGGACAGCGACCTGCGTGCGGGCATCCTCAAAGGCATGTATCCGCTGGCACCGCAAAGCCTGTCGACCGCGCGCGTGCAGTTGCTGGGCTCGGGCGCCATCCTGGGCGAAGTCATGGCCGCCGCGCAGATGCTCAAGGAAGACTGGAACATCGACGCCACCACCTGGAGCGTGACGAGCTTCTCAGAGCTGCACCGCGAGGCCATCGCCGCAGAGCGCATCGCCCGCCTCGGCGGTGAAGCCGCGCCTTCGTATGTGGAGGCCGTCTTGCGCGAATCGCACGGGCCCGTCATCGCCGCCACCGACTACGTGCGGGCCGTACCCGAACTGATCCGGGCACACGTACCGCGCCGCTATGTCACGCTGGGCACCGACGGCTTTGGCCGCAGCGACTCGCGCCGGGCGTTGCGTGAGTTCTTCGAGGTGGACCGCGCGTCCATCGTCATCGCCGCGTTGAAGGCGCTGGCAGACGACGGTGAACTGGATCGCACCGTGGTGCGCGAAGCGGCTGAGCGATACGGCAAACACGCGACGGCCACGGACGCGCCCTGGATGCGATGAAAGGCCTTTGACACAGGGGCGCAGCGAGCCCGTGACCGCCCGACCCCATGCCTCGCGGCGTGCTGGTGCAGGGCCTTTGGTCACGCCCGCTTTTTCGTTTCCAAATGTTACGGGGTGCACTGAGGGCGACTTCGGCCAACGCACGCAGCGCAGCCGTGCAGTACAGTCCATGCCATGAAAAAAGCCCTGACCTGCCCGTCTCTCGTCCTGCTGGCCTTGCTTGGTGCGTGCGCATCGCACCCGCAACAGCAGCCCGCCGATTCGACCAGCGCCGCCGCGGCGGCCACTGACGCCAGCGCAGACAACGGCTGGCAGGTGCTGCGCGCCAACTACATGGCGTGCGTTCAGCGCCAGGCCGATAGCGGCGTGCCGGGCACCACGCAGACGAAAGCCGTGGTCGCCTCCGCGCTCGATGCCTGCGAAGGCGACCTGCGCACCATGCACGACGGTTTCCGCGATCACCTTAGTGCGTCGATGTCATCGTCCGGCGCACGCAAGGCGGCCGACCGCGTCACCAAAGACACCCGCGACAAAGCCCGCGTCTACCTGATGGGCTACGTCGATCACGAGCGCTACGTGGCAAAGTCGCGCTGAGCGGTTACAGCATCTCCAGGGCGCGCGGCCCCTTAGGCGGCGGAAAGATGCTGTCCAGGGTCGCGAGCTGCTCTGCGGTGAGCGTGTGCGCCAGCGCGCCGATGTTTTCGCGCAACCGCTCGCGATGGCCTGTCTTGGGAATGGCGATGATGCCGTCGCGCGCCAGCAACCACGCCAGCGCGACCTGTGCCGGCGTCATGCCGCATTCCTGCGCGAAGCGCACCAGCTTTGGATGTCGAACCAGCCGGGCCTGCTCGATGGGCGAATACGCCATCACCGGCACGTGGCGCTCGTGCAGCCAGGGCAGCAAGTCCCACTCGATGCCGCGCCGGCTGAGGTTGTACAGCAGCTGGTTGACGGCAATCTGATTGCCGCCCGGCGCGTCCCACCATTCCTCCATATCGGACAGGTCAAGATTGCTCACGCCGTAATAGCGGATCTTGCCTTCGCGCTGCAGGGCCTGCAGGCCTTCCAAGGTCTCTTCGAACGGCACATCGCCGCGCCAGTGCAGCAGGTACAGATCGAGGCGATCAGTGCCGAGCCGGCGCAAGCTGCGCTCGCATGCCGCAGCAATGCCGCGCCGGCTGGCGTTGTGCGGGTAGACCTTGCTGACCAGAAAAACGTCATCGCGCCGCCCGGCGATAGCCTCGCCGATCAACGATTCGGATAGGCCTTCACCGTACATCTCGGCCGTGTCGATCAGGCGCAAACCCAGATCGAGGCCCAGACGCAACGTGGCGATTTCTTCATCGCGCGTGGCGCGGTCGTCGCCCATGTTCCAGGTGCCCATGCCGAGTGCAGGGACGCGTTCGCCGTTGGGCAGAGTGACTTGTTTCATGTCGTGCTTTCCGAATCGGGGAGGCAAAACATGAATCTACAAGAGACGCGGCGCATCGGTAAGGCTGCGCCGGTCCGCTCAGAAAATACGCCCTAGCGCGCCTGGCGTTGCGCTGTCCATCGACGATAGCGCCGCGACTGGCACGCTGCGGCCAGTTGCTGTTGAATCAGCGCCCGCAGGGGCGACACACGCGGGTCTGTCGTGCGCCCCTCGCTCAGCCGGTTGAGCTGAAACTTGACGACTGCCATGTTGGCCAGTGCGCCGAGCGCCTTGTTCTTCCACGTGATGGGCTGCAGCGCCGGCGCGTTGTTCTTGCCGCCAGCCCAGTCGCGCGGCAGGTTCGGATCGATGGACAGCGCGGTCGCAATGCCCACCATATCGACGCCGCTGTCGACCACCTGCTCCGCCACCACCCGGCGCCGGATGCCGCCCGTGACCATCAGCGGCATGCGGGCAATAGCGGCAATGTCGCGCGCGAATTCCAGGAAATACGCCTCGCGGGCAAGCGTACGGCCATCACGCGAGTGCCCTTGCATGGCCGGGACTTCATAGCTGCCGCCGGACAGCTCCACCAGATCGACACCCAGCGGATTGAGCAGCTCGACCACCTGCTTGGCATCGTCAGGGCTGAAGCCACCGCGCTGGAAATCGGCCGAGTTCAACTTGACCGACACCACGAACTGCGGCGACACAGCGGCGCGCACGCTGCGCACGATATCGAGCAGCAGGCGCGCGCGGTTCTCGATCGGGCCGCTCCACTGGTCCTGCCGCCGGTTGGAAATGGGCGAGAGAAACTGGCTCAGCAGATAGCCATGGGCGGCGTGGATCTGCACACCGGTAAAACCGCTCTGCTCGGCCAGTTGTGCGCTGCGGGTAAAGCGCTGCTGGACTTCGCGGATGTCCGCCTCGGTCATCTCACGCGGCACCGGAAACTGTTTGGACAACGCACCGAGCGCCAGCGGCACCGCTGAAGGCGCCAGCGTCGGTTGCCCGAGCGACGCTGGCATCTGCCGACCCGGATGGTTGATCTGGACCCAAGCATGCGCGCCATGCGCCCGCGCGACCTGCGCCCAGCGGCGAAAGCGTTCCAGATGCGCGCCGTCTTCGAGCACGACGCCCTTCGGGCCCGTCATGGCTCGGTGGTCGATCATCACGTTGCCGGTCAGGATCAAGCCGGCGCCGCCTGCGGCCCACGCTTCATACAGGCGTAGCAACGCGTCGGACGGCGCGTGATCGGCATCGGCCATGTTCTCTTCCATGGCGGCTTTGGCAAGGCGATTGGGAATCACCGCGCCGTTGGGCAGAACGAGGGGCGTGAAGAGCTTCATGGGTGGCATCCGCGTTGGGGGATTTGACATTTGACGACACCTGAACCCTAAGCTTAAAGTCAACTTGAATGTCAAGCCTGCGGAGCACGCACATGAAGATTGGTGAACTGGCCCGCCTGAGCGGCGTGGCCGCCTCCCGCATCCGGTTCTATGAAGCCAGCGGCCTGTTACAGCCTGCTGAGCGGCAGTCCAATGGGTATCGGGAATACGCGCCGGAATCGGTCACGCGGCTGGAGATCATCCTGCGCGCGCAAAGTGCGGGGTTCTCACTGGAAGAAATTCGCGCCCTGCTGCCCGGACATCTGGGCGAATGGCCGCGCGAAGAATTGCTGCTGGCGCTACGCCGCAAAGTGGCGGAAATCGATGTGCTTGAGCAGCACCTGGCGCAAAACAAGCGCGACTTGCTTGCGCTCATCCGCGAAATCGACCACGAGGCCGACGGCGAAGACTGCGCCGACCGCGCCCGCCGCATGTTCGACAAGATGAACCTGCGGCCGCTCAAGCAGCCCGCTGCAGAACCTCCGGCGCGCCCGGCAAGAAAGCGCGGCTGAGGCGTGTCGCCGCAAGGGCATGCGTTGTTGAAATCGCTGGGAGTGCTCCGCGTGCGCAAGGGCATGCAGACGGCGGCGGCGTTACGGTAGCGGAATCGAATCGACTCAAAACCCGCCCAGCGCGTGACGCAGCAGCAAGGCAGACAGCACCAGCATCGTCACGCCAATCAAGCCATCCAACACCTGCCACGCTCTCGGCCGGCCAAACCATGGCGCGAGCCAACGCGCACCAAACCCCAGCGTCACGAACCAGAACAGGCTGGCCGACCCCGCACCCGCCACAAACCAGCCGCGCAACGCCACGGCCTGCTGAGCACCAATGCTGCCCACCAGCAACACCGTATCCAGATAGACGTGCGGATTGAGCAGCGTAAAGGCCGCCGCCTGCGCCAGCGCCGCGCCGCGGCTGAGGCCATCGCCACCTGCGGCTGCCCGTAAGTGGCTGGAATGCCGGGCGCGCCCTAGTGCCTGCACGCCATACAGCAGCAAGAATGCGGCGCCCGCCAACGCAAGAAAACGCGCGAGATTGGGCCGTTCTCCCAATGCTTGCGCCATGCCAAGTACGCCCGCCAGAATCAGCAGCGCATCTGCCATCGCACAGAACAGCACCACACTGCCCACGTGTTCACGGCGCAGCCCCTGACGCAGCACGAAAGCGTTCTGCGCGCCAATGGCCACGATCAGCCCCAGGCTCAGAGCCAAGCCCTGCAGGAATACGGAAGAGGAAGTCGCAATCGAGGTTGTCATGCGCGCAGCTTGCCGGGCCGGCTTGATGAAGACAAACTATCTTTTCTTCATCCAATTCAGTTTTTCTAACTTTCGTGCTCGACTATTCCGCGTTGGCCGCTTTGGCAGCCGTCATCCGAGAAGGCAGCTTCGAGCGGGCTGCCCGCACACTTCACGTCACGCCATCTGCCATTTCGCAGCGGATCCGGCTGCTGGAGGAACGCGTTGGCTGCGCGCTGGTGGTGCGTGATCAGCCGTGCCGCCCGACTGAAACCGGCCGGCGGCTTTGCCAGCACGTAGACCGCGTTCGCCTGCTCGAACAGGAACTGCAAGGCGCGCTGCCAACGCTGGCGCCAGAAGGCGTCGCCCGCGTTGCGCTGCCGATTGCCGTGAACGCCGACAGCCTGGCGACCTGGCTCGCGCCAGCGATCGCCACCTTCGCAGCAGCACATCCGGTGTTGATGGAGGTGGCGGTGGATGACCAGGATCACACCGGGGAGTGGCTGCGCAGCGGTGCCGTGCTGGCTGCCGTTACGGCCACCGCGCGGCCGGCCACGGGCTGCAACAGCCGCCCGCTCGGGGCCATGCGTTATCTGGCTGCAGCCAGCCCGGCATTCGTGCAGCAACATTTCGCAGACGGCGTCGGTGCAGGTGCGTTGGCGCAGGCGCCCTGCCTCGTGTTCAACACGAAAGATGCGTTGCAGGCAACCTGGGCAAGGCGCCTGTGCCATCGGCATGTGGAACTGCCACGCCATCTGTTGCCGTCGTCACAGGCATTTGTGACCGCGGCCGTGGCCGGCATGGGCTGGGGGCTGCATCCACATGCGCTGATTGCGCAGCATCTCGAAGACGGTTTGTTGGTCGAGCTGGTGCCGGACACACCGTTAGACGTCCCGCTGCATTGGCAGCACGCGCGTGCGGCATCGGCGCTGCTCGACACACTCAGCCGCGAGGTGCTGAGCGCCGCGCGCGCCGCGCTGCTCCCGCCCTAAGCGGTTACAGCGCGTTCAGCGGGATCTTGAGGTACTGCACGCCGTTCGGCTCGGCCGGGGGCAACATGCCCGCACGAATGTTCACCTGAATGGCCGGCAGCATCAGCGTTGGCATGCCGAGCGTGGCGTCGCGCCTCGTGCGCATCTGCACGAACTCAGCCTCGGTCACGCCATCGCGCACATGGATGTTGGCGCTGCGCTGCTCGGCCACCGTTGTGTGGCAGATGGCTTCGCGACCGGCGGGCGGATAGTCGTGGCACATGTAGAGCCGCGTGTCCGGCGGCAGATCCAGCAGGCGGCGGATCGACTGATACAGCGTGCCCGCATTCCCACCCGGAAAATCGCAGCGCGCAGTGCCCACGTCCGGCATGAACAGCGTGTCGCCCACAAACACCGCATCGCCCACCTGATAGGCCATGTCTGCCGGCGTGTGGCCCGGCACGGCCAGCGCCTTTGCTTCCAGATTGCCGATATGAAACACCTCGTCCGGCGCGAACAGGTGGTCGAACTGCGAGCCATCGAGCAGGAATGAGGGCTCCAGATTGAAGATCGGCTTGAACACGCCCTGCACCACGCAAATACGCTCGCCGATGGCGATGCGCCCGCCGAAACGCCCACGCAGATACGGCGCGGCCGACAGGTGATCGGCATGCGCGTGGGTCTCCAGCAGCCATTCAACGCGCAAGTCCTGCGCTTCGATGAACGCGGCAACGCGCTCGGCCGATCGGGTCGTCGTGCGGCCCGATTTCGGGTCGTAGTCGAGTACCGAGTCGATCACGGCACACGGTGTGCCGGGGCCTGCGTGCACCACGTAGGTCATGGTGCAGGTATCGGCGTCGAAAAAGGATTCGATCTGGGCGTGCATGGTGAACTTTCCCGAACAATCTATATTTTTATAGAATATCGTCTGACATTCTGTCTGCCAATAGTGCAAACAGCGCGAATAGAACCCTGCGCCACGCCCCATGAGCCACTCCACAGCCAGTCCCGATGTTGTGCCGCTGCCCGAGGCGGCCATTTCCATGCTGCGCGCCTCTGCGTCTCAGGCGTGCGCCGTGCTCAAGGCCATGGCCCACGAAGACCGCCTGCTGCTGCTCTGCCAACTTACGCAAGGCGAGCGCAACGTCGGCGAACTGGAGGCGCTGGTGGGTCTGCACCAGCCCAGCCTGTCGCAGCAACTGGGCGTGCTGCGCGACGAGGGCCTTGTCACCACGCGGCGCGAAGGCAAATACATCTATTACCGGCTCGCCAGCTTCGAGGTCATCCAGATCATGCAGACACTCTCTGAGCTGTACTGCGGCAAGGTCTTGAAGAAGATGGCGGGACACTGATCATGTCGCCCATGGAAGCGGGTTGGATCATCAGCGCGGGGCTGGGCTCTGTGGTGGGGCTCATTCTGGCGCTCACAGGCGCGGGCGGGGCCATCGTCGCGGTGCCGCTGCTGATTTTCGGATTGCATCTGTCGGTGCCACAAGCTGCGCCGATTGCACTGCTGGCGGTAGGGCTGTCCGCCGGGCTGGGCGCAATGCTCGGCTTGCGGGAAGGCAAGGTCCGCTACAAGGCCGCTGGGCTCATGGCGCTGTGCGGCGTGGTGATCTCGCCGTTCGGCATCTGGGTTGCGCACCGCGTGCCAAACACGCCGCTCACGCTGCTATTTGCAGTGGTGCTCGCCTACGTGGCGCTGCGCATGTTTCGGCAAGCTCGCGCGGCGCCGTCAACCGAGCCCCAGCCAAGGCGGACGGCACCGCCCTGTCACCTTGACACCACCACAGCCAAGCTGGTCTGGACGTTGCCGTGTGCGCGTGCATTGGCCGCGTCGGGCGTGGGCGCGGGCTTCCTGTCCGGATTGCTTGGCGTGGGCGGCGGTTTTGTCATCGTGCCCGCATTGCGCCGAGCGACCGATCTGCCGATGCAAACCATCGTCGCCACCTCGTTAGCGGTGATCGCGCTGGTGTCCATGGGCGGTGTGGTCGCCTCGGCCATTGGCGGGCATGTCGATTGGCATATCGCGCTGCCGTTTGCCGCCGGCGCCTTGACCGGCATGCTGGCGGGCCGGCGCTTTGCGAGGCATTTGGCGGGGCCAGCGCTGCAGCAAGGATTCGCCGCATTCGCGGGCGTCGTGGCGTTGGGCATGATCGCCAGAACACTGATTTGACCGGCGTGTTGCGGAAGCGGTACAATCGCGTTCTTCGGGGCGTAGCGTAGTCTGGTAACGCGTCCGGTTTGGGACCGGAAGACCGCGGGTTCAAATCCTGCCGCCCCGACCAGAATTGAGCAGCAAACAAAACGGCTTACGTTCACTACGTAAGCCGTTTTGCTTTGGAGCGGCGCGTTACGGCTCGTGGCGTCATCTGGCGATGCTATAAAGACAGCATCCGCATCAAAGCAATGCCGCTCACTTTCCCCATGAACCTCATCCTGTGGCGCCACGCTGAAGCCGAAGACGTGGCCGCATCACTGCGCATCCAGCGCAACACCGATCTGCAGCGGGAACTCACCAAGCGTGGTCACAAGCAGGCCGAGAAGATGGCCGATTGGCTGCGCCCTCGCCTGCCAGAAGACACACTCGTACTTGCGAGCCCCGCTGTACGCACGCAGCAGACCGCACGCGCCCTCACAGAACATTTCCAGACGCTGGCCGCACTTGCGCCCGGCGCGGATGTCAGCGCGATCCTCGATGCATTGGATTGGCCGTCGAATACGAACCTGCTGCTGGTCGGCCATCAGCCGTGGCTGGGCCGTCTCGCCAGCTTGCTCATCGCGGGCGTGGAAATGGACTGGAGCGTGAAGAAAGCCGGCGTGTGGTGGCTCAGCCGCCGCATGCGCGAAGACGAAGCGCAGACCGTGCTGCGCGCGGTGGTCAATCCCGATCTCGTGTGACACATCGCCCTCGTCACAGCATCGCCACGCAAAATTCACGCAATAGTCACGATTGACACGCTTTTGTCGCGGATCTGTCACGCAGCGTCTCTAGAATCGCCCCGAAATCCACCCTTGGGGATGCACGAATGCGAGACCTGCCGACGCCCACCCAGCCGTTGATCGACGCACTGCCGAGCCTGAATCTGGGCAACGCACGGAGGGGCCTTCCTCGCTCACCCGACGCTGTTCCAGCGCGTGACAAGCCTGTTCTGGCCGTTTCGTGGGCGCGCCATCAGGATGAAGTGACCGAAGCGCAGCGCCTGCGCTACAAGGTGTTTGCCGAAGAAATGGGCGCCCGCCTGCCTTCGGCCCACACCGAACTGGACGTCGACATGTTCGACGCCGTGTGCGACCACCTGATCGTGCGCGACCAGAAGACGCTGCGCGTGGTCGGCACTTACCGCGTGCTGCGCCCGGACGCTGCCAAGCAGATCGGTTGCCTGTATTCCGAATCCGAATTCGACCTCGTGCGCCTGGCGCACCTGCGCCCGAAGATGGTTGAGCTAGGCCGCTCGTGCGTGCACCGCGACTACCGGTCGGGCAGCGTCATCATGGCGCTGTGGGCCGGTCTGGGCGAATACATGCAGCGCTACGGCTTCGAGTCGATGCTGGGCTGCGCAAGCGTGTCGATGGGCGACGGCGGGCACTTTGCTGCAAGCCTGTATCGCAGCTTCGTTGACGATGGCTCACTCGCACCGATCGAGTACCACGCCTTCCCGCGCGTGGCACTGCCGGTAGACGAACTGAACCAGGATCTCGAAGTCGAGCCGCCTGCGCTCGTGAAGGGTTACCTGCGTCTGGGCGCACGCATCTGCGGCGCACCGGCCTGGGACCCTGACTTCAACGTCGCCGATTTCCTCACGCTGCTGCGTCTGTCGGACATCAACCCGCGGTACGCACGCCACTTCCTGCGCGGCTGATCTCGCTCCGAACAGCACCACGCAAAACAAAACGGCCCGGGTAACTCCGGGCCGTTTTGCTTGGGATGCAGCGAGATGCCTTACACGTACACCACCTTGTAGCGGCGACCGATGCGCTGCCACTCATCGGCTTCTTTCGCCAGGCTGTATTCCACCAGCGGATTCTGCTCGATCCAGCTCTTGGGCAGTTCGACCTCGAAACCACCTTCATTCAGTTCGCCTTCGCTGTGGCGCACGCGCAGGCCGGGCAGTTGGATCGCTCCCCGACGACGGCACAGCACAAACGCCAGACGCAGGCTGAACAGCATCCGCCAATCGAGGAACTTGCCACCGCCCGAGAGTTTGCCAAGCTTGCCTGCATGGCCCAGCAGCAGCGTCGCGAGCCGCGCCTGATCGGTCCTGGAGAAGCCCGGCATATCGGCATGGCTGGCGATGTACGCCGAGTGCTTGTGATACCCGCTGTGCGAGATGCTCATGCCGATCTCGTGCAGGTTTGCCGCCCACCCCAGCAGCGCGAGATTGTCTTCGCGGCGCTCATCGGGCGGGTCGGGAAACTGCGACAAGAGCGCCGTCGCCGCATCGCGAACGCGGCTCGCCTGCGCGCGGTCGACGCTGTAGCGGCGCATGAACTGCTCGATCGTCACCGTGCGCATGTCTTCGTGATGCGTACGGCCGAGCAGGTCATACAGCACACCCAGGCGCAAGGCGCCATCGGTCACGTCCATGCGGTCGACGTCGAGCTCTGCAAACACGCCCAGCATGATCGACAGCCCGCCCGGCAGCACCGGAATCCGGTCCGACTTCAAGCCGTTGAGCTTCAAGCGGTTGGTATTCTCCGACTTGACGAGCGCGCGTTTCAGGCGCTCCAGCCCTTCGCGTGTGATGCCGTGTTCGTTGCTCTTGTCGTTGAAACCGTTCAGCTCGATCAGCTCAGCCAGGGCGCGTGCCGTACCCGATGATCCGACGGCCTGGTTCCAGCCCGCCGTGCGGTACTGCTGCACGAGTACCTGGATCTCGCGACGCGCGGCCAACTCGGCCTGCTTCATCGCGTATTCATCAACGTTGCCGTTCGGGAAGAAATGCCGACTGTGCGAAACGCAACCGATGTACAGCGACTCCATCAGCTTGGGCTTGTAGCCATTGCCGATAATGAACTCCGTCGAGCCGCCGCCGATGTCGACGACGAGCCGATTGCCTTGGCACGCTGGTGCGTCATGCGATGCACCGAGATAGATCAGCCGTGCCTCTTCGCGGCCTGCAATCACCTCGATGGGAAACCCCAACGCGGCTTCCGCCTCGATCAGGAATTCCTGCGCATTCTTGGCCACGCGCAAGGTGTTGGTGGCCACGGCACGTACATGTTCCGGCGAGAAATCACGCAGGCGGTCGCCAAAGCGGCGCAAGGCGTCGACACCGCGGCGGCGCGCAGGCTGATCCAGGTATTTATCTTGCGTAAGCCCGGCGGCCAAACGCACGGGTTCGCGCAGCGCATCGACCTGGAATATCTGGGTACCACCAGGGGTTTCGTCGACACGGCCGATCATCAGCCGGAAGCTGTTGGAGCCCATGTCGACAGCAGCCAGCAGACGGGGGGTGGGACTCATGAATGAAAACGGTTGAGGAGCAGAATCAGGGGCGCGGAGTATTGTTGTTCGAAACAATGCGCAACAAAATATGTCTTTATTGTGTCCCGAACATGACAACTTCAATGTGTCACAAATTTGACACCGAACTATGAAAAAGTGGCCGGATCGTCATCCGTCTGAACACAACATGTCGACATTGCCCGCGGGCGATCTGCTCAATCGCGAACTGGGCATCCTGGAATTCAATGCCCGTGTGCTCGCCCAGGCCGCTGACCCGGGTGTGCCGCTGATGGAGCGGCTGAAATTCATCTGCATCGTGTCGAGCAATCTCGATGAGTTCTTTGAAATCCGCATTGCCGGATTGAAGGAGCAGATGCGCGACAACCCTTCGTCGGTCACGCCCGACGGGCTGTCGGTGCAGCAGGCATTTGGCGTGGTTTCGGAGCGAGTGCGGCAACTGGTCGCGCAACAGTATGCCATGTTGCAGGACGACATCCTGCCCCTGCTGGAGAAGGAAGGCGTCTTCTTCCACATGACGACCAACTGGAATGAAGCCCAGCGCGCCTGGTGCCGCAGTTTCTTCCAGCGCGAACTGGTGCCCATCCTGACGCCAATGGCACTGGACCCGGCGCACCCCTTCCCGCGCGTGTTGAACAAGAGCTTGAACTTCATCATCGAGCTGTCGGGCAAGGATGCTTTCGGCCGCGAAGCTGAACTGGCCATCGTGCAGGCGCCGCGCGCCCTGCCCCGGCTTGTGCAGATGCCGCCGGAACTGTCGGGCTACCAGTACGGGTTCGTGCTGCTCTCGTCGTTCATGCAGGGCTTTGTGCACGAACTGTTTCCGCAGATCGACGTACACGGCTGCTACCAATTCCGCGTAACACGCAATTCCGACCTGTTCGTGTCGGAAGATGAAATCACGGACTTGCGCGAAGCGCTTCAGGGCGAACTATCCACGCGCCATTTTGGCGACGCGGTGCGGCTGGAACTCGCGCACGATACCTCACCGGCACTGGTGGTGCGCCTGCTGCAGGAGTTCGGCCTGACCGACGCAGACTGCTACCGCGTCAAGGGCCCTGTGAACCTGGTGCGCCTGCTGCAAGTGCCCGACATGGTCGACAAGCCGGTGCTGAAGTACCCGCCGCATGTGCCAGCAACGGTCAAACAGGTGGCCAACAGCTCGAACGTGTTCGACGCCATCCGCCAGGGCGACATCCTGCTGCACCACCCGTACGAAAGCTTCACGCCCGTGCTGGAACTGCTGCAGCAAGCTGCGCGCGACCCTGACGTGGTCGCCATCAAGCAGACCGTCTACCGTACCGGCAACGAATCCACGGTAATGGAAGCGCTCATCAAAGCGGCGCACAACGGCAAGGAGGTGACCGTTGTCGTCGAACTGCTCGCGCGCTTTGACGAAGAGACGAACATCAACTGGGCGGACCAGCTTGAATCGGCCGGCGCACATGTCGTGTATGGCGTGGTTGGCCACAAGTGCCACGCAAAGATGCTGCTGGTGGTGCGCCGCGAGGTGTCTGGCAAGGGCAAGACGGTCAAGCTGCGCCGCTACGCGCACCTGGGCACGGGCAACTACCACCCCAAGACCGCCCGCCTCTACACCGACTTCGGCCTGATGACCGCCAACGAGCAAATCTGCGAAGACGTGCATCACGTGTTCCAGTTGCTGACAGGCACGGGCGCGCAGGTCAAGCTGCATCATCTGTGGCACTCGCCGTTCACGATGCACGACAACCTGATCGAGCACATCCGAGCCGAAGCACGTGCCGCTCGCGCAGGCAAACGTGCGCGCATCATCGGCAAAATGAATGCGCTACTGGAGCCGGCCATCATCGACGAGTTGTACAAGGCGTCACGGGCGGGCGTGAAAGTCGACTTGATCGTGCGCGGAGTATGTGCGCTCAAGCCGGGCGTGCCGGGGCTATCGGAGAACATCAGCGTGCGCTCCATCGTCGGGCGTTTCCTGGAGCACCACCGCGTCTATTACTTCCATGCCGGCGGCGAGGAAGTCGTCTATCTCTCCAGCGCCGACTGGATGGACCGCAACCTGTTCCGCCGCGTGGAGGTGGCATTCCCCGTGCTGGACCGCAAGCTCAAGGCACGCGTCATCAGGGAAAGCCTGCAGGTGCATCTGCGCGACAACGCGTCGGCGTGGGTCATGCAGCAGGATGGCCGCTACGTGCAGCGTCAGACGCGGGGCAAGCACGTGCGCGTCAGCCAGTTGGAACTGCTGAACCACTTCTCGCCGCAGGCCGCTGCAGCGGCGGAGACGGCTGCCGCAGTGGCGGCGGCAACGGCTGCGGAACCGACGGTGCGTGCACCGGTGGAGATCTCCGCAGGCTGATCGCCAGCGGCGACTGCAAACGAAAACGCACGCTCAACAGCGTGCGTTTTTCATTCGCTCACTGGATGGAGAAAACTGGTGATCAGGCGACGCGCTCATCGGCAACGCTGGCGCTGCGCACCACCGTGCGCTCCGGCGGGAACACGGCGCGGAAGGTGCTGCCCTTGCCGTGCTCGCTGGTCACCTGCAGTTCTCCACCGTGGCGTGATAGCACGTGTTTGACAATGGCCAAGCCCAGCCCGGTACCGCCGGTGTCGCGTGAACGGCTGCGGTCCACGCGATAAAAACGCTCGGTCAGACGCGGAATATGTTCGGGCGCAATACCAATCCCAGTGTCGGTGACGGAGTACACCGCGTGCCCATCGCGCACGCCCCAATCGAGGCGGATCGTGCCGCCATCGGGCGTATAGCGCACCGCGTTGGACGCCAGGTTGCTGAATGCGGAAAGTAGTTCAAGCTCGGCGCCGCACACGCTCACGGCGGGATCGCACGTCATGCTGACGGTGTGCCGGCCCGCAGACAGCGCTTCGATATCGTGCTGCAGCTGCAGCATCATGCGTTGCATGGGCACGGGCGCCAGCGACGGTGGTTCGGAGTTGCCCTCCAGCGTGGCGAGCGCCAACAAGTCTTCCACCAGATGCTGCATGCGCATGGCTTGCGTATGCATCATGTCCAGGTAGCGCTTCTTGTCTTCTTCCGGCAGCGGAAGGTCGCGCACCGTTTCCAGAAAACCCGAGAGCACGGTCAGCGGCGTCTTCAGCTCGTGCGAGACGTTGGCCACGAAATCGCGGCGCATCGCTTCGGTGTTCTCCAGCTTGGTGATGTCCTGCGACACCAGCAGCTTGCGGTCTTCGCCATACGGCAAGATTTGGGCAGAGATGATGCTTTGCTTGTGCGGGCCCACGTCATGCATGGTGAGCGGCTCCTCGAACTCGCCGCGCGCAAGGTAGCGCACGAACTCCGGTCGGCGGATCAGGTGGGTAATGCGTTGGCGCAGGTCACGCCTGGCAGAGAGACCGAAGTGCTCTTCAGCGACCGCGTTGCACCATTCGATCTGGTCTTCGCCGTCAAGCATGAGCACGCCGTTGGGCGACGCTTGAATGGCCTGGATGAACCGGCTGTGCTGTTGTTCAACCTGCAGCACCTGGGTGCGCCAGCCCTTCATCAACCGATGCAGGCGGTAGTAGACCTCGCCCCACAGACCCAACGCGCTGGGAATCTCGCCATAGGCCGGCGAGTCCAGCACACGCCACAGGCGTTGGATCTGATAGACGTAATACAGGAGCATCGCCAACAGCATTGCACTGAGAACGGCCAGCGCAACGACATGGTCGACGAAGAGATACAGGCATGCCGTGACGATGCCCATGAGGGCGGCAAAGACGGCAAAGCGGGTCCAGAAGACGTTCATGAAGGCATTTTAAGCGCTGGACCGCGACGGACGTGTGAACGCGCGATTGGAAACCCCGGCTCGCGCGTTCGTCTGACTGATACGTTATTGCCCCGGATTGCGCGCCAGGCGGTAGCCGCTGCCGCGCACGGTTTCGATCATGTTGCTGTAGCCGCCCGGCGCGAGCGCTGCACGCAGACGCTTGATGTGCACGTCCACCGTGCGCTCTTCCACGAACACGTGGTCGCCCCACACTTGGTCGAGCAGCTGCGAGCGGCTGTGCACGCGCTCCGGATGCGTCATCAGGAAATGCAGCAGACGGAACTCCGTCGGGCCGAGGTCCAGCTTGATCGGATTCTCTGCTTCGATGTTCGTGGCCGTTACGCGGTGCGTGGCCGGATCCAGCTTCAGGCCGTTGATCGCCACCACGTCGTCGGTCAGCTGCGGCGCGCGGCGGCGCAGCACGGCCTTGATGCGAGCCAGCAGTTCCTTGGGCGAGAACGGCTTGGTGACGTAATCGTCCGCGCCGCTGTCCAAGCCCATGACCTTGTCCTGCTCTTCGCTGCGGGCCGTCAGCATGATGATCGGGATTTGGCGCGTGCGCTCGTTGGCGCGCAGCTCCTTGGCGAACATCACGCCCGACTTGCCCGGCAGCATCCAATCGAGCAGAACGAGGTCGGGCAGCACATCGCTCATCAGCGACAGTGCCTGCTCGGCGTTGTACGCGCGGATCGGGTAGTGCCCCGCGTGCTGCAGGTTGACGGCGATCAGTTCAGCGATCGCCGGTTCGTCTTCTACGACGAGAATACTGCTCGGCATGCTCACGTCTCCAGTCCTGCCCTTTATTCGCCCTCGCCGAGGATCTCGCGTGCCAGCGTCTCGCGTGAAGCGTGCCGGACGTCGGTGCCCTTGACGATGTAGATAATAAACTCGGCGATGTTCTTGGCGTGATCGCCAATACGCTCAATGGCCTTGGCAATGAACAGCAGATCCAGCGCTACCGAAATCGTGCGCGGGTTCTCCATCATGTACGTGATGAGTTCGCGCATGAAGCCGCGGAATTCCTCATCGATGGCCTTGTCTTCCTGCAGGATCGACAAGGCAGCAGCGGTGTCCAGGCGTGCGAAGGCGTCCAGCGCGTGACGCAGGATGGTCGCGGCCATCTCGCCCGAGCGCTCCACACCAGCGTAGTTCAACGCATGTGCCGACGGGTCCTGCATGATGCGCTTGGTGCGCTTGGCGATCTTCTCAGCTTCGTCGCCGGCACGCTCAAGGTTCGTGATGGTCTTCGAGATGGCCATCACCAAACGCAGGTCGCGAGCGGTCGGCTGGCGGCGCGCGATGATGTTGTTGCAGTCGCCGTCGATCTCGATCTCGAGCGCGTTGATTTCCAGCTCCACGGCCAAGACTTGATCGCACATGGCGGTGTCGAAATTGGCCAGCGCGCGCATGGCGCGTGCAATCTGCGCTTCCACCAGGCCACCCATCTGCAGCACCTTGGTGCTGATGGAGGTCAGGTCGGTGTCAAACTGCGATGACAGATGCTTCTCAGACATCGGTTTCTCCTTGTCGCTTCAGCTTCAGCGTTGTTGCAGGTCAGCCGAAGCGGCCGGTAATGTAGTCTTCGGTTTCTTTGCGCTGCGGCTTGATGAAGATCTTTTCGGTGTCGCCGAACTCGATCAGCTCGCCCAGATACATGTACGCCGTGAAGTCGGAGCAACGCGCCGCCTGCTGCATGTTATGCGTGACGATGACGACCGTGTAGTCATCCTTCAGTTCGGCGATCAGCTCTTCGATCTTGCCCGTGGAAATCGGGTCCAGCGCCGAGCACGGCTCATCCAGCAGCAGCACTTCGGGGCGGATGGCAATGCCGCGCGCGATACACAGACGCTGCTGCTGACCGCCCGACAGGCCGTAGCCTGACTGGTTGAGCTTGTCCTTCACTTCGTTCCACAGCGCGGCCTTGGTCAGTGCCCATTCCACGCGATCGTCCATTTCAGAGCGCGACAGACGCTCGAACAGCTTCACACCGAAAGCGATGTTGTCGTAGATCGACATCGGGAACGGCGTCGGCTTCTGAAACACCATGCCGACCTTGGCACGCAGCAGGGCAATGTCCATGCGCGAGGTCAGCAGGTTCTCGCCGTCCATGTTGATCTGGCCTTCGGCACGCTGCTCCGGATACAGCGCGTACATCTTGTTGAACGTACGCAGCAGAGTCGACTTGCCGCAGCCCGACGGGCCAATGAAGGCCGTCACCTGCTTCTCGGGAATCTGCATCGAGATGTTCTTCAGCGCGTGGAACTTGCCATAGTAGAAGTTCAGGTCGCGAACATCGATCTTCGGGCTTTGCGTGCGCACTTCGAGGGACGTAGCAGTCATGGTCATTTCTTGGTGAACAAGGCACGCGCGAGGACGTTCAGCCCCAGCACACCCAACGTAATCAGGAACACCCCGGCCCAGGCCAATTGCTGCCACTCGGGAAACGGGCTCATCGCAAACTTGAAGATCACGGTCGGCAGCGTGGCCACCGGCTGATTCAGATCCAGACTCCAGAACTGGTTGTTCAGGGCGGTAAAGAGCAGCGGCGCGGTTTCGCCGGCAATGCGAGCGACGGCCAGCAGCACACCCGTAATCACGCCGGCATACGACGCCTTGAGCGTAATCGACAGGATCATCTTCCACTTGGGCGTGCCAAGCGCCATGGCGGCTTCACGCATCGCGTTGGGCACCAGGTTCAGCATGTTCTCGGTGGTGCGCACCACGATCGGAATCTGGAGCAGCGCCAGCGCAAGCACGCCGGCAATACCCGAGAAGTGCTGCACGCGGGCCACCACGACGGCATACACGAACAGGCCGATCACGATGGACGGTGCCGACAGCAGGATGTCATTGATGAAGCGCGTGGCGCTGGCCAGCATCGACGTCTTGCCGTACTCGGCTAGATAGATGCCCGCCATGATGCCCAGCGGCGTGCCGATCAGCGTGGCCATGCCCACCAGCAGGAACGATCCTGCGATGGCGTTGGCGAGGCCGCCTCCCGGCGTATTGGGCGCCGGCGTCATCTCCGTGAAGAGCGACATCGACAGGCCGCCCACACCCAGCGAGAGCGTGGTCCACAGAATCCATGCCAGCCACACCAGGCCGAAGGCCATGGCGGCGAGTGACAGCGCCAGCGCAATCCCGTTGACGTTGCGGCGGCGGGCCTGCAGGCGTGCCTTGATCTTTTCAGAGTCGGCGCGGACGGCAGGAATGGAAGACATACGCATGGTATTGGGTCTCATAGCGTCAGGCAGATCGCGTTGGTTCACTTCTGACCCTCGCTCTTCTGCAGGCGCAGAAGCAGCAACTTGGACGCGGCCAGCACGATGAACGTGATGACGAACAGGATCAAGCCCAGCTCCATGAGCGCCGCGGTATGCAGGCCCTGCCCCGCTTCCGCAAACTCATTGGCCAGCGCCGACGTGATGCTGTTACCCGGCGAGAACAACGACGGATCGGACAGCAGGTTGGTGTTGCCGATCACGAACGTCACGGCCATGGTCTCGCCGATGGCGCGCCCCAGGCCCAGCATCACACCGCCGATCACACCCGCCTTGGTGTAAGGCAGCACCACGTTCCACATGACTTCCCACGTCGTGCAGCCCACGCCGTAGGCGGATTCCTTAAGCAGCGTCGGCGTGATTTCGAACACATCGCGCATCACCGCCGAGATGTACGGAATGATCATGATCGCCAGGATCACCCCGGCGCAGAGCAGGCCGATGCCGATCGGCGCACCCTGGAACAGCGCCCCGATGACCGGAATCTTGCCGACGGTCGCCGCCAGCGGTTTTTGAAAGTATTCGCCGAAGATCGGGGCAAACACGAGCAGGCCCCACATGCCGTACACGATGGACGGCACTGCAGCAAGCAGCTCGATGGCGGTACCCAGCGGTCGGCGCAGCCAGGCCGGCGACAGCTCGGTCAAGAACAGGGCAATGCCGAAGCTCACAGGCACGGCAATGATGAGCGCGATCAGCGACGTGACCAGGGTGCCGTAGACGGGCACCAGCGCGCCATAGATGTCGGAGGGCGGATCCCATTCCGAATTCCACAGGAACGACAGGCCAAATTTCTGAATCGTGGGCCAGGAGCTGATGATGAGCGAGATGATGATGCCGCCCAGCAATAACAGCGTAACGATTGCGGCAAGGCGGGTCAGACCGCCGAACACCAGGTCGCCAAAGCGGCTGGGTGCTCGCACACGGGAAGCGCCAGAGGAATCAGAGAGCGTGGCCATGAGGGAAACCGGTCAGCCGTGAAAGAAGCATTTGAAATGGTGCGGGCGGCCGATTCTTACCGCCCCCCGCACCTTGTGCTGCACCTACTTACAAGCCCTTATGCAGCAGGCAACCATCAGTGGTTGTACACAACCTTGCCCGATGCATCCTTCACGCTCGACTTCCACGTTGCGCGGATCTGGTTCTTCACAGCGTCCGGCAGCGGCACGTAGTCCAGGCCTTTGGCGGCATCGTCACCACCCTTGTAGGCCCAGTCGAAGAACTTCATGACTTCAGCGCCCTGCTCCGGCTTCGCTTGCGTCTTGTGCAGCAGAATGAACGTTGCACCGGCGATCGGCCATGCGTCCTTGCCCGGCTCGTCCGTCAGGATCTGGTAGTACGACTTGCTCCACTCGGCGCCGGCAGCCGCGGCCTTGAAGGCTTCAGCGGTCGGTTGCACGGTGGCGCCCGACTTGTTCTGCAGGTTCACGTACGTCATCTTGTTCTGCTTGGCGTAGGCATACTCAACGTAGCCAACCGCACCACCCAGACGCTGCACGAAAGCGGCCACGCCTTCGTTGCCCTTGCCACCCGTACCAGTCGGCCAGTTCACGGTCGTGCCTTCGCCCACCTTGCTCTTCCACTCGGTGTTCACCTTCGACAGGTAGTTCGTGAAGATGAACGAGGTGCCCGAACCGTCAGCACGGCGCACCACCAGGATGTCTTGGTCCGGCAGCTTGGCCTTCGGATTCAGCTTGGCGATGGCCGGATCATTCCACTTCTTGATCTTGCCCAGATAGATGTCACCCAGCAATTGGCCGTTCAGCGTCAGCTCGCCCGGCTTCACGCCCGGCAGGTTGATCACGGGCACCACGCCACCAATCACGGTCGGGAACTGGATCAGGCCATCCTTGTTCAACTCCTCGTCCTTCAGCGGCATGTCCGATGCACCGAAGTCGACAGTCTTGGCGGTGATCTGCTTGATGCCGCCCGACGAGCCGATACCTTGGTAGTTCACCTTGGTTTGGGTCGCCTTGTTGTAGTCGGCCGCCCACTTGTTGTAGACGGGTGCCGGGAACGTTGCGCCTGCGCCAGTGATGTCAACAGCAAATGCGGCACCAGCGAAAGCCAATGCAGCCACGCCAGCGATTGCGGATTTGACCAGTTTCATGAGTTCTCCAGAGGAGCGGTTGAGCAATGACAGATTTTTGACATCCGAACTTTAGGCGGCTTGAATGACAGTTATGTGACAACACGAAAACTTCTCATAACTGACCTGCAAGGCATGAAAGTCGACTCACGCGCATAAAAAAAGCGGCCCGGAGGCCGCTTTTTGACATATTTACTTGGTCTGGCAGCAACTTACTGCAACGTTGCAGCAAGACGCTCCGCATGTTGGTTGGCCAGCTCTGCATCCTGCGCTTCCACCATCACGCGGACGACCGGCTCCGTACCCGACGGGCGGATCAGCACACGTCCCTTGCCATCAAGCTCGGCCTCGCTGGTCTTCAGCGCGGCCTGCAGGCCCGCGTGCGATTTCCAGTCGAAGCCCTTTTCGACCCGCACGTTGATGAGCTTTTGCGGGAACAGGCGCACGCCATCCAGCATTTGATCCAGCGTCTGGCCACTGCGACGCAATGCCGCAAGCACCTGGAGCGCCGAGATGATGCCGTCGCCCGTGCTGTGCTTGTCCAGGCAGAGCAAGTGGCCCGACCCTTCGCCGCCCAGCAGCCAACCATTCTTCTTCAGCTCTTCCAGCACGTAGCGGTCGCCCACCTTGGCGCGCACGAACTCGACGCCCTGCGCCTTGAGCGCCAGCTCCACGGCGAGATTGGTCATAAGTGTGCCGACCGCACCCGGCACCGTCTGGCCCGCCGCACGGCGCGCCTGCACCATCACATAGAGCAGTTCGTCGCCGTTGTAGAGGCGGCCATTGCGGTCCACCACCTGCAAGCGGTCAGCATCGCCGTCGAAGGCCAGGCCAATGTCGGCCCCGTGCTCGCGCGTGGCTTCGACCAACTTGCCCGGTGCCGTCGCGCCGTAGCCGTCGTTGATGTTGCGGCCATTCGGCTGGTTGCCGATCGACACGACATCCGCACCCAATTCATGGAAGACGTGCGGAGCGATGTGATAAGCCGCGCCATGCGCGCTGTCCAGCACGACTTTCATGCCAAACAGGTTCAGGTCGCTCGGGAACGTGCTCTTGCAGAACTCGATGTAGCGGCCAGCGGCATCCTCGATACGACGGGCACGGCCCAGCGCGTCTGAGGCCGCGCACACCATCGGCTTTTCCAGCTCCGCCTCGATTTGCAGCTCGGTTTCGTCTGGCAGCTTGTCGCCGGTGGCGGAAAAAAACTTAATGCCGTTGTCGTAATACGGATTATGTGATGCAGAAATCACCACTCCCGCCGACAGCCGCAGCGCACGCGTGAGATACGCCACGCCAGGCGTAGGCAGCGGCCCGCTCATCAAGACATCAACGCCGGCTGCGGTAAAGCCGGCTTCCAGCGCGGCTTCCAGCATGTAGCCCGACAGGCGCGTGTCCTTGCCGATCAGCACAGTGGGACGGCCGTGGCCATGTGCTTCGCTGCCAAGGGCCAGCACACGGCCCGCCGCGTAGCCAAGGCGCAGCACAAAATCCGGCGTGATCGGGCTTTCACCGACACGTCCACGGATGCCGTCGGTGCCGAAATACTTCCTGGACATTGGGATCTCTCCTGGAGAATTCTTTCTTTGTTTGTAAGGCGCCGGCCGTCACCGGGCAATCCTCTGTTCGCTTGATCCCCAGCCGCGCGAGGCTGGGCGGCTGTCAGGCCAGTGGCGGATTTACGCGTTCATGACGCATGGCCCACCAGAGCTGAATCGATTCCACCGTTGGTTGTACGTCGTGCACACGCACGATGAACGCGCCCCGCTCTGCGGCCAGCAGCGCCGCCGCCACGCTGGCGGTCACGCGCTCGGCCGGCGGTTTGCCGCCCAGCACAGCGCCAAGCGTCGATTTGCGCGATAAACCGACGAACAGCGGCAAACCGATCCGATTGAACTCCCCCAAGCGATTGAGCATGGTGAGATTGTGATCCGGCGTTTTGCCAAAACCAAATCCCGGATCGAGCGAAATACGCTCGGCCGCCACGCCAGCAGCCATGAGCGCCTCCGTTTGCGAACGCAGGAAGGCCTCAACCTCGCCCATCAGGTCCGCATAGCTGGGCGCTTCCTGCATCGTTTCGGGATCACGCTGCATGTGCATGACGCACAGGCCCCCGTTGCCCTTGGCCACTGCCTCAATCGCGCCAGGCCGGCGAAAGCCCCAGATGTCGTTGATCAGATCGGCACCTGCATCCAGCGTGGCTCGCATCACCTCGGGCTTGTAAGTATCGATGGACAACGGCTTGCCACATTCGCGCAGCGCCTCGACGATGGGCATCACGCGGTCCAGCTCGGCCTGCAGGCTCAGCGGCTCGGCACCCGGACGGCTCGATTCGCCACCGATGTCGATCATGTCCACGCCTTCGGCGATCAGTTTCTCTGCATGGCGCAAAGCTGCATCGCGCGTGGCGTGCTGCCCGCCATCGGAGAACGAATCGGGCGTGACATTGAGAATGCCCATGACCAGCGGACGCCGATCGCGTGCATAACGGAAACGTCCGCACTGGAAGTGCGTTGTGGTGGGAATGGAAGCGGACAAGATAGATTGATGGAAATGCTGCGCAGGACCGGAATGCTACGCCAGGCACGCCAGAAAGCGCCAACAAAAAAAAAGCCGGTGCGCTTGCACCGGCTCTTCTGCGTCGCTGCCAGAGCGACAAATCAACACGTCATCATCAGGCCGTGGCAGGCACGTTGCCCGGGGTTACACCAGCCGGCGTGCCACCACCCGGCGGGGTGCTGCCACCACCGGTCGAGCCGTAGCGCGGCGGGCGCGGCGGCTTGCCGTCCATGATGTCGTTGACCTGATCAGCGTCGATGGTTTCCCACTCGAGCAGCGCGGCGGTCATGGCTTCAACTTTCTCGCGATTCGCTTCCAGCAGCCCCTTGGCCAGGGCGTACTGTTCGTCCACGATACGGCGAATTTCCGAATCCACCTTCTGCTGCGTCGCCTCGGACACCGTCTTCGACGCCATGCGGCCGAAGAAGCCATCCTGTTCCGTATCGACGTAGACCATGGTGCCAAGCGCGTCGCTCATACCATAGCGCGTCACCATATCGCGGGCCATCTTAGTGGCACGCTCAAAGTCGTTCGAAGCGCCGGTGCTCATCGCACCCAGGAACACCTCTTCTGCAGCACGGCCACCGAACAGAATCGCGACCTCTTCGAGCATCGTATCTTTGTAGGCGTAGTGCTTGTCGTGCTCCGGCAGTTGCCACGTCAGACCGCCAGCCCAGCCGCGCGGCATGATCGTCACCTTGTGCACCGGATCAGCCTTCGGCAGCAGCTTGGCCACCACTGCATGGCCCGACTCGTGGTACGCCGTAGCGCGGCGCTCCTCTTCGCGGATCACAGCCGACTTGCGCTCCGGACCCATGTAGATCTTGTCCTTCGCATCTTCGAAGTCCTGCATGTCCACCACGCGCTTGTTACGGCGCGCAGCAAACAGCGCAGCTTCGTTAACCAGGTTGGCCAGATCAGCGCCAGAGAAGCCCGGCGTGCCACGTGCCAGCACCGATGCATCAACGTCGTTGCCGATCGGCACCTTTCGCATGTGCACCTTGAGAATCTGCTCGCGGCCGCGGATGTCGGGCAGCCCCACGTAGACCTGGCGGTCGAAACGGCCCGGGCGCAACAGCGCCTTGTCGAGCACGTCGGCACGGTTGGTCGCCGCGATCACGATGACGCCCGAGTTGGCCTCGAAGCCGTCCATCTCGACCAGCATCTGGTTCAGGGTCTGCTCGCGCTCGTCGTTGCCGCCGCCCATGCCGGCGCCACGATGACGGCCGACCGCATCGATTTCATCGATGAACACGATGCAGGGTGCCTGCTTTTTGGCGTTTTCGAACATGTCGCGCACGCGAGCTGCGCCCACGCCGACGAACATTTCAACGAAGTCCGAACCGGAGATGCTGAAGAACGGCACCTTGGCTTCGCCGGCAATGGCGCGAGCCAGCAGCGTCTTACCGGTACCCGGAGGGCCCACCAGCAGTACGCCACGCGGGATGCGCCCGCCCAACTTTTGGAATTTCTGCGGGTCTTTCAGGAAGTCGACCAGCTCGACGACTTCCTCCTTCGACTCGTCACAGCCTGCCACGTCAGCAAACGTGACGCTGTTGTTGTTCTCATCGATCAGTCGCGCCCGCGACTTGCCGAACGAGAAGGCGCCGCCTTTCCCGCCGCCCTGCATCTGCCGCATCATGTAGAACCAGAACACGATAATCAGCAACGTCGGGCCGAGGTAGTAAAGCGCGGTGAGAAGCACACCTTGCTCTTCTTCCGCCTTGCCGGTCACCTGCACGCCGTACTTCATCAGGTCGCCCACCATCCAGATGTCGCCCGGCGAGATGATGGAATACTTGTTGCCCTCGTTGGGCGTGACCAACAATGTACGGCCCTGGACCTCGACACGCTTGACTTTGCCGGCCTTCGCGTCGTCCATGAATTGCGAGTACGTCACACCCTCTTGGGTGCGCGGCTTGTCGAACTGCTTGAAGACGGTGAACAGCACCAAGGCAATCACCAGCCAGATGGCCGCCTTCTGAAACCAGTTGTTATTCAAGGCGAGACTCCTTTAGAAATGCCTTGACGGGATGCTTGGCATTGTAATGCACGGACACCGCCGCGGGTTGATTGCCCGCAAGACCGACGGCCCACCGTGCCAGCCGGGGGCCCCTTCCTGAGTATCGTCCGTCAGCCGGGATGCTTGAGTTGGCGGCCCAACAAGAATGTTTCGGACGATTTGTCGCGGGAGGCTTTAGGCTTGCGCGGCGCCACGATCTTGAAATGGCGCTTGAACATCTCGACGATCTGACTATAGCCGCTGCCGTGAAAACATTTGATCAGCAGCGCGCCCTCAGGTTTCAGGTGCGCCATGGCAAATTCCACAGCCAGCTCGGCGATGTGCTCCATGCGCGCGGCGTCTGCCGACGCCACACCTGAGAGATTGGGGGCCATATCGGACAAAACAAGGTCCACTTTGCCCCCGCCGGTGGCTTCCAGCACGATTTCCTCCAGTTGCCGGAAAACTCCATCCTCGCGGAAGTCGCCCTGGATGAAGGTGACGTCGGCGATGGCTTCCATCGGCAGGATGTCGATCGCGACGATTGCCCCATCGATACGGCCGTCCTTGGCGCGCGGTGAGGCGGCCAGCTTGTTGCGCACGTACTGACTCCAACTGCCCGGCGCGGCGCCCAGGTCAACGATGACCTGGCCCGGCTTGATCAGCTTGTCTTGCTCGTCGATCTCTTTGAGCTTGTAGGCGGCACGTGCGCGATAGCCTTCGCGCTGCGCCAGCTTTACGTACGGATCGTTGATATGGTCGTGCAGCCACGACTGGTTGAACTTGTTCTTTGCCATCGAATTGGTTGCAATTTCGCCCGAATGTAGCGCCAAACATGGCAGCCGGGACTGGTTTTGGCGGATAATACGCGCCGTTTGTCTCTTTGCGCGATCCCGCCCTTATTTATGCCCGCCCTTATCCTCACCCCTGCCCAACGATCGGAACTGCGCTCCGAAGCGCACGCGTTGAACCCGGTCGTCATCATCGGTGCGGAGGGCCTGACCAAGCCCGTTCTGGCCGAAATCGACCGCTCGCTGGCGGCCCACGGGCTGATCAAGATTCGTGTCTTCGGCGATGACCGCGAAGCACGCATTGAGCTTTATGACACCATCTGCGCCCGCCTTCAGGCCGCCCCGGTACAGCACATCGGCAAGCTGCTGGTGATCTGGCGCGAAGGCCCGGCTTACCTGAAGGAAAACCAGCCGCGCGACCTCAAGCCGCCACGCAAGACTACCGTTGGTGCCGGTCCGCGCTCGGTCACCGTGCGCAAGCCGAACCCGAACAGCGCACGCCGCCCGAAGCCCGTCCGCCTGAGCGTGCTCGGCAACGAGCGCGTCACGGCCGGTGGCAACGTCAAGCGCGCCAAGCCGCGTCAAACCAGCCAGAAAAAGAAGGCGCTGTCCTGATCCAATTCGGGGCTGCACACAAAACGACCGGCTTCTCAGCCGGTCTTTTTTTGGCCTTCAGGCGGCTTGCCGAACATCGGCTGCCTTCCAGATCAGCGCCAACCCCAACAGGCTCTGCAGCAGATAGAACACGCTCGATACACCGTGCAGCATGCCGAACTGTGCTCGGTAAGGCGAATCTCCCACCGCCATGCCGAGCGCATCGGCCTGTTCGCGAAGTGAAGCCATGAACGGCTGGAGCCCGAAATAGCCCACCAGCACGCACAGCAGCATCGCCAGCACAAGCCAGCGCAGCCGGCGATACGCGGCCTGACCGCGACGCACCAGCGCCGTGGCAGCGAGCAAAAGCAGACACCCTGTCGCCAGGCCGATCCACGCCTCCGCATGAAACAACCGGCCGGCAATCGAGCCGGCCAACTGGCGATCGTCAAGCATCGCAAACAGCGTCGGAGCGACGATGTAACCGATGGTCCAGAGCGAACCGCACCATACCGTGGCAAGCAACTGGAAGAAGCGCTGCGGCATGGCGTTGCCTCGGATCGGGTTAGAGGTACTTGACGGCCAGGACTTCGTACTCGCGTTCGCCGCCCGGGGCAACCACGGTGGCGACGTCGCCTTCGAACTTGCCGATCAACGCACGGGCGATCGGCGAGCTGATCGAGATCTTGCCGGTTTCCAGATCGGCTTCGTCATCGCCGACGATCTGGTACGTGACGGGCTTGCCCGAATCCAAATCTTCCAGGTCAATGGTTGCGCCAAAAACGATGCGACCGTCGGCATCCAGCGAAGCCGGATCGATGATCTGCGCGGCGGACAGCTTGCCTTCGATTTCCTGGATACGGCCTTCGATGAAGCCCTGGCGCTCCTTGGCGGCATCATAGTCGGCGTTTTCGGACAGATCGCCCTGGGCACGCGCCTCGGCGATAGCGTTGACGACGGCCGGACGCTCCTTGGTCTTCAGACGTTGGAGTTCGTCTTTCAGCATCTCGGCACCGCGCTTGGTAATCGGAATGGTGCTCATCGTAAGTATTTCGGAATCACAAAAAAATCAGCCGCTGCGAAGCGGGAGGGCGCGTAGCGCACACCCGCCTGACGGCGGCTGTCGTTGTTTTGACACGGACGCTCTAGTTTAGGCGAACCGTCCGGAGGCGGCAACTGCCCCCTCTCCGTGCGGTCGCCGCGACGCTATGCCGCGTCGCGGGCCCTGACGATGGGCTTACTTACAGGGTCGCGTGCAGGCCCTGCAGGTCATACACGTCGAGGTGCTGCATGTGCTTCAGACCTTCCACCGCGGCACGAGCACCGGCAATGGTCGTGTAGTAGGTCACACGCTGAGCCAATGCTGCCTGGCGGATGGAACGCGAGTCAGCAATCGCAGCGCGCGTCTCGTCGACGGTCGTGAAGACGAGTGCGATCTCGCTGTTCTTGATCATGTCGACAATGTGCGGACGGCCGTCCTTCACCTTGTTCACCACGCGCACCGGAATGCCGGCGGCCTCAATGGCCGAGGCCGTACCGCGCGTTGCCACGATCGGGTAGCCCAGCGTATGCAGCGCACGGGCCACTTCCACGGCTTGCGGCTTGTCGCTGTCCTTGACCGTCATCAGCACGGTGCCCTTCTCGGGCAGGCGCGAACCGGCGGCCAGCTGGCTCTTGAAGAGCGCCTCGCCAAAGGTCTTGCCAACGCCCATCACTTCGCCGGTGGAGCGCATTTCCGGTCCAAGCACCGGGTCGACCCCCGGGAACTTGTTGAACGGGAACACAGCCTCCTTGACGCTGTAGTACGCCGGCACGACTTCCTTCTCGATGCCTTGCGAATCCAGCGACTGACCTGCCATGCAGCGAGCCGCAACCTTGGCCAACGAGACACCGGTCGCCTTCGAAACATACGGCACCGTACGCGAAGCGCGCGGGTTCACTTCCAGCACGTAGACGATGTCCTCGCCGTCCCTCTGCTGGATCGCGAACTGCACGTTCATCAGACCAACCACGTTCAGCGCCTTGGCCATCGCAGCAGTCTGGCGCTTGAGTTCATCAACGGTGGCTTGCGACAGCGAATACGGCGGCAGAGAGCAAGCCGAGTCGCCCGAGTGCACGCCGGCCTGCTCGATGTGCTCCATCACGCCGCCGATGAACACGCGCTTGCCGTCAGACAGACAATCCACGTCGCATTCGATGGCGTCGTTCAGGAAGCGATCGAGCAGCACGGGGCTGTCGTTCGATACCTTCACAGCCTCGCGCATGTAGCGCTCGAGGTCGCGCGGCTCATGCACGATTTCCATCGCGCGACCGCCCAGCACGTACGACGGACGCACCACCAGCGGGTAGCCGATTTCTTCGGCCAGCTTCAGTGCTTCGTCTTCCGCACGTGCGGTGCGGTTGGGCGGCTGACGCAGACCCAGCTCGTGCAGCAGCTTCTGGAAGCGCTCACGGTCTTCGGCCGCATCGATCATGTCCGGGGACGTGCCGATGATGGGCACGCCATTGGCTTCCAGATCCAGCGCGAGCTTCAGCGGCGTCTGTCCGCCGTATTGCACGATCACGCCGACCGGCTTCTCCTTGTCGACGATCTCGAGCACGTCTTCCAGCGTGACCGGCTCGAAGTACAGGCGGTCGGAGGTGTCGTAATCGGTCGATACGGTTTCCGGGTTGCAGTTGACCATGATGGTCTCGTACCCGTCTTCGCGCAGCGCCAGCGCAGCGTGCACGCAGCAGTAGTCGAACTCGATGCCTTGGCCGATCCGGTTCGGGCCACCGCCCAGAACCATGATCTTCTTGTTGCTGGTCGGCTCGGCTTCGCACTCGCCGTGCTCGGCCTCATAGGTCGAGTACAGATACGCGGTGTTGGTGGCGAATTCGGCAGCGCAGGTGTCCACGCGCTTGTAGACCGGACGGACCTTCTCGGCGATACGCTTCTCACGCACGGCCTTGGAAGTCGTCTTCATCAGCTTGGCAAGGCGGCGGTCGGAGAAGCCCTTCTGCTTGAGCAGACGCAGCTCGGCAGCCGACAGGCTATCCAGCGTGCGGGCCTTGACCAGCGCTTCGGTCTTGACGATGTCTTCGATCTGCGCGAGGAACCACGGGTCAACGGCGGTCTCGGAGTAGACCTCGTCGATCGACAGGCCCAGGCGGAATGCATCGCCCAGGTACCAGATGCGGTCCGGACCGGCTTCGCCGATCTCTTCGATGATCTCGTCGCGGTCGGTGGACTTTTCGTCCAGGCCATCCACGCCGACTTCCAGGCCGCGCAGCGCCTTCTGGAACGATTCCTGGAAGGTACGGCCCATGGCCATCACCTCGCCCACGGACTTCATCTGCGTGGTCAGGTGGCTGTCGGCCTGCGGGAATTTCTCGAACGCGAAACGCGGCACCTTGGTGACCACGTAGTCGATCGACGGCTCGAACGACGCCGGGGTCGCGCCACCGGTAATCTCGTTCTTCAACTCGTCCAGCGTGTAACCCACGGCCAGCTTGGCAGCAACCTTGGCGATCGGGAAACCGGTCGCCTTCGAAGCCAGCGCCGACGAACGCGACACACGCGGGTTCATCTCGATCACGATCATCCGACCGTCCTGCGGATTGATCGAGAACTGCACGTTCGAGCCGCCGGTATCCACGCCGATCTCGCGCAGCACGGCCAGCGAGGCGTTACGCAGGATCTGGTATTCCTTATCCGTCAGCGTCTGTGCCGGGGCCACGGTGATGGAGTCACCGGTGTGGATGCCCATCGGGTCCAGGTTTTCGATCGAGCAGACGATGATGCAGTTGTCGGCCTTGTCGCGCACGACTTCCATCTCGTATTCCTTCCAGCCGAGCAGCGATTCTTCGATCAGCAGCTCGTTGGTCGGCGAGAGGTCGAGACCGCGCTTGCAGATCTCTTCGAATTCTTCGCGGTTGTAGGCGATGCCGCCGCCCGTGCCGCCCAGCGTGAACGACGGACGGATCACGATCGGGTAGCCGCTCGTGCCGGTTTCCTTGGCGATTTGCGACTGCACGGCCACGGCTTCATCCATCGAATGCGCAATGCCCGACTTGGCCGAGCCCAGACCGATCTTGGTCATCGCGTCTTTGAACTTCTGACGGTCTTCAGCCTTGTCGATCGCCTCGGGCGATGCGCCGATCAGCTCGACGTTGTACTTCTTCAGCACGCCATGGCGATGCAGGTCCAGCGCGCAGTTCAGCGCGGTCTGGCCGCCCATGGTCGGCAGGATCGCATCCGGACGCTCCTTGGCAATGATGCGCTCGACCACTTCCCAGGTGATCGGCTCGATGTAGGTCACATCGGCCGTGTTCGGGTCGGTCATGATCGTGGCCGGGTTGCTGTTGACCAGGACCACCTTGAAGCCTTCTTCACGGAGCGCCTTGCAAGCCTGCGCGCCGGAGTAATCGAATTCACACGCCTGGCCGATGATGATCGGACCCGCGCCGATGATCAGGATGGTTTTGATATCTGTACGTTTTGGCATAACCCGCTCGATTCGATTAATTCAGTGTGGCCGTCGCCAGCTTGGCGGAAAAGCCGATAAACATGGCGCCGACGCCGCTGCTCATACCCGCAGACAAACGTCGTCGCGCGCGGAACGCCGCGGCCAGCCGCGCGCCCACGAAGATGATGGTGGTCAGGTACAGGAAGCTGCAGATCTGGCAGACCAGCCCAAGCACGACGAACGACACCACCGGCAGCGCGTAATGCGGATCGACGAACTGGATGAAGAACGAGATGAAGAACAAGATCGCCTTCGGGTTCAGCAGGCTGATGACCAGCGCTTTCTTGAACGGATGCGATTCGTCGGCCGGAGCCGCGCTTTGTTCGACAGACCCGCCGGCCTTGCGCGCGCGCCAATTGCGCACCGCGCCACGCAGCATCTGCAGGCCGATCCACGCCAGATACGCCGCACCAACGTACTTCACGACGTAGAACAGCGCCGGACTCGCCTTCAACAGCGAAGCCACGCCTGCTGCCGACAACACCATCAGGATGGCATCGCCCAGAAACACGCCACACGCGCCCTGGTAGCCCGCGCGCACACCGCGGCGGGCCGCCACCGACAGCACGTACATCGAGTTCGGCCCCGGCAGCAGCACGATGAAGATCGTGCCGAGCAGGAAGGTCCAGAACTCGGTGATGCCGAAGTGGGCGAGCATGAAAGCGTTCATGGCGATGCGATCTCGTTTGCTTTACTGCTTGGCTGCGTCCATCGCCGCGGTGAAGCGGTCAAACAGATACGCGATGTCGTGCGGACCGGGCGACGCTTCCGGGTGACCTTGGAAGCAGAACGCCGGACGGTCGGTCAGCTCGAAGCCCTGCAGCGTGCCGTCGAACAGCGAAACGTGCGTCACGCGCGCGTTGGCTGGCAGCGACTCCGGGTCCACTGCAAAGCCGTGGTTCTGCGAGGTGATGACCACGCGGCCATCCTGCAGATCCTTGACGGGGTGATTGGCGCCGTGGTGGCCGGTCTTCATCTTGAGCGTCTTGGCGCCCACGGCCAGACCCATGATCTGGTGACCCAGACAGATGCCGAAAGTCGGGAGGCGACGCTCCAGGAACTCCTTGGCGGCAGCGATAGCGTAGTCGCACGGCTCCGGATCGCCCGGGCCGTTGGAGAGGAACACGCCGTCCGGGTTATGCGCCAGCACGTCGGCCGCGCTGGTTTGCGCAGGCACCACCGTCACGCGGCAGCCGCGCTCGGCCAGCATGCGCAGGATGTTGAACTTGACACCGAAGTCATACGCGACCACGTGATACTTCGGGGCTTCCTGCTTGCCGTAGCCGCTGCCCAGCGCCCATTCGGTCTGGGTCCACTCGTACGGCTCGGTCACGGACACGACCTTCGCCAGATCCATGCCCGACAGGCCCGGGAACGAACGCGCGAGGTCGATGGCCTTCTGCACGTTGTCTTCGCCGGCGAGAATGCAACCATTCTGGGCGCCCTTCTCGCGCAGGATCCGGGTCAACTTGCGGGTATCGATTCCGGCAATGGCGACGACCTTCTCACCCTTGAGGTAATGCGAGAGCGAGTGCTCCTTGCGGAAGTTGGATGCGAGGATCGGCAGATCCTTGATGATGAGGCCGGCGGCATGGACTTTCGTAGCTTCGACGTCCTCACGGTTCACGCCAACGTTACCGATATGCGGATACGTGAGCGTGACGATCTGGCGCGAGTAGCTCGGATCGGTAAGGATTTCCTGATAGCCGGTGATGGCGGTGTTGAACACCACTTCGCCGATCGTATGACCGGCCGCACCGATGGAATAGCCACGAAAGACCGTGCCGTCTGCAAGCGCGAGGATGGCGGGCGGGAAAGACGGCAACACGGGTAGCTCCTGCTGGATTCACCCTGTGCCGACCTGATCACCTTGGCGCCGAAGCGGAATTCCGGCTGGGCGGAATCCGGGCCGTTTGCGCGCCGAGAATCGGAAACTGGGCAGAACTCACCAGAAATCACCGAGAAACGAGGCAGACGGGGCGGTAGGCGGGAGGTAGGAAGCGGTTGGCGCTAGGGTGATGGGTTTCTGAACTCAAACCCAACAAGTATACCCGGGCGCCGCAAAAAACTCAATGAAAGGAAGGACTTAACGTCGAGTGCCGCCCGAATTGTGACCTCCCGCCATGCCCTTACACCCAGCTCCACACTGGCGAGAACGTCACGTTCGGAGTGCCCTACTCACCTCGCATGGCAGCCTGCACCTGAGCCAGTGCCGTGGGGTCTTCGATGGTGGTCAGATCGCCGGGGTCCCGCCCTTCCGCTACGGCCTGCATCGCGCGGCGCAGCAGTTTTCCGGAGCGCGTTTTCGGCAGCGCCCCGACAAAGAACACGCGCGAGGGCCGTGCCACCGCACCGAGTTGCACCTCGACCGTACGCATCAACTCGCCCTCCAGAGCCAAGCGCCCTGCCGGCTCGGCAATGCGCGAAGCATCGCGCACGATGGCAAACCCCATCGCCACCTGCCCTTTGAGTTGATCGGCCACGCCCACTACCGCCACTTCGGCGATAGCGGGATGCGACGAGAGGCTCTCTTCGATCTCGCGTGTGCCGAGGCGGTGGCCCGCCACGTTGATGACATCGTCGGTGCGGCCCAGGATGGTCACGTAGCCCTCCTCGTCACGCACGCCCCAGTCGAAGCTCGAATAGATGTGCCGGCCAGGAAAGGCGGACCAGTAGGTCTGCAGGAAACGGGCATCGTCGCCCCAGACGGTGGTCATGCAGCCCGGCGGCAGCGGCGCGGCGACGGCGAGAAGCCCTTTCTCGCCCGGTGCGCATGGCTCTCCGGTCGCCTCATCCAAAATGTCGAGCTTGTAGCCGTAGACCGGGAAGCCCGGCGAGCCGAGCTTTTGCTCGGAAGGCTCGACCCCTTGCGGAATGGCCAACATCGGCCAGCCGGTCTCGGTCTGCCAGTAGTTGTCGACGATGGGCTTGTGCAACGCCTCGCCGATCCAGCTGGCGGTGGGCTCGTCCAGCGGCTCGCCAGCAAGGAACAGGCGCCGCAGACTCGACAGATCATGTCGCTGCAGTAGCGCCGGATCCTGCTTCTTGAGCACGCGAATGGCAGTGGGCGCGGTGAACATCACATTCACGCGGTATTGCTCGACGATGCGCCACCAGACCGCGCCGTCGGGGCGGATTGGCGTGCCTTCGTACATGACCGTCGTCAGGCCCGCGAGCAGCGGCGCATAAACGATGTAGCTGTGTCCCACCACCCAGCCGACATCCGATGCTGTAAACATCGTGTCGCCGGGCTGCGTACCAAAAATGAGCGGCATCGACGCCGCCAGTGCCACCGCATAGCCGCCGGTGTCGCGCTGGACGCCTTTCGGTTTGCCAGTCGTACCCGAGGTGTAGAGGATGTACGAGGGCTCGCTCGACTCCATCCATTCGCACGGCACATCGGCATTCGCGTGCTCTGCCGCGAGCGTTGCGTAATCAGCGTCGCGCGGGTTGTGCCGCATGGGCGCGAGTTTGCGATCGACGAGCAACACGCGCTCAGGCTTGTGCGCGGCCAAGTCAATCGCCGCGTCAAGCAACGGTTTGTATTCGACCACCTTGCCCGCTCGCGAGCCTGCATCCGCACTGACGATCACGCGCGGCGTGGCGTCGTCGATGCGCGTGGCGAGACTGTTGGATGCGAAGCCACCGAACACCACCGAATGGATCGCGCCGATGCGCGCACAGGCCAGCATGGCAAACGCGGCTTCGGGAATCATCGGCAGGTAAATCAGCACGCGATCGCCACGTTTGACACCCAGCGCCTGCAGGCTCGCCGCCATGCGGTTGACTTCGCGATGGAGCTGGCGATACGTGTACGTGGTCTCCAGGCCGGTTTCGGTGGAGATATACACCAGCGCCGCTTGCTCGCCACGCGTGGCGAGATGCCGGTCGACGGCGTTGTGGCAGAGGTTGGTGCGTCCGCCCACGAACCACTTGGCGAACGGCAAGCGCGAATCGTCGAGGACTGCCGAATACGGCGTTTGCCACTCGATGCGCTGGGCCTGCTCGCCCCAAAAGCCAGCGGGGTCGTCAATGGAGCGCTGATACAGCGCGCGATACGCGGCGGACATGGGCATGACGTTGTCTCCTGGCCATCGTGTGCGATGGCTCGATCTTGATTGTGCTCGGATGCACCTACTTTGCGGTCGCCAACTTACGCAGGTCTTACCGCCGCCCCAAAACAAAACGGCGCCCCGCAGGACGCCGTTTCTCTCGCCAGACTCAGCGCTTCTTGCGCTTGGCCGAACTCGATGAGCTTGCCACCGGTTTAGCCTTGACCACCGGCTTGCCGGCCACCTTCGCAGTCGGCACGCGCGTGGTTGCCGCCGTGGCGCGCGATGTCGTAGCCGAGACGCGCATCACGCGCACGTGGCCGCCGCGACTGCCACCGCGCGCTTGCGGCAGCATCAGCACGACGCTGTGACCCTTGGGGATGGCGTCGCCAGGCAACTGGTTCCACGCACGAATCTGGGCAACAGACACGCCGTAGCGCCGCGACAGACCCGCAACCGTGTCGCGCTTGCCCGCGCGCACCACCACCTTTCTGAGATCCGGCATGTCGGGTTCGACCGCCATGGTGGCGTTCTCAGCCAATTCGGGGCTGATGTCGGGTGCGTTTTCCTGGGCGCCGTCGGCACGCGGTACGACCACGGTGGAGCCGGCCTTCAAGCGCATGCCTTTCGGAATGCGGTTGATCTCGCGAATGGTATCGGGATCAACCTTCAGCCGCGCCGCCAACGCCTCCACGCGCTCACGGTTGCCGACCGTCACGGCCGTCCAGCTGGAAAGGCCACCGCGATACGTGTTCAGGTTGTACTGGAACGTTTCGGCGTTGTCGTACGGCAGCAGGATCTGGGGGTTGGACGCACCAAGGATCACCGGCCGGTTGAACGATGGGTTGAGCGCCTTGAACTCATCCATCGGCAGGTTGGCCAGCTTGGCGGCCAGCGTCACATCAATATCGCGTGACGTTGTGACGGTGACGAAGTATGGATGATTGGGAATCTCAGGCAGCGTGACGCCGTAGCGCTCCGGGTTGGCGATGATGTTCTTCACCGCCTGGAGTTTGGGCACGTACATGCGCGTCTCGGCCGGCATGTTCAGGTTGACGTAATCGGTCGACAGGCCGGCTGCCTGGTTGCGCGCAATCGCCCGCGCAACGGCACCTTCGCCCCAGTTGTAGGCAGCCAGCGCGAGTTGCCAGTCGCCAAACTGGTCGTGCAGCTTGGAAAGATAGTCAAGCGCAGCATCGGTCGAGGCAAGCACATCGCGCCGCTCGTCCTGGAAGACGTTCTGCTTGAGGTTGTAGGTCCTGCCAGTGCTCGGGATGAACTGCCACATTCCCGCGGCCTTGGCGCTCGATACAGCCTGCGGGTTGAACGCACTTTCCACGAAGGGCAGCAGGGCGAGCTCGGTGGGCATGTTGCGCCGCTCCAGCTCTTCGACGATGTGATACAGGTAGCGGTTGGAGCGATCCACCATACGGCGGAAGGCGTCGGGGCGCTGCGCATACCAGTCGGTACGATCGTCCACTGCCGAGCTTTGCAGGTCGGGCATGGAGAAACCCTGGCGAATGCGCGCCCAGAGATCCTTGGCCGGCCCTTTCAGGGCCCCCACGGGCTGCTGATCGACATTGACGACCGGCGCAGCGGCTTGGCCGGTGCCGGTGGAGGCGCTGGTGCTGGCTGTGTCGGCGCTCGGCCCGGGGGCCGTTGCACAGGCCGCAAGGAGCAGACTGAGCACAGTTGCCGCAAGAAGTCGCACGGATCGCATCAAGTTCTATGAGGTTAGGGCTAAAAATTGCCCCAGATAGTAAGAAACGCATCCGACCGCGTCAACCCGCGTTCACCCGGCGGGGTGCCTGCTGGATACATCACATCTGGCCGCGTCATCGCCGCGCGCCGAGCATTCTCAACGGAAATCGTTCTTCCACTGGCGCAACGCGGCGAATACAGTAACCGGATCGTCGGCGTCGATTCCGGCATGGCGTGCCACGGCATGCGTCACATTGCCGTCATCCGATCGCATGAAGGGATTGGTCGCCCGCTCGTGGCCAATGGTAGTGGGTACAGTCGAGCGGCCCTCGGCCCGCAACGCCGTTACCTCATCCTCCCAGGCTGCCAAGTCGGCGTTGCCAGGTTCGACTGCACGCGCAAAGCGCACATTCGATGCAGTGTATTCATGCGCGCAGTAGACACGCGTATCGGGCGCCAGCGCCGCCAGCTTGGCCAGCGACGCGCGCATCTGCGCAGGCGTACCCTCAAAAAGCCGGCCGCAACCGGTGGCGAAGAGTGTATCGCCACAAAACAGGCTCGCCGATGCGGCATTACCCTGAAGGTGCCCCACATAGGCGACGTGACCGCTGGTATGACCCGGCACATCGATCACCCGGAATGTTGCGGCCGGCTGCGTGAGCGTAACGACATCGCCTTCACGCACGGCCTGCGTGCGGCCCGGGATCGATTCACCCGCTGGGCCGATGACCGGCAGCGGCACACCCTCGGGATTCTCCGGATACGCGGCGAGCAGTTCGCGCACCCCGCCGACGTGATCGCCATGATGATGTGTGATTACAATGGCACCGAGCGTAAGCCCGCGCTCCTTCAGGAAGCGCAGCACCGGTTGCGCGTCGCCCGGGTCGACGACAGCAGCCACACGGCCATCGTGTAGTGCCCAAATATAATTGTCGGTAAACGCAGCGATCGCCTCCACCTCAAGCGCTACACCACGCGGCACACCACCCTGGACCATGTCCGACTCCTCTAACGATCGTCGCATTATAGATTGGCACCACTGGCTCGCTTCACCGCCCGGGCAATACGTCCTGCGCTGGGAACAGGCCCAGTTCGATCGCACGGTGGCCGACATGTTCGGCTATCACGCGCTGCAGCTCGGCCACCCTGGTTTTGGGGCGCTGCGCGAGAACCGCATCCCGCTGATCGCGCGTGTGGTGGACGACATCGACCCGACGGCCCCCACTGAAACGCTCGACCCGATGGACGGCGACCCCGCCGAATCCGCCGATGCGGCCGACGGGGAGCCCGACACCAGCACACCACAGCGCCAGGCCACACCCCGCGTGATCTGCCGCTATGACGAACTGCCCTTCGCTTCGCAGAGCATCGACCTCGTCGCGCTGCCCCACGTGCTGGAGTTCACGGATGACCCGCATGAAGTGCTGCGCGAAGTGGCGCGCGTGCTGATGCCTGAGGGGCGTCTGGTCATCACCGGCTTCAACCCACTGAGTTTGTGGGGCATGCGCCAGGGCATGCGCCGCCTGGGCACGGAATCGTTCCTGCCTGCGCAGAGCCAGATGATTGCGTTCACGCGCCTGAAAGACTGGCTCAAGCTGCTCGGATTTGATATCGTGCGCGGCCGTTTCGGCTGCTACTGTCCGCCCAATCGCTCGGACAAATGGCTGCAGCGCACCGCCTTCATGGAGAAGGCCGGCGACCGCTGGTGGCCGATCTTCGGCGCGGTTTACATGCTGCAAGCTGTCAAGCGCGTGCGCACCATGCGCCTGGTCGGTCCGGCATGGAAGACGCGTAAGTCGCCGTCACTGGTGCCGGCCGGTACGCCGGTCGCGACGCCTTCGGGCTCGCATTCGACCAAGGCGCCGTCGGCCACAGCGCGTGACGGCAAATCGGGCGCCTGATCGCGCCCGTTCCACTCACTGATCACCCATCGTTTTCTCAATGCAGGAAGTCACCGTCTATTCCGATGGCGCATGCAAGGGCAACCCCGGCCTTGGCGGCTGGGGCACCGTGCTCGTCTCGGGCAGCCATGAAAAAGAACTCTTCGGCGGCGAAGCGCTGACCACCAACAACCGTATGGAGCTGATGGCAGTGATCGAGGCGTTCCGCGCGCTCAAGCGGCCATGCCGGGTGCAGGTGTACACCGATTCGCAGTACGTGCAGAAAGGCATCAGCGAATGGTTGGCCGGCTGGAAGGCGCGCGGCTGGAAGACGGCTGACAAGAAGCCGGTCAAGAACGACGACCTCTGGCGCACGCTCGACGAACTCGTCGTCGGACATGACGTGAGCTGGCATTGGGTCAAGGGCCATGCCGGCCACCCCGGCAACGAGCGCGCCGATGCGCTGGCCAACAAGGGCGTCGAGATGGCGCGCCAGGCAAGCGCCTGACGCGGCCGAACGCTCGCTCACTTGCCCGCGCAGCGCTGCGTCGGGATCTGCGGCGCATTCGCAGCGGTGGTCGTGATGTACTGCGGCTTGCCATCCTGCGCATAGATCAATCGCAACGGGCCGCGCTTGGAAAGACCATCGTCGATATCGGCCTGCAACAGGCCGGTCTGCGCCCATAAGTCACCGCCGATGCTGCGCTTCTGCATCATGACGGGGCGATTTGCGCCCGGCTCCCAGTTGGCCTGGCGCTCTGGCACGTAGCGGTTGGGCAGCGTGCCGTAAGCGTAGAGCTGATTCAACGCGTCGGCGAGGTAACGCCCAGCTTGCTCATTGAAAATCGGCAGATCCTGGTTTCCGAGTTCGCTGCGGATACGCTGCGTCTCCGCCGTGCAGCTTGGCGCAACATTCTCGGCCGCGCGGGCGTAGGACACGCCGATCGCCACGGCTGCGGCGGCAAGCCACGTCAATGCACGATACAGACGGCGCGGACGGGTGGTCGGAATCACGGACATCGGTTCGGTATGCATGCGAGCTTCTCCGGTGAAATAACGTGGTTGTGAATCAGGACAGGAACAACTTGCGTTCGGCCTGACGACGCTTCGTCAGCCCCTTGAGCGGCTTGCCGCCTGCCTTGTCCCACAGCAGGAATTGGTTGGCCGCGCCGGCGTAGTCGCCGGCGTTGAGCTTGCGCAGCAGCGTTGACGAGCGCAGCCGCCCTGCTCCCAGGTTGAAGACGAAGGACGCCAGCGCGTCGAACTGACCCTGCGTGATCGACACGCGCACGGCTTTGGCAATGCCTTGTTCGGTGTCAGCAAGGTCTTTGCGCAGCAGCGCTTCCGCCTGCTGCTGCGAGATCGGACCGTTGAAGGTCTCGCCGGGGCGAATCAGGTGGCCGTAACCGATGGTCGGCTTGCCGACCGCATCCAGATACGTCGACAGACGCAGCCCTTCCGATTCCTTGATCAGCGCGAGGCCTCGCTCGCCGGTGGTGCGCGGGTTGTGCTCAGTGCTCATCGCTCTTCTCCTGGGGCGTGGTGGGGGTGTCGGGGCCATCGGAACCGCCGGCATTCGGCTGCACGGGCCTTGGCACCAGCCGATTCGTGTATTCGTCGATCAGCCGCATCACGGCTTCTGGCGGCTGCAGCGCCGTGAATTTCATCTCGATGTCGATGTGCTCGCTGTCGCGGCCCGTATCCCGTTTGGAATGCGGTGCAAGCGAGACGTAGAACCGGCCAACGCCGCCCGCGGCTGCACCGTGTAAAGGCAGGGCCTCGGCGATGTCGCTGCGCACGGTCATGTTCACCGTCATCTCATCGAGCGCGATGCCGCGCGGCATCGCCAGCGAGACCAGCGGCAGCGCAAGCCGGTGCTGGCTGTCGAGCGCAAGCTCCACCTCGCGGGCGACCAGCGTGCCGCTCTCGTCGGCATCAAAAAACTGGTCGAGCAGCGCGGTGTATTGCTGCGCAAGCATCTGGTTGGCAGAAGCGGCGGCGTGCTGCATGCCGCGCGTGATGTCGTCGAGCGTCAGGCCATTCAAGCCCGGATGACCGTGGCTGTTGCTGCCACCACCGGTGCCGCCGCCCGGCGGCGACGAACCTGGTGGCGACGGCGGAGGCGCATCGGACACAGTCTCTGGAAACGGCGCGGCATCGGAAGGCCCAGCGGGCTGCGCTGCCACAGGTGGCGCTGATGGCGCGCTGGCGGACGGCGCTGGTGGTGTTGCGGGCGCTGACGACGCACGGTCATCATCACGCCCGCGGCGGCTGAAGAGATTGAACATGGTGTCGGGTCGGTCGGATCGATCAGATCAATAGGCGGCGCGCGACAGGCGCGCACCGATCAGGACACCGGCCGTGGGGAGGCCGGCCGGCGTCCATCGCCGTGGCGGCTTACGGATTTGCCGGTGCCGGGGCCGGCGCGTTGCCGCCAGCGGGCGCCTTTTCGCCGATCATCGTGCCGTCGGTCGGCGTGGCGGGCAGCGGCTTGACGTCGTTCTCCTTGCCCTTGACCACGACCGGCTTGGTTGCCGCGTCAGTCAAAAACTCCATCACGCGCATGAGCGCTTCCGGCGGGTTCTGACGCTTGACCTGGGTGTGGAAGGAGTACTTGGCGCGCGTGTCGGTGCTACGGGTCTGCTCCGACTTATGCGAGGCGCGGCCCGAGACCGAGACGCTGAACGGGCCCCAGCCGAGTTTGGCCTGGAACGACCCTTCCGCCTCGGTGCTGGACGAGGATTTCTCCGACTGTGAAATCTCCAGCTCGAAATCGATCGTGCCTTCCTCGATGGCGATCACCGGATGCACGACCGCACACAGCAACGGAATGCGCATCGTCTTCTGGATCGTGCCCTGCGACACCCCCTTCTCGTCGACGATGGTTTCGTCGTAGTCAAATTGCACCGCAACGGCTTTGCCGTTCTGAATACACACCTGCAGCAGAAAATCCGCATAGGATTTTGCCGCTGAGGTTTGCGCCGCGATCATCGCCTGCAGCGGCGCAGAGATCATCTTGTCGATCGGCAGCGCATTGATAACCGACCCGATAAGTCCGTTGTCCATTTAAAACTCCTCACATTGAATTATTTGGACGCACAGGTTTGTGCGCCCGAATCCAAAGTAAGAGTTTTTCCTGCGGGGTTCGATGCCGCGAAAGTCCCAGCCAAGGCCACGGAACAGCGGCCCAGTACGTATCGACAGGCCGCCCGTGACTTTCGGCACTGAACTTCTGTTTCAATGCATCCGGATCGATCCCGCCCTACAAAATAATCGGTTTCTCTGAAAATAATTAACTGAAGTACGAGGGGTCGATGAATATTCTGGTAATCGATAGCTTGCCGCTTTTTGCGGCAGGTGTGTCCAATGTATTGAATGCACTCGACGCGCAGGGTGTGTTTATCGATACACACTACGCCGTGCAAATCGGGCCGGCTTGCCGGCAAGCCGAACCCAGAGCCGTCGTGATGGAATGGAGCGCACAGGACGACGACGCACGGCAACGCCTGTCGGAGTTGAAAGCGGTGCTGCCGGAAGTGCCTGTGCTACTGACGGTGCAAGCTGTCGGCCGGCACGTGGTGGGCGACGCGCTGCGCTTCGGCGCGGCCGGCGTGGTCGACCGGCAAGCCACGGCCGACGTTCTGCTCGAAGCCCTGCAACGCATTACCTCGGGCGCAGTCTACTTGCCGCCCATCAGCAATCTCTCACCCGACGACCCGCGCCAAAGCCCGGGAGAAAGTCCGGCTGAACTCTGGCGCCGGCTCACGCCGCGGCAGCATGAGGTGCTGCAACTGCTTGCAGAAGGCAAGTCCAACAAGCAGATATGTCGCGTGCTCAACGTGGCTGAAGGCACCATCAAGAACCATCTGTACGCGCTGTTCCGGCAGATTGGCGTCAACAATCGGACCGAGGCCGCGCTCTGGCTCTCGCGCTGCAAGGCGAGCCTCGTCCGCCTGCAGATGTGTGCGATGTAGCGCCGCGACGCGCACCTGCCCGTGGCCTCCGCTGCCTTTTCGGACGTCACGGGCCCGGAGGTTCACCGCTGGGCGAAAACACTAACCTGACTGACCACATTGCATTCACGCGACCACGCCATACACTGATTGGAAGGCGGCGCACGGTGCATCGCCGTTTTTTCATGGAGGCCGCCCATGGAAATCATCGAGTTCCACACCAGCCCGCCACGCTATTGCGCCGCGGATCTCACTCTCACCTGCACCGCAAGCGTCGACGGCATCCCGGCCTGCTATGCGGTGACGGCTGAAGCGCTCGAAGAACATTTCGGCGCCCGCTCGTGGCGGCAGGAAGATCTGCTGCAAGCCATGGAAAGCCACCGCGGCACCATTGAAGACATGGCGCGCTCGCTGTTCAAGCTGACGGACTCGCACAACATCGTGCTCCGTAGCGGCCATTTCCGCTTCGGCATGTAGCTGCTCAGTGAGCAGCATGACCGACATCCGCGTCTGCGGCGAACAAAAAGAAGGCCAGCGCAAAGCTGGCCTTGAGGAAGCGTACGTGAGCTACTCAGGTTTGCACTCGTGCTTCATCTCGCGTCGCCCGTCTTCGTAGACCACCTCCAGCCGGCACGTAAAGCCCCATAGGCGTACGACGTGCCGCAGCATCTCTTCGTAGTTCGGCCCGAGCGGGCGGCGGTTGCTCTGTAAATGGCGCAGCGTCAATGAGCGATCTCCGCCCACGTCAACGTTGGTCACTTGGATGTTGGGCTCGATGTTCGAGAGATCGTACTGCCCTGCCAACAACTCGCGGATCTTGCGATAGCCATCGTCGTCGTGGATGGCGGTGACGCGCAGCTTGGCGTCACGATCGTCATCGAGCACGGAGAACAGCTTCAACTCGCGGATCACACGCGGCGAGAGGAACTGCAGCAGGAAGCTCTCGTCCTTGAAGTTGCGCATGGCGAAGTCGAGTGTCTTCTGCCAATCGCTGCCTGCAATCTCGGGCGCCCAGCGGTAATCCTCTTCTTCCGGCGATTCGCAAATGCGCCGGATGTCCTGGAACATCAGAAAGCCCAGGGTGTACGGGTTCAAGCCGCTGTAGTACGGGCTATTAAACGGCGGCTGATAGATCACGTTGGTATGCGCCTGCAGCAGCTCAAGCATGAACGCATCGTTGACGAGCTTCTCGTCGTACAGCTTGTGCAGGATGGTGTAGTGCCAGAAGGTGGCCCAGCCTTCGTTCATCACCTTGGTCTGCCGCTGCGGATAGAAGTACTGCGCAATCTTGCGCACGATACGCACGATTTCTCGTTGCCACGGCTGCAACTTGGGCGCGTTCTTCTCGATGAAGTACAGCAGGTTCTCTTCCGGCTCGGGCGGAAACTGCGGATCAGGCTCCGGCACGTCGTCAGCGGTTGCCAGCGCGCGTGCCCGGTGCGTGGGCAGCGTACGCCACAGGTCGTTCACCTGTGCTTCAAGGTATTTCTCGCGCTCCGCCTGGCGGGCCTGCTCTTCGTTGATCGACAGCTTCTTGGGCCGTCGATAACGATCGACACCGTAGTTCTGCAACGCGTGGCAGGAGTCGAGCAGCAGTTCCACCTCCTGCTCGCCGTAGCGCTGTTCGCATTCAGCCACGTAGTTCTTGGCGAAGAGCAGGTAATCGACGATGGCGTCCGCGTTCGTCCACGTCCGGAACAGGTAATTGCCCTTGAAGAAGGAGTTGTGGCCGTAGCAGGCATGCGCGATGGTCAGCGCCTGCATCGGCATCGTGTTCTCCTCCATCAGATATGCGATGCAGGGGTTCGAGTTGATGACGATCTCGTACGCCAACCCCATGAGGCCGCGCTGGTAGCCGCGCTCCGATGCAAGGAAGTGCTTGCCGTATGACCAATGGTTGTAGCCCAGCGGCAGGCCGGACGACGCGTAGGCATCGAGCATCTGCTCGGCGGTGATGATCTCGATCTGGTTCGGATAGGTGTCCAGGCCGAAATCTGCGGCAATCTGGGCGATGCTTTGGTCGTAACGCCTGATCAGCTCGAAGGTCCATTCCGAGCCCGTAGATAGGTAGGCCATGCTCGTTCCCGTTGGTCCATCACACAGGGTCACAGGTGGCGTGCTCGCCATGGCACACGCTGCCACTGCGCGGCGGCAGTGCCCGGCTGGCGGCAACTCCTGCAGCCCGATCAGCGATCAGGCGGCGCGCTTCTGAAACAGCTCGTGCAACACCGGATAGATCTCGTCCGCCTTGAGAATGCGCTGCATCGCGAAGTTCTCGTGCCCAGCCTTCAACGTAAGATACTCCTCCCACAGGTTCTGCGGCTCCGTGGAGACCACCTCAACATAGGCGTAGTACTGCGTCAGCGGCAGGATCGACTCGCGCAGGATCTTGGCGCACAGCTCTGAGTCCCCTGCCCAGTTGTCGCCATCCGAAGCCTGCGCGCAATAGATGTTCCATTGGCTTGGCGAATAACGCTCCTGAATCACTTCCGCCATCAGTTTGAGTGCACTCGACACAACAGTGCCACCCGACTCGCGTGAGTGGAAGAAATCCTCCTCATCCACCTCCTTAGCCACGGTGTGGTGGCGGATGAAGACGACGTCGATGCGTTCGTAGTTCCGCTTCAGGAACAGATAAAGCAGCATGAAGAAACGCTTGGCCAAGTCCTTGCGCGATTCGTCCATCGAGCCGGATACGTCCATCACGCAGAACATCACCGCCTGCGCCTGCGGACGCTTGCGCAGCACGCGGTTGTTGTAGCGCAGGTCGAGCTTTTCAATGAACGGCACGCGATCCAGGCACGAGCGCAGATGTCGCATCTCCTTCATCAGCTCTTGCGCGCGCACGCTGTAAGGGCCGTCGTTTTCCAGCTCCTCGTTGTACTCGCCTTCCAGCTCATGCAGACGGCGCTGATACGGGCTGGACAATGCAATGCGGCGACCGAGCGAGCTGCGCATCGTCCGCAGAATCGACAGGTTGGACGGCGTGCCATCGAGCGAAAAACCCGCACGCACCTTGCGCACCTCCGCGATCTTGGCCAGGCTGCGCTTGGCAAGATCGGGCAACGCCATGTCTTCGAAAAAGAAGTTGAGAAAGTCCTCGCGCGAGAGCGTGAAGATGAAATCGTCTTCGCCCTCGCCCGAGTCGCTGGCCTGCGAACCGGAGCCGCCGCTGCCCTGCTGCGGGCGGTCGAAGCTGTCGCCGCGAATGAACTCTTTGTTGCCCGGGTGAACGCCTTCTCGGCGCCCGCCCGAGCCGTGGTGGAACATGGGCTCGGAGATGTCCTTGACGGGAATGGACACCTGCCCGCTCTGCTCGATGTCCATGATCTTGCGACCCGTCACCGCCTTGGCCACTGCACGGCGGATCTGGTCTCGGTAACGCTTGATGAAGCGTTGCTTGTTGACGGTGCTTTTGCCGCCACCGTTCTCCCGCCGATCAATGATCGTGCCCATGTGACTGCCCTCGATTGGAAGTTCGCTGGGTGTCCTTGCCCTCTCCTTATCTCCTTAAGATGACTTCCTGACGCGCAGATACCACTCCACCAGCAAGCGCACCTGCTTCTGGGTATAGCCCTTCTCCACCATGCGGTTGACGAAGTTCTCGTGCTTCTCCTTGTCATCATGCGACGACTTGGCATTGAACGAGATCACGGGCAGCAGATCCTCCGTGGTCGAGAACATCCGCTTCTCGATCACCGCGCGCAGCTTCTCGTAGCTGGTCCAGACGGGATTCTTTCCGCCATTCTTGGCCCGCGCCCGCAGCACGAAATTGACGATCTCATTGCGGAAATCCTTCGGGTTGGAAATGCCCGCCGGTTTTTCCACCTTCTCCAGCTCATCATTCAACGCGCTGCGATCGAGAATCTCGCCAGTGTTCGGATCGCGATATTCCTGATCCTGAATCCACAGGTCGGCAAACACCACGTAGCGGTCGAAGATGTTCTGCCCGTACTCCGAATAGGACTCCAGATACGAGGTCTGAATCTCCTTGCCGATGAACTCCACGTATGGCGACGTGAGATATTCCTTGATATAGGACATCAGCTTGGATTCCGTCTCCGGCGGGAACTGCTCGCGCTCGATCTGCTGTTCGAGCACATACAGCAAGTGCACCGGATTGGCCGCCACCTCCGTCCCATCGAAGTTGAACACCTTCGAGAGCACCTTGAAGGCAAAGCGCGTCGACAACCCCGTCATGCCCTCGTCGATGCCGGCAAAGTCGCGGTACTCCTGATACGACTTGGCTTTCGGGTCGACATCTTTCAGGCTCTCGCCGTCATACACGCGCATCTTCGAGAAGATGTTGGAATTCTCGGGCTCCTTGATGCGTGTGAGCACCGCGAACTGGGCCATCATCTTCAACGTGTTCGGCGCGCACGGCGCTGCGGCCAGCGAGCTGTTGCGCAGCAGCTTGTCGTAGATCTTCACCTCGTCTGACACGCGCAGGCAATACGGCACCTTGACGATGTAGATGCGATCAAGGAACGCCTCGTTGTTGCGATCGGACTTGAAGCTCTGCCACTCCGCCTCGTTCGAGTGCGCCAGGATGACGCCATCGAACGGGATCGCGCCAAAGCCCTCCGTGCCCTTGTAGTTGCCTTCCTGCGTGGCCGTCAGCAGCGGATGCAGCACCTTGATCGGCGCCTTGAACATCTCAACGAACTCAAGCAAACCCCGATTGGCCAGGCACAGCCCGCCCGAATACGAATACGCATCCGGATCGTCTTGCGGATAGTCCTCCAGCTTGCGGATGTCGACCTTGCCCACCAGAGACGAAATGTCCTGATTGTTTTCGTCGCCCGGCTCCGTCTTGGAAATCGCAATCTGCGACAGCACCGACGGATGCAGCTTCACCACGCGGAAGCGCGTGATGTCACCGTTGAACTCATGCAGCCGCTTGACCGCCCAAGGGGAGGCAATCGTGTTCAGATAGCGCCTCGGGATGCCGTAATCCTCCTCCAGAATCTTGCCGTCTTCGTCAGGCGAGAACAGCCCGAGCGGGGACTCGTGAATGGGCGAGCCCTGGAGCGCGTAGATGGGAATCTGCTCCATCAGCGCCTTCAACTTCTCGGCAAGCGAGGATTTGCCGCCGCCCGGAGGCCCGAGCAGATAAAGGATCTGTTTGCGCTCTTCAAGACCTTGCGCGGCATGTTTGAAGAAGGAGACGATCTGCTCGATCGTGTCCTCCATGCCGTAGAACTCCCGGAAGGCCGGATAGATCTTGATGACCTTGTTGAAGAACAATCGTGACAGCCGAGGATCGTGGTGAGTGTCCACCAGTTCCGGCTGACCGATCGCGGTGAGCATGCGCTCGGCGGCAGTCGCATAGGCGGTCGAGTCTTTTTTGCAGATATCCAGATACTCCTGGATGCTGTACTCGTCCTCTTTGCGAGCTTCAAAACGCGTTGCGTAGTGGCGGAAAATATCCATATCTCCCCCGTAGATTTCTTCCCTACTCCACACCAACAAGCGAGAGCCAGGCTAGTTCTTGCGTGCGTTGCTGATTCCACTGTAGACGAATCACCGATGATCACAAGAACGGTTGATAGCCTGGAACGGTGCACAACCGTTGCAATTGCGTTAGCGCTCGACAGCATGAAGTGCTAAACGGACCTTGCACGATGCACCAACATACGTGCACCACAACGATCAGCTATCCCGAGCACAGCAGAAAGCGTACCCATGCCACCTGCCCGCGCTCGCAGGTTGGTACGTAACCGATCGGCGCGAGTTCCCGCGCCCACGCTGAATCCGGGAGGGGGATATCCCTGCGTTTTCCTGTCTCGCCAACTGTGGTATCGCGCATAGCGCGCACCAGCGACGCGACGCTTGTAGCGGCAGCCTTTCTCCCTGGGACGCAACAAAGCATTGTGCAAAGCATGGGGCGAAATACGTTTTATCGCCCGGCATGCACTCGCAGCTCGAGGGGAAACGACTGAAACGGATCGACCGAAAGTGTCTCTTTTTCGCGCCAGATGGAAGCTTGGCCGGAGGCGACGAAGAGGCGGCCTGAAAAGCCCGCACGGAGAGCGCGGACAAAGAAAAAGGCCCTCGGCGTTTGCCTGAGGGCCTTTTAAGCGATTTCTCGCTAGTTTGGTGGGTGGTACAGGGATTGAACCTGTGACCCCTGCCGTGTGAAGGCAGTGCTCTACCGCTGAGCTAACCACCCGAATGCGGTGAAAACGAGATTATGAAGAAAAGGCGCTGCCGTGTAAATACCCTGCCCGCACATTTTTTTGATCAGGCAGCCGGCGGCGCTGATTCCGCAGCGTCGCGCGCCCAGACGGTCTTGCCGCCGCTGGCCTTGTCGATCTCCTTGAGCACGCCGGCATGCGCTTCGGCTTCGGCTTCGGTCGCCAGCAGCACCGGCAATTGCAGCGCGCTCAGGTCGACGGCGACAGCTTCGGCCGATGCGCCTTCGCCCGACTCCAGCATGTCGATCACCAGCGCGTTCTGGCCGCGTGTCATGGCCAGGTAGACCTCGGCCAGCAGTTCCGCATCCAGCAATGCACCGTGCAGCGTACGGTGCGCGTTGCTCACGCCCAGACGGTCGCACAGCGCATCCAGGGAGTTGCGCTTGCCCGGGAACATCTGGCGCGCCTCGCGCAGCGTGTCGATGTGGCCCGACAGGTGTTCACGGAATGCCGGCAGGCCGAGGCGCTGGAATTCCATATCCAGGAAGCCCAAGTCAAACGCCGCGTTGTGAATGATCGCCTCGGCGCCCTGCACATAGTCGCGGATTTCGTTGACGATCTCGGCGAACTTCGGCTTGTCGGCCACGAACTCGTTGGTGATGCCGTGCACGGCCATCGCGCCCGCGTCGATCTCACGCTCGGGGTTGATGTAGAAATGCAGGTTGCGGCCGGTCAGGCGGCGGTTGACCATCTCCACGCAGCCGATTTCGATCACGCGGTCGCCGGTGGCGGCATTCAGGCCGGTGGTTTCGGTATCGAGAATGATCTGTCGCATCGCGCGCTCCCCTACTTTGACTGGATTACTTGAAGACGACGGTCTTGTGGCCGTTGAGCAGGATGCGGTGTTCGGCATGCCACTTCACGGCGCGGGCCAGCGCCACGCATTCCACGTCGCGGCCGACGGCGGTGAGTTGCTCGGGGTCCATGCTGTGGTCCACGCGCTCGATTTCCTGCTCGATGATCGGGCCTTCATCCAGGTCGGCCGTCACGTAGTGGGCCGTTGCGCCGATCAGCTTCACACCGCGCTCATGCGCCTGGTAATACGGCTTCGCGCCCTTGAAGCTCGGCAGGAACGAGTGGTGGATGTTGATGGCGCGTCCTTCCAGCTTGCGGCACAGATCGTCGGAAAGGATCTGCATATAGCGCGCGAGCACGACCAGGTCGATCTGCTGCTCTTGCGCGATCTCCCAGATGCGGGCTTCCTGCTGCGCCTTCTGAGCGTCCGTCGCCTGCAGCAACGGCAGGTGCATGAACGGCACGTCGTACGACGCGGCCAGTTGGTAGAAATCGCGGTGGTTCGAGACGATGGCCGCAATCTCGATCGGCAGTTGGCCGGCGCGCGCACGGAACAGCAGGTCGTTCAGGCAGTGGCCGATCTTCGAGACCAGGATCATCACGCGCGGCTTGACTGCAGCGTCGAACATGCCCCACTGCATGGAGAAACGTTCGCCGATGGGTGCAAAGCAGTCACGCAGCACGGCAAGGTCCAGCGGCTGGCCCTGCGGAACAAAATGCACGCGCATGAAGAAACGGCCCGTGAATTCGTCGCCAAACTGGTCCGAATCGAGAATGTTGCAGCCCTGCTCGAAAAGCAGGCCCGACACGGCGTGGACGATGCCCGGCTGGTCCGGGCACGACAGGGTAAGAATGAAACCGGAGTGACTCATGAAGCGTTTTATGTATTGTTGTCGGACGCAAACCGCTGCGGCGCATGTGGCAAACCCAGGCGCGCCAGGGCATCAAGGGTAACGAGCGTGGCGTCGACCGTCATCGCGAAGTCCGCCATGATATCAAGCGCCGCGTCGGGGCTGGCGCGCAGGTGGCCGGCTACCTCGCCGTCCTGATTCGCGGGGACGAAGCTGGCCGGCAGCGTCAGGTCGAAGGCGAAAAGTGTTTCGCACTGGATACCCTCGGGCACTTCGCGCAGCACATCCTGCGTGCCGCGCGGCACCAGACGGGCTGCCAGCTCGGCGCCGATGCCCGCCTCTTCCCAGCATTCCTTTTCCAGCGCACCGCGCGCATCGAAGCCGTGGCCGATGCCGCCGGCGACGAGGTTGTCCCACATGCCGGGATCGATCGGCTTGGTCTGGGCGCGGCGGGCCAGCCAGAGCGCCGCGCCGGCCCCATCAGCACCGTCGATCAGGCCGTTCATGTGCGCAGCGTAGGTTCGGATGCCGAAGAAGCGTGCGGCGGCGCGTTCGATCAGCGCCAGCGTGGGCGTGCCCCAACCGGTGTTGACGGCGAAACGCTCGTCGCGCCAGCCGCGCACGTGGCCGTCTTCCGCCAGGCGCATGATGACTTCAGCCAGCGCCGCGGTACGGTCGGCCTCGGTAGCGAGCGTCTCCCGCAAATCGACCCGCTGCGCCAGTACATCGAACCACTGCGGCCAGCGCGCAAGCTGCGAAGCGCGCTCGCGGCTCAGCCAGCCGACACGTTGTCCGGCAACAATCCAAGGAACGAGCGCATCAGCGTCGAACGCCTGCCGGGCGGCCAGGCCGTCTCGTATGCGCTGTATACGCGGGTCGGTCATTTCTGCGCCCCATCATGTCGGGCGTGCATTGTGCTTTCCGTGCAGCACGGGTCGCGCGATAATGCGCCGTTAATACAAGCCGTCATCAGACTGGAGAAACAAGGATGGATGAAATCGACGAGCTGTCGGATCTGCCGACCCCGCGCTTTATCTGGGGCTTCGCCATTGCCGTCACACCGTCCGGCGAAGTGTCGCACGATGAATTCGAATATCTGACGCACACCCGCACACCGCGCTTCACCTGCCGCGTGGTCGAACTCGAAGACGCACCGGCCGAGCCGGAAGACGAAGGTGACATCGACGGTCGCATCGTCCACTTCGACAACCCGAAGCGGATGTTCTACATCACAGACTTGGGCCTGGCGTTGATGAACTTCACGCTGTTCGACAAGGTGGATAACAAGTCCAAGCTGAAGGACGCCTGCGACCAAGCCATCGCCGACTGGCTCACCCGCCGCGAATTCCTCGACTCCGAACCGGACGACGACGAGGATTGATCGTTTGATCGCCTAGCCCTGACCTCCGGCGCTGCCATCCTCGGCAAAACGCAGGTCGGTCAGGCGCACATCGGCGTAGGAACGCCCGGCATCGAGCAAGGCCGAAACCTGCGCCTTCACCCGCTCTTTCTGAGCGCGCAGCGCACGCGGCGGCACGGTCGAATCCTGACCGGTGTGGTGCAGATACAGCATCTTGTAGGTGAGTTGGCTCACCATCCACTGCCGCAGCACGCGGCGCCGGCCGGCATGGTCGGCCTCCAACCCATCGATCTGACCAAGCAATACGGAAAACGCCCGCGCCAGGCTTGCAGGCTCCATTGCCTCACCAGCGATGCAGCGTTCGGCCAGGGCGCGCGCTTCTGCGGATGACATGGCGTCGTCCATTTCAACGAAGCGATCTGTCGCCGGGTCCGGGCGCGGCGGCACAGGCCTGCTTGCCAGTCGAGCAGACACCCCGGACAGCGCTTCCTGGGCACGGCGGATGGACGCTTCCAGCGATTCCGCACTGCCCGGGACGATGCCAATGGTGGTCGGCATGTCGCTGGATTCTTCGTCGCGTTTTTTGACGTCCATCGCTCCCTCCGGTGATCGCCCTCGGCCATGGTGCCTGGCGGGCGAAGCGGAATTGTAGAACGCGACGCACATTTCGCGACAAATAACGCAGATGTTCCTTATTGCCAAGGCAGCGCAAACGGTAACGTGGCGTCACAACACCACGGTGCACTGTTGGCGGCGACCCACGCGGCGCGGCCTCGCCACGGGTAAAATGTCGGATTGCGCTGCCAGCGCATGCACTCAATTGCTGACCGCCACCGTGCGGCAAGGAAATCGCCTTGATCAAGTGGATTATCGTGGCCCTCTATCTGGGCTCCATTCTGTACGTGCACTTTCGCGGCAAGGTGCGCCTGAAATTCTGGCGCCAGATGTTCGATCATTCGGCCGTGGTCGCGCCGGTCAACTGCTTCATGTACGCGTTTTCGGGCGTGCCGCAGACGCCGTATGTGCCTGTCGAGCGTTTTCCGGATCTGGAAAAGCTGCAGGCCGCGTGGCCGCAGATTCGCGACGAAGGTCTGGCGCTCGTCAACCTGCGCAAAATCAAGGCTGCCGAGAAGAATGACGACGCCGGTTTCAACTCGTTCTTCAAGAATGGCTGGAAGCGCTTCTACCTGAAGTGGTATGAGGCACATCACCCCTCAGCCGAACAGCTCTGCCCGCAGACCGTCGCACTGCTGCGCGATCTGCCCAGCGTGAAGGCGGCGATGTTTGCCGAGCTGCCGCCGGGCGGCAAGCTGAATCCGCACCGTGACCCGTTTGCCGGCTCGCTGCGCTATCACCTGGGACTGTCCACGCCCAACGACGACCGATGCTTCATCGAAGTCGATGGCGAGCGCCATAGCTGGCGCGACGGCCAGGGCGTCGTCTTTGACGAGACCTATCTGCACTGGGCCGAAAACGCCTCCGACAAGGATCGTCTGATTCTTTTCTGCGATATCGAACGCCCGATGAAATTCGGCTGGGCGCAGCGCATCAACAAATGGCTGGGCCGCAAGGTCATGACCGCCGCCAGCTCGCCCAACGATGAGGGCGACCAGACCGGCGGCATCAACAAACTGTTCCGCTACGTGTGGGTGATGGGCCAGTACCGCCGCCGCTTCAAGGCATGGAACCGCAAGGTCTACTACGTGGTGAAGTTCGGCCTGATCATTGGCGTGGCAGCGTTGATCATTTGGATCTGACGGCCAACCCTCCACGCCTCCTGCATCGCACAAAGAACCGGCCTGAAGCGCCGGTTTTTTGTTGCGCGTGAAAAAGCTACCTGCATTGCGGTCGGCTTGCGTTTTTACAAAGCAGTGAAGCAAAAGCGCCACATGGGGCACAAATCTCGCCTAATGTCAGGAATTGAGCGCTCCGGCGCTTATGCGATATGGCGGGCACGCCGCTTGCTCCACCTTGGTCGACACCCTTGCTCAGCGCATGGGACCGAGTCAGAGCCGGGATGCGCGTGTGCCTGTGTCCCTCGTCAACAACAAAGACAGTGAGATCAATCGCCATGAAAAAGAACCTCATCAGCCGCCAGACCATCGTCACCCGCGCCGCCGCGCTTGCTGCTGTCGCACTGCTCGGTACCCAGATCGCGGCCTGTACCACCACCAGCCCCAATGCCCAGGGCTCCGACGTGATGTCGTCCACCAACAAGCACGCCACCACCAACTCGCAGGCCGATTCAGTGCTCTCGCGCCTGTACACCACGGCCAACGGCTCGCGCGAGCTGGTCGGACGCGCCAAGGGCGTGCTCGTGTTCCCGTCGGTGCTGAACGCCGGCTTTGTGGTGGGCGGCCAATACGGCGAAGGCGTGCTGCGCACCGGCGGCGGGCGTCCGCTGGGCTACTACAACATCGCCTCTGCGTCCGTCGGCTTCCAGGCTGGCGCGCAGTCGCGTGCGCTCATCATCCTGTTCATGACGGATGAGGCGCTGCAGAAATTCCAGGCTAGCCAAGGCTGGACGGCCGGCGTGGATGCCACCGTGGCACTGGCAAAGATCGGCGCGAACGGCGCGGTCGATACCAACACCGCACAGCAACCAATCATCGGCTTCAACCTGACCAACGCGGGCCTGATGGCCGGCGCGTCGATCGAAGGTACGAAGATCACGAAGCAGAACAACTGATCAGCGCTTCGCTCTCCAGCCATACCGCCGTCTCGTACGGCGGTTTTTTCTTGCACGGAACCCGCATGAAGCGTTGCGGCAATGTTGCAGCCCTAGGGAAATCCGGAGGGGGCGGGATGGGGCTTCTCGGCTAGCATCGTCCGGCCGATGTTGCGGTGCGTGCTGCCGTATTGGCATACGACAAAACAATCACCCAGAAAGAAAAGGGGGAGACATGACAGGTCGCAACGCTGCCGTGCGCAGCGCCATTGCATGCGCGTGGCTGTGTGGGTTGTTGCTGGCGTCCGGCCAGACGATGGCCGAACCGGGCATCACCGACACCAAGATCGTCATCGGCCAGACTGCTGGCTTCACGGGCCCCGCGGGCGAGCAAGTCCAAGAGATGACGCAGGGCGCCAAGCTTTACCTCGATGCGGTGAACCGTGCGGGCGGTGTCAATGGACGCAAGATCGAGCTGATCTCGGAAGACGACGGCTTTGATGCCGCCGCCTCCAAGAAACACGCGCACACGCTGCTGGTCGATAAACAGGTCTTTGCCCTGTTCCTGCCGCGCGGCACGCCGAATACCGAGGCGATCATGACTGAAGCCCGGCCGGTGGGCGCGCCGGTGGTGGCGCCTTCAACCGGCGCTTCAACGTTCTTCGATCAGCCTGACCCGCTGCTTTTTGTGGTGCGCGCGAAATACCAGGCGGAGATTGCCGAGCTGGTGCATTACTTCGACACGCTGGGCTTGCGCCGCCTGGCGCTCGTCAACGTGAACGACACCTTCGGCAAAGACACCGAAATCGGATTCAACAACGCCACGAAAAAACTGCCCGCCGACGCGCACAGCATCTTCACCGTCGACCGCCTGAAACCGGACATCGCCAAGGCGACGGCAGATGTCGGCAAGTTCGCGCCGCAAGCGGTGATCCTGGCCTGCCCGGGCACGACGGCGCGCGCCATGATCGAGGCGCTCAACAAGCAAGGCACGGTGACGCAGATTGCAGCGCTGTCCAACAACGCCGGTCTGGCGTTTGCGAAATCGCTCGGGACGCTGGGGCGCGGTGTGGTGGTCTCGCAGGTGATGCCGTCGCCAGTGCGTTCAACTTCGTTGCTGGGCCGGGAGCTGGCGTCCAGCGCGAAGTCTGCCGGCGTGGCGCCGTCGTACGCCATGATGGAAGGCTACGCAGCCGCGCGCGTGCTGGTCGAAGGGCTCAAGCGCGCGGGCAAGTCGCCCACGCGGGCCAGCTTTGTCTCGGGGCTGGAATCAGCCGGCACGATCGACCTGGGCGGATTGGAGGTCCGCTACGGCCCGAACCTGCGCAAGGGATCGAATTATGTCGAGCTGACGGTCATCGGGCCGAACGGCACCTTCGTCAAATAGAGGCGCGCTGCGGCGCAGCCTGCCTCGGCAGTCGTTGCACCGCAGGAAATAGCGGTTGCCAGCGCAAAACGCATGAGTACATAAGAAAATACTATTTGGAATCCGCATAGTGCGTCTACCAGAATGCACGAACTACATGCATGACTGGGATCAAACAGGCGGATGGAACTCCGACAACTCGAAGCGTTTGCCGCGGTCATGTCGACCGGCAGCGTCACCGCGGCGGGCAAGCTGCTGGGGCGCTCGCAACCCGCCATCAGCCGGCTCATCCAGGATCTGGAAGCTGAAATCGGCTATGCCCTGTTCACACGCGCGGGGCCGCGCGTCTCGCCGACGGAGCAGGGTTTCCTACTGTACGAAGACGTCGAGCATACGCTGATCAGCTTACGTCAGATCCGCACCCGTGCCGAAGAAATCGCGCGCGGCGAGGCACGCCCGCTGCGCTTGGCAGCGACGTCTGCATTGGCAGCCGGCTTGCTGCCTGCAGCCTTGGCCGATGAGCCGGAACTCGCGCAGCACATCCAGATTCGCAGCGCCTCGCCCGAGCAGGTTGTGCACGCCGTGCTCACCGGCGCTGCCGACCTTGGCCTCAGCAGCCTGCCGCTGGAGCATCGTGGCGTCACCGTGCATTGGATCGGCGAAGCCGCGTGCGTGGCTGCCGTGCAGACACACGACCCGCTGGCCGCCGGCAAGCGCGTGACATTGGCCGCTTGCGCGGGACAGCGGATCATCACGATGCACAACCCATATCGATTGCGCCGCCGCCTGGACCAAGCGCTGGCGAAGGCCGGCGTGGAACCGACCTCGCTCATCGAGACGAATGCCTCGCTGAATGCGCTGACCGCCGTGCGTGCGGGCCTGGGCGTTGCGTTGCTGGAGCCGGTGACGGCGTACGGCGTGCCAATCGACGGCGTGACCGTGCGCCCGATCGACGCCGACATCCCCTTCTTCTTTGGCGTGATCACCCCCGAGGCCAAGCGGCCGTCGGCGGCGGTCGTCTCACTGACCGACGCCCTCGCGCGCGCGGCACAGCGTCTGCTCCCGGACTGCAAGCTGCACGATCCGGCGCGCCATGCCAGCATGCTGCAGGTGCTGTATGGCGAATCCATCAACGAAACCGAAGGCGCGTCCGCATGACCGCTGCACAACAAGACAACGCGCCGCTAGTCATCGGGCTCGCAGCGCTGGAAGCCCGTTTGCACCAGGACCTGTCCTGGCTTGAACTCCCCGCGAAAAATTGGACGCTGCCACATACGTTAGAGGGTCAACCTGTGCTGGATGTGGCCGTCATCGGTGGCGGCATGGCCGGCCTGGCGGCGGCGGCGTCGCTCAAACATCTCGGTATCGGCGTGGTGGTGTTCGACCGCTCGCCCGCCGGCTTCGAAGGCCCCTGGGCGACGACGGCGCGCATGGAAACGTTGCGCTCGCCCAAGCAATTGACCGGCCCTGCCCTTGGCCTGCCGGCGCTGACGTTCCGCGCATGGTTTGAAGCGCAGTTCGGCACCGATGCGTGGGAGGTGCTCGACAAGATTCCGCGCCTGCAATGGATGGACTACCTGCGCTGGTACCGCCGCGTGCTTCAGCTGGACGTGCGCAACGATCACCACGTGAAGGCCATCCACCCGCGCGTGGATGGCGCCGTCGAACTGCTGATCGACGCGCCGGGCCAACCGACGCAACGGGTGTTTGCACGGCGCGTGGTGCTGGCCACCGGTCGTGATGGGCTCGGCGGCGCATCCGTGCCGGATTTCGCGCACCGGCTGCCGCGCAGGTGGTGGGCGCATTCGTCTGACGAGATGGACTACGGCACGCTGGCCGGCAAGCGCGTGGGCGTGATCGGCGCCGGCGCGTCCGCCATGGATTCGGCTGCGACGGCGCTGGAGGCCGGCGCTGCCAGCGTCGACATGCTGATCCGCCGCCCCGACCTGCCGCGTGTGAACAAGGGCAAGGGTGCCGGCAGCCCGGGCCTGGTGCACGGACACCTGCATCTGCCTGATGCGTGGAAATGGCGCATCCGCCATTACATCAATGTCGAGCAGGTTCCCCCGCCACGTGGCAGCACGCTGCGCGTGTCGCGGCACCCGAATGCGCGCTTCAATCTCGGCTGCGGCATCCTGGGCGTGGACGAGCACGACGGCGTGCTGCACGTGGCCACGACCAAGGGCGTCTTCCAACTGGACTTCCTGATCTTCTCAACGGGCTTTCGCACCGATTGGGCCTCGCGCCCGGAGTTCAGCGCATTGGCACCGCACATCCGCCAATGGCGCGACCGCTATACGCCGCGCCCCGGCGAGGAAGACGCGGAACTCGCCGATTCGCCCGACCTCGGCCACGCGTTCGAATTTCGCGAGAAGACGCCCGGCACGCTGCCCGGCCTGTCGCGCGTGCATTGCTTCTGCTATCCGGCGTCGGTCACGCACGGCAGCGTCTCAGGCGACATCCCGGCCATCAGCGAAGGCGCGAAGCGCTTGGCGCAGGGCATTGCCGGCTTGCTGTATCAGGAAGACATCGACGCGCACTACGCCGCCATCCAGGCCTATGCCGAGCCGGAAATCTTTGGCGATGAATGGACGCCCGCCCCACCGCCCGGTGTGGAAGCGAATGCCACTTCCAGCCAGGAGGCCGCCCGATGACAGGTTGGCTAATCCGCCGCATCGGCCAGGCGCTGCTCGTCGTGCTGGTGATGACGGTGATCGTCTTCATCGGCCTGCACGCCATCGGCAACCCGGTCGACATCCTGATCGGTCAGGACGTGGACCAGATCGACCGTGCACGCATCATTGCCGAGTTGGGTCTGGACAAGCCGCTGTGGGAGCAGTACCTGACCTTCCTGAACGGCGCGCTGCACGGCAATCTGGGCAAGAGCTTCGTCTACAACGAACCGGCCATCCAGCTGATCCTGCAACGCCTGCCGGCCACACTGGAGCTGGCGTTTTCGGCACTGATCATTGCGGTGGTGATCGGCGTGCCGCTGGGGCTGTTCGCGGGGCTGTATCCGCGCCATCCGGTGTCGCGCCTGCTCATGACGGGCAGCGTGGTGGGCTTTTCGCTGCCGACGTTCTGGGTGGGCCTGATGCTGATCATGGCGTTCAGCGTGAGCCTCGGTTGGCTGCCCGCGAGCGGACGCGGTGAAACGGCGCGCCTGTTCGGCATCGAATGGTCGTGGCTGACGGTGGATGGGCTGCGGCATCTCGTGCTGCCGGCAGTCAACCTGTCGCTGTTCAAGCTCTCGCTGGTGCTGCGACTGACTTCTGCAGGGGTGCGCGAGGTGCTGCCGCTGGACTTCGTGAAGTTCGCGCGTGCCAAGGGCCTGTCGCCGTTGCGCGTGGTGCTGGCGCACGTGCTGCGCAATACGCTGATCCCGCTGGTGACGGTGCTGGGCCTGGAGCTGGGCTCGACCATCGCCTTTGCCGTCGTGACGGAAAGCATCTTCGCGTGGCCCGGCGCGGGCAAGCTGATTCTGGACAGCATCAACGCGCTGGACCGGCCGGTCATCGTGTCCTACCTCATCGTCGTGGTGTGCCTGTTCGTGTCGCTCAACCTGATCGTCGACATCCTGTATCGAATGCTGGACCCGCGCGTGCGTGCGGCTGATAGCGCGGAGGCTGCATGATGAATACGACCTCGCAATCCACGCCGGCGACAACGGTGTCCGCCCCGCGCAGGCAATCGCCCTGGCGGCGCGTGGCGGCGGATTTTCTCGCTTCCAAGGCGGCCATCTTCGGGCTGGTGGTTGTTGTAGTACTGATTCTGGCTGCGCTGGCCGCTCCGTGGATCACGCCGCAGAATCCGTACGACCTGATGCAGCTCGACGTGCTGGACTCGCGCCTGCCACCGGGCTCGCCAGCTGGCACGGGCACGTTCACGTACTGGCTCGGAACAGATGGCCAGGGGCGTGATCTCTACTCCGGCATCCTCTACGGCTTGCGCATCAGCCTGGGCGTGGGGATCGGGTCGGCAGCCGTGGCCGCCGTGATTGGCACGCTGCTCGGGTTGATTGCGGCGTATGCCGGCGGCCGTGTCGACAGCATCATCATGCGCACGGTCGATCTGCTGCTGTCGTTCCCGTCGGTGCTGGTGGCCATGATGATCCTCGCCTATCTCGGCAAGAGCATCACCAATGTCGTGCTGACGCTGGTGCTGCTGGAGTGGGCGTATTACGCGCGTACGGTGCGCGGGCAAGCCCTGGTCGAGCGTCGCCGCGAGTACGTGGAAGCCGCGCGTTCGCTCGCCCTGCCCGGCTGGCGCATCGCGCTCAGGCACATCCTGCCGAACTGCCTGCCGCCGCTGATCGTCGTGGGCACGCTGCAGGTGGCGCGCGCAATCACGCTGGAAGCCACGCTGTCGTTCCTGGGCCTGGGCGTGCCGATTACCGAGCCGTCTCTGGGCCTGCTGATTTCCAACGGATACCAATACATGCTGTCTGGCCAGTACTGGATCAGTTTCTATCCGGGCATCGCGCTGTTGCTGGCGCTGGTGGCCATCAACCTGGTGGGCGACCGCCTGCGCGAAGTGCTGAACCCGAGGGCGCAACGATGACGGCGTCCACCCACGCGACCACACTCGAAGTCCGCAACCTGCGCACGCATTTCTTCACGCGCGAAGGTGTGCTGCCGGCGGTGGACGATGTGTCGTTCTCGCTCGCGCGCGGACGCATCCTGGGGCTGGTGGGCGAGTCGGGCTCGGGCAAGTCCGTCACCGGCTTCTCGATCATGGGCCTGGTCGACCCGCCCGGCCGCGTGGTCGGCGGCGAGATCCTCTACCAGGGCCGCGACCTCACCAAGCTCGCCCCGCGCGAGCTACGCAAGCTGCAAGGCAACCGCATCGCCATGGTCTTCCAAGACCCGATGATGACGCTCAACCCCGTGCTGCGCATCGATGCCCAGATGATCGAGGCCGTGCGCGCGCACAGTGGCATGAGCCATAAGCAAGCCCGTGAGCATGCGCGCGACACGCTCGGCCTGATGGGCATTCCGAGCCCCGAAGAGCGGCTGCGGGCGTATCCGCATCAACTATCGGGCGGCATGCGCCAGCGCGTGGCGATTGCCATTGCGATGCTGCATCGGCCCGACCTGATCATTGCCGACGAGCCGACCACGGCGCTGGACGTGACCATCCAGGCGCAGATCCTGTCGGAAGTGCAGAAGCTCGCACGCATGCACGGCACGGCGCTGATCTGGATCACGCATGACCTGTCTGTCGTTGCCGGTCTGGCCGATGAGGTGGCCGTGATGTACGCCGGCCGCATTGTTGAACACGGGCCAGTCGATGCCGTGCTCGATGCCCCGCTGCACCCCTACACCATGGGCCTGATCGACAGCCTGCCGAGCGAGAACCGCCGCGGCCAACGCCTACGCCAGATTCCCGGGATGACACCGAACCTGCTGTCGCTGCCGGCAGGCTGCGCGTTTGCGGCACGCTGCCCGCGTGCCACCGATGTCTGCAGCGTCCACCCGGAGATCACGCAACCGATCGTTGGCCGCCTCGTGCGCTGTTTCCACCCGGGCGCGCAGCACGCGTCTTCGCGGGAGGTCGCATGAGCACGCCGCTTGTCGAACTCAAGCAGGTCAGCAAACGCTTTGGCGATCGAAAGGTCGGCGCGGGTGATCGCGTCTTGCAACGCTTCGGCCTGGCACATCCGCCGGCAATCGTTCGTGCGGTCGACGGTGTCGACCTCGCGATCCAGCCCGGTGAAGTCGTGGGGCTCGTCGGAGAATCGGGCTGCGGCAAATCCACGCTCGGCCGGATTGCTGCCGGCTTGATGCGGCCATCAAACGGCGAGGTACGCGTTGACGGCAAAGTTGTCGATGCGCTCTCCGCAGACGAAGCCCGCGCGGCCCGTCTGAAGATCCAGATGATCTTCCAGGACCCATACGCCAGCCTCAACCCGCGCCTGCGCGTGGAGGAAATCGTTGGCGAAGCAGCGCGCGTGCATGGCCTGACCGACCGCGCCAACTTTGCCGATTATGTGGCTGCGCAGATGCAGCGTGCGGGCCTGGACCCTGCCCTGCGCGACCGCTACCCGCACCAGTTCAGCGGCGGCCAACGGCAGCGCATCGGCATTGCGCGTGCACTGGCGGTGCAGCCGTCAATGCTGGTCTGCGACGAAGCGGTGGCAGCGCTGGACGTGTCGATCCAGGCGCAGATCCTGAACCTGTTCATGGACCTGCGCGAGCAGCTCAACCTGACCTACCTGTTCATCAGCCACGACCTGGGCGTGGTGGAGCACCTCTCAGACCGCGTGGTGATCATGTACCTCGGCCGCGTGGTGGAATCGGCACCGGCGGAAGAAGTCTTCCGCCACCCAAACCATCCTTACACCCAGACATTGCTGGCGGAGATCCCACGTCTGTCTGCCCGGCACAAGACGTTCACCGCCATTCAGGGCGAGATGCCGAGCCCGCTCCACCCGCCTACCGGCTGCCATTTCCACCCGCGATGCCCGCACGCCATGCCCCGCTGCAAGACTGAAACGCCGACGCTGCGCGGCATTGCGGTCAACCATATCAGCGCCTGTCATTTGAACGACGCGATCTGAACGACATTCAATAAGCCAACGATTCCAAAAATAGGAAAAGGGAACCCACGTGAAACGCCTCCTAGCCTCGTCGCTTGCTGTTGCGCTGTTTGCCGCTGCCGGCGCTGTCGGCGCACAGACGCTGAACATCGCCTTTGCCGATCCGCTGTCGTCGCTCGATCCGCAGTTGAACAACCATGCCGGCGACCGCTCCGTCGACGTGCATTTCTGGGATCTGCTCGTCGAGAACAAGTGGAACAAGCTGCAGCCCGGCCTGGCGCTGTCGTGGAAGACGCTGGACCCGAAGACGTGGGAATTCAAGCTGCGCCCGAACGTGAAATGGCACGACGGCCAGCCCTTCACGGCGGACGACGTCATCTTCTCGTACCAGCGCGCGCGCAGCGTGCCGGGCAGCGTAGCAACGTTCGCGGGCTATCTGCGCACGGTGGAATCGGTCACGGCCAAGGACCCGCTCACGCTCATTATCAAGACGAACATCCCGAACCCCGATCTGCCGCTGAACCTCGCGTCCGTGCACATCGTCAGCAAGCACGTTGGCGACAAGTCGTCGACTGAGGACTACAACGCCGGCCGCGCGGTGGTGGGCACCGGCCCCTACAAGTTTGTCTCGTACGTGCCGGGCGATCGCGTGGTGATGGCGCGCAACGACAATTATTGGGGCGGCAAGCAGCTCTGGGAGAAGGTCAACTACCGCTACATCAACAACGCTGCCGCACGCACAGCCAACCTGCTCTCGGGCGAAGTGGATGTCATCGACAAGGTGTCGGTGTCTGACCTAGCGCGCCTGCGCCAGTCACCCAACGTAAAGGTCTTCGCCTACCCCGGCCTGCGCGTCATGCTGCTGCAGCCGAGCTTCCGCAAAGGCGAGAACCAGTACATCACCGGCAACGACGGCAAGCCGCTGCCGAACAACCCGCTGCTGGATGTGCGCGTGCGCCGCGCGCTGTCGCTGGCGATCGACCGCAAGGCAATCGTCGACCGCATCCTGCAAGGCGCCGCCACCGTCGCCAACCAGTGGATGCCGTCAGACACGTACGGCTACAACCCCGATGTGAAGGACATCGCCTACGACCCCGCGCAAGCCAAGAAGCTGCTGGCCGACGCGGGCTTTCCGCAGGGCTTCAACCTGGTGATGCACGTGCCGAATGACCGCTACCCGCAAGGCCCCGAGACGGCGCAAGCGGTGGCACAGTTCTGGACCCGCATTGGCGTGAAGGCACGCGTGGAGGTGGTGCCCTGGTCGGTCTACTCCGGCCGCGCCAACAAGAATGAATATGCGATGAGCATGCTGGCATGGGGCAACGGCACGGGCGAGGCGAGCTACGCGCTGGTCAACGTGCTGGCCACGGTCGACATTAAGAAGGGCCTGGGTGCGTCCAACTGGGGCCACTACAGCAATGCGCCTGTCGACAACGCGCTGAACGCCTCCACTGAAGAATTCAACGTCGAAAAGCGCGCGGCCATCCTGCGCCACTCGGTCAAGCTGGTGTCGGATGACGTGGGCGTGATGCCGCTGTACCACTACCAGAACGTGTGGGCCGCCAAGAAGGGCCTGAAGGTGACGCCGATGACGAGCGATCGCACGGCTGCCCAAATGGTCACCAAGGACGGCAAGTAAGCGCCATGGGAACGTTCGCGCTCGGCGTCACGCCAGCAGATGACCTGATCGATGTATCGCGCAGCATTGTCGTGACGGGGCTTGCGCCCGGCGCACAGGTCGGCATCGTGGCGCAAACGCGTCGCGGCAATGGCGTGCTGTGGCACAGCCGCGCCGCGTTTGTTGCCGATGCGCAAGGCACCGTCGACCTCACGCGCGATGCGCCCGTCGCGGGCGACTACACCGGCGTCAGCGCGATGGGCATCGTCTGGAGCCAGCGCCCGGAAGACGGCAAGGCGCGCGAGGTCTTTCCGCTGCCCGCGACAGAGCCGCTGACGACCACGCTCACGGCCACGGCCAACGGCGAGTCCGTCCATGCGAGCTTCGTCCAACGGCTGGCCGCGCCGGGTGTGACGCGCCACGATGTGCGTGCACCGGAGAATGAGGACGGCCTGGTCGGCACGCTGTACCTGCCCGACCCATATGCGCACCCGGGCCCGCGCCCGGCCGTGCTGATCCTCAATGGCTCGGGCGGCGGCATCAACGAGCCACGCGCGGCGCTGTATGCCTCGCACGGGTACGCGGCATTCGCGCTGGCGTACTTCAAGGCACCGGGGCTGTCGGACTACATCTCGAACACGCCGCTGGAATACTTCGAGCGCGCGCTAGCCTGGCTGCGCAAGCGCGTGGAACCGCTGCACGACTTCGTTGCCGTGAGCGGCCAGTCGCGCGGAGGGGAACTGGCCTTGCTGCTGGGCGCGACGTTTCCGGAAGCGGTGTCTGCGGTCATCGGCTACGTGCCGGGCGCCGTCGTGCACAGCGGGCAGAATGCCGCCGACCCGGCCGTCGGCCGCGAAGGCCCCACGTGGCTGTATCGCGGGCAGCCGCTGCCGCATCTGTGGGAAGGCAACCGCACCGCGACCTGGGTGCCGTTTGACGAGGGCCCCGCGCCGCATCGGCATGAACGCGCCATCCGCACGGCGCTGCAAGATGCCGATGCGGTGGCGCGCGCGCGTATCCGCATCGAACGCACACGCGGGCCGGTGCTGCTGCTCTCCGCCACGGATGACGGCTCCTGGCCCTCAAGCGATTACTCGCGCATGGTCACCGCCAAGCTGGCCGAGGTGCGCCACCCCTACCCCGTCCAGCACTTCGACTACGAAGGCGCCGGCCACGCCATCGTCTTCCCGTACGTGCCAACCACGCAGCTCGTTTATGCGCACCCGGTGTCGGGCCGCATCAGCACCGGCGGCGGCGAGCCACGCGCCAACGCCCGTGCCGATGCCCAGTCGTGGGCAGCGGTGCGGCGCTTTCTCGCCAGCGCGGTGGCTGCGCGCGGCGCCTCCGTACCCGATTCCCGGAGCCTTTCATCAATGGACTTCACGCCCACACAAGACGTGGTCGACCAGGTTGCTGACCTGGGCGACAGCAGCCCCACGCATGCGCTGCGCCACGCCCGCGAAAAAGTCGCAACGGCCACGCAAGGCAGTTACGAAGCACTGTTCGACGCGACCCTGCCCGGCCTCACGCTCGGCGAACGCCTGCTCGTGGCGCTGTACGCCTGCCGCCTGACAGCCGCGCCGGAACTGGCCGAGCACTACCGCGCGCGCCTCGCGACCACGCCGGTCGACGCAACTGCGCTGCAAGCCGTGGACCACGGCGACATAGACTCGCTGACCGACGCGCGCCTGCACGCCATCCTCACCTTTACGCGCACGCTCGTCGAGCGCCCCATCGAGGGCGACCGCGACGCGCTGTTGCGATTGCCGGCAGCGGGCCTTGCCACGGCCGACGTCGTGACGCTCGCGCAGCTCATTGCCTTCCTGTCGTATCAGACGCGGCTTGTAGCCGGCCTGCGCGCGATGGACGAAGCTGCCGGTAGCGGCAGCGCCACCGCATCCACGGAGACCGCAGCATGACCGAGATCATCCGCGCCCACGGCTTCACCAACGAATCGCTGGAGTGGCAATCGTGGCTCGATGTGGTCGACCTCGACCGCGCCACGCCCGAGCAGATCGCCGTGCTGGAAGAAAGCCACCCGAAGGCAAAGACGTCGGATTACTACCGCTTTCTCGTTCACCAGCCCGAGATCTTGCGTCAGCGCTCGGCGGCGTTCAACGCGATCATGTATGCGCCGGGCGGCCTGTCGCGTGCAGAACGCGAACTCGCGAGCGCCGTGGTGTCGCGCGTGAACGGCTGCGTGTATTGCGCATCTGTCCACGCGCAACGCTTTGAGCAGCTTGCCAAGCGCAACGATGTCATCAAGCAGGTCTTTGAAGATCCGCACATCGCAGGCACGAATGCGCGAGAGCGTGCCATCGTGCTGTTCTCGATCGACCTGACGCTGCGCCCTGGCGATGTGCGTGGCGAAGACCTGAAGCCACTCAAGGACGCTGGCCTGACGGACGCGGAGATCCTCGACCTGATACACGCCGTGGCTATCTTTGCATGGGCGAATCGCCTGATGTTGAACCTGGGCGAACCCGTATTTCCGGACGCAGCCTGAGCGGGGCGGCATCGCTCAAAAGAAAAAGCCGCAGGCGCAAACCTGCGGCTTTTTCTTTGCAGACAGACTAGCGCACGCCGTCCGTCGTCGGTACACACATGCCTTCGGTATAGGAATCGAATTTTCCGGCCCTTGCGCCGTCCGCATAGACGTCGAACTTCGTGGCCAGTCCGCCATCGGTGTAAGGACTGCGCGCCTCCGTGGAGGCGCTGCCATCCGTGTACACATCCCGTGTTGTGGCGCTCGCATGCGTCACGGTTGCACCTAACGCCGCGACAATTGCCGTGACGACGACCCACAGTCTCTTGTCCATTTCACACCTCCTTTCCTGCAGGATGGGTTTCCTGCAACCAACTGATCAAAATAAGCATGCTTACGACGCGGGTCTCACGTTCTGGTTGACGCGGAACAGGTTGCCGGGATCGTATCTGGCCTTGATCGCTGCCAACCTGGCGTAGTTGTCGCGGTAGGTGGCCTGCACCCGCTCCTGCCCCTCGTCCATCATGAAATTCACATAGGCCCCACCTGCCGAATAGGGATGCAGTGCGTCCCAGTACCCCTTGCACCAATCGGTGATGCGCTCGCGCTGGCCAGGGTCGGGGTCAACGCCCACGATGACGGCCGCCCATTTCGAATCGCGGTAGGCGAACGGCGTTTCCTTGCGCCCCATGCGATGCACGGCAGCGTCGATCGGATACAGGTGCATCGTGGAATGCATGGTCGGCAGTTTCGAACCATGTTCCACATGCAGTGCAATGGCCTCTTCCGGCAGGTCGTTGACGAAGTCGGCCCGCCAATACCACTGCAGGCCGGGTGGGTATAACGCATCAAAGGCGGTTTGCAACATCGGATAGGGCATGGCCCCTACGCCGTACAGCGCGGGCTGTTGCGCTCGAACTGGCGCGAATGCCGCTTCCGCCGCTGCAGGGTCGCCCGTGTAGCACCACACAACGCCGCACATCTTCTGCAGATGCAGCGCGGGCGGGAACGGTGGTGCTGGCGGCACCGTAAGAAAAGCGAAGAAGCCGTTGAGTTCGGGCGGTGCCTTCGGCAGGAAGTCGCGATACCAGCGCAGAACGTCGGCGGCTTTATCAAGCGGCCACAGCGTGGGACCCGCAACCACGTTGCTCACCGCATGCAGGCGGAACTCGAATGAGGTTACGACACCGAAGTTGCCGCCGCCGCCACGCACCGCCCAAAACAGATCGTCATTGGCATGCGCATTGGCAGTGACGAAGCTGCCGTCGGCCAGCACGATATCGACCGACAGCAGATTGTCGATCGTCAGGCCAAAGCGCCGTGCCAGATGACCGATCCCTCCCCCCAGGGTTAGCCCACCAACCCCGGTGGTGCTGATGATGCCTGCCGGCGTTGCGAGACCGAATGCGTGCGTCGCATGATCGACGTCTCCCCATGTGCAGCCGCCTTCAGCGCGCACCGTGTGGGCGACAGGATCGATACGAATGCCGCGCAGACGGGCCAGATCGATCACCAAACCGTCGTCACACACGCCCAGACCGCCGCCATTGTGAGCGCCACCGCGCACGGCCAGCAGCAAGCCGTTGTTGCGCGCGAAGTTGACTGACGCAATCACGTCGGCTACGTCTGAACACTGCGCGATGAAGCGCGGCCGCTTGTCGATCATCGCGTTGTAGACACGGCGTGCCGCGTCGTAATGCGGATCGTCCGGTTCGACGAGCGCCCCCCGCAATTGCGCACGGAAGGCCTGCACCGTAGTGTCTTCGAGCATGTTGATCTCCTAGGCAAGCGTGACCGGACCGATCTGGCTGTGTCCGCAGAGCGGAAAATCAGGCGCGGGGAATGGTGATGGAAGTCTAGAAGTGGGACTTCGTCCGTTCCATCCGCTGCCTTGATCATTTTTGTGTGGTGGTCGGTCTGCCCCGGGATAGTCAATACTGACTATTTGTTTTGCCCCATCTTCGGCCTTCAATAAAACGCAATGGCGGCATGGCCCGTCGATGCGTCAGGAGGGAAGACAAATGCCGCTGTTTCTCATCGAACGCCAGTTTGCGGAGCAATTGGAGATCGGCGCCGCAAGCGTTGCGAACATCCAGCACATCAATGCAGATGTTGGTGTGAACTGGGTCTTCTCTTTCCTCTCGGCCGACCGCAAGAAAACCTATTGTCTTTACGAAGCCCCAAGCGCGGATGCCATCCGACAGGCGGCACACCTGGCAAGCCTGCCTGCTGACGTCGTGATCGAGGTGACCCAAGTGCGTCCGGAGAGCTTCGTGTGACGCTCTGCAACCATGCATTGCGCTCGCTGCCACCGATTGTGCCGACCCGACGCGAGGTTTTGCGACGGCTGCGGCATGCCGCTACCGGCTGAATCTGCAGCGCTAAGCGACAGCACCCGCAACACCGCCAGTGCGCCAGCGATGGCGCACTTCGTTGGCCGCGAGCGTGAGCTTGAGGTACTGGGCCGCCTGCTGGCGCGAGCGCAAGACGGCAGGGGCGGCATCGCGGCGTTGGCGGGGGAACCCGGCATCGGCAAAACGAGCACCGCCGAAATTGTTGCCCAACAGGCCGAGCAACACGGCATGCAAGTGCTCTGGGGCCGCTGTAACGAGGAGCCCGGCGCACCACCCTACTGGCCTTGGCAACAACTGGTGCGGAGCTGGATTGCCTCGCACGACGAAGACAGCGTCCACCAAGCATTGGCCTGCGGGGTAGCTCCGCTCGCGGAAATCGTGCCCGACCTTGCCGATCGGCTGCCCGATCCGGTGCGTGATCGCGCAGTTGCCACGCCAGGTACCGAAGTCGCGCAGGCGCGCTTCCGGCTGTTCGACGCCGTAAACACCTTCTGGCAGCGCGCGGCACAACAACATCCGCTGCTGCTCATCCTCGACAACCTGCACTGGGCCGACGCGTCGTCCCTGCGCCTGCTCGAATTTCTTGCCCCCGACCTGTGCAGCAATCGCATTCTGCTCCTCGTGACGTACCGTGATGTCGAGCTATCGAGACAGCACCCGCTGTCGGCCACGCTGGGCGAACTGGCGCGCCAACCACGCTTCGAACGGTTGCGCCTGAGGGGGCTGACCCATGCGGAAACAGCGCACATGATGGAACTGGCTGGTGATACGACCGTCGCCCCCGCACTGGTCGATGCGGTCCATTCGCAAACGGAAGGCAACCCCTTGTTCGTGGGTGAAATGACCCGTCTGCTGGCGCAGGAAAATTCGTCCGCCAGCACGGGCTACGTACTGCGCATTCCGGAGGGCATCAAGGAGGTCATCGGGCGCCGCTTGAGTCGCCTGTCCACGAACGCGAATAAGGTGCTTACCGCAGCGGCGGTCATCGGCCGCGCATTCGAATTCCGTCTGCTGACCGCGCTGGCCGGCGATGTCGACGAAGAGATCTGCAGCGCAGCCATCGACGAAGCGCTGCAGGCTCGTGTAGTCGAGGCCTTGCGCGACCCCGGCCACTATCACTTTGCCCACGCATTGTTTCGCGAGACCCTCTACGACGAGATTCCCATCCCCCGGCGCAGCCGGCTCCATCTGAAGCTGGCGCGTGCCATCGAGATGATCCACGGCGACGACCCCGAGCCGCATCTGCCTGCGCTGGCCTATCACCACTGGGCCGCCCTGCCCGGAGGGGACGCCGCACTCGCGGTGGATTACGCGCAACGTGCGGCACGGCGTGCCGACCGCCAGCTCGCGCACGAAGAATCGGCACGCTACTGTCAGATGGCACTGCAGGCCATGGACGCTGGCAGTGGCCTGGCGCGCGAGACACGCTGCGGCCTGCTCAATGCGCTAGGTGCCGCGCACAGCCATGCCGGTGATTGGCTCCAGGCCATGCAGACGTTCAAGGAGGCGGCTCGCTTGAGCGCGGAGTACGGCAACGCAAGGGAACTTGCTCACGCCGCGCTTGGCTTCGAAACCGCGAGTTGGGCGCCAGGACTGCCCGGCGGCCCCGCAGCCGAACTCCTGCGCGAGGCCCTCGCAGCCCAGGGCAGCGATGAGCCCGTGATGAGCGCCCGCCTGTTGAGCGCCCTGGCGCGCGCTCTCATCTTCAGCGGCGAGGAGGCACAAGCAAACCGGGTGCATGAGCAGGCCATCGCAGTGGCACGCCGGGCCGGAGACCCCGCAACACTGGCCGACACGCTGGTTGCGACGGTGTCGCTGCGATGGCAGCAGGAGCACATTGTCGAGCGCATCGCCGCCTCGGATGAAGCCTACGAACTGGCCCGGCAGGCCGGCGACCGTACGCTGATGTGTGCAACACGTGCGTGGCGCTTCTTCGATGACTTTGAACTCGGCGACATGGCAGCCTGGCGAGCAAATCTTGAGGAATACGAGCGCGGTGGAGAGACGCTGCGCCAGCCCTTCATCCATTACACCGCCAGCATGTCGCGCGCCATGCATGCGCTGTTCGAAGGGCGCTTTGCCGATGCAGAGCGCTTGATCCCCAACGCTTACGAGATCGCGCGGCGCATGCCCGGCATGGATGCCGCCGGCGTCTACGGTGTCCAGATGTTCATGCTGCGCCGCGAACAGGGCCGGCTGCACGAGGTGGCGCCTCTGGTCGAGCATTTCGTTGAGCACACCAGCGCGATGAACATCTGGCAGCCGGGCATCGCCTTGATGCACGCAGAGCTTGGTCAGTTGGAGGCAGCACGCAAGACGTTTGACACGCTGGCCAACGCCGACTTCCTCACGATCGCGCGCGATGGTGTCTGGGTAGCCAATCTCACGTATCTGGCCATCGTGTGTCATGCGCTTGGCGACGCCGCCAGGGCGGCGACGCTGTACCAACTACTCGCCCCGTTCAGTAGGCGCAACCTGGTGTTCGGCACCGCGATCGCCTCATTCGGCGCAGCCGACGCAATCCTGGGCGCATTGGCCACAACGATGGGCAACTGGCAGCAAGCGCAGCAACACTTTCAGGCCGCCCTGGAGATGAACGAACGCCAAGGTGCAAGGCCGGCCCTCGCGCGCACGCGGCTGGACTTTGCGCAGATGCTCTTACGCCGCGGCGAGCCGAGCGATCTCGATCGCGCCGATGCCTTGTTGAGCGCCGCAGAAGACGAAGCGGCAACGCTCGGGATGGCCAGCTTGCTGGCGCGCATCGAGTCCGCCAGAGCGTCGGTCAAGACTGCTCCGGTCGAGCACTATCCTGCGGGGTTGAGCCGACGCGAGGCCCAGGTGCTCCGCCTGGTTGCGCAGGGCAAGGGCAACCGCCAGATTGCCCTTGAGCTGTTCGTCAGCCCCAACACTGTCGCAAACCACGTCAGCAGCATCCTGAGCAAGACACACAGCGCCAATCGGGCGGAGGCGGCAGCGTTTGCCATCCGCCATGCGCTGCTGTGAGTCCAACACCGCTGCAGAAGATTGTCAGACGATGGGCAACTGCCTCACCGGTTTGCCCGTCAACTGCGCCACGGCGTGGGCTACTGCCGGCGCAATCGGCGGCACACCCACCTCGCCCATACCGCTGGGTTCTGCCGTGCTCGGCACGATGTGCGTTTCAATGACGGGCGCCTCGGCCATCTTGAGCGCCGGGTAGTCCGGGAAGTTCGACTGCACGACCTGGCCGTCCTTGATGTCGATCCGGCCATATAGCGCCGCCGTCAGTCCAAAGATGACCGCGCTTTCCATCTGCTGTGCAACGATGCCCGGGTTGACCACCGTGCCGCAATCGACCGCGCAGACGACGCGATGCACGCGCGGCTTGCCGTCCTTCATCGACACCTCGACCACCTGCGCGACCACGGAGCCGAAGCTCGGATGCAGCGCAATGCCGCGCGCGCGCGGGGCACCGTCGGCCGCCGGGGCGAGCGGTTGCCCCCAGCCGGCTGCCTGTGCGACTGTATCCAGCACCTTCAGCTCACGCGGATGGGCCTTCAGCAAATCACGCCGCATCGCCAGCGGGTCAAGCTTGGCAGCGGCCGCCACGTCGTTGAGAAAGCCCTCCATGAAGAACCCGTTATACGAGTGGCCAACGCTGCGCCAGAACCCCACGGGAATCGGCAGATCGACTGCCAGGTGCGCGACGTGCTCGTGCTCGATTTCGTACGGCAAGTCGAACAAGCCTTCAGCGGTGTAGCGGTCGATACCCGCCGACGGCGCACCGAAGAGACGATCAAGCTCGCCCGCCAGAATCGATTGGCCGGCGCTGCGCGACGCGATCGCTGTGACCTTGCCGTTCTCGACACGCGCCTTGAGCCGGGCGATGGCTTGCGGGCGATAGAAGTCGTGGCGAACGTCCTCTTCGCGCGACCAGATGACCTGCACGGGCTTGCCATCGGTCTTGGTGGCGATGGTGACGGCTTGGCCGATGAAATCCGATTCCAACCGCCGCCCGAAGCCGCCGCCGATGAGCGGGATGTCGATATGCACCTTGTCGCCGCTCACACCTGCCGCTCGTGCCGCCACCAGTTGCGCCAGCGTGGCGACCTGCGTGGGCGCCCAGAGATGCACGCCGTCCTGCGTGACTTGCGCGGTGCAGTTGATCGGCTCCATCGTGGTATGCGCAAGATACGGCGCGGTGTATTCGGCCTCGACGAGGGTGGCTCCATCGGCCTTGTCGAAGGCTTTCAGGCCATCGCCCATGGATCGATACGTGAAGCCACCCTTGTCGCTGTCGAGCGCGCTGACGAGCTGCTGCCGAATGCCTGCCGAATCGAGCTTGGCATGCGGGCCGTTGTCCCACACGGGCTCGATCGTTGCCAGCGCCTGACGCGCCTGCCAGTAATGATCAGCCACCACCGCCACGCCGGGTGCGCCGCCGGCAGTGCCCTCAAACGGCACCACGTAACGCACGCCCGGCATGCCAAGCGCCGCTTTCGATTGAAACGTCTTGAGCTTGCCGCCAAACACGGGGCACATCACGACGGCGGCATACAGCATGCCGGGCAGGCGCGTGTCGATGGAGAAGCGCGCGCTGCCATCCGTCTTCGCAGCAAGATCGTTGCGCGGCGCCGGCTTGCCGATCAACTGGTATTGCGAAGCCGGCTTGAGCGTGACGTTGGACGGCGCCGAAATACCACGCGCCGACTTGGCCATCTCGCCAAACGTGGATTGCTTGCCGCCGGGGCCAATCAACTGGCCGTCGCGGATGCTGACCTCCGCGGCCGACACGTTCCATTCGCGCGCTGCGGCTTGCACCAGTGCTGCACGCGCTGTGGCGGCAGCCTCGCGCACGGGCTGCCAGCCATCGGCGGTGCTGCTGCTACCGCCGGTAATGATGAGACCGATCTCGCGCGCACTCTTGGCCATGATCCAGTGCAGTGCGCGGGCCCAGGTCTTGTCGGCGCTATCAGGATGCAGCGGCAGCGAGCTGTCGCCCATGGCGACGACGTTGCCGTAGATGCGCTCCACGGGCGAGCTTTCGATGCTCACGCGCGAGAGCGGAATGTCCAGCTCTTCCGCCGCCAGCATCGACAGCGCGGTGTGGATGCCCTGCCCCATCTCCACACGCGGCATGGCGAGCACGACGTTGCCTTCGGGCGTGATCTTGATCCAGCCGTTCAGCGCAATCTCACCGTTGTGTTCGGGGAAGATGCTCGCGTCGCCCACGCGGCTGCGCGGTGGCATCACGCCCCAACCCACCACCAGTGCGCCTCCAATGCCAAGCGCGCCGAGCAGGAAACGGCGGCGTCCGCTACGCGGTTTCGTTGATTTCGCGTTCATGCGCGGCCCTCCCGCAACGCCTTGGCGGCGCGCTTGATGGCAGCGCGCATGCGCGGATACGTGCCGCAGCGGCAGATGTTGGTCATGGCTGCATCGATGTCGGCATCGCTCGGATCGGGGTGTTGGGCCAGCAAGTCCGCCGCGGCCATCAGCATGCCGGATTGGCAGTAACCGCACTGGGGCACCTGTTCGTCTATCCAGGCTTGTTGCAGTGCGTGGCGTTTGCCCTCGCCGCCGGCAAGTCCCTCGATGGTGGTGATGTGCTTGCCGGCCACAGCCGCCACAGGCAGCACGCAGGACCGCACGGCCGCGCCGTCCACGTGCACCGTGCATGCGCCGCACGCCGCAATGCCGCAGCCGAACTTCGTACCGGTCAGATTCAAATGATCACGCAGCACCCACAGCAGGGGCGTGGCCGGGTCGCAATCAACGCTGACCGGTTTGTGGTTGACGTCCAAATCCATGGGGCGGTGGTCTCCTTGGCTCTTGTGATTTTTTTGCTAGCCAAGCGTACGTTCAAACGGCTGATGTCAGCAATAGTGGTCCACCTCGACATGGCAACCGCCCGGAATGCAAAAAGGCCCGAGCACTTGCGCGCTCGGGCCTTGGATTCCTGGCGGAGAGAGGGGGATTCGAACCCCCGATAGGTTATTAACCTATACACGCTTTCCAGGCGTGCGACTTAAACCGCTCATCCATCTCTCCGAAGCCCGCGATTGTAGCACACCGTACGGGCTCGCCAAGGTCCGCTCAAACAAAAGGCCCGGTCTCCCGACAAGGCCTTTTGTACCCCACCGCCGACACGTCTTGCGCGGTCGGCATCCCCTCGCGTAACTCAATGCAGCGTGGCTTGCGTCTCGCTCGTCAGCAGGGTCTGCGTAATCTGATCGCGAATCGACTGCGCTTTCAGCAGCAGGCGCAGGGCAATATCGGCACCGCGGCTATTGGCTACGTGCTCGATAAACGCCGTGCGTGCGCGCTCATTCAATGTGGCAACGTGCGCGGCTTCTGACCACACCCGCCACGCGGCGGGCTGACCGGCAAACTGCTCGCGGCGGCGGAGCAGGTCCGAGTCGATGGCAGCGGCAATTTCGACGTCTTGAATGGTGCGATTCATGATGGCCCCCTTGCTGTCTGTGCTGTTGTTGCGCTCTTCGTGTGGCGCCCTGTGCCGGGCGCGCAGCCTGAATACGCAACGTCCATGCCAACACCACTGAGCCGGTCAATGCGCGCTTTTTGCATGCACGCATTGTCGTTTTGATCTGTTTGAAACACCCTGTTGATGCGGCTTCGCGGGCAGCATCCCTCCATTGGTGGGGTGCGGACTCCTCATATGAAAACGGCTGCATCAGGCCCCTCGTTACGCGGAACGTTACGTAACGCCGGTAGCGTTCCGAGGCCCAACACACGCGCCACACCGCCGTACAGCGCCATCTGCGGGTGTCGTGCCGTGGGCATGCTTGGTGCTTTATCCGTGCGCCCAAGCCCGCTGGCGCGCGATCGGTCGTGTCACCCACCCCTCTTCTGCGCCGGCCTCTTCGCTTGCTCCGCTTCCGAACCAGAAGCGATCGGCCGCGTGCCGCCACCCTCGGCGCGCCGGCCATCCCCCACACACAACAAAAGCATTCAAGAGGAGACACCCCATGCAAATGGGTAACCCACGCGTGCGGCGCAGCCGCATGCTGATGTCGGCGCTGCTGTGCGCGGCGCTTTCGCTGTCGGGCTGCGGCGGCGGTGACGGCTCGACCGTCGCCAACAGCATCCCCGCAAATTCAAACACCATGCAGCCAGCACAGCCGGTGCAGCCGGCCGCAGTCAACTGGACCACGCTCGGTACGCGTGCCACACCGGCGCAACCGGGAACGTCCATCAAGAGCAACGCGGGCGCGAAGTGGGTCGACTACAACCCGCCCATGCTCTACGCGGGCGTCGCGCGGCAGGCCACGCAGTACATCACCATGCCCGACGGTACCAAGCTTGCTGCCTATGTGACACTGCCGGCCGACGCATCAGGCAAAGCCGCGACGGGCGCCTTTCCGACGGTGCTCGTGCAAACCTCGTACAACGGCGGCAACGCGCAATACGAAGCCTCGATTGGCTCAGCGCTGGGCGCGGCCGATCCGTACATCGTCCAGCACGGCTATGCGACCGTGGTGGTGGACGTGCGCGGCACCGGCCAGTCGCAGGGTGCGTGGGATGCCTTTGGCGCCGATGAGCAAAGCGACTACGGCCACGTGGTCGACTGGGTGACGCAGCAATCGTGGAGCAACGGTGCCATCGGCCTTTACGGCGTGTCGTACCTCGGCATCACAACGGTGATCACGGCGGCGCAGAACCATCCGGCGGTCAAGGCGGCCTTCCCCATCGTGCCGATTGGCGATGGCTACCGCGACATCGTCTTCACGGGTGGGCAGACGAATCTCACGTTCATACCGGCGTGGTTCGGTCTGGTGTCAGTGCTGAGCCTGACCGATCCGACGCTGGTGACAGACCCGACCATCGGTTTGCCGGCCGTGCTGCAGCACCTGGTGTCTGCAGTCACGACGTTCCAGCTGCCAACCATGGTCCAGGCGCTGCTCGGCACAACCGCCACCGCCTATGACGGCGCGTTCTGGGCAACGCGCTCGCCGCTGGAAAACGACGGGAAGATCAAAGTGCCGACCTTCGTGGTGGGCGGCCTGCACGATCTTTTCCAGCGCAGTGAACCTCTCACGTACGAGAGCATCAAGACGCAGGCACCGGCCAAGCTGCTGATCGGCCCGTGGACGCATCTGCAGGCCGCTTTGGGCAGCGGGTTGCCGGTCGATGGCGTGCCGCCGCTGAACCACATTCAGTTGCAATGGTTTGATCAGTACGTCAAAGGCATGAACGTGGGCGCCGATGCGCTTCCCAACGTCACGCAATATGTGACCGGCCTCGGCCACTACGCCACTGCTACAGACTGGCCGCATCCGCAGGTGCAGGCTCAGCAGCTCTTCCTGCGTGGTGACAAGAGCCTGTCGGCCACCGCGCCGGCCGCCAACGAGGGGCCCAACATGGTCGCGCAGCAGCCGCTGAACGGTGCGTGCTCGATCAGCCTGTCGCAATGGACGGCCGGCTTGACGGGTTTCCTCCCGCTGCCGTGCCAGACCGACGACACCATCGCTGAAGCCGCCGATGTGAAGTTCGAGACGCCACCCATGCCGGCGGATGTCTACCTCAACGGGCCGATTGAGGCGGATGTTTGGATCTCGACCACCGCGCTGGACGCCGGCGTCTCGGTACGCATTGACGACGTGGACGCGGCGGGGAACGTCACGCCACTCACTGACGGCCTCCAGACAGCCTCGCTGCGCGCGGTGGACGCGAGCCGTTCGCGCACGATGAATGGCCTGATGATCCAGCCCTGGCATCCGTTCACCCCAAGCTCCGCGCAGGCACTCATGCCCGGTCAGGCTGTGATGGTGCCGGTCGAGGTGTTCCCGACGAGTGCGCTCATCGCCAAGGGGCACAAACTGCGGGGGGCCGTGGGCGCAAGCAACTTGCCGCAAGGCGTGCCGCCGCTGCCCTCGCTGCTCAACTCGCTCATCGGTGTGCTGACGGTCTATAGCGATGCAGCCCATCCATCCAAGGTGGTGCTGCCTGTGGTGCCGGCCACGGCGCTGTAGCAAGCGCGCAGTCCTCGGTGATGTAACGGCCCGCTTCGCGGGCCGTTTTCTTTAAATACCAGGCACCACCAAAATATGTAATCCGCCAAATACATCCGTAAAACTACGCACCGTGAATAGTGTAGTGAAAATATCGATATCTGAATATAAATAACGCAAATAGAGTAGGAAAACGTTGGCACCATTCAGCCCGCATAATCCGTCTCACGATTCGAAACGATGGCACCCCAGGCCTTGCCAGATAAGGTTTCACCGGCAAAACAAAGGCCCCCGATTTGCATTAAGTGAAAACGCTCAGAAAGAATGTTATTCAGGATTTTCTTTTCAATGCCGATAACCCCGTGGAGACCGGGATATCGGACGAAAACAACCGGTCATACTGTGACATAACCTGCCTCTCTCAAGTACGCAGCCCTTGCACCTAACTAACGTGGTCGTCGACCGTCTTTCCCTAGCCGCTCCGGTGCGCGACCGCATCTCAATTCAGTCAGCAAACCGGAGGACACAGTGAACCTTTTTCAGATGACCATCAAAGCCAAGCTCAGGGCGGGCTTTGGCGTGTTGGCCGCCATTGTTGTCGTGGTGTCAGGCATGTCGTTGCGGGCGCTCTCCGAATCGACGGAAGGGTTCTCGAACTACGTGCACGGCATCAGCGCCCGCGCAGACGTTGCAAACGACGTGCGCACGGCGGTGGATCGGCGCGCCATTGCGGCACGCAACCTGGTCCTCGTGGTCACGCAAAAAGACCTGGATCTGGAGAAGGCTGACGTCTTTCGGGCGCACGACGATGTGAAGAGCAAGCTCAAGCAGCTCAACGACATGATTGCGGGCGCAAAGGACGCCAACGACCGCGCCCGTACGCTGGTGGAAGACATCAACCGTGTGGAAGCCCAGTACGGCCCCGTGGCAACCGACATCGTCGGGCTGGCGCTTGCCGGCAAACACGACGAAGCCATCCAGAAGATGGACAACGAGTGCCGCCCGCTGCTGGCCGCCCTCATCAAGGCCACCGACGCGTATGCCACGTACACGCACGAGCGCCAGGAACAGCTCGTGCAAGCGTATGAGGCGCAGTACGTCATGCAGCGCAATCTGCTGGCCGGCCTGTCGATCGGCGCGGTGCTGCTGGCCGTGATCGCGGGCATCATCATCACGCGCTCGATCACGCAGCCGATCCGCACCGCTGTGGATGTCGCCCGGACGGTGGCACGCGGTGATCTGAGCAGTCGCATCCAGGTGCAAGGCAAGGACGAGACGAGCCACCTGCTCTCTGCCCTGCGTGACATGAACGGCCGCCTGACGGAGATCGTCGACAAGGTACGCGACAGCAGCACAAGCGTCGCCGGCGCAGCCAAACAGATTGCGGCGGGCAATGCCGACCTGAGCCAGCGCACGGAAGCACAGGCTTCGTCGCTGCAAGAAACAGCCGCCAGCATGGAAGAGCTGACTTCCACTGTGAAGCAGAACGCCGACAACGCCCAGCACGCCACCGCGCTGGCCTCTACCGCGTCGGAAGTGGCGCTCAAGGGCAGCACGGTCGTCGGCCAGGTCGTGTCGACCATGCAGGACATCAGCGACCGATCAAGCAAGATCGCCGACATCACCGGCATCATCGAAGGCATCGCGTTCCAGACCAACATCCTCGCGCTGAATGCCGCCGTGGAAGCCGCACGCGCAGGCGAGCAGGGGCGCGGTTTTGCAGTGGTCGCCAGCGAGGTGCGCAGCCTGGCGCAGCGTTCGTCAACGGCGGCAAAGGAGATCAAAGAATTGATCGCCTCGTCGGCAGAGCGCATTCACGACGGCTCCACGCTGGCGGGCGAAGCCGGCGAGACCATGACGGAGGTCACGCAAGCCGTGGCCCGGGTCACGCACATCATGGAAGAAATTGCCGCCGCATCCGTCGAGCAGAAGCGCGGCATCGAACAGGTCAACCAGGCGATCTCGCAAATGGATGAAGTCACGCAGCGCAATGCGGCGCTGGTGGAAGAAGCCGCAGCCGCATCGCAATCGCTGCAGGACCAGGGGCAAGAGCTGAACGCTGCGATGTCCTTCTTCCGCGTCGATCCGCACACCGCACGCGCCTGATCGGAGCACGGTCACCGTCGTAGTTGTCTTCTCCAAGCTGTCATTGCGCCCGCCGCCGCAAGGCCGCGGGCGTTTTCTCTTTTCTGTCCTGTGTCTTTCGTTAGGCCGTCGTTCGTGACTTCCGCTGCATTGGCGGGCTCGCACGCGCGACGCAAAGTGGACTGGCCCCGTGTGCAACAAGCAACGGGGCAAGCCGGGGCCGTGCACGGCCCAGCCTGCCGACGAAGGCCACCATGCGACACAACAGCCCACACCTGCAACGCGGCTCGCTTTCCATCATCCTGCCGAGCACGCCAGCTAACGACGGGAGGCCAGCATGATCCCGCTCGGCTTCGCGCATTGGCTGCGCCCGCGTGCGGCACCGCAGCCACAACCAATCCCGCCCCTCGTTGAACAACTGCGTGAAGAATGCGAAGCGATGGCCCGCTACGCCCTGCACCACGGCTTGCCGGTCGCGCCGGAACTCATCGCCCAGCTTGGCCCGCTCATCGACAGGCAAATGCCATCGCAGGCCACACCGCACCACGCGCTGGCCGCCATCCACCGCAAACTTGCGGCCGCCATCGCGCCGGCTACCCCGCAAGCCGTCACGCTGCTCGACGCACAGCATCGCAGCGATCATCCATTCCCATGGCTCGGTCCTGTGCCGTTGATACGGCTGCTGACCAGCGCTGCGATCGTCTTCCTGATCGCCGTGATTGCCACCGGCATGTCGCCCGACGTGTCGAGCGCAAACATCGACCGGGGTTTCCTGGATTCGGACGGCGCGCCTCTGTTATGGAACACGCTTTTCCTGCTGTTCTGCGCGGGGCTGGGCGCGTCGTTTGCCACACTGTTTCAGGCACATCGCTATGTGGCTGCAGCCACCTACGACCCGAAGTACGACGCCTCCTACTGCGCACGGTTGATCCTCGGTGTGATTGCCGGGTTGATCCTGGTCGAGATGCTGCCGGCGCATCTGTTCGACGGGGGCAGCATGCACAACTTCGGCAAACCGACGCTGGCGATGCTGGGCGGCTTCTCTGCCACCGCTGTGCACCGGCTGCTGCAGCGGCTGGTGGACGCGCTCGAAACGCTCGTACGCGGTGACCGCTCGGCCGATGCCGACGCTGCCATGCAGACCTACCGTGCGCGCGCCGCCAGCGAGCGCACGCAGTGGCAAAGCGAACTCGCAGCCAACCTGATCGATCTGCAACAGTCGTTCGACAGCAACGCCTCACCCGAGGCGATGCGCCAACGCCTGGCCGACTTCACGCGCGCCATGCTCGCCGCCAGCGACCCGCCGGCTTCTGCGCCCCTCTCTGCCTCCAACCGGCCATCCAAGGAGTGACCTCATGCTGTTCCTCTACAACATCCCCGCATGGGCGATGGGCGCAATCATCGTCTTCGCCACGCTATTCGTAGCATTGGGCGGCTACGCGCTGTTTCGCCGCGTTTTTCCAGTCACGCTCGACGCCGAGCAGCGCAACATGACCATCGCCATGATGACGGCCGTCACGACCATCAACTCGCTGCTGGTCGCCTTCTCGGCCATCTCGGTATGGGGTGCGTATCAAGCCGCCGCCGACATCGTCGCCGCCGAAGCTGCGTGCGCCACGGAACTCGCGCGCGATCTCTCGGCGTTCTCGCACCCGAGCGCCACAACCGCGCGAAGCGAGCTGATCACCTATCTGGAGCACGTTGTCCGTGACGAATGGCCGAGCATGCAGCAGCAAGCGCGTCCTGACGCCGACACGGAGGCTGCGTTCAACAGCATGTTCGCCACGGCCAACCGCATCACGCCCCGCGACGACCGCGAACGCGTGCTGCTGATCGAAGTGCTCGCCCGCGTCAACGAGATGGTGAAGTACCGGGAGAAACGCCTGCAGAACCTGGAAGCCGCCATGCCCAGCACGCTCTGGGGCGTGATGCTGATCGCCAGCGGCCTTTCGTTGTTGCTGCTCTATGCGCTGCCGGCCACGCGCTTTCACATGGCGCTGGTGGCCGTGTGGGCGACCACGCTGGGCCTGGCGTTCTTTTTTGTGCTGGCCGTGGACCGGCCCTTTGCAGGCGAAGTCAGCGTCAGTGCGGCACCGCTGGAGCGGGCCATCGAGACGTTATCGAACGACAAGCCGCAGGCGCATCCCTTGCCCGACTGAGCGCGCCGCCTCGCCGCGCTACCCCACTCGTGTTGTGGGCTGGCGGGAGAGGTCAGCCCCAGGGCCGGAGCCCCCACGCTTCGGTCCTGCCCTTTGCCGGCTCGTCGGGAGCCGGCTTTTTTACTGCGGATCGCGAATATAGCCGACGAGTTTGTCGATCACCGGCCGGTTCGGCTTGGTCACGAGGCTCACGACAATCGCGGCGACAAAACCGGCCGGTACGCCGAACGCACCGGAGGCGATTGGGTCGACGCCAAACCACGGCTGGCCAAGCACGCCCGTCATGCGGGTGAAGAACGGGTAGTTGGCGATGATGTAGTACACGCTCACGGCCAGCCCCGTCAGCATGCCCGCGATGGCACCGGCACGATTGGTGCGCTTCCAGAACACGGCCAGCACCAATACCGGAAAGAAGCACGATGCCGCCAACGAGAAAGCCGCCCCAACCAGGAAGAGGATGTTGCCCGGCTTCAATGACGTCACATAAGCCGCCAGCAGCGCCACGCCCAGCAGCACCACCTTGGCGCTCGTCACGCGCCGCTGGTGGCTGGCCGTGTTGTCGATCATGTGGAAGTACACATCGTGCGACAGCGCGTTGGCGATGGTCAGCAGCAGGCCATCGGCAGTCGACAGCGCCGCCGCCAACGCGCCCGCCGCAATCAACCCGGACAACACGTACGGCAGCCCCGCAATCTCGGGCGCGGCCAGCACAACCATGTCCGGCTGCATCATCACCTCCGCCCACTGCACGATGCCGTCGCCGTTGATGTCATGCAGTGCAAACACGGGCGGGTCGACCTTGCGCCACGGCACGATCCACTGTGGCAGGTCGGCAAACGGCGCCCCTACCAGGTGCTGCAGCAGATCAAGCTTGACGAGCGCCGCCAGCGCCGGCGCTGACACATACAGCAGCGCCACGAAAACCAGCGTCCAACTCACGGAATTGCGCGTCTCGCGCACCGACGGCGTGGTGTGAAAGCGCGTGAGGATGTGCGGCAGGCTGGCCGTGCCGACCATCAGGCAAAACACCAGGAGCACAAAGTTCAGCCGCTCGGTGCCGCGCTCGTTTTGCGACGCCGACGGAAATGGCTCAATGGATGGCGGCGCCATGCGGCTGCGTGCCAGCGCGTCTTCGCGCTGCTGATTCCAGAGGATCGACGCGGTGGCCGCATCTGGAGGAAACTCTTCGCGCTGGCGCTCCAGTGCCTTGATCTCGCGCAGCGGCGCATTGCGTTCTCGTGCAAGCCTGAGCTGCGTGTTCAGTGTTTCCCGCGCATGCTCGAACGACTGCGGCAGTTGCGAGATGCGCTCCTGCAGGGCCTGCGCCTCGCTCAGGAACTGGTCGCGCACGTGCTGCTCTGCAGGGTCGTGCGCGATGCGCTGTTCCTCTTTCTCGATCTGCAGCAGCAGGCGGCCCGTCGAAAGCTGCGGCACCGGGTCGTGATACCGATGCCAACCGATGATCGACACCACGCCCAGGAACGACACGATCATGATGATGTACTGCGCCACCTGGGTCCAGGTCACGGCACGCATCCCGCCCAGGAACGAACACACCAGAATGCCCGCCAGCCCGAAGAACACACCCACCGAAAACTCGACGCCGATAAAGCGCGTAACCACCAGCCCCACACCCTGGATCTGCGCGACGAGGTAGACGAACGAGCACAGCGTCGCGCCCAGCACCGCGATGCCGCGCACGACAGAACTGCCGCCGCGCTCGCCATTGCCGTAGCGATTGGCCAGGAAATCCGGCACCGTGTAGCCACCGAACTTGCGCAGGTACGGCGCCAGGAGGAAAGCGACGAGGCAGTAGCCGCCCGTCCAGCCCATCACGTAAGCGAGGCCCTCGTAGCCCGAGGCGAACACGATGCCCGCCAGGCCGATGAACGAGGCGGCGCTCATCCAGTCAGCCGCCGTGGCCATGCCGTTGAAGAACGCCGGCACGCGGCGCCCTGCCACGTAATACTCGGTCAGATCCGCCGTGCGGCAGATCAGCCCGATGCACGCATAGATGGCAATCGTGACGAACAGGAACACATAGCCCAGCCACACGCCCGCGCCGCGCACGCGCTCGATCGCGCCCATCATCACGATGAAGAGCAGCAGCCCTACGGTATAGAGCCCGTAATACAGAAACAGCCGCTTGCGAAAGCGGCTGTCTTGTTGGGTGTCGGCGGCCAAGATTGGCGACCAGCGCTGGCGGTTAGCGTGTTTCCTTCAGTTGATCGAGGATGGCTGGGTTCTCAAGCGTGGACGTGTCCTGCGTGATGTCCTCACCCTTGGCCAGCGAGCGCAACAAGCGGCGCATGATCTTGCCCGAACGCGTCTTGGGCAGGTTGTCGCCAAAGCGGATGTCCTTTGGCTTGGCGATCGGCCCGATCTCCTTGCCAACCCAGTTGCGCAGCTCGTTGGCGATCTGCTTGGCTTCCTCGCCATCGGGACGCGAGCGCTTGAGCACCACGAAGGCGCAGATGGCTTCGCCCGTCATGTCGTCTGGACGGCCCACCACGGCGGCTTCGGCCACGATCGGGTTCGCCACCAGCGCCGACTCGATCTCCATCGTGCCCATGCGGTGGCCCGAGACGTTCAGCACGTCATCGATGCGGCCCATGATGGTGAAGTAGCCGGTGTCCTTGTCGCGGATGGAGCCATCGCCCGCCAGATACAGCTTGCCCCCCAGCTCTTCCGGGAAGTAGCTCTTCTTGAAGCGCTCCGGGTCGCCCCAGATGTTGCGGATCATCGACGGCCACGGACGCTTGACGACGAGGATGCCGCCCTGCCCGTTCGGCACGTCGTGCCCGGTTTCATCGACAATGGCAGCCATGATGCCCGGCAGCGGCAGCGTGCACGAGCCCGGCACCAGCGGCGTGGCCCCCGGCAGCGGCGTCATCATGTGGCCGCCGGTCTCGGTCTGCCAGAACGTATCGACGATCGGGCAACGGCCGCCGCCAATGTTCGTGTGGTACCACATCCAGGCTTCCGGGTTGATCGGCTCGCCCACGGTACCGAGCAGGCGCAGGCTGGAGAGATCGTACTGCTTTGGGTGGACCTTTTCGTCAGCTTCGGCGGCCTTGATCAGCGAGCGGATCGCCGTCGGCGCGGTGTAGAACGTGTTGACCTTGTGACGCTGGATCATGTCCCAGAAGCGGCCGGCGTTCGGATACGTGGGCACACCTTCAAACACGACTTGCGTGGCGCCGGCCGCGAGCGGGCCGTACGCAATGTAGCTGTGGCCCGTCACCCAGCCGATGTCGGCCGTGCACCAGAAGATGTCGTCGGGCTTGAGGTCGAACGTCCACTGCATGGTGAGCAACGTCCACAGCAGGTAGCCGCCCGTGCTGTGCTGCACGCCCTTCGGCTTGCCGGTCGAACCCGAGGTGTAGAGGATGAACAGCGGATGTTCCGCGCCAACCGGCGTCACTTCGCAGGTGTCGGGCTGGCCCGCTTCGACCTCGTCCATCGCGCGGTCGCGACCTTCCACCCAGTTCACGTTGCCGTTGGTGCGGCGGTAGACGATGACATGCTTGACGGCGTCGGTGCCTTCCATGGCCAGCGCTTCATCGGCGATGGCCTTGAGCGGCAGCGCCTTGCCGCCGCGCATCTGCTCGTCGGCCGTGATGAGCGCCACGGCGCCCACGTCGACGATGCGTTCCTGCAGCGACTTGGCCGAGAACCCGCCAAACACGACGGAGTGGGTGGCACCAATGCGCGCGCAAGCCTGCATGGCGACGATGCCCTCGATCGACATCGGCATGTAGATCACGACGCGGTCGCCCTTCTTGATGCCCAGGGCCTTCAGGCCATTGGCGAAGCGGCAGACGCGTGCGTGAAGTTCGCGGTAAGTGACGCGCGATACCTTGCCGTCGTCGGTCTCGAAAATGATGGCGACCTTGTCGGCGTTGCCGTTCTCAAGGTTGCGTTCGAGGCAGTTGTACGAGGCGTTGAGTTCGCCGTCTTCAAACCACTTGTAGAACGGTGCGTTGGACTCATCCAGCACCTTGCTGAAAGGCTTGTGCCACAGCAGATGCTCGTGTGCGAGGCGCGCCCAGAAGCCTTCGTAATCGTGCTCGGCTTCGGCACACAGCGCACGGTACGCATCCATGCCGGCGATGTTTGCCTGTTTGACAAAGGATTCGGGCGGGTCGAACACGCGCGTTTCCTGCAGGACAGATTCAATGCCAGCCATGGTGTCTCCTGATAGCGATGTCTGTAGTCGTTTTGCGGCGAATCTAAGGGGCTGACCTGACTCCAGCCTTACGCATTTCTGCGCGGCAAACCGACGTGAAGGGCATTACTATAATGCGTCACTTCATGTTACGGCACGCATCGCAACGCAACATAGCCGGCCAGAGAGCCGCGTCCCGTGCCGGTTTCCACTGATTCCTCATCGTGCCCATCCACGCCCTTTTTCTGATTGCTGCCATGGCATTGGTCGGCAGCAACGTCGGTTTCGGCAAATCGATCGTCGCCGTCATGCCGGTGATGTTGTTTGCATTGCTGCGCTTTTTGATTGCCATCGTCTGCATGGCGCCGTGGTACAAGCCATCGCGCATGCGCCGTGTGACGCGCGGCGAGTGGACCAACCTGTTCCTCCAGGCATTCTTTGGTACGTTCGGCTTCACGCTGCTGATGCTCAACGGCGTGCGGCTGACCTCGGCGCTGGCCGCGGGCATCATCACGAGCACGATCCCGGCCACCGTGGCGCTGCTGTCGTGGCTCGTGCTGCGCGAGAAGCCGTCGGGGCGCACGCTGGTGTCGGTGGCGCTGGCGGTGGCGGGCGTCGCCATTCTCAACGCCTATCGCGGGGGCGAATCTTCGGGCGCGGCGACTGCCGATGCCGCGCAAGCGCTGCTGGGCAATGCGCTGGTGATGGGCGCGGTGTTATGCGAGTCGATCTACGTCATTCTGTCGCGGCGACTGACACAAACGTTGCCCGCCATCGAGATCTGCGCGTACACGCACCTGATCGGCGGCCTGCTGATGCTGCCCCTGGGGTTGGTGCCCCTGCTCACCTTCGATCTGTCAGGCGTGCCGTTGCCCATCTGGGGCCTTGTGCTCTGGTATGCGCTGTCGGCCAGCATCTTCTCGTTCTGGCTGTGGATGAAGGGCATCCGGCATGTGCCAGCACACCTTGCGGGCGTATTCACCTCGGTGCTGCCGATTGCGGCAGCCACCTACGGGATCGTCGCCCTGGGCGAGACGCCGGGCTGGCCGCACGGCATTGCGCTGGCTTGCGTGGTGGCGGGCATCCTCGTTGCAAGCTGGCCGGCACGGCCACGCTATCCAGCGCGCCGCGCGCGTGTGGCAGACCCGCTGGACCCGCTCGATCCGTCACTGGACCGCGAATAGCGCGGTGGGCGGCAGCCGTCTTCCAGTCAGCGGTTCGGCAAACTTGGGACGCTACAATCACGCGTTTTTCACCCGGCCCCGTTTCCCATGAAGTCGCCCATCGCTCCGCTGCGCCCGATTCCGCGCCTGATCTTCTTTTCCCGCTGGCTGCAACTGCCGCTTTACCTGGGGCTGATCATCGCCCAGGCAGCGTATGTGTATCTGTTCATTGTCGAGGTCTGGCATCTGGTTGCGCACCTGGGCGACTTGGACGAAACCAAGATCATGCTGGCCGTGCTGGGCCTGATCGACGTGGTGATGATCTCCAACCTGCTGATCATGGTGATCATCGGCGGATACGACATCTTCGTGTCCAAGCTCGGCATCGAGGGCCATGAAGATGAGCCCGAATGGCTGGATCACGTCAACGCGGGCGTGCTGAAGGTGAAGCTGTCGATGGCGTTGATCAGCATCTCGTCGATCCACCTGCTCAAGACGTTCATCGACGCGGCCCAGAAAGACACGCACACGATCCTGTGGCAGGTGGTCATCCACGTGGCGTTCCTGGTTTCCGCGCTGGTGATGGCGTGGGTAGACCGCATCGTTTCGCATGCGCATCCGCACGGCGGGGCTGCCGACGCACATTGACGCCGTGCCCCTGTCGGCGTGGCGAGCCCGACGAAACCGGTCGGACAATCCGTGGCCGACATTGGGTGTATGATCGCAGGCTATTCTGAACCGGCAGCGCCCGCTGCCGGTGCGTAGTGCAGATCACTGCCCTGCCGCATCCCGGTTTCTCATTCCTACACGTTGGTCCCCACCATGACCGTCATTCGTCAAGAAGACCTCATCCAGAGCGTCGCCGACGCCCTGCAGTACATCAGCTACTACCACCCGATGGACTACATCACTGCTCTGGGCCGCGCCTATGAGCAGGAGCAGAGCCCGGCCGCCAAGGATGCCATCGCGCAGATCCTGACCAACAGCCGCATGTGCGCTGAAGGCAAGCGTCCGATCTGCCAGGACACCGGCATCGTCACGGTGTTCCTGAAGGTTGGCATGAACGTGCGCTGGGACGGCGCCACGATGAGCCTCGAAGACATGGTCAACGAAGGCGTGCGCCGCGCGTACAACGACGTCGACAACAAGCTGCGCGCAAGCGTGCTGGCCGACCCGGCCGGCAAGCGCACCAACACGAAGGACAACACCCCGGCCGTGATCAACATGTCGATCGTGCCGGGCGACACGGTGGATGTGATCGTCGCAGCCAAGGGCGGCGGCTCCGAAGCCAAGTCGAAGTTCGTGATGCTGAATCCTTCGGACTCGATCGTCGACTGGGTGCTCAAGACCGTGCCGACCATGGGCGCCGGCTGGTGCCCGCCGGGCATGCTGGGCATCGGCATTGGCGGCACGGCTGAAAAGGCCATGCTGCTGGCCAAGGAAGCCCTGATGGAGCCGATCGACATTCAAGACCTGATCGCCCGCGGCCCGAGCAACCGCGCTGAAGAACTGCGCATCGAGCTGTACGAAAAGGTCAACGCGCTGGGCATTGGCGCGCAAGGCCTGGGCGGCCTGGCCACCGTGCTCGACGTGAAGATCCTGGACTACCCGACCCACGCGGCCAACCTGCCGGTCGCCATGATCCCGAATTGCGCCGCCACACGTCACGCGCACTTCACGCTGGACGGCAGCGGCGTTGCCAAGCTGGAAGCGCCGGACCTGTCGCAATGGCCGAAGGTCGAATGGGCGCCGAACACCGAAACGTCCAAGCGCGTGGATCTGAACACCCTCACGCCGGAAGAAGTTGCCTCGTGGAAGCCGGGCCAGACGCTACTGCTCAACGGCAAGATGCTGACCGGCCGCGATGCCGCCCACAAGCGCATCGCCGACATGCTGGCCAAGGGCGAAAAGCTGCCCATCGACTTCACCAACCGTGTGATCTACTACGTCGGCCCGGTCGACCCGGTGCGCGATGAAGTCGTTGGCCCGGCAGGCCCGACCACGGCTACACGCATGGACAAGTTCACCGAGACGATGCTCGCCCAGACGGGCCTGATTGCCATGGTGGGCAAGGCCGAGCGCGGCCCCGTCGCCATCGAGTCCATCAAGAAGCACAAGTCGGCTTACCTGATGGCCGTGGGCGGCGCGGCGTACCTGGTGTCGAAGGCCATCCGCGGCTCCAAGGTGCTGGCGTTTGAAGACCTGGGCATGGAAGCCATCTACGAATTCGACGTGAAGGACATGCCCGTCACCGTCGCCGTCGATAGCTCGGGCACGTCGGTTCACAAGACCGGCCCGGCGGAATGGCAAGCGAAGATCGGCAAGATTCCCGTCGCAGCAGGCTGATCCGTTCACGCGATATGACGACACGCGCGCAGGCACCGGTCGGAGTTTTTGACTCCGGCCTCGGAGGGCTCTCCGTCCTGCGCGCGATTCGCGCCGAATTGCCGGCCGAATCGCTTCTCTACCTGGCGGATTCCCGCCATGCCCCGTACGGGGAAAAATCTCCTGAATACATTGCCGAGCGCACGCTGCGTGTGTGCGAATGGCTGGTCGACCAAGGCTGCAAGGCGCTGGTGATCGCGTGCAACACAGCCACGGCGCAGGCTGTGCACGTGCTGCGCGAAAAGCTCGCGGTACCGGTGATTGGCGTCGAGCCCGGCTTGAAGCCAGCGGTTGCCACGTCGAAGAGCCGTGTGGTTGGCGTGCTCGCGACCGAAAGCACGCTGCACAGCGAGAAATTTGCACGCCTGCTGGCGGCTGCCTCTGGCGATTGCAAAGTGCTGAGCCAACCCGGCTACGGCCTCGTCCCCCTGATCGAGCGCGGCGATACCCATTCGCCTGCGGTGCTGGAGCTGCTGCAGGCGTATCTGCAGCCGATGCTCGATGCGGGCGCTGACACGCTGGTGCTCGGCTGCACGCACTACCCGTTTCTGGAAGACGCCATCCGCGAGATTGCGGGCGACCGGCTGACATTGATCGACACCGGTCACGCAGTCGCGCGCCATCTGGGCCGCACGCTGGCGGCAGCGGGATTGCAGGCATCGGGCCAAGCCGCATCGCCACGCTTCATGAGCACCGGCGACGTGCTTCCGCTGCAAGCCATGGTGGCGGCATTGCTGGGTGAGGCGCCGATGGCACAGCGCGTCGACATTGGTGACGCGCCCCTGAGCCCGGCCGTAACCTCGCTCGCTTACCAGCCCGAATAACGCCGTCTAAATATGACAACGCCGCCCTGAAAGGCGGCGCGCTGTCATCTTGGCTCAACGTCAACCGACGTTCGGCTGCGGCTGCATTGCAGGTTCAGCGGCTTCCGCCACCGCATCCTCTTCTGCCGGCTCATACTTCGCCACCACGGCCGTGGCCAGGCTGTTGCCAATCACGTTGGTGGCCGTGCGGCCCATGTCGAAAAATTGGTCGATGCCGATAATCAGCAGCAGACCCGCTTCCGGCAGGTGGAACATCGGCAGCGTGGCCGCCACCACCACCAGCGAGGCACGCGCCACGCCGGCCATCCCCTTGCTCGTGAGCATCAGCACCAGCAGCAGCGTGACCTGCTGGGTGAAGCTCATCTCGATGTTGTAGGCCTGCGCGATGAACAGCACCGCGAACGCCTGGTACATCATCGAGCCATCCAGGTTGAACGAATACCCCAGCGGCAGCACGAAGCTCGAAATGCGCTTGGGCACACCAAAGCGGTCCAGCGCCTCGATCGTCTTCGGATAAGCGGATTCGCTGCTCGCCGTGGCAAACGCCAGCAGCGTCGGCTCACGAATCAGCCCCAGCAGGCGGCCCAGCGACCGGCCCAGCAGCAGGTAGCCAACGAAGAACAGGATCGACCACAACAGCGCCAGACCCAGGTAGAACTCGCCGATCAGCTTGCCGTAGGTCCACAGCACGCCCACGCCTTCCACCGTGATGGCAGCGGCCATGGCGGCAAATACGCCCAGCGGCGCAAAGCGCATCACGTAGTCGGTAATGCGGAACATCAGCTTGGTCAACTCTTCCAGGCCACGGCCGATCACGCTGTCCATCGGGTTCTTCATCGTCGACAGCGCCGCGCCGAAGAACAGCGAGAACACCAGGATCTGCAGGATCTCGTTGGTGGCCATGGCCTCCACGATGCTGCGCGGGAACACGTGCGTAATGAAGGCCTTGAGCGTGAAATCACCCGTCTTCAGGCCCGACGTGGCCGACACATCCGGCAGCGCGAGGTTCATGTGCACGCCCGGCTGGAAGAAGTTGACCAGCAGCATGCCCAGCGCCAGCGACGTGGCCGACGCACATACAAACCAGATCATCGCGCGCAGTCCCACGCGGCCGACCGAGCGGCCGCCGCTCATGCTCGCCAGGCCCGTCACCAGCGTCGAGAACACCAACGGCGCGATGATCATCTTGATCATGCGCAGGAAGATGTCGGTGATGATGCTGAAGTACGAAGCGATGTCCTTGGCCGCCGCAGCGTCCTTGGCATATTCGTGGCAACCCCAGCCGACGGCAATGCCCAGCAGCATTGCCAGCCCGATATGGGAGGTCAGACGTTTGGTGTTCAAGACTTTCTCCAAGGAATACCGTGGCCGGAGGGACGGCGCGCGGCAGACGCGGATCTCATGGGGCCAAGGGCCGGCCCAAGTTCGTCACGCTTTGTAAAAAGCGACGATATTAGAGAAGCGCATGACGATCGTTATGTCGATGTTGCATGGCACCATGCAATTTATGCATACATTGATATGACGCCGTCGACACCCTGCTGCGATGCCGCACAGGCAGTGGAATCAGCCGGTCAGAAGCGGATTATTGAGCCGCACGCAATGCCGTCGCGGCGTACTGACAAGCGACTTTTTGAGCATATGAAATGCGACGCCTGCGCCACGTAAGCCGCTGATACCATCATGGGCTTACGTCACCCACCGGAGTCCCGCGATGAAGATGGCGCCCTTCGCCTTTGGCACGACCGACTGGTCCGCTGTTGAACCTACCGAACACACCGGCGAGACCGGCATGGCGATCTGGCGCACCCGCTACTTTGGCGACGAGCCGGACCGCATCCGCGTACGCATGGTCGAGTACACGCCCGGCTACCTGGCTGACCATTGGTGCAAGAAGGGCCACATCCTGTTCTGCCTGGATGGCGAACTGGAAACCACACTGGAAGATGGCCGCAAGTTCATCCTCACGCCCGGCATGAGCTATCAGGTGGGCGACGATGCGGAAGCCCATCAGTCGTACACCAGGAACGGCGCCCGGCTGTTCATCGTCGACTAATGGCGACACGCAGTGTCCGCGTCGCACGCGGCCCCGGTTGACCGGGGTCAAGCGATTTCAAGATCAAGGTCTTTAAGACTCACAGACCACAATATGTAGTGCTAGTCTGACTCCATACCACTAGATGGAGTACCTCATGACGAGCACACAGGTCACCAGGCAAGTCACCAAGCGCGACGGTTCATTGGCACCGTTTGATGCGCAAAAGATCTGCCAGGCCATCGCGGCTGCCGGCCAAGCCACCGGCGAATTCGACGCCGTCGAGGCGCAACGCCTGACCGCGGGCGTGCTCGGACATCTCTCCCCGCTCCCCTGCCCCGGTATCGAAATCATCCAGAACTGGGTGGAAGAGGTGCTGGTAGACGCCGGCTATTGGCGCACCGCGCGTGCCTACATCGTCTACCGCGAGCAACACGCCCGGCTGCGTTCGCTCAAGCACACGCTGGTCGATGTCGAGAGCACGATGGACGAATACCTCGAGCAGCGCGATTGGCGTGTCAATGCCAATGCCAATCAGGGCTACAGCCTTGGAGGTCTGATCCTGAACGTGGCAGGCAAGGTCACCGCCAACTACTGGCTTTCGCATGTCTACAGCCCCGAAGCGGGCACAGCGCACCGCGAGGGCGACATCCACATCCACGATCTCGACATGCTGTCGGGCTACTGCGCAGGCTGGTCGTTGCGGCAGTTGCTGACAGAGGGATTCAACGGCGTGCCGGGCAAGGTGGAAGCGACGCCACCGCGGCATATGTCGGCAGCCATCGGACAGATCGTCAATTTTCTCGGCACGCTGCAAAACGAGTGGGCCGGCGCGCAGGCGTTCAGTTCATTCGATACGTACATGGCGCCGTTCATCCGCCGCGATGCGATGTCGTATGCGGCGGTGAAGCAGTCCATGCAAGAGCTGATCTACAACCTGAATGTGCCCAGCCGCTGGGGCACGCAAACGCCGTTCACCAACCTCACGTTCGACTGGACTTGCCCTGCCGACCTGCGCGAACAGGTTCCCTACATTGGCGGCGAAGAGATGCCCTTCACCTACGGCGATCTCCAGCCCGAGATGGACATGATCAACCGCGCGTACATCGAGGTCATGATGGCCGGCGATGCAAAGGACCGCGCGTTCACGTTTCCGATTCCGACCTACAACATCACGCCGGACTTCGATTGGGAGCACCCCAACACCACGTTGCTGTTCGAGATGACGGCACGCTACGGGCTGCCCTACTTCCAGAACTTCCTCAACTCCGATCTGGAGCCGCACATGGTGCGCTCGATGTGCTGCCGCCTGCAGCTCGACCTGCGCGAGCTGCTCAAGCGCGGCAACGGGCTGTTTGGCTCTGCCGAGCAGACTGGTTCCATTGGCGTGGTGACGGTGAACTGCGCGCGATTGGGTTATCTCTACGCGGGCGATGAGGCTGGGCTGCTGGCGCGGCTCGATACGCTGCTTGCGCTTGGCCGCGACGTGCTGGAAGTCAAACGCAAGTTCGTCCAGCGGCTGATCGACCAGGGGCTGTATCCGTACACGCGGCGCTACCTGGGCACGCTGCGCAACCACTTCAGCACGCTCGGCGTGAATGGCATCAACGAGATGGTGCGCAACTTCACGCGCGACGCCGACGACCTCACCACGCCATTCGGCCATGCCATGGCGGTGCGCCTGCTCGACCACGTGCGTCAGCGCATGACGGAGTTCCAGGAGGCGACGGGGCACCTGTACAACCTCGAAGCCACGCCCGCAGAGGGCACGACCTACCGCTTCGCCCGCGAAGACCGCAAGCGCTGGCCAGACATCCTACAGGCTGGTACGACAGAACAGCCGTACTACACCAACTCCAGCCAGTTGCCCGTCGGCTACACCGATGATCCGTTCGAAGCACTGGCGCGCCAGGAAGCGCTGCAGAGCAAATACACGGGCGGCACGGTGCTGCACCTGTACATGAATGAAGCCATTTCCTCGCCGCAGGCGTGCAAGGAACTCGTGCGGCGCGCGCTGGCGAACTTCCGCCTGCCGTACATCACCATCACCCCGACGTTTTCGATCTGCCCGAAGCACGGCTACCTGTCCGGCCATCACGCGTTCTGTCCGAAATGCGACGCAGAACTGCTGGCCCAGCAGCCTAACGGCAAGTGCGGTTGCACAACGGCGGGCACACCTGGTTCTTCCACCCACCTCCATCACGAAGGAGCCTCCGTATGAGCACCATTGCACACACCGCCAACCTCACCGTTGCACTCGACGACAGCCAGCGCACGCGCTGCGAAGTCTGGACCCGCGTGATGGGCTATCACCGGCCCGTCAGCTCGTTCAACATCGGCAAGCAAGGGGAATTCCGTGAACGCCGCTTCTTTGTTGAAGACCGCGCCCGCTGAGCCACCGCACTGCCCGCCGCCGGCCATCGGCGGCCTGGCACCGTTCTCCAGCGTCGACTGGCCCGGGCAGCTTGCGGCAGTGGTGTTCGTGGCGGGCTGCCCGTGGCGCTGTCATTACTGTCACAACCCGCACCTGCAAACGCGGGCCCGCACGCTGGACTGGGACGACGTCTTTGCGTTTCTTCAGCGTCGCACGGGCCTGCTCGACGCGGTTGTCTTCTCCGGCGGTGAACCGCTGAGCGAACCGCAATTACCGCAACTGATGCGCGACGTGCGCGCCCTAGGCTACAAGATTGGCCTGCACACCGGCGGCATTTATCCGGCGCGCCTGGCCGACGTACTGCCGCTGGTGGACTGGGTGGGGCTCGACATCAAGACCAGCGCACCGCGCTACGATGCACTCACGGGCCGCCGCGGCAGCGCCGCGCCGGTCGATGCGTCCCTGGACCTTCTGCTGCAGAACGGCGGCGCATTCGAGTGCCGCACCACGTGGCACCCCGACTGGTTGCCCGAACCGCAGCTTCTTGCGCTGGCGCAAAACCTTAGCCAGCGCGGCGTGAAACACTACGCACTACAAGCCTACCGAAGTGCCCCCGGAACCCCGGCCATCACGCTGCCCAGCGAGGGCGCCCAGCGCGCATTGGCCGCCTGTTTTTCTTCTTTCTGTTGCCGGTGACACTATGCAAGACCCCCTCAATGTGGGCGATCTGCTCAAGCACAGCCCGCTGTTCCTGGACTTCGACGACGATGACATGGCTGTGCTCACGCGAGACAGCCACGCAGTGCGTGTGTTGCGGCACGACTTCGCGTTTCACCGTGGCGATCGGGCCGATGGTTTCTATGTCGTGGTGGTCGGCGCGATCAAGCTCGTGTTGCCGGGGGCGCACGGCCAATGCAAGGTCATCGAGTTCTTCGGGCCCGGCGAGTGCTTTGGCGAGCCATTCATGTTCCTGAACCGCCCTTACGCGGCAGATGCACAGGCCATGGAAGACAGCCTGCTGGTCTGGATCGACAAGCGCGCCATCGACGATGCACTGCACGTGCATCCGCGCCTTGCGCGGCAGATGCTCGCGGGGCTGTCCGCGCGCTTGCACACGTTGATGTGCGACATCGAAACCGTGAACCTGCAAAGCGCCAATGAACGGCTGATCGGGTATCTGCTCTCGCTGCCGCGCAAATTTGACCGCACGCGGTTTCCATGCAGCAAGAGTCTGGTCGCGTCCAAGCTGGGGCTGGCGCCGGCCACGCTTTCCCGCACGCTGCGTCAATTGATTCGCGACGGGCTGATCCGGGTGGAAGGCCGCGAGGTTGTCATCCCGAACACCACGGCGTTGCAGCGCCAGCTCATCGCGGGATAAAAGCAGGCAGTCGGCGCAAATCAATCGCCTGCGGTGTCCAAGCGATGCTGGAGCGTGTTGACGGCGTCGTCCACCAGCGCGGCGGCGGCGCTCAATTCATCGTCACTGCAATCGGCGTGATAGCGCTTCTTGGCGCCGCACTGGTTGAGCACGAGGTGAATGTCGGGCGCCACGCCCGCCGTTGCCAGGCAGGCCTTGACGCACGCCAGCGCGCAACCGTCGAGCGCGAGAATGGGCCGCCCGCTGCGTGCTGTCTTGACGAGCGCGCGCACCCCGCCGCCGACACCGCTGATGCAGGACATCTCTGCCCTGCCTGCCCGGTCCAGATCGACGGCCAGGCGGTTTGCCGCTTGCGCCACACTCGAACAACCCGAGCATGCATAGACGAGCGGCAATGCACGTGATGACATGGCGCCCCTCGCTATCGCGATTGCCAGCGTGCAAGCCACGCCGGGCGTGCAGCCGCATCGAGCCAGTTCTTGACGATCAGCCCAAGCTCGGTGTCGCCCGCAATCTTGAGGCGGCGCTGGAAGAACAGCGTGTCTGCGTCGGCGGTGCCACGAATGAGCGCAACGAAATCGCCCACGCCGGCACGCAGCTCCAATTCGGGTTCGGGGCTTGAAGCTAAAAGCGTGTGGAACGCTCCGCCACGGCAGCAAAAGCAGGCGCGCAGGCCGAGGTCTTCCACGGTGATGGCAAAGCGCCGCCCTTCCAATTCGGGAGGCGGCGTGAGCCAAGACAGGCGCCGGGCCAGATCGAGCCCCAGCACAAACGGCAACGATGTCAGCGGCACCGGTAGGCTGCGCGCCATGCGGACGAATACTTCGGGTGGGCGCAAGCGTGTCATTGCGGCGCCTCCAACCATTCAATGCCGGACTGCCCGTGCCAGTAACCATTGCAGCGCCCAATGCCCTCCGGAGGCTGCACCTGCGGCGCAGGCAGGCCTAGGCGCAGCGCATCCAGCGCCGCCACGGCCTCCAGCGTGCCCTGCGATTGTGGGCTGACACGCAGCACCTTCACGCCCAGCGCGGACAGCGCGGGCGCCTGATCGAGAATGTCGAGGCATTGCCCCGATTGTGTCTGGATACCGTTGATGGCGAGAAACTCCTGCCCTTCGCGCGTGCGCACCGCCAGGCCATCGGGATGCTCGATACAGCGGAAACCGCAGTCGTCCTTGTTGAGGCGAAAGTGCCGCGCCGTAAAGCAGCGTGCAGAAAATGCCAGCGGCAAGCGTCCCCACACCATCGCCTCGATCGCCAACTCGGCAGGCTTCTCATGCATCAGATCGGCCAGTGTGGCCTGGCTCATCTCCAACGGCATGACCGCACGCACGGCACCAAGCCCGGCCAGCCATGCCAGCGTCGCGCCGTGATACGCGTTGCAATGCGGCCCGGCAACGAATGGCCGGCCGTTCAGCAACCGCACAGCGCCAAGCTCGCCGGCTTCGACCATCCAGTCGTCCTGCTGACATTGCTTGCGCAACGCCTGAGCCTCGGCGCTGGTTTCGATGAGCGTGCGCGTCGATAGCACCACCGACTTGCCGGCCTCGCGCAGCATGGCCGCGATATCGAGCCAGTCGTCCGCCCGCAATTCATGGCGGCGGCTGCACACCGTCTCGCCCACGTAGACGATGTCGACCGGGCTGGCGGCGACTTCTGCGTAGAAGTCGAACGTCTGTAGCCGCGGCCAGTAGTACAGCAGCGGGCCAAGCGAAATTTCGTAAGACATGATGTGCCTTCTATTTCCAGGGCCGATCAAACGCGCCTTGCGTGACATGCGCGCCTTCTGCGTGACGCACGAGCGCTGCCTGCCAGTCGGGCTTGACGGAAAAGCGTGCCGGGTCCGCCTGCGCAGCATCCAATGCGGCACGCAATGTGGCCACCACCTGCGCAACGTACGCCGGACTGCGCTGGCGCCCCTCGATCTTGATCGCCGACACGCCCATGGCGATCAGCCTGGGCAACAAGCTGAGCGCATTGAGGCTCGTGGGCTCTTCCAGCACGTGGTCGATCTCGCCGTCGACGAGGAAGCGCCCCTTGCACAGCGTCGGATACCCGGCCGGCTCACCCGGTGCGTATTGGTCGATCATGATGTTGTTCAGGCGGGCATCCAGGCTGCCATCGCGTTCCACCCAGCGCACCGCATGCGCGGGTGAACACACGCCCTTGTTGTTGGGCGAATCGCCCGTGGCATACGACGACAACAGGCAACGCCCTTCGGCCATCACGCACAGGCTGCCGAAGCCGAACACCTCGATCTGCACCGACGTCTGCTGAATCACACGTTCGACTTCGGTCAAGGTCAGCACGCGCGGGAGCACGGCGCGGTGAATGCCGAACTGCTCGCGCATCAGCTCGATGGCGCCGGCATGCGTGGCAGAACCCTGCACGGATAGATGCAGCCGAAGGTTCGGATAGCGGTCGCGCGCATAGGCCATCAAGCCGGGGTCGGCCAGGATGACGGCATCAGCGCCCAGCATGTAGGCAGCATCGATTGCCATGCGCCACTCGATGGCGCGGCCGGGCTGCGGAAATGTGTTGATGGCAAACAGCACCTGTCGCCCTTTCCGATGCGCAAATTCAACGCCAGTGCGGATGTCGCTCTCGGTAAAGTTCAGGCCGGCGAAGTTGCGCGCGTTGGTGGCGTTCTTCAAGCCGAGGTAGACGGTATCGGCCCCGGCCTCCACGGCCGCCTTGAGTGCGGCCAGGCTGCCTGCGGGCGCCACCAGTTCAATGGGGGAAGCGTTCTGTGTCATGGCGGCCAGTCTGCGACTTGTCCGCCAATGTGGTTTTGCGTTCCGTCAACCGGGCGCAAACGCTCGCGAGACACTGCGAAACGTCAGCAGCGCCCGGCACAGCATCGCACCCAGCCACACGTGCGACAGCGCGAACAGCACGCCGGCGATCACCGCCATGCGTTCAGGCTGCAACGGCACCAGCAACAACGCCAGCAATACGAGCAGTAGCAGACGAGCATGCCAATGCTGTTGCCGCTCGCCGATCAACGTTTGCATGGCCGGCAGCCGCACATGCCGCGGCACCCGCCTGCGCAGGTGCATCCAGATCATGAACGGGATGATCTTCCCGAGCATCGCATTGACAGGCAGCACGCCTCCGCCCACGAGGGCCAGCACGCCCATCTCCCACGCGATGGGCCAGTCTGCCGGCAGCCAGGACGCGGTCAACCCCAGCACGGCAACCACCAGCCAGGCGACGGCAGCAACCAGCCACAGCCGCCAGCCCGGATCGTGCCGACGACGCGCGCTACGCACAGCATGCACGCCCACCATCGCCAGCGCTGCCAGGGCGAGCCACCCCCACGTCTGCCAAAGCACCGCGCCACTCCCGACGCCCCACAGAGTGCCAACGATCAGAGGCGCCCACAGCCACCACGGCATCAGCCGATGCCAAGGTTCCGGCAAGCGCCGCGTCTGCCAGAACATCGGCAACACCGTTGACGCCACGCCCGCGACCAACGTTGCCAGCCAGCCCCCGAGGCCCCAACCGACGTGCAGGTTCAACAGCACGGGCGATGGCGCGAACCGTCCGCTAGCCAATGCCGTGGCAAGCGTCGCACCGCTCGCCAGCGTTGCCAACAGGGCCCAGCCGATGCGGCGCAGTGTTCGCACCGTGGCGTGCGTAGCGCGCGTCTGCACCACCTGCATGCCAGCCAGGATGATCAACGCGGCGGGCACCGCCAGCAGCGGCGCCCCCAACCATGCAGCCAGCACGAACGCGCGATGTCCAGCGCCCAGGAAACCCGTTGCCAGTGCAGATGCCGTTGCTACGCACGACAAGGCCACCCACGGCGACACCCATCTCGCGCCACGCACAGGCACGCCGGCCACCACGGGAAGCAATTGAAACAGCGCACCGAGCATCGCCGGCAAGAGCATTCCCACGGCCAAGGCATGAACCAGCGCGAGCGACAGCGAAGCAAATCGGTCAGGCAAACCCCCTGACGGCCCCAGCGCCAGCAGGAGACCGGCCGCCGCGCCGACCCACGGCACTGGCAGCAGGCAGCCGAACACCACGCCGGCGGGCGGCATGCGTTCGTAGAACAGCGTGGGGGCGGTCGGCATCGGAGCGGCTGAAGATCTATCCAGCCGACCACGTTAGCGGAGATGCGCCTGCATGCGCTTGATGTGCATTAAGCGTCAACGCGGTGTGAATCCGATGGAACGCCGCTCGCGCAGTTCCGGCTTGATCGAATGCTCCTGCCGCAGTTGTGCGAGGAAGGACTCAGGGTCAAGCGTCTCGCCCAACAGCAAAGACTGCTGCTTGACCACCGCAAAGTCGCCCGGCGTGAGCATATCGAGCGACGCCAACATCTCGCGCCACACAGGCTTGAGCGCCTCGGGCTTGCCGCCCAGCGCCTCAGCAATGAACATCTGCTCGCGCTGCGCACGCACCAGTGGCTTGAAGCGGATCTTGAACGCAAACCGCCGCAGCGCCGCCTCGTCAATCCGATCAAACAAGTTGGTCGTACAGACAAAGATGCCGTCAAAGCGCTCCATGCCCTGCAGCATCTCGTTGACTTCTGACACTTCGTAATTGCGCACCGCGCCCTGGCGGCTCTGCATGAAACTGTCCGCCTCGTCGAGCAGAAGCAGTGCGCGCTCCTCTTCGGCTCGCGAAAACATCGCCGCGATCTGCTGCTCGGTTTCGCCAACGTACTTGCTCATCAAGTCCGACGCACGGCGAATCATCAACGGCATATCGAGCTGCGCCGCGATGTGTTCGGCCAGCACCGTCTTGCCCGTGCCCGGCGGCCCATAGAAGCACAGGGTGCCGCGTCGCCGCGCGCGCAGCGCTTCGATGATGCGCTCGACAGAAAACCGTGTCTCCAGGTTCAGATAGTCCAGCTTGTATTCGGTCACGACGCGATGCGCCTGCACGTCCGGCCGCAAGCCCATCGCCTGATCGGCGTGGTCAAGCTGACGCTCGATCAGTGATTCGGCGGGCTCTTCCATTGCCGGCTGCGTCAGGCGTGCAAAGCGTGCGGCGGAATCGATCTGCGCAGGCGTAAGCGTCTTGCGCGCCGCCAGCTTGGCCATGAACGCGTCCGACACCTCCAGCCCCTCCAGGTGCTTGCGGATGATGCTCTCGCGTACTGTCGGCGGTGGCACCTTCAGCTCAAGGTGGAACTGGAAGCGGCGCAGGTACGCAGGGTCGATCTGGCGGATGGAATTCGACACCCAGATCACCGGCACGGGGTTCTGCTCCAGCGTCTGGTTCACCCACGCCTTGCCGTTGACGGAGCCACGCGGCTCTTCGTGGCCGAAGAGGCTCATCAGCTCACGCGTCGGGCCGGGGAATACGTCTTCCACCTCGTCGAACAGCAGTACAGCGCCGGGCCGCCCGCGCAGGAACGCCTGCGACACCTGCAGCGAGCGGTAGCGGTCTTTGCCCGTGAGGCTGTTGCCGTCCTTGTCGAGGCAATCCACTTCGTACAGTTCGCAACCGGCATCGCGCGCCAGCACGCGGGCCAGTTCCGTCTTGCCGGTACCAGGCGCGCCGTATAGCAGGATGTTGACGCCCGAGGCGCGCTGCAGCGACGCGTTCTCCAAGAGCGCGGTCAGGTAGCGCGCATCGGTTTCCACATGCGGGTAATCGGACTGCGACAGCGTAGTCGGCGGCGCAGGCCGCGTGAAGACGGCCATCATGTCCGCCTCGCTGGCGTAGTCACCCAGCAGCACGTGCAGCAGGCGGTCAGAGATGCGCATCAGATCGCCCAGGTCGGTAACGCTGTTCTCGGGCAGGGGCGGCTCAATCAGACCCAGCGTCTCCAGCCGCGAACCGGGCCGCAATGACGCAGCAACTTCGGACGTGCTCGCCCCCGCCAGGCTGGCGAGCAGCTGGAACGCTTCCTGGCTGTGCGCGACCTTGCAGTCGACCATCACGGCGCGCAGGTCGCGCTTGTATTTCACCAGAGAGGCAAACAACAGCAGCGCGCGCTCATGTGGCGGCAGGCCGAGCACGCGGGCCAGCATGTCTATGTTGCCGACGAGCAAGACACGTTCACTGGAGAGCCGCTCACCCAGCGCATCGCACGACGCACCGAACACGGTGAACATGTCCTTGGCGTGATGCTTGACGTACTCGTCCAGGTAATAGAAGAGCGAGCCTTCATCGAAGGCGCTGCTCCACTGGCCGTGGCGGTCCATGAAGGTGGGCAGGTCGAGCTTGCCGACCGCGCGCCAGCCCGGCATGTCGGCGCAGCGTGCAGACAGAAAGCGCTGCAGCCGCTGGATGACCGTGACGGGCCAGATCAGCTCCGGCGCGCAAACGGTGAGAATGTCGTTGATATTGGTGCGCAGGTTGAAGCGCAGTCCCATCGCACAGACCGTGCGCAGCGCAAATTGCGCGCACATGGAATCCAGCGACGACAACAGCAGCGCCTGCGGCTGCCTGCCGCCCGTGGGGACGAACGTGCCATCGTCGTCAGCGTCGTCCATGTTGAGGTTGGCTTCATCCATGGTCGCCCCCTTCTTCCCCGTTTCACGGTTGGCCGGCCGGTCCCCGTGTTTGAATGATTTTCATCCTAGCGCGTTTGCGCACACAGCGTACCCCGGGTGGACCCGTGTGTTTGCAAGTTGCGAGCCCGAGGCGTCTTGAATGGCCCACCGCCTGCACAGGCAGTTTCTCGCCATCAGCCGTCTGGACGTGAGCCTCACCCCACGAAAGAGAGGGAATTTGCGCGCAAATAGGAATCATTATCGTTTATACTTTGCCTGTCGACACAATAGGCTGAACGCAAACTGTGCTCGGTTGTCGCAACACTGTTGCAGTTGCGGGCCTACAATACCTGTCACGCTGGCGGCGACCCCGCTGGCTTCAACGCTAGGCGCCATGGAATTGCTCCTGAGTCTGCTCATCAGCATTGGGGTTTCATTGATCGTTTTCGGCAAGCGCTGACGCTGCGCCGCTTTCGCTGTTCATCCCACCACCATCGCATTGCATTCCTTTTTCTGCTTTCGATTCCCGGTCGTTGATGATTCACCCTCGTACTCTGAAGATTCTGGTGGTCGTGCTGTTGCTGCACGCAGGCGTGCTGATGCTGATCCAGCTCGGCCTGATCGCCCCGCGCCCGCCTGTCGAAGAACCGCTGGAAATCCAGGCGCACATCATTCCGGCCGCGCCTGAGCCGATCAAGCAGCCGGAGCCGCCCAAGCAGCAGCCGGTCAAGCAAGAGGCGCCCAAGCCCGTCAACATCGTCAAGCCGGTCGCGCAACCCAAGCCCACGCCGATGCCGACACCCACGCTGCCGCCGTCGGACAACGCCCCCGTGGTGCCCGCCGCTCCGCCCACGCCGCCGGCACCGGCCCCAGAACCCGCGCCCGCACCGGCACCGGTTTCGTCCGGCCCGATCAGCGTCGGTATCAACGACATCCAATGCAGCGATCCGCCGCTCGTCTATCCCAGCATGTCGCAGAAGATGGGCGAAGAAGGCCGCGCCATGGTCAAGATTTCCATTGGCACGGCGGGGGAAGTCACCAACGTGACGGTCACCTCGTCCTCCGGCTCGCCGCGCCTGGACCGCGCCGCCACCGATGCCGCGCGTGCCATCAAGTGCAGCCCTTACAAGCAGAACGGCCACGCCGTGCCCGTGGTGGCCAGCAAGCCGTTCGTCTTCAAGCTCGATAACTAATTCGATTCCGCTTCTCGCTTAGCCTCTCGCTCAATTCAGGACATTCATCATGCAGGAACTCGGTCTTTCCCACCTCTGGACACAAGGCGATATCGTCACCCGCGCCACGGCGATTCTGCTGCTCATCATGTCGCTCGCCTCGTGGATCGTCATCTTTACCAAGGCGTGGGACATCGTGCGTCTGAAGTCGATGGCGCAAGGCGCTGAAAAGCGTTTCTGGCACTCGGATGATTTCGATCACGCCATGCAGACGCTGGGCTCAGCCAAGGACAACCCGTTCCACATGTTGGCGCAAACCGGCCGCGAGGCCGCACAGCACCATCGCGCCAGCCAGCCGCAGCTGCACGATGTGATGGACATCTCCGACTGGATCACGCGCTCGCTCAAGAGCGCCATCGACGAGTCGGTGGGCCAGATGCAATCGGGCTTGGCCGTGCTGGCATCGGTCGGCTCCACTGCACCGTTCGTCGGCCTGTTCGGCACGGTGTGGGGCATTTATCACGCCCTGCTCGGCATCGGCGCCGTGGGCGTGCCGACCATCGACAAGGTGGCCGGCCCGGTGGGTGAATCGCTCATCATGACCGCCTTCGGTCTGGCCGTCGCCATTCCGGCGGTGCTCGGCTACAACGCGCTCACGCGCGGCAACAAAGCCATCATCGCCAAGCTCAACCGCTTTGCGCACGACCTGCATGCCTACTTCGTGACCGGCGCGCGCCTGCGCCCGGGCGCTTCGCGCGATGAAGCCGGCGTGCGTCTGGCGGCGGTCAAGCAGCAGTAAGGAGAGACCATGTCTTTCGGATCTTTCGACAGCGACGACGAGGTGATGAGCGAGATCAACATGACGCCGCTGGTCGACGTCATGCTGGTGCTGCTGATCATCTTCATCATCACCATTCCGGTGATCAACCACGCGGTGAAGATCGACCTGCCGCGCGCATCCAACAAACCCGACGACGCCAAGCCACAAAGCGTGAACGTCGAAATCAACGCAGACGGCCAAGTGTTCTGGAACAACCAGCCCGTTGACGAGGCGACGCTGCAAGCGGACATCGCGCAGGCTGCGCAGCAGCAACCACAGCCGGAAATGCACCTGCGCGCTGACCGCAACGTGCGCTACGAGCGCGTGGCGCAGGTGATGGCCTCCATCCAGCGCGGCGGCCTTTCGCGCATTGGCTTCGTGACGGAGCCGCAGCACTAAGGCGCCACGCATCACGGTGGCCAACGGACCCGCCTTCACACGAGGGTTCGTCGCTTCCGAACCTAGACGCAACCGGGCCACGCGCCCGGTTTTTTGTTTTTCGGGCACAGATCAGCACATCGCCAGACCGCTCTTGTAATGATAACGCTTCTCATTTAATCTATCTGGAATCCGCTGGAAATACTTTGCCAGCCAACGCTTCAGCCTCGTTTCTCGCTCGCTAGGACATCGCTATGAATGTTGCCGAACATCAAGATGCAGGACGTACCGTGACCCGCCGTCGTCACGTCATCGTGGCCCGCAAGCGCCCCGCTGATCTGGATGCCGCGCCCGAAACATCCGCCGCATCAACAGCATCCGAAGCCGTTCGGGATATTCCCGCCACCATCGGCGACACGCGGGTGATGACTTCCGAACAACTCTTTGCCGGTCAGAACGCCGTGGCCATCCGCCACAACGGCGCGATCTACACGCTGCGCGTGACGCGCTTCGGCAAGCTGATTCTGACCAAGTAACACCGCAACACGCACCGGCTTTTGTGGGGACGTCTCTCTCAGGAGACATTCGGCCCTAGCCAGCCGTCGTCATTTCGCATTGCCGTTTCGCATGGCCAGACGACCGCCAGCCACGCCGTTCTTTTCCTGCATCGCGCGCCCAAAGAAAAAGGCGCGACCATTGCCGCGCCCTTCCCTTTGCTGATTCGTCTAGCGTGATTGCGTATCAGCAGATCACGTTCACAGCCGCAATGCCCGCCTTGGCGATCACCACATCTTCCGTGGACTTCACGCCCGACACACCCACCGCACCGGCACACACGCCCTCCACCATCACCGGCACACCGCCTTCGAGCATGCCCTGCAGATGTGGCGCCGACAGGAACGAGATGCGACCGTTGTTGATGATGTCTTCGTAGATCTTCGACTCGCGACGGCCCAGTGCTGCAGTACGCGCCTTTTCCGGAGCGATGTACGCCGAGATGGTGGCGCAGCCGTCCATGCGGCGCAGGCCCATCAGATGGCCGCCATCGTCCACCACGGCGATCGTCACGTTCCATTGGTGCGCGCGCGCTTCTTTCTCGGCAGCGTCCAGGATCTTGGTGACATCGTCCTGGCACAGGCACGGTTTCGTTTTCATGACGTTCTCCTTGGTGGTTTGTAATGCAAAGGCGCAAAGGCTGCGTAAAGCTCGTATCAGGCAAAAGTATGCCATCGGCATCGATCGCTTTCGCAGCATGATCCTGCACCAATGACGCAAAAGAGCCGATACATTCCTGCGCTTCAGTATCGTTGAGTATCGTTCCGCCTGCGCCGTATGCCAGCGTTTCCCGAGTCTCTTGCGAGCCAACGTTAACACGCGGCATGCGTCAGAAAGATGCACAAAGAAAAAGCCCGGGTATCGCCCGGGCTTGATGTTGCGATGCGGCAGCAACCCTGCCGCTCTCAGTTTATGGCTGACGGCCGCTGCAGGCGCCATCGGTGTACGGATCGACGCGCCCCATCTTCGCCCCATCGGTATAGGGGTCGGTGCGGCCCATTTTTGCGCCATCGGTGTAGGGATCAGCACGGCTGACCTTTGCCCCATCGGTATAAGGATCGGCGCTGCTCACCTTGTGGGTGGCCTGATACGGATCGATCGAGCCGGCGTGCGCGACCGCCGCGCCTAGCGCCAAGGCCAAGCCGCTTGCGGCTGCAACCAAGGTGCGCGTTGCAAAACGTTGCGTGGTGACTTGCATGAGGACTCCTTCGGTCAAGACACTGCAAACATGACGTGCGCCGCTGTGACACACGCGTCCGCGTCTTTCACGCGGACGTCATTTCGACCCAGTAAGCGAGCTGCCAGTTCTGCACGGCGCCGCCTTTTCACGGGGCTGGAAACGCGCTTACCCGTCATTCGGATCGACGCAGATACCGTGCCATGGTGGCACGTGCCGCCCAAGAAAAAAGCTCCCGAAGGAGCCTTTCTCTTGGCGAGTGCGCCGCTTAACGCCAGTGGCCCCAGTGACGGCCGTCGTACCAGCGATAACGCGGGCCCCAACGGTACCAGCCAGCGCCCACCACAACAGGTGCCGGGCCGTAAACCGGCGGACCGTAATACACAGGCGCCGGGGCGTAATACGCCGGAGGCGGCGGTGGCGCGTAGTAGACCGGAGGCGGCGGCGGATAATAGACCGGCGCAGGGGCCACATACACAGGCGCCACCGGCACGCCAAACCCGATGCCGACGCTCACGTGCGCCGACGCCATCTGCGGCATGGCCAGCATTGCCAGCGCGGCCGCACCTGCAATCCACAGCACATTGCGTCGAATCATCTTCATCACCTGCAGCTAGAGCGCCGAGCGAGTCCGTAGCCGGCGCGGAATACGGTATCTGTATTGTATTCAGGGCCGCTGACACAGGTGATACGGCGCTGGCGAATTAGTAACAGAACGTAACGCCACATCGCACATACGGCTCGCCCCGTCAGCCCAGCGCGGGACTACAGTCAAACTCGCCGGAGGCGATCATCGCTTCGGCATACGCTCGCGCAGCCTCGAGCGCGCTGGCGGCGCTCGGATACGTATTCGCCGATTCGCGCACGGTTGTACGGGCTAAGAGGGTCTCACCGTTGCTGACGCGCAGGATGCTTACTTCGGCGCGCCACGCTTGCGGCGAGAGTTCATAGGCAGATACCTCGATTTTGCAGTCGTCTCGGAAAGTCATGTGTCCTCCGGTTCGTATTGGATAGGCCCAGCTCCGTGTCAATGCACGAAGAGCCAGATCACCAGCAACACAAGCGCGGGAACACCCAAGAGCCACGCAACGAGATAGGGCATGACAACCTCCCACATGTTGATAGGCATGTAGGAAGTGTAGAGATGCGCGCACGGGCGGAGTATCGACCTCCGCCCGCGCCGTTTTGTAGGACTGTACCGAAATGACTGTCGGCCCACGCCGACGCTTCTCACCCGTACAGAGGAGGCTCAGTGTGCAGTGCCGTCCTTGGCGGCTACGTCACTTGGGCCCAGGATTCGGCTCGCACCGGCGTCTTCCGCCGCCTCTGCGGCGGCCACTTCCAAGCCGACCGATGCTTTGAAGAAATTCACGGCCGCCTCGGCGCCAGGAGGCGCGGCGTCCACAAAATTTTCCGCGACGAAGCCCCATTGGCGGCGCACTTCGTCACCGTGTTGCTGCAAAGCGCGGGCGATTCCGTTTTGCGTCTCGACGCCGATCTCAACAAAGTTGCGCGTATAGCCGGAAACGCGTTCGCCGGCCGGTTGAAGGTAGCGCGCTTGTGCGTTCCACCATTCGCCGGCGTCCTGCGCGCCAGCGGCGTCGTGCAGGCAGTGTTCCGTCTCGCCGAGACCGGTCTTGATGGCCTGCAGATTGAGCCCGATCAAGCGATTGACGCCGTTCACGGCCTCTTCCGTGACGGCCATCCAGGTTTCGAGCTGCGATCGTTGCAGAACGCCGAGTTGCTCCAGAGTCATCATGTCGGTTACTCCCTCGTGAGATCGGAAAATACGTCCAGCATGTGCCGGGCGTTTCAGTGTAGCTGCGCGCGCCACCGATTTCCTTGACCTCACGCGTTTGTCCTACAGGTGTTTCGGACGCCTTCGCCTGCGGTGCCAGCCATGTGCGCGTTAGAGTCGAACGCATCCCTCACCAAACCACGGAGTCACGATGAAACGTCTCGCCGCTGCCCTGATCGCCACCGCTTCCATTGCCGCCACACCGCAGGCTTTCGCGCAAGTCGCTGGCCACGCTGCGCTGGGGGTAACCGTTACCGAACTCGATGCCGTCATCAAGGGCGTGAGCGTGAAGAAGCAGGTGCTCGGCAGGCCGGTCTACAACGAGGCCAAGGAGAAGGTCGGCAATGTGCAGGACTTGATCGTGACGCCGGAGAACGCCGTTTCGTTCGCCATCGTCGGTGCAGGCGGCTTCGTGGGCGTGGGCCGTCATGACGTTGCCATTCCTGTGAATCAGTTCCAGTACGACCAGGGCAGGATCGTGCTGCCTGGCGCGACCAAAGACGCAATCAAGGCGCTGCCGGAATTCCAATACGCGCGTCAGCAGAAGCCTGCCAAGGCCTGATGACTCGCGGGAACTTTGCCCTCAGAAGCTGCGCTGAAGGTGTGGGAATCGGCTGACAAGCGTTTCAGGCAGCCTGCCCTGCACATAGCGGCGTGCATGCTCTTGAATGAAGGTACACAGACGACAAAAGGAGTTTGTTATGCGTGCCTTCGTATCCTTGATTCTGGCGGCCGCATTGGCATCCGTCAGCGGGTGCGCGGACATGACGCCAAAGCAGCGCAATACTGCGCTAGGCGCAGCCGCAGGTGGTGTCGCCGGGGCGGCCATCTGGGGCGGTCCGGGCGCCACGCTGGGTGGTGCGGCACTGGGTGGCGTGGTCGGTAACGCCGTCACCAAGTAACCCCCGCCAGAGCGCGCAGCGATGCGCGCGCTGCAAGCTCGGGCCAGGCATGTCGCCTGGCCCTTTTTGTTGCCTGAGAGCGGCGCAATGTCATGGCACATTCCCCTCATACGCATATGCCAATGCCGGCGCATAATCGGCGTTTTGCAACGGAGGCAATGTGCGATACGAGCAAGAAGGTTTTGGCGTGAGCAGCACACCGATCCTCAGCGTCGAAGGCCTGCGCAAACGTTACGGCGACCAGACTGTCGTCGACAACCTGAGCTTCAGCGTTCGGCGCGGCCAGTGCTTTGGCCTGCTCGGCCCCAACGGCGCCGGCAAAACCACCACGCTGCGCATGCTGCTCGGCATGACGATGCCCGATGCAGGCAGCCTGAGACTGTGCGACGAGCCCGTCCCCGAAGCCGCGCACCGTGCACGCATGCGCGTGGGCGTGGTGCCGCAGTTCGACAATCTCGATCCTGATTTCTCCGTCTCGGAAAACCTGCGCATCTTTGGACGCTACTTTGGCCTGTCGTCCGCCACCATCCGCGAGCGGATCCCTACCCTGCTGGAGTTCGCGCGGCTCGAACAGAAAGCCGATGCGCCTGTACGCGCGCTCTCGGGCGGCATGAAGCGGCGGCTGACGGTAGCCCGCGCGCTGATCAACGATCCTGACATCCTCGTCATGGACGAGCCCACCACGGGGCTCGACCCGCAAGCGCGACACCTGATCTGGGAGCGCCTGCGCTCATTGCTCGCAGCGGGCAAGACCATCTTGCTGACCACGCATTTCATGGAAGAAGCCGAGCGCCTGTGCGATGAGCTTTGCGTGATCGACAACGGCCGGAAGATCGCGCAAGGCAAGCCACAAGAACTCATCGCGCGCGAAATCGGCTGCGATGTGGTTGAAGTCTATGGCGACGACCTCAACGCCCTGCGCACGCTGCTCACGCCGCTGGCGGATCGCGTCGAAACCAGTGGCGAGACGCTCTTCTGCTACGCACGCGACCCCCAGCCGCTGGTGGCCGCGCTGCGCACGCAGGCAGAAACGCACACCATGCCGGGGCTGCGCTACCTGCACCGCCCGGCCAATCTCGAAGATGTGTTCCTGCGCCTGACCGGCCGCGAAATGCGCGACTGAGGGAATCACCCATGTCCACTGAAACCGCACTCACTCCAACGCACAACCAGGCTTTTCCGCAGCCGCTGCTGCCACTGAACTTTCGCAACTGGCAGTACGTCTGGCTGCGCAACTTCATGGTGTGGCGCAAGCTGGCCATTCCGTCGATGGCCGGCAACCTGGCCGACCCGATGATCTACCTGTTCGGCCTCGGGCTCGGCCTGGGCCTGCTGGTCGGGCGCGTCGACGGCGTGTCGTACATTGCATTCCTGGCCGCCGGCACGGTGGCGTCCAGCACGATGATGTCGGCGAGCTTCGAAGCGATGTACTCCGCGTTCTCGCGCATGCACGTGCAACGTACGTGGGAAGCAATTCTGTACGCACCGCTCAGCCTGGGCGACGTGGTCCTCGGTGAACTGTTCTGGGCCGCCAGCAAGTCGGTGTTGTCAGGCCTGGCGATCATGCTGGTGGCAGGCGCGCTCGGATATGCGTCGATGCCGCAGGCACTGCTGGCCCTGCCCGTCATCGTGCTGACCGGCTTCACCTTTGCCTGCCTGGCGATGAACATGACGGCGCTTGCGCCCAACTACGACTTCTTCATGTTCTACCAGACGCTGGTGATCACGCCGATGATGCTGCTCTCGGGCGTGTTCTTCCCACTGTCGCAACTGCCGGCGCCCGTGCGCGCGGCGACGAGCGTCCTGCCATTGCCACATGCGGTGGATCTGATCCGCCCGCTCATGCTGGGTCGCACGCCCGACAACATCCTGCTGCACCTCGGCGTGCTGCTGCTGTACGCCGTTGGCGCGTTGCTGCTGTGCCTGTGGCTGCTGCGTCGTCGCATGCTCAAGTAAGGAGCGGCCCGAACAGCCAACAAAAAAGCCCGTCGCGATGACGGGCTTTTCTTTGCTGCGTTCGAGACTCACTCGTTCACGGCGGAGCGCTGCAGATGCAATTGCGTACGCGGATCATCGTTCTGCGCATTCTCACGGTCAGCTTTGGCCGAGCTGTTGCGCGCGGCCTCCAGGCGATCGAGGTACGCCTCGTCAATATCGCCGGTCACGTACTTGCCGTCAAAGCATGACGCATCGAAATCCTTCAGCGCCGGATTGACGTCGCGCACGGCGCGCTTCATGTCTTCCACGTCCTGGTACACAAGCTGGTCTGCGCCGATGATCTTGGCAATCTCTTCGTGCGTGCGGCCATAAGCCACCAGTTCGCCGCGCGTCGGCATGTCGATACCGTACACGTTCGGGAACTTCACCGGCGGCGCGGCAGAAGCGAAGATCACCCTCTTGGCGCCGGCATCGCGCGCCATCTGCACGATCTCCGACGACGTCGTGCCCCGCACGATGGAGTCGTCGACGATCAGCACGTTCTTGTCCTTGAACTCGATCGCCATGGCGTTGAGCTTCTGGCGCACGGACTTCTTGCGCACCGCCTGCCCCGGCATGATGAAGGTGCGGCCCACGTAGCGGTTCTTGAAGAAACCTTCGCGATACGGCACGCCCAGGTGGTTGGCCACTTGCATTGCAGCCGGACGCGACGAATCCGGGATCGGCATCACCACGTCGATCTTGTCGGTCACCTCGCGCTTGATCTTCTCGGCCAGGTAATCGCCCATGCGCAGGCGCGCGTCGTACACCGACACACCGTCCATGCGCGAATCCGGACGGGCGAGGTACACGTATTCAAAAATGCACGGCGAAAGCACCGGGTTCGCGGCGCACTGCTTGGTGTGCAGCTTACCCTCGAGGTCGATGAAGATGGCTTCGCCGGGGGCCACATCGCGCTCGAACTTGAAGCCGATGCCTTCCAGCGCCACGGATTCCGACGCCACCATGTATTCGATGCCGCCCTCCGGCGTCTCCTGGCTGCCCAGCGCGAGCGGACGGATGCCGAACGGGTCACGCACCGCCAGCACGCCGTAGCCGGAAATCTCGGCAGCGATGGCATACGAACCGCGCACGCGGCGGTGCAGGCCTTCCACCGCCGTGAAGATGGAATCGCGATTAAGGGGGATGTCGTTGCTGGCGCGTTGCAGCTCGTCGGCCAGCACATTCAGCAGCACTTCGGAGTCGGACTGCGTGTTGATGTGGCGGCGATCACGCCGGAACATCTCATCGCGCAACTGATCGGAGTTCGTCAGGTTGCCGTTGTGTGCCAGCACGATGCCGAACGGCGCGTTGACATAGAACGGTTGGGCCTCTTCCTCGCTGGAGGAACCTGCCGTCGGGTAGCGCACTTGACCGATGCCGCTCGTGCCCGGCAGGCCGCGCATGTTGCGCGTGCGGAACACGTCACGCACCATGCCATTGGCCTTGTGCATGTGGAAAGTGCTGCCTGACGCGGTGGCAATGCCCGCCGCGTCTTGCCCCCGGTGTTGCAGGAGCAACAGACTGTCGTAGATCAGCTGATTGACGGGCGTGGCTGAGACCACCCCAACGATACCGCACATGTCGAACTCCAGCGAGAACGTATTTGGTGGCGCCCACACCCGTTGCGGGCGCCGAAAAAGCTTCCCGGATTGCCTAGCTTGTGGCCAGACGCCCCAGATCAATAGTGAACATACTTCGCGACATCCGGGGGCAACAGTGGCTTGGCCGCTTGCGCTGCCTGCTCCGCATAGGGCCGCGTAATCGCATCGCGCCAGAACGGCTGCTCAGGCAGGCTGGTAAAGCCGGCCACCGTTATCAACACGAGGATGATCACGCCACCGCGCGCCAGCCCGAACACCATACCCAGACCGCGATCAGCCGGTTTGAGCCCCGCGCTCGCCAGCGCTGCCGAAAGCAGCGCACCCACCAGCGAAGTTGCAATCACCGTCACGATAAACAGTAGGACGAAACCGAGAATGGTGCGTGCGACCGGCCCACCGGGCAGCGATTCCGGCATCCAGCCCGCCGCCACGCCTGAAAACGTGTACGCCACCCATGCGGCAAACAACCACCCGAGCAACGCCAGCACTTCGCGGATCAGCCCCCGAAACAACCCAATCAGCGCCGACGTGACGATGATGAACAGCACGCCGTAGTCAAAGAAAGTCGGTTGCATCTGGCAGCGGCTTGGATGGACTGAGGCGGAATGCGGCGTGACGAATCAGCAAATCTGGCGAGCGCGCTGCGTACACGTTCGGCCGCATTGTCATTGCTGCACGAGTTTCGGCGTCAGGCCAATCTGCTCGGCACGCTTCTGCGCCGCTTCGGCGGATGCACGATCGTTGAACGGACCCGCTCGCAGCAAGGCCAGATCGCCCTTCTCAGGCACCTTCTTGTGTTCGATGTAACCGGGGATCTTCTCGCCCTTGAGCTTGCCCAGCCAATTTCGGGCGCGGTCCTCGGAAGCGAACGCGCCGATCAGGAGAATGAACTTGCCGCCGCTGGCATCGGTGCTCGGTGCAGCCGCTTGCTGTACGGGCTGGGCGGCCGGTTGGGCGGGTTTCGTTGCGGGCTTGGATTCAGCAGGTGGCGCCAGATTGGCGACAGGCTTGGGCGGTGTCGCGGGCTTGGCTGCAGGCTGCGGGTTCTGAGCCGCTGGCAGCGCGTCGTTGCTTGCGACAACCTCTTCGCCCTGGTCAAGCGCCTGCACCTGATCCGCCGACGAGGTTGCAGGACGGGACGCGGAACGCCGGCTGGCGACCTTCGGCTCATCGGCCGAGGCCTTGGCACCACGATCGACCGGCTGATCCTGGATCTGCACGGCCACGGCATCGGTCACGGGGCGCGGCTTGGCATCAAACACGAGGGGCAACACGATCACGGCGGCGCCCACCAGCACCAAGGCACCGATCAGCCGACGGCGAGCGCGTTGCTTTTGCGGAAGTTCGGGATCAAGACCGTCGTCGTCATCGTCGGTGCGACGGGAGGCGCGGCTGCGAGCATTCGACGATGCGCGCGAACCACGCACCGCATCGCGAGCCACATCGGCAGCGCTGCCGGCGGCTGCGCCGCGAGTGCGTTCGCCTTCAGCGTTCTTGCGGGAGGAGAAAATGGAAAACAGTCCCATGAGGGCCCCGGTTTTAGTGCGCGCGACTCTTGCGTTCCGCCAGCACGCCGGCAACGGTGTAGAACGATCCGAAGACCACGATTCTATCATCCTCGGTGGCCCGCTCCATGGCGTTGCGATAGGCTGTGGCAGGATCGCTGAATGTGCTCACGCTCGATTCCTTGCCTGCGCGGAAACCGGCGTCGGTCAGCGCCTGCGCCAAGCTTGCCGCACTCGCGGCGCGCGGCGTCGGCAAGTCGGTCAGGCACCAGTGGTCGACCTTGTCGAGCATGTGCGCGAGCACACCGGCGATATCTTTGTCCTGCATCGCACCGAACACCGCGTAGGTGTAACGGTAGAAGCCCATGTTTTCGAGGTTCTGGCCCAGCGCGGCCGACGCGTGCGGGTTGTGTGCGACGTCCAGGATGACGGACGGACGCCCCGGCAGAACCTGGAAGCGCCCCGGCAGCACCACCTGCGACAACCCCAGACGCACGTCCTGCGCAGAGATCGGCAACCGGTCGCGCACCGATTCTAGCGCAGCCAGCGCCGCCGAAGCGTTCAGCAACTGGTTTGCCCCGCGCAAGGCCGGATAGCCCAGGCTCGGCCAACGGCGCCCGCGCCCGCTGAAGCCCCACTGCTGCTTGTCACCCTGGAAGTTGAAATCACGGCCGATCAGCCAAAGATCTGCGCCAATGGCCTCAGCGTGCTTGACCAGGGAAATCGGCGGCACTGGGTCAGAGCAGATCGCCGGCTTGCCTGCGCGGAAGATGCCGGCTTTCTCAAAACCGATCGCCTCGCGGGTATCGCCCAGGTAGGCCATGTGATCGAGATCGACGCTGGTGATGATGGCGCAATCGGTATCGACAATGTTGACCGCATCCAACCGGCCGCCCAGGCCGACTTCCAGGATCACCGCATCAAGACCCGCATTGGCGAACAGATGCATGATCGCCAGTGTGGTGAATTCGAAATAGGTCAGGCTGACGGGCTCGGGAAAGCTGCAGCGTGCACGTTCCACCGCTTCGAAGTGCGGCAGCAACATCGCGTCTGTGGCGATCTCGCCATTCACGCGAGCACGCTCGTTAAAGTCGATCAGGTGCGGCGAAGTATGGCAACCCACCTTGTAGCCGGCCGCCAGCAGGATCGCCTCCAGCATCGCGCAGGTCGAGCCCTTGCCATTGGTGCCGCCCACCGTGAAGACGACTGACTTGAATTCCAGCCCGAGCGCATCGCGCACGCGACTGATGCGGGCCAAGCCCATGTCGATGCCAACCGGGTGTGCGGTTTCCAGGTGGGCGAGCCAGTCGGGCAGCGTGTCGAATGTAGGCATGCGAAATAGGTGGCGCGGCTTCAGGAAATGGGCCGCGCAAAAACAAGAAGCGCGGACTCACGCCCGCGCTTCGGTTCAACAGATGTGCTGCATCAGGCCAGTGCGTCGGCCGGTTGCTTCTGCAGGAGCGCCAGGAGCTCGGCGATCTCGCGGCGCATGTTGCGACGATCGACAATCATGTCGATGGCACCCTTTGTCAGCAGGAACTCAGCGCGCTGGAAGCCTTCCGGCAGTTTCTCGCGCACGGTCTGCTCGATCACGCGCGGGCCGGCAAAGCCGATCATTGCCTTGGGCTCGGCGATCACCACGTCGCCCATGAATGCGAAGCTGGCTGACACACCGCCCGTGGTGGGATCGGTCAGCACGCTGATGAACGGCAGCTTGGCTTGCGCCAGCTTCTGGACCATCGCAGTAGTCTTGGCCATTTGCATGAGCGACAGCAGGCTTTCCTGCATGCGCGCGCCGCCCGACGCCGTCACGCAGATGAACGGCACCTTCTGTTCCAGCGCCATCTGCGCGCCACGCGCGAAACGCTCGCCCACCACCGAGCCCATCGAGCCCGTCATGAACTCGAACTCGAAGCACGCCACCACCACCGGCAGCGCATGGATGGCGCCGCCCATCACGACCATGGCATCGGTCTCGCCGGTGTTATCCATGGCCGCCTTGATGCGGTCGGGGTACTTTTTGCTGTCCTTGAACTTGAGCGCGTCGACCGGGAGGATCTCCTGGCCCAGCTCATAGCGGCCTTCGGCGTCCAGCAGCGCGTCCAGACGGGCACGCGCGCCAATGCGCATATGGTGGTCGCACTTCGGGCAGACGTGCAGGTTGGCTTCGACGTCGGTACGGTACAGCACCGACTCGCAGGCCGGGCATTTGACCCAGAGGCCTTCCGGAATGCCCTTGCGTTGCGACGGATCGGTCTGTTGGATCTTGGGCGGAAGCAGTTTGTCCAGCCAGCTCATGCGTGCTCCTTGAATGCAATGTCGCCGAGATCAGGCGTCGAGCGCCTGGCGAATCTCCGCGATGAAATCAGTCAAGTATTGTACCGCTTGTTCGCGAGGTGCTTCTTCAAGCAATTGCACAATGCGGGATCCGATGACCACCGCATCGGCCACGCCGCTAATCGCACGTGCTGTTGCCGCATCACGGATGCCGAAACCGACACCCACCGGCAGCCGCGCGTGCTGGCGGATTTGCGGGATGCGCGCGGCCACAGCGTCGAGGTCGATTGTGGCCGCGCCGGTCACACCCTTGAGCGACACGTAGTAGATGTAGCCACTCGCCACGCGGGCAATCTGCGCGATGCGCGCCTCGGTAGATGTGGGCGCCAGCAGGAAGATCGGATCAATGCCGGCGGCGCGCATGGTCTTGGCAAAGGCCTCGCACTCTTCGGGCGGATAGTCGACCACGAGCACGCCGTCCACGCCGGCTTCGGATGCAGCCTTCGCAAAGGCCTCCACGCCCATGCGCTCGATCGGGTTGGCGTAGCCCATGAGCACCACGGGCGTCGTTGAATCTGTGGTGCGGAATGCGCGCACGTATTCCAGCACCGTGCGCAGGCCAACTTTGTTAGCCAATGCGCGCTCTGACGCACGCTGGATGACGGGGCCGTCGGCCATCGGGTCTGAGAACGGTACGCCCAGTTCGATGACGTTGGAGCCGCCCTTGACCAGCGCGTGCATCAGGTCGACGGTCATCTCAGGGTACGGATCGCCCGCCGTGATGAACGGAATCAGGCCCTTGCGACCCTGTGCGGACAACTGCGAAAAAGTTTGAGCAATGCGGGACATAGCGGGATCAGTGTGTCAGGCGACCTTGATGGTGTCGGGCGCCAGAGATTCAGTCGGTTGGGCGGCAAATTCGGCGGCGGCATGCACGGCAGCCACACGCTCGCGCGCCACGCGGCAATAATCAGCGTTGATCTCGAAGCCGGCGAAGCGGCGTCCAAGCCGCGCACAGGCCGCAGCCGTGGTGCCGCTACCCAGGAACGGATCCAGCACTAGGCCGCCCGGCGGGCAGCTTGCCAGGATCATGCGTTCCACCAGTTCCAGTGGCTTCTGTGTCGGATGCTCAGCGCGCTCCGGGTCTTGCCGGTGCAGGCGCGATACGCTCCACACGTCCTTCGGGTTGTAGCCGACTTCCAGCCACTTCTTGCCCTCAAAACGCTTGCGGCTGCGTGCTTTCTTCGTCTCGGCGTCGTACGGAATGCGCACGGCATCGACGTCGAAGTAGTAATCGCGCGAAGCAGCAAAAAAGCCGATGTTGTCGTGCACCGACGAGAACTTGCGCGTGCTGCCCCCCATGCTGGGCACGCGGCGGTCCCAGATGATCTCGTTGACCATCGTGAGGCGTCGCTTGAGCATGACGAACAGTTCCGGCGCGTATTGCCACGTGCAGAACAGGTAGAGCGATCCGTTGCGCGCCAGCTTCGGCCGCACCGCATCGATCCAGCGTTCGGACCAGGCAAGGTAGGCATCGCCCGACAGCTTGTCGGAGTCGTTGCCGTAATCCTTGCCCAGCCCGTACGGCGGATCTGCGATGACGAGGTCCACACTGCCGTCGGCCAGATGCTCGACCCCGGTAATGCAGTCCTCGTTGAAGATGCCGTCGATGGCGCGCTCGGTCATGCGTGTGCCAGTGCCGTTAGAGTTGGATGCCGGAGAATTCGGCGACGGTATGCATATCCTTGTCGCCGCGGCCGGACAGGTTCACCAGCAGGATCTTGTCCTTCGGCAGCGTCGGCGCCAGCTTGCACGCATACGCCAGCGCATGGCTCGATTCCAGCGCCGGGATAATGCCCTCCATGCGACACAGGTCGTGAAAGGACTGCAGCGCTTCCTTGTCGGTAATGCCGACGTATTCCGCGCGCTTCACATCTTTCAACCACGCGTGTTCCGGGCCGACGCCCGGATAATCGAGCCCGGCCGAGATCGAATGCGTCTCGATGATCTGGCCGTCCTCATCCTGCAGCAGATAGGTGCGGTTGCCGTGCAGCACGCCCGGTGAGCCCCCCGTGAGCGACGCAGCGTGACGGCCGGTCTCGATGCCCTCCCCCGCCGCTTCCACGCCGATCAGCTTCACGTCGGCATGGTCGATGTACGGGTAGAAGATGCCCATGGCGTTGGAGCCGCCGCCCACGCAGGCGATGACGGCGTCCGGCTGGCGCCCGATCATCTCAGGCATCTGCACTTTGCATTCCTCGCCGATCACGGCCTGGAAGTCGCGCACCATCATCGGGTACGGATGCGGGCCCGCCACCGTGCCGATGATGTAGAAGGTGTCAGCCACGTTGGTCACCCAGTCGCGCATCGCTTCGTTCAGCGCGTCCTTGAGCGTGCGCGAGCCCGACTCCACCGGCACCACGGTCGCGCCCAGCAGCTTCATGCGATAGACGTTGGCGGCCTGGCGGCGCACGTCTTCACTGCCCATGTAGACGACGCATTCCATGCCGTAGCGCGCGGCAATCGTGGCGGTCGCCACACCGTGCTGGCCGGCACCAGTTTCAGCAATCACGCGTGGCTTGCCCATGCGGCGTGCCAGCAGCGCTTGGCCGATCACGTTGTTCACCTTGTGCGCGCCGGTGTGGTTCAGGTCTTCGCGCTTGAGGTAGATCTGCGCGCCGCCGCAGTGTTCGGTCAGACGGCGAGCGTGATAGATGGGCGACGGGCGGCCGACGAAATGCTTCAGCTCGTATTCGTATTCCCTGATGAATTCCGGATCGTGCTGGTAGCGCGCGTAGGCGTCGCGCAATTCATCGAGCGCGTGGGACAGCGTTTCCGCAACGAAGGTGCCGCCGTAGGGGCCGAAATGGCCGTGGGCGTCGGGAAGGTTGTACATGGCAATCTCTCGAGGCATCCGCCGAGGTCAGGGTGAAGACCTGTCGGCAGAGATATTCAGGAAGGCGTACGTCGCGAGAAACCTGCCAGATCGGCTCAGGCCTGAACCGATGCGCCCAGGGCTGCATCGGCCTCGCGGACCGCACGCACAAATGCGGTCATCCGGGCGTGGTCTTTCACGCCCCGTGCGGCCTCGATCCCGCTGCTGACGTCAACAGCGTACGGCCGCACGCGTTCAATCGCGCCAGCGACGTTTTGCGCGCTCAACCCACCACTCAAAACGAGCCGAGGAGCGGCGCTTGTGGTTGGCAAGGATGGCGATTGCGGGAGCCATTGTGGAGGAATGAGGGTCCAGTCGAATACGTGGCCGCCACCGCCATAGCCCTCAACAAATGCGTCGAGCAGCAGGCCTTGGGCAGCAGCAAACCGATCGGCGAATTCTACCAAATCGGCCCCGGGCTGAACACGCAGGGCACGCAGCCACGGCAGCCCCACCTTTTCGGCAATCTCGGCGCACCGCTCTGCCGGCTCGTCGCCGTGGAACTGAAGCAGCGTAAGCGCCACTTGGTCGAGCACGCGCGCCACGTCGTCCGCGCTGGCGTTGACGAACAGGCCTGTCACGGTGACGAACGGGCCAGCACGGCGGGCCAGCTCTGCCGCACGTTCAGCGGCGACGTAACGCGGGCTGGGCGGATAGAAGACGAGCCCGATCGCATCGGCGCCGAGCTCGACGGCGTGGTCGACGTCGGCCGGCTGGGTCAGGCCACACAGCTTGATACGGGTACGGTGCAACGGCATGGTGGAAGCGGAATTCACGGGCCTGCGTGTTCGTCGAACACGCCACGAAACAGGCTGGACGATGCCGGAGATGCCGGCAACGAGAAGGCATCAGGATAGCCGACCTCGGCCAGATACAACCCGTCGGGCATGAAAGTCGGGGCGGCGGCTACGCGGCTGCGGGCAGCCAGCACATCGCGCATCCACGACGCGGGCTGCCGGCCGCGCCCGATCGCCACCAGGCACCCCATGATGTTGCGCACCATGTGGTGCAGGAACGCGCTGCCGCGAATGCGCACGAATACCCATTCGCCCTCGCCTCGCACCTCAATCGAGTACATCGTTTTGACGGGCGACTTGGCTTGGCATTCGGCCGCGCGGAACGACGAGAAATCGTGTTCACCGACCAGTACCTGCGCGGCCTCGTTCATGGCTGCCACGTCAAGGGATTGGCCGGGCGGGAGCATCACGTAGCCGGCCTTGTCTTCGAGCAATGGTGCGCGCGTCGGACCGAAGGTCAGCGCGTAGTAATACGTGCGGCGATGCGCGGAGAAGCGCGCGTGGAAATCCTCCGGCATCTCCTGCGCCCATCGCACGGCCACCGTGGGCGGCAGAAAGGCGTTGGTGCCGCGCACCCACGAGAACGGCTCGCGCACGAGGTCGGTATCCAGGTGGACGACCTGGCCCAGCGCATGCACACCCGCATCGGTGCGGCCGGCCACCGTGGTCTGCAGCGCCACGCCGGCAAACTGCCGCAGTGCCGCCTCCAGCGCGTCCTGCACGGTGTTGCCATGCGGCTGCGATTGCCAACCCGAAAACGCGGCACCGTCGTACTGAATGCCAAGCGCGATGCGCGTCATGCCGTGTGAATCCTCGTGCGGAAAGAAAAACGCCGGCAGGATACCACCCTGCCGGCGCTGTCGATGGCGTAAAACGCGTTGCGTCAGCCGATCTGGCGCATCAAGGCTTGCGCCTCTGCGTGGAACGACGGATCGCCCAGGTCCAGCACTTCCTGCAGCAATTCGCGTGCGCCTTCCTTGTCGCCGATCTCGATGTAGGCCTTGGCCAGATCGAACTTGATCTGCAGATCGCGCACCCCATCGGCACCATGCTCGCCGGACAGCGTGTGCGGCAGGTTGGTGTCCAGACGGATGGCCGATTGCGGCTCATCGTTCGCGACCTCGGCGTGCTCTGCGTGATGCGGCTCGGACTCGAAGTGCATCGGAGCCTGCGACAGGTCGGTCGGCTGGGCCCAGCTCGGCAGGCTTTCCTCCGCGGCAACCGGAGCTGCCGGAACAGCCGTTTCTGCGGCAGGCGGCGTCGGGTTCAGATCCAGCGACAAGTCCGACAGATCCATATGCAGCGGGGGCGCGGCGACGGGCTGATAAGCCTCGCCAGCGTGCGCGTTGAACTGCGGCAGATCCGTTTCTGGTTCGGCATGCACCCTGAAGATGTCCGACGCTTCTTCCGGCGCGGTGATCGGCTCGCCTGCTGCCGGCGCCGGGAACGACTCCAGCGGCAGATCGAAATCGGCCAGCTGCGGTGCCTTGGTCGACGGCGAGGACGGGTCCAGATCCGGAGACAGCGTGGTCCAGTCGTCCCCGCGGCGGGTGGTCTGACCCGTCACTGTCGGGCTGAAGGCCTCGGCAGCCACCGCGGCGCCCACACCGGCCAGGGCAGCGGCACCTGCCACTGCGGCGCCAGCGTGGCTCGGCTCTGCATGCGCTTCGGCACCCGGATGGCTTCCGTCACCCTGCACCGTCAAATACAGCGGATTAGCCGGATCGAACTTGCGGCCCATCGCAGCAGCCTCTGCCCATTCCGACGAGGCCGCGCCGACTTGCGCCAGCATCTCTTCAGCAATGGTCTGGAAGCCATGGGCGTCCTGACGATTGGCGTAAATTTCCATCAACTTCAGGCGAATGGCTTGGCGCTCCGGATGCTGCTCCAGGGCCTCGCGCAGGATTTCTTCGGCTTGTACGTCGCGCCCGTAGGCGATATAGACATCGGCCTCGGCAATCGGGTCGACTTCATTGCTCTCGTTGCCGCCGCCAATGCGGAAATCCGCACCGAACACGCTGTGCTGCGAGGTGTCGACGCTTTGACCACCGGCTGCGCCAAACAGCGAGTTGGCGCCCGCCATCACAGTGCTTTCCTGCGACAGAAGGCTGTCCTGGAAGCCATGTGCCTGCTCAGGCTTCTGCTGGCGACGGCGATACACAACCAGCCCCCCCAGCAAGGCGACCACCAAGCCGCCCAGGCCCAGGGCCATCGGGTTGCCCAGCAGCGACGAGAGGAACGATTCTTCTTGAATCGGCGGCGGAGCCACAACCACCGGCGCCTTCTTCGGCGCGGCAGCAGGAGCCGACGCAGCAGCAACCGGTGCGCTGGCAGCCGCTTGCGGTGCCGAAGCTGCAGCCATCGGCGCCGATGCGACCTCCGGTGCGGAAGCCGCTGCAGCAGCCGTTGCCGACGAAGCCGGAGCAGCAGCGGCCGTTTCTGCCGGCGCAGCCGCAGCAGGGGCCGGGGCAGACGTAGACGCTGCGGACGGCGCGGGAGCCGGCGCGTTGGCCGCCGCCACTGCCGGAGCGGCCGTCGATGGCGCAGCACCAGCAGCCGGTTTGGCAGCGCTGGCAGCCTTGGCCAGTTCAGCGTTCTTCAATTCAACCAGGCGCTGCATGTCAGAGAGATTCTTCTCCAACTGTGCAACGCGTGATTCCATTTCCTTGAGCGCGCGCTCCTTGGCGACGAGTTCCTCATCACGGGCAGCAGCCGAGCCGGCCTTGCCGGTACGGTCAGCCTTGGACAGACGCAGTTCGTCACGGCCGCTGGCAGCAGGCGTGGCTTGATCCTGCACACGGGCCGACACACTGCCGCTCTGCTGGCGGGCGGAGTCGGTATCCGTGGCTGCGTTGGCTTCAGCCGCCGTTGCGAGGCGGTTGCGATAGCCGGCAAAGCCAGACGTCTGCGCAATGACTTCGCGGCGCGCCTCGCGCGCAGGCGTTTTCTGCGCTTCGGCCTGCGACGGCACTTTCAGCACCGAGCCGGTACGCAGCCGGTTGATGTTGCCACCAATGAAAGCGTTGGGATTGTTCCGATACAGGGCCAACAGCATCTGGTCGAGCGACACGGCGTCTTGACCTTGAGCAGCCGTCGATGCCACGTCATACAGACTATCGCCGCGCTGCACGGTGTACGAACCACCGGGTGTAGCGTCCGGTGCGGTGGCAGCAGGAGCAGCTTGCTGGGCACGCACAGCTTGGCGAGCAGCGCGGGGCTGGCGTGTTGGTGCCGGCGCGGCTGCAGTCGAGGCTGCAGCTTGCGGCTGCGCGGTCGAAGCACCCGGCGCCGATTCAGCGGCGCCCGGCGTTGTGGCCTGCACCACCGGCGTCGGCGCAAAATTCTGCGCGGTATTGCTGGAGCCTACCGGGTCCAGCAGGAACGTATAAGCGCGCGAAACGTGGCCGCTCGCCCAGTTCAGGTCAACCAGGACATCAACGAACGGCTCGGCGACGGGCTGGGTCGAACGCAGACGCACCACGTAGTTGCCATTCGACTGGCGCTCCAGCGAAGCGCGCAGCGAGGAGACGATCGGGTTGTAGGTCAGACCGGCACGCGAATAAGCGTCCGGCGCAGCCAGTTTGGCGACCAGGTTTTGCGCCTCTTCGGGCGTCACGCCGGTCAGATCGATTTCGGCCTGCAACGGCTGGCCGAGGCTGGAACGCACGTACAGCGCGCCGAAACCGGCCGCTTGCGCAGCGGGCTGAATCAGCAGCAGGCTCGCCGCAGCAAACGCGACGGCCGACCAGCGAGGACTGCGATGGGACGATTCTCTCCGGCGGTATTGGCTCACCCTCACCTTCGACTCCGTTATCTTTTAATGTGCAAACGAACTTAACATCAACGAGTTAGCGCAGCAAGTTCACCTAAAAAGTGAAGTGCTGGATAAGAACCGCCGTCAATCTTTATGAAAACGACACAATTGGCGAGATTCTGAAGCACCCGACGTACCCCCCGGAATGCGTGTGCTTCATGTGGCGCTAACCCTTCCCCGTGCCCCGTCCACCCCACGAATGGGCGGACAGCGTTCCGGCCGCTATTGTGTACCAACGTTACAGACCGTGGGCGTCCAGATGGCACAACGCCGCGCAGGCCGCGCGGCGTTGGTAGAAAAAGCGCACTTTCTGTTGTCAGGCCGCAACGACAGCTGCCGATGCCCGGCCCGACGAGGAAAGCAAAGCCCGGATCACTTGCCCAGCAGGATACGCAGCGTACGGCGCAGCGGCTCGGCAGCGCCCCACAGAAGCTGGTCGCCGATCACGAAGGCGCTCACATACTCGGGCCCCATGTTCAGCTTGCGCACACGGCCCACTCCGATTTCGAGACCACCAGTGATGGACGCCGGTGTCAGTTCCTTCTCGGTGATGCTGCGGTCGTTCGGCACCCACTTCACCCACGGGTTGCCCGAGCGGATAATCTGCTCGATTTCTTCGAGCGGCAGATCGCGCTTAAGCTTCAGCGTCAGGCCCAGGCTGTGGCAGCGCATTGCGCCAATTCGCACACACAGGCCGTCGACCGGAATCGTCTGCGCCGTCCCCAGGATCTTGTTGACCTCGGCCTGGCCCTTCCATTCTTCCTTCGACTGACCATTGTCGAGCTGCTTGTCGATCCACGGGATCAACCCACCAGCCAGCGGCGCCGGGAAGAATTCGGTCGGCACGTCTTCGCGGATGGTCTTGGCAACCTTGCGATCGATGTCCAGGATGGCGGATGCCGGGTTGGCCAGTTCATCAGCCACGGCGCCATGGATCACGCCCATGCCCTTGAGCAGTTCGCGCATGTGGTTTGCGCCACCGCCCGAAGCCGCCTGATAGGTCATCGAGCTGACCCACTCGACCAGGCCTTCGCGGAACAGGCCGCCCACGCCCATCAGCAGAATCGAATTGGTGCAGTTGCCACCGATGAAATTCTTGGTGCCAGCGGCCACCGCGTTCTTGATGAGCGACAGGTTGACCGGGTCCAGCACGATCACGGCATCATCTTCCATGCGCAGCGTCGAGGCGGCGTCGATCCAGTAGCCGTTCCAGCCCGCGGCGCGCAGCTTCGGGAAGACTTCGGTGGTGTAGTCACCACCCTGGCACGTGATGATCGTGTCGCATGCCTTGAGCGCTTCGATGTCGTTGGCGTCAGCCAGGGGCGCATCCGTCTTGGCGAATGCGGGCGCCTTGCCGCCGGCGTTGCTGGTGCTGAAAAACACCGTGTCGATCAGGTCGAAATCCTTTTCTTCCTGCATGCGCTGCATCAGCACGCTGCCAACCATGCCGCGCCAACCGACGAGACCTACCTTCATGATTGTGAACCTCTAGTGATTTTCCCCGCCTCGGTCGCCCGGCGTGACCGCGCGGGGAAGGCGAACGGACACGACGGACGATCTACGAGATCGTTTTTTTGGTAATGATTTTCGTGGTCGTGCGAATCTCGACAGGCGTCATGCGAGCGCGCGCGGCGGTGCCCTTGGCGGCGATAGCCAGGGTGCCCAGAATGCCCAGTACGAGGACGGGGAGCGCGATCGAGATCATCTGCAAAAATATACACGATTTGGCGGCCACACAATGCACTGCAACATATGTCCGCCGAAAAAATGACGATTGCGGCGCCGCATGTGACGGCACCGCAACGCATGCTTTGATTTACAAGGCAGCGACCACCGCGTCGCCCATCTCCACAGTGCCGACCTGTTTGCAGCCCGGCGTCAGGATGTCGCCGGTCCGGTAGCCCTGCGCCAGCACCTTCTTGACAGCCGTTTCGATACGATCAGCCTGCTCGGCCTTGTTCAGCGAATAGCGCAGCATCATCGCCGCCGACAGGATCGTCGCCAGCGGGTTGGCAATACCCTTGCCTGCGATGTCCGGCGCGGAGCCGTGCGACGGCTCATACAGGCCCTTGTTGTTCGCGTCGAGCGACGCCGACGGCAGCATGCCGATCGAGCCCGTCAGCATGGCGGCCTCGTCCGAGAGGATGTCACCGAACATGTTGCCGGTGACGATCACGTCGAAGTTCTTCGGTGCCTTCACGAGTTGCATGGCAGCGTTGTCGACGTACATGTGCGACAGCTCGACTTCCGGATATTCCTTGTGCACATCGGTGACGATGTCCTTCCAGAACTGGAACGTCTCGAGCACGTTGGCCTTGTCGACACTGCAGAGTTTCTTGCCGCGCTTGGCGGCAGCCTGGAAGGCGACGTGCGCGATGCGGCGGATTTCCGGCTCGCTGTAGCGCATCGTGTCGAAGCCTTCGCGCGCACCGGCAAACGCGCCGTCCGGGGCCGAACGCACGCCGCGCGGCTGGCCGAAGTAGATGTCACCAGTCAGTTCGCGCACGATCAGGATGTCGAGACCAGACACGATCTCCGGCTTCAGGCTCGATGCACCGGCCAGCTCCGGATAGCAAATCGCCGGACGGAAATTAGCGAACAGCTGCAGATGCTTGCGCAGGCCGAGAATGGCCTGCTCGGGGCGCAGTTCGCGAGCCAGCGTGTCGTACTTCCAGTCGCCCACGGCACCGAACAGGATGGCGTCAGCCTCCTTGGCGAGCTTGAGCGTGTCTTCGGGCAGCGGATGGCCCTTGGCCTCGTAGCCTGCGCCGCCCACGGGGGCGAATTCCATCTCGAATGACTCGCCCAGTACCTTGAGCACCTTCACGGCCTCGGCGACGATTTCCTTGCCAATGCCGTCACCCGGCAACACTGCAATCTTGGTCATGTGGTTGTCCTTGTTGTTCTGGTGTCAGCTCAGCCGACGAGCTTGTGCGCGAGCCACGGCATCTTGGCCAGGCGCTGCGCTTCGTAAGCCTTGATCTGGTCGGCATAGCGCAGGGTCAGACCGATGTCGTCAAAGCCGTTCAGCAGGCAGTATTTGCGGAACGCCGTGACGTCGAACGGATACGCCGTACCGCCTGGCGTGACAACGATCTGCTTGTCCAGATCGACGGTCAGCTGGTAGCCGGTAAAGGCTTGCGTTTCGTTGAACAGATGATCGACTTGCGACTCCGTCAGCACGATCGGCAGCAGGCCGTTCTTAAAGCAGTTGTTGAAGAAGATGTCCGCAAAACTCGGCGCGATGATGGCGCGAAAGCCATACTGCTGCAGCGCCCACGGCGCATGCTCACGCGAGCTGCCGCAGCCGAAGTTCTTGCGGGCCAGCAACACGGAGGCGCCCTTGTAACGCGGTTGGTTCAGCACGAAGTCCGGGTTCAGCGGACGCTTGCTGTTGTCTTGGCCGGGCTCGCCGGCGTCCTTGTAGCGCCACTCGTCGAACAGGTTCGGGCCGAAACCCGTGCGCTTGATCGACTTGAGGAATTGCTTCGGGATGATGGCGTCGGTATCGACGTTCTCGCGGTCGAGCGGGGCCACGAGGCCGGTGTGGATGGTGAATTGTTCCATGATTGCTCTCTCTAACCTGCCGCTCAAGCGAGCTTGCGCACGTCGACGAAGTGACCTTCCAGCGCGGCTGCAGCGGCCATCGCCGGGCTGACCAGGTGGGTGCGGCCACCCGCGCCCTGACGACCTTCGAAGTTGCGGTTGGACGTGGATGCACAGCGCTCGCCCGGGTCGAGGCGATCAGCGTTCATCGCGAGGCACATCGAGCAACCCGGCTCCCGCCATTCAAAGCCTGCCGCCTTGAAGATCTTGTCCAGCCCTTCGCGCTCGGCCTGTTCCTTCACGAGGCCCGAGCCCGGCACGACCATCGCCAGCTTCACGTTCGAGGCAATGCGCTTACCCAGCTTCTGCACAACCCACGCTGCGGCGCGCATGTCTTCGATACGGCTGTTAGTGCACGAGCCGATGAACACCTTGTCGATGTTAATGTCGCTGATGGCGACGTTCGGCTGCAGGCCCATGTATTCGAGCGCGCGCTCCATGGCGTTGCGCTTGTTCGGGTCTTTCTCTTTGTCGGGATCCGGCACGCGGTCTTCAATGCTGACCACCATTTCCGGCGACGTGCCCCAGCTCACCTGCGGGCGAATCTCTTCAGCACGCAGCTCGACGACCTGATCGAAGTGCGCACCTTCGTCGGAATGCAGCGTGCGCCAATAGGCGACGGCCTGCTCCCACTCCACGCCCTGGGGCGCGAACGGACGGCCCTTGATGTATTCCAGCGTGACATCGTCCACGGCGACCATGCCTGCGCGTGCGCCGCCTTCGATTGCCATGTTGCACACCGTCATGCGGCCTTCCATCGACAGCGCGCGGATGGCCGAGCCGCCGAATTCCATGGCATAGCCCGTGCCGCCGGCCGTACCGATCTTGCCGATGATGGCGAGCACGATGTCCTTGGCGGTGCAGCCGCGCGGCAACGTGCCTTCCACCTTCACGAGCATGTTCTTGCTCTTCTTGGCGAGCAGCGTTTGCGTGGCCAGCACGTGCTCGACTTCCGACGTGCCGATGCCGTGCGCCAACGCACCGAATGCGCCATGCGTGCTGGTATGCGAATCACCGCACACCACCGTCATGCCCGGCAGCGTCGCGCCCTGCTCCGGCCCGATCACGTGCACGATGCCCTGACGCTTGTCGTTCATCTTGAATTGCGTGATGCCGTAGCTGTCGCAGTTGGCGTCAAGCGTATCGACCTGCAGCTTGGAAACCGGATCGGCAATGCCGTGCGAGCGGTCGGTAGTCGGCACGTTGTGGTCCGACACAGCCAAGTTGGCACTGATGCGCCACACCGGACGCTCGGCCAGTTTCAGGCCCTCGAACGCCTGCGGGCTCGTCACTTCGTGCAGCAGTTGACGATCGATGTAGAGGACGGTCGTGCCGTCTTCTTCGGTATGAACGACGTGATCGTCCCAAAGTTTGTCGTAGAGCGTCTTGGCCATGATGCGATCCGTGCACAACGCGCCCATTGAAATTCAGGGCCGCTGCGCGAGCAGTTTCGTGGGGAGTGATCGATTATGCCACCCGGTGCATTGGGCACCGGACGTGACTGACGAAAGGGGGTTTCGCCATTTCGCGAAGGCCCTTCCAGCACCTACGGGCAACAAAAAGCCCCGCCGGTTTCCCGTGCGGGGCTTCTGTGAAACAACCAACCTGGCTTAGCGCTTGTCGATCGACGGCACTTCGCGGGTTGCTGCGCCGTTGAACAACTGGCGCGGACGGCCGATCTTGTATTCCGGATCGGTGATCATCTCTTCCCACTGCGCAATCCAGCCCACCGAGCGGGCCAGCGCGAAGATGCAAGTGAACATCGACGACGGAATGCCCAGCGCGCGCTGCACGATGCCCGAGTAGAAGTCGACGTTCGGGTACAGCTTGCGGCTGACGAAGTACTCGTCTTCCAGCGCGATCTTTTCCAGTTCCATGGCCAGCTTGAACAGCGGGTCGTTGTGCAGACCCAGCTCTTCGAGCACTTCGTGGCAGGTTTCGCGCATCAGCTTGGCGCGCGGGTCGTAGTTCTTGTACACGCGGTGGCCAAAGCCCATCAAGCGCACGCCGCTGTTCTTGTCCTTGACCTGCTTGATGAACTCGGGAACCTTGTCCACCGAGCCGATTTCTTCCAGCATGTTCAGGGCGGCTTCGTTCGCACCACCGTGCGCCGGCCCCCACAGGCAGGCGATACCGGCGGCGATTGCTGCGATCGGGTTCGTGCCCGACGAGCCGGCCAGACGCACCGTCGACGTCGAAGCGTTCTGCTCGTGGTCTGCGTGGAGAATGAAGATGCGGTCCAGAGCGCGCTCCAGCACCGGGTTCACCTTGTAGTCCTCGCACGGCGTGGCGAACATCATGCGCATGAAGTTACCCGTGTACGACAGGTTGTTCTGCGGATAGATGTTCGGCTGACCGATGTTGTACTTGTATGCCATGGCCACCAGCGTCGGCAGCTTGGCGATCAGGCGGATCTGCGAGATTTCGCGCTCGCGCGGGTCATTGATGTTGGCAGCGTCCGGATAGAACGCGCTCATGGCACCAACCAGGCCCGTCAACACGGCCATCGGGTGGGCATCACGACGGAAACCGCGCAGGAAGAACTGCATCTGTTCGTGCACCATGGTGTGATTCGTCACCACATGGTTGAACTCTTCCTTCTGCTTGGCGTTGGGCAGCTCGCCCTTCAGCAGCAGGTAGCAGATTTCCATGAAATCGCATTTGCTGGCCAGATCGTCGATGGCGTAGCCGCGATACAGCAGCTCACCTTTGTCACCATCGATGTAGGTGATCTTGGAATTGCACGACGCGGTCGACATGAAGCCGGGGTCGTACGTGAACTTGCCCGTCTGACCGTACAGCTTGCGAATGTCGATCACGTCCGGGCCAACCGTGCCCTTGTAGATCGGCAGCTCGACGCTGGGCGAGCCATCGGAAAACGATAGGGTGGCTTTCACTTCGGACGGCGTCATGTCGGTTTCCTTCTCTGCTGTTTATAAAAATGAAGTCGGGAGACTCCCGCCAGACGGATCGAGGGGCGCCGGCCGGGGGGCGGCTGGACCGATTCGTCTTGCGGCAACCTCTCGCGCGCCGGTTCAGACCGAGCGCAGCAAGGTCAGGACGTGCTGGATGTGAGGCACGTCGAGTTCGCCCTCCGGCTCCTTGCGTGCAAGCAGGAGATCCATCAGGTCGTTGTCGGGAAGCTCGAACAACTGCGAGAGTGCGGCAACGTCGTCGTCCGACAGTTCCGTCTCGTAGCGGTTGAAGAAGCGCTCGACGATGATGTCGTTCTCAAGCAGGCCGCGTCGGGCACGCCAGCGCAAACGGGCACGCTTGTGCGGATCGGACTGATGGGAGAACGTCGGAGTGTTCACAGCAACCATACTTCCTAAAAATGCGTCGCCGGAGAAACCGCTCCGGCGACACACAATGCCAAAGTGCGCTGACTCGCGGCTTACACCGCGCGACGCACCATCAATTCCTTGATCTTGCCGATGGCCTTGGTCGGGTTCAGACCCTTCGGGCACACATCAACGCAATTCATGATGGTGTGGCAACGGAACAGGCGGTACGGATCTTCCAGATTGTCCAGACGTTCGCTGGTGGCCTGGTCGCGGCTGTCGGCGATGAAGCGATACGCCTGCAGCAGACCGGCCGGGCCGACGAACTTGTCCGGGTTCCACCAGAACGACGGGCACGACGTCGAGCAGCTCGCGCACAGGATGCACTCGTACAGACCGTCGAGCTCTTCGCGCTCTTCCGGCGATTGCAGGCGCTCCTTCTCGGGCGGCGGCTCGTCGTTGATCAGGTACGGCTTGATCGAGTGGTACTGGTTGAAGAACTGCGTCATGTCGACGATCAGATCGCGGACCACGGGCAGCCCCGGCAGCGGGCGCAGCACGATCTTCTCGGGCAGCTCACGCATGTTGGTCAGGCAGGCCAGACCATTCTTGCCGTTGATGTTCATGGCGTCGGAGCCGCACACGCCTTCACGGCACGAGCGACGGAACGCGATCGACTCGTCGAGCTTCTTCAGCTTGACCAGCGCGTCGAGCAGCATGCGCTCGTGACCGTCGAGCTCAACCTCGTAGGTCTGCATGCGGGGCGCTGCGTCCTTGTCCGGATCGTAGCGATAGACTTCAAAAATACGCTTCATTTTTGTGGGCCCTTCTTATCCGTTAGAACGTACGCGCCTTGGGCGGCACCGATTCCACCGACAGCGGCTTCAACTGCACGGGCTTGTAGTCGAGGCGGTTGCCTTCGCTGTACCACAGCGAGTGCTTCATCCAGTTTTCGTCGTCGCGGTTCGGGAAGTCGCTGTGTGCGTGTGCGCCGCGCGATTCCTTGCGGGCGGCGGCCGACACCATCGTCGCCTTTGCCACTTCCACCAGGTTGGCCACTTCCAGCGCTTCGACGCGCGCGGTGTTGAACACCTTGGACTTGTCCTTCAGGTGGATGCTGCCAGCGCGCTCGGCCACTTCAAGGATGCGCTCGACGCCTTCATCCATCAGCTTCTGCGTACGGAACACGCCCGCGTGCGACTGCATGTTGCGGCGGATGTCGTTGGCGACGTCCTGCGCGTACTCGCCCGAGCTGGACGAATCGAGCTTGGCCAGGCGCGACAGTGCGCGGTCCGCTGCATCGGCCGGCAACGGCTTGTGCTCGCGGTTCTTCAGGTTCTGCGCAACGATGTGGTTGCCCGCCGAACGGCCGAACACCACCAGGTCGAGCAGCGAGTTCGTGCCCAGGCGGTTGGCGCCGTGCACCGACACGCACGAGCATTCGCCGATCGCGTAGAAGCCGTTGATGACCTCGTTCGGGTTGCCGTTCTTCGGCACCACGACCTGGCCGTGATAGTTCGTCGGAATGCCACCCATCTGGTAGTGGATGGTCGGCACCACAGGAATCGGTTCCTTGATGGCGTCGACGTTGGCGAACTTCAGGCCGATCTCGCGAATCGACGGCAGGCGCTTCATGATGGTCTCGGCGCCGACGTGGGTCAGGTCGAGCAGCACGTAGTCGCCGTTCGGGCCGCAGCCGCGGCCTTCCTTGATTTCCTGATCCATCGAGCGCGACACGAAGTCACGCGGTGCCAGATCCTTCAGCGTCGGGGCATAGCGCTCCATGAAGCGCTCGCCATCCTTGTTACGCAGGATGCCGCCCTCGCCACGCACACCTTCCGTGATCAGCACGCCCGCGCCGGCCACGCCGGTCGGGTGGAACTGCCAGAACTCCATGTCTTCCAGCGGAACACCCGCGCG
>NZ_QMKS01000005.1:0-32665 GCF_003290055.1 Ralstonia sp. GX3-BWBA | reverse complement strand
GCGGTCACGCCCAGCACGTCGCCGTCCTGGTCGCGGATCAGGTCCAGCGCCATCCATTCGACGAAGAAGTGGGTCTTGGCCTTGACGTTACGCTGATACAGCGTGTGCAGCAGCGCGTGGCCGGTACGGTCAGCCGCGGCGCAGGCACGCTGCACGGGCTTCTCGCCGTAGTTCGACGTGTGACCGCCGAACGGACGCTGGTAGATGGTGCCGTCGGCGTTGCGGTCGAACGGCATGCCGAAGTGTTCCAGCTCATAGACCACGTTCGGTGCCTGGCGGCACATGAACTCGATCGCGTCCTGGTCGCCGAGCCAGTCGGAGCCCTTGACGGTGTCGTAGAAGTGATAGTGCCAGTTGTCTTCGCTCATGTTGCCCAGCGAAGCACCGATACCACCCTGCGCCGCAACGGTGTGCGAGCGGGTGGGGAAAACCTTGGACAGCACGGCCACGGAGAGGCCGGCTTCTGCCAGCTGCAGCGATGCGCGCATGCCCGAACCGCCCGCACCGACGATCACGACGTCGAATTTGCGGCGCGGCAGCCCAGTCTTGACTGCGACCATGTCTTAAACCCTCCAGAGAATCTGAGCTGCGTAGCCCGCACAACCAACGAGCCACAGAATCGTCAACACTTGCAGCGTCAAACGCACTGCCACGGGCTTCACGTAGTCCATCCAGATGTCACGGACACCGATCCAGGCGTGATACGTGAGCGACACGAACGCCAGGAACGTCAGCATCTTCATCCACTGGTTGGAGAACAGCCCCGCCCAGCTTTGGTAAGACGTGTCCTTGGAGAGCAGGAACGCAGCCAGCAGCACGACGGTGTAGACCGCCATGATCACGGCGGTGACGCGCTGCGCGAGGAAGTCCTTCAGGCCGTAGTGCGCGCCGACAACGAGGCGCTTGGGACCGATATTGTTATTTGCCATCATTCGACTCCTCAGAACAGGCCGAACAGCTTGGCGCCGAACACGACGGTCAGCAGCAGGCTGACGATCAGCACGCTCACAGCCGACTTGGAGGCCGAAGCCTTGTCGATGCCGATATGCAGATCGAGGATCAGGTAACGGACACCTGCGCAGAAGTGGTGCAGGTATGCCCAGATGAGGGCAAGGACGACAACCTTGGCAAAGCCGTTGGACAGAAGCGCCGTGAACTTGGCGAAACTGATTTCCGACGTGAGACTTTGCTCGAACAAGTACAGCACGAACGGAAGAAGAAGGAACATCAGCGCACCGCTGGCACGGTGCAAGATGGACACCTTACCGGCCCAGGGCAAGCGGTAACGGGCAATGTCGCCCAAACCGATGTTCCTGTATACCCGCCTGGCTTTCTTGATGGCTTCTGCCATGGTCAGACCCCAATTGGCTAATCAACAAACAAAACAGCTTTGCACAAATCCGCGAGATTTTAGCGCGCTTTTGTTGCGCAGCGCACCATTAATTCCATGCGACGCGCTCCACTTTTGTGCTTCCTGCCCTCGCCTGCCAGTGGCGTGATACGGGGGCCGATTGTCTTCTTTACACTGCCTTCACTACGCGCAATACGCTGTTGCGCAACGCACAAATCAAGACGCCGCCGAAGTGGCCACTGCCCGCACAAATCGGGCCATCGACGTGTCGTCAATTCAATTCGTTCTGGTAGTAGTGCCGCGTCGTGACGTACAGGCCACGACGTACCTCCACCGGTTTGTCGCCGAACGTATGCGACACGCGCTCCACCGAGAGCAGCGGCGATTCGGCCGCCACCGACAGCAATTCAGCCGTGGTCGCGTCGGCCGCGACTGCACGGATGCGCTCGGTGGCACGCAACATTCGCACGCCGAACTCCGCCTCGAAAAAGGCGTACATCGGCCCCTTCCACTCGGTCAGCTTTTCAGCCGTCAGCCCCTTGAAGCTCGCGCCCGGCAGCCAGATTTCTTCCAGCACGGTCGGCTCACCCGAAAAGAACAGGATGCGGCGAATCTGCACGACGCTGTCGCCAGCCTTGAGTTCGAGCAGGCGGGCGATTTCAGCCGGGGCGCGCATGCGCTTGCACTCCAGCACACGGCTGCTCGGATAGTGCTGCTCGCCCTGCTCCGGCATCAGGCGCAAAAACCGGAACTGCACGCCTTCTTCGTAATGCGTGGTAACGAAGGTGCCCTTGCCCTGGCGCCGCGCGACCAGGTTTTCGGCCGCCAGTTCGTCGATCGCTTTGCGCACGGTCCCTTGGCTGACCTTGTAGCGGGCCGCCAATTCCATTTCGCTGGGGATCATCTCGCCCGGCTTCCATTCGCCGGCTTGCAAGCTTTGCAGGATCAGCGTCTTGATCTGCTGATACAGCGGGCTGAAGGTGGGAGAGCCGCCCGCGCCGCCCGAAGAAGCGGGCGATGCGCCGCCTTCGCCGCCCGGGGGTGGCATCGCAGCGGACAGAGGGCTGGGTGTGCTCGACATAACTGCCGATTTCACCACAAAAGCGACAAAGGCGTCCAGCCCGTTTATAGAATGTCTTATGTCTTATATAAGACAGAAGATTCATTGACTTTCCAGCGAGGCCAGACCTACACTCGCGCCTGCTCCGGGCGACGGCCCCCACGACACGCCACAACGGCTCAAAGGTCAATCGCAGTGTGTTTCCACATCGTCATGCGGACGCAGTAAACTGCGAGGCTCTTGCCGTTTCTGAGCCGACCGCCCACGTGGCGCCGACCGTTGCCGGCAATGCCTGCGAGGCTGCACCGACATCCTGCCGGGATGCGCGCCGCGCGCAGTGCGATCCGCTTTCACTACCGTTTGGAGAGTTCTCATGGCAAAAGCACCCATGCGCGTCGCAGTGACCGGCGCTGCTGGACAGATCGGTTACGCCCTGCTGTTCCGCATCGCCGCCGGCGAAATGCTGGGCAAGGATCAACCCGTCATCCTGCAGCTGCTGGAAATCCCCGATGAGAAGGCCCAGAAGGCACTCAAGGGCGTGATGATGGAGATCGAAGACTGCGCATTCCCGCTGCTGGCTGGCATGGAAGCGCATTCCGACCCGATGACCGCATTCAAGGACGCCGATGTGGCTCTGCTGGTGGGCGCCCGCCCCCGTGGCCCGGGCATGGAACGTGCGGATCTGCTGTCGGCCAACGCCCAGATCTTCACGGCACAAGGCAAGGCACTGAACGCCGTGGCTTCGCGCAACGTCAAGGTGCTGGTGGTCGGCAACCCGGCCAACACGAACGCCTACATCGCCATGAAGTCTGCGCCGGACCTGCCGCGTGAGAACTTCACCGCCATGCTGCGCCTGGACCACAACCGCGCCCTGTCGCAGATCGCCGCCAAGACAGGCAAGCCGGTGTCGAGCATCGAAAAGCTGTTCGTGTGGGGCAACCACAGCCCGACGATGTACGCCGACTATCGCTACGCCACGATCGACGGCAAGAGCGTCAAAGACATGATCAACGACCCGGTGTGGAACAACGACGTGTTCCTGCCGACCGTTGGCAAGCGCGGCGCCGCCATCATCGAAGCGCGCGGCTTGTCGTCGGCTGCTTCGGCTGCCAACGCCGCCATCGACCACGTGCGTGACTGGGTGCTTGGCACCAACGGCAAGATTGTCACGATGGGCATCCCGTCGAACGGCGAATACGGCATTCCGAAGGACGTGATGTTCGGCTTCCCGGTCACCACCGAAAACGGCAAGTACAAGATCGTCGAAGGCCTGGAAATCGACGAGTACAGCCAAGGCAAGATCAAGATCACGCTGGACGAGCTGGAAGGCGAGCGTGCGGGCGTGCAGCACCTGCTGTAATCCGCATGATCTAAGAAAGAACCGGAGCGGATCGGCAGCGAACCCTCCGGTTTTTTTACACCTGCATTTTGATCAAGACACAGGCGTGACAAGCGCCGCCCAACCGATACCACCCCGTGCACCCCACCGAGGTTTTGTTCCAGGACGATGCGCTGCCGGCCCAATTGCCGGTCTGCGACCACTACGCGGGCGCAGAAAAACTGATGCGCAAGTCGCTCGCTCTGCAACAAGCCCTTGGCCCCGTTTTCGACATCACGTTTGACTGCGAAGACGGTGCCGCGGTCGGCCAGGAACGCGCACATGCCGAACTGGCCGCCGCGCTCATCAACAGCGACGACAACCGCTTCAACCGCGTTGGCGTGCGCATCCACGATCCGAACCACGATGCGTGGACGCAGGACGTCGACATCCTTGTAGGCCTTGCCGGCCGCCGACTCGCCTACGTGACCGTGCCCAAGGTACGTGACGTGGTGGAAGTGGCGCGCGTGACCGATCGCATCAACCAGGCCGCCAAGGCTGCGGGCATTGCGCGACACCTGCCGATCCATGTGTTGATCGAAACGCATGGCGCACTCACGCAGGTGTTCGATATCGCTTCGTTGGTGCAGGTGGAATGCCTGAGCTTCGGCCTGATGGATTTTGTTTCGGCGCACAACGGTGCGATTCCGGGCGCGGCGATGGGCTCGCCCGAGCAGTTCGAGCATCCGCTGATCCGCCGCGCGCTGACCGATATTTCCGCCGCGTGCCACGCCCACGGCAAAGTGCCGTCGCACAACGTCAGCACTGACATCAAACACCCGGACCGCGCGGGCGCCGATGCTGCGCGTGCCCGCAACGAGTTCGGCTATCTGCGCAAGTGGAGCATCCATCCGGACCAGATCACGCCGATCGTTTCGGCCTTCCGCCCATCGCACGAAGAAGTGACACACGCGAGCGCCATTCTTGCTGCGGCGCAGGACGCCTCGTGGGGACCAATCCAGCATGAAGGCCGGCTGCATGACCGCGCGAGCTATCGCTATTGGTGGGCCGTGCTGCAACGGGCGCACACCACGGGCGTGGAGATGCCGGCCGACGCCATCGCGCGCTTCTTCGCGTGACTGGCATAGAAAGGAGATTCGCCATGACAGCAAACACCCAAGCCAGCGCAGGAGCGCGCTTCCGCCAGGCGCTGGTGGAAGAATCGCCGCTGCAGGTGGTCGGCACCATCAACGCCAACCACGCGCTGCTGGCCAAGCGCGCCGGTTACCGCGCGATCTATCTGTCGGGCGGCGGCGTGGCAGCGGGCTCGCTGGGCTTGCCGGATCTTGGCATATCGGGACTGGATGACGTTTTGACCGACGTCCGCCGCATCACCGATGTGTGCGACGTACCGCTGCTGGTAGACGTCGACACGGGCTTCGGCGCTTCCGCATTCAACGTGGCGCGCACGACCAAGTCGCTCATCAAGTTTGGCGCTGCGGCCATGCATATCGAAGACCAGGTCGGCGCCAAGCGCTGCGGCCATCGTCCCAATAAGGAGATCGTCTCGAAGGACGAGATGGTCGATCGCATCAAGGCGGCCGTCGATGCCCGCACCGACGCCAGCTTTGTCGTCATGGCCCGCACCGATGCACTGGCCGTCGAAGGGTTCGACCGCGCCCTTGAACGCGCCGTGGCCTGCGTGGAAGCCGGCGCGGACGCGATTTTTCCCGAGGCGATGACGGAACTATCGATGTACCGCAAGTTTGTCGACGCGGTGAAGGTGCCGGTGCTGGCCAACATCACCGAATTTGGCCAGACGCCTCTTTTCACGCGCGATGAGCTGGCGTCCGCAGGCGTGTCGATGATCCTGTATCCACTGTCGGCATTCCGCGCGATGAACAAGGCCGCGGCGAACGTCTACGCCGCCATTCGCCGCGATGGCACGCAAAAAAATGTCGTCGACACCATGCAGACGCGCATGGAGCTGTACGACAGCATCGGTTACCACGACTACGAAGCCAAGCTGGACGCGCTGTTCGCACAGAATCGCGGTTGAGCCGGGCCAATATCCACACCAACGCAAACAAGGAGAACGGAAGGCAAAGCTGCGGGGCAAGCTGGCCGGGAACGCCTCAGAAAACGTCGCTGGTGCAGGCACGACACCTCCTTTTGGCGGGGCGGTCGGGCGAGCATGTAACAGAACGTTGGGCACGGCGTCCAAATCGGTCAAAATACCGGCCGGTGTGCGAAATGCCGTGGCATTCCGTGGCCTGGCAGCCGCCTCCCCCACTCTGTCTTACCGAAGGAAACCCTATGAACAAATTCATCGTGGGCGCCTGTGCTGGCGTTCTTTCGCTGGCTGCATCGCAATATGCAACCGCCCAGGCCCCCGCCAAGCCGGCTGCCAAGAAGGCTCCGGCCAAGAAGCGTGCCGCCAAGAAGGCCGCGCCTGTTGCCGCCGTCAAGCCAGAAGGCGTCGAATGGAAGTGCGAGCTTGGCAACGAGCTGTACCTCAAGGGCGACATGGCGCGCGACCAGATCATTACGATGTACTGGAAGGGCAAGAACTACCAGCTGCCGCGCCAGATGACCCGCACCGGCGCTGACCGTTACTTCGACCAGAAGACCGGTATGGACCTGGTGGTGATCCCGGCCAAGGCCATGCTGTTCGACCGCAACGAAGGCCACCGCCTGGCCGATGAGTGCCAGACCGCCGAAATGGCTGCCGGCGCACCGGCTCCGACGCAAGCGGGCGCCCTGCGCGCCCCGGCCGGCCTGCCGCTGATGACGCCGGACAGCCCGGCCCCAGCTCCGGCCCCTGCGCCGGGCGCAGCCCAACCGGCCCAGCAATAACGCGATATCGCGCAAAAGGCCCACAGGAGCCGCCCATGTCCGCACCGGTTGCGAACATCCGCACGAATCTGGACAAGGTCATCGTCGACGATGTGGCCTTGTCTGGATGCGCCGGGCTCCTTGGGCCTTTTGTGTCTGGGACCGTCCTGTCAGATGGCACGACGGGCACGACGGCTCCAGGCACGCCCCTCTTCTGCCGCAAGGCAATCGAAGATCAACAAGATGCCCTCGCCCGCGGCCTGCGCACCAATGTGCTGCGCATGAAAATTGCCCGCGTGGAAAACCTGCCTTTCACCACGAATGACCACGACGCCAAGAAGCGTTCGATCGCCCATGGCATCACCGCCCGCATCAACGGCGGCAAGACGTTCAGCGGTGTCGTGGCGAAGTACCTGGCCGGTCAGAAGCCAAGCCGGTCAACGCGTTTGTCGGTTTGTACGTGATTTGATTTTGTCGATTTGATGTATCCGCAAGGAGTGCCACGGCACCCCACGCATCCTCAAGCCTTGGAGTCATGCCATGCCCCACAATCTGAAAAAAACACTCAAGGAATTTAAGATCAACGGTGGTCAGACCGGCAAGTTCCACTCCCTGCCGCAACTTGGCAAGGAACTGGGCGTGGCGATCGAGCGCCTGCCGGTGTCGATCCGTATCGTGCTGGAGTCCGTGCTGCGCAACTGCGACGGCAAGAAGGTGACCGAAGAGCACGTTGCGCAACTGGCCAACTGGAAGCCGAACGCCGAGCGCGTTGACGAAATCCCGTTCGTGGTCGCTCGCGTGGTGCTGCAGGACTTTACCGGCGTGCCGCTGCTGGCCGATCTGGCCGCCATGCGCAACGTGGCCGAGCGCATGGGCAAGAACCCAAAGAAGATCGAGCCGCTGGTGCCGGTCGACCTCGTGGTGGATCACTCGGTGCAGGTCGACCACTTCCGCGAGAAGAAAGCCCTGGACCTGAACATGCAACTGGAGTTCTCGCGCAACAACGAGCGCTACCAGTTCATGAAGTGGGGCATGCAGGCATTCGACACGTTTGGCGTGGTGCAGCCGGGCTTCGGCATCGTCCACCAGGTGAACCTGGAATACCTGGCACGCGGCGTCCATAAGAAAGACGGCGTGTTCTACCCGGATACGCTGGTCGGCACCGACAGCCACACCACCATGATCAACGGTATCGGCGTGGTGGGCTGGGGCGTGGGCGGCATCGAGGCCGAGGCCGGCATGCTGGGCCAGCCGGTGTATTTCCTGACGCCGGACGTCGTGGGTGTGGAGCTGAAGGGCCGCCTGCGCGAAGGCTGCACGGCAACGGACCTTGTGCTCACGATTACCGAAATGCTGCGCAAGGAGAAGGTCGTCGGCAAGTTCGTCGAGTTCTTCGGCGAAGGCACGGCCAGCCTGTCGCTGCCGGACCGCGCGACCATCGGCAACATGGCTCCGGAATACGGCGCCACGATGGGCTTCTTCCCGGTGGACGACAAGACCATCGATTATTTCAAGGGCACGGGCCGCACGAAGGAAGAAATCGCTGCGTTCGAAGGCTACTTCAAGGCGCAGAAGCTGTTCGGCGTACCGAAGGCCGGCGAAATCGACTACACGAAGACGCTGACGCTGGATCTGGGCACGGTGGCTCCGTCGCTCGCCGGCCCGAAGCGTCCGCAAGACCGTATCGAAATCGGCAACGTGAAGTCGACGTTCTCGTCGCTGTTCTCGAAGCCGGTCGCGGAAAACGGGTTCAACAAGAAGTCGGAAGACCTCGACAAGACCTTCACGACCACCAACGGCGTTGACGTGAAAAGTGGCGACGTGCTCATCGCGGCCATCACCTCGTGCACGAACACCTCGAACCCGAGCGTGCTGCTGGCGGCGGGCCTGCTGGCCAAGAAGGCTGTCGAAGCCGGCCTGGAGGTCGCGCCGCACATCAAGACCTCGCTCGCCCCGGGAAGCCGTGTGGTGACCAAGTATCTGGAAGCCGCCGGTCTGCTGCCGTACCTGGAAAAGCTTGGCTTTGGCGTGACGGCATACGGCTGCACGACCTGTATCGGCAACGCCGGTGACCTGACGCCGGAACTCAACGAAGCCATCGTGAAGAACGATATCGTTGCTGCCGCCGTGCTGTCGGGCAACCGCAACTTTGAAGCGCGTATCCACCCGAACATCCGCGCCAACTTCCTGGCCTCGCCGCCGCTGGTCGTCGCTTACGCGATCGCCGGCAACGTGACGCGCGACCTGATGACCGAGCCGGTCGGCAAGGGCAAGAAGGGCAAAGACGTCTATCTGGGCGATATTTGGCCGACCTCGGACGAGATCGCCAAGCTGATGAAGTTTGCGATGAACGCCGACACGTTCCGCACGAACTACGAACAGGTCAAGAAGCCGTCCAAGCTGTGGGCCAACGTCAAGGGCACGAAGGGCCAGGTCTACGATTGGCCGAAGTCGACGTACATCGCCGAGCCGCCGTTCTTCGAAGGCTTTGGCATGACGCCGGCGGCTGCCTCGGCATCGGTCAAGGGCGCACGCGCACTCGGCGTGTTTGGGGATTCCGTGACGACCGACCACATCTCCCCGGCCGGTTCGATCAAGGAAACGTCACCGGCCGGCAAGTACCTGCTGGCCAACGGCGTGCTCAAGGCCGATTTCAACAGCTACGGTTCGCGCCGCGGCAACCACGAGGTGATGATGCGCGGCACGTTCGCCAACGTGCGTATCAAGAACCTGATGATCCCGGCCAAGGCTGACGGTTCGCGCGTGGAAGGCGGCGAGACGCTCTTCCAGCCCAGCGGCGAACAAATGTCGATCTACGACGCTGCCATGAAGTACATCGCCGACGGCACGCCGACGGTCGTGTTCGGTGGCGAAGAGTACGGCACGGGCAGCTCGCGCGACTGGGCCGCCAAGGGCACGCAACTGCTGGGCGTGAAGGCCGTGATCGCACGCAGCTTCGAGCGTATCCACCGCTCGAACCTGGTCGGCATGGGCGTGCTGCCGCTGCAGTTCAAGGGCAACGACTCGGCGCAGTCGCTTGGCATCGTGGGCGACGAGACCTTCGACATCGAAGGCCTGGACGGCGAAATCAAGCCGCAACAGGACGTCACCCTGGTCATTCATCGCGCCAACGGCGAGACCACGCGTGCGCAAGTGCTGCTGCGCATCGACACGCCGATCGAAGTCGACTACTACAAGCACGGCGGGATCCTGCCGTTCGTGCTGCGTCAGCTGCTGGCAGCATAAGCTTCACGCCATTACGCGGCATTGGTGCAGAACGGAAACCGGCTCTTCGGAGCCGGTTTTTTATTGCCTGCCGAATCAAACAAGGTGACGATGCACCAATCGGCGAACAGGCTTTGGTACAGTGTGCCGAATAGGCCGCGTGATGTGCTCTCCCTGTTGGTGTCGAAATTGTCGTCCGCCCTCACCTGGTCCTCTCATTGCTGGAGTCCCGCACCCATGGCCCAAGTGGTACTAGCTTTCATCGTCGTGGCGGCTGCCGTGTTCTACATCTTGGTCAAGGCACCGCAGACCGACGCCCAGACCCCAGCCCCCGCTGTGGCAGCTGCACCTGTGCCCCCGCCTCCGCCGTTGGCTGCTTCCGAGCCCGTCGCCGCGACGCACGCGGCACCAGCCAGCGCGCCAGCTGCATCGGAACCCACACCGGCTTCCGTACCTGCAGCCGCGAGCAGTGTGGCAGCGGGAGCATCGACGCCTGCGGCCAAGCCTTAACGTTTTCGCCTATGGGTTTCGTAATAGGCGTCGCGCAGTAGCGTACAAGGGTAAAATAATGCCCCTTTCATTGTTCCAACGACCGGTACGGCACAGCATGGCAGGATTCCGCTCCAAGGCTCCCCAACGTCTTTCCCCCGATGCAGAACGGCTGGTGGCCGATGCGCTGGCGCTCGACGCGTCAGGCAGCCGCATCGAAGACGTCTATTGGGAACAAAGGCTGTCCGAACGTCTTTCCCGGCTGCTCAAGAACGGCAGCCAGACCGCGCTCGACGCCGCGCTAGACCATCTTTTCAAACACAACGAGGAAGCTTCCGACGTGCTGGCCGAACAGGCCGAGACACTGGCCGAATCGGCCATCCTCAGCTCAGGTGGCGTCGAATATGACGCGTTGCTGATCGCAGCGCCCATCCTGGCACACACGCGCTACATGATCCCCTCGGGCACGATCAAGCCTGAGATGGCGCAGACACTACAGGTGCACCTGCAGGCCCACGTGATGGCTTCAAACGCCCGCGTGGCGCTCGCGCCGTATCTGTACAGCATCGACCAGCTGCCGCGCACCCATTCCGACACCTTTGCGCTCACGCACAAGCTGGCGGCCTATGCGCTGTCCGGCCAGCCTGCCAAGGTCGAATTGCGCGATATGCCCGAGACGGCACCGATCCTGGCCGATCCACGCTACCTGGTGGCGATCGTCGTCGCGCAACACGGCCAGGCGCTGTTCCGCTGGCAGGAAGACGCCAAGGAGCACCACGCAGAGCGCTCCGCCTGCCTGGAGCAATGGCGCGAGCAAGTCACGCCGACCATCTCAACACTGATGCCAGGCTGCGAGTTCGACCTGCTGCTGCCAGACGCCTTCTTCCTGTCCTGTCGCGAGTCCGACAAGCAGATCCGCCCGCTGACCGTGCGGGCCGCCGTCAATTACCTGCAGGGCGCGCTCGATATGCCGGCCAACCGCTTCGGCGCCATCATCGGCGCATTCGGCGAAGAGCAGATCGAGGAATACCGCGTGGCCTTCACGGTGCGCGGCGAGAAAGACCTCATCTACGGCATCGTCTGGCCAGTGTACGGCCGCGACGGCGGCGCCACGGATGTCACCGCGGAAGGCGAACCAGGCAGTCCGCTGGAGCAGATCTGCGATGAGTTGCGCGCCTGCGGCATCGAAGACATCTTCCGTCACGGCCAGCTTTTCGAACCGGAGTACTGCGAAGACTGCGGCGCCCCGCTCTATGCAGACCGCTCGGCAGAAATCGTCCACGCAGAAATGCCGGAAGACGCGCCGACACAGCAGCCGCTGTTCCACTGATCGGCAACGCACGTTATCAAAGCCACCTCCGGGTGGCTTTTTTATTGCTCCGCCATCGTTCATATTGATTGTTGGTTTGCGTCGCACGTGCCGGACCGGGCTGCGGCACAATGACGGTCTTCCGCCACATGGCATCACCGCCCGAACCCCAGGAGCCTCCCGATGACAACCCGTCCCCTCTTGTGTGTTCCCATCCGCGCCTTGATCCGCAACCTCGCCGCATGCGCGCTGGCCGCGGCTGCCGTAGTGCCGTTCGCCGCGCAAGCCGACGACCTCCGCATCGGTCTGTCCGCCGACGTCACGTCGATGGACCCGCAATGGAACAACGCCGGCCCCAACAACGCCATGGCGCTGCACATCTTCGAGTCGCTGGTCTTTCTCGACAAGAACGGCCGCTACACGCCTGGCTTGGCCACCTCGTGGAAACCGGTCGACGCCAACACGTGGGAAATCAAGCTGCGCCCCAACGTGAAGTGGAGTGACGGCACGCCGTTCACCGGTGAAGACGTGAAAGCATCGATCGAACGTCCGGCGCGCCTGACCAACAGCCCAGGCCCGTTCACGAGCTATACCAAGTCGATTACCGAAGTGCAGATCGTCGATCCGCTCACGGTGCGGCTGAAGTTGTCGACGCCCAATTACGCGAGCATCCCCAACGATCTGAACAGCCTGCCCATCATCCCGAAGAAAGTGGCCAACGCGGCGCAGGCGGACTTTGATGCGGGCCGCGCCATGATCGGCACCGGGCCGTTCCTGTTCGACCACTTCACGCGCGGGCAGGAAATCGTCCTGAAGAAGAATCCGCACTACTGGGGCCGCGTGCCGCAGTGGGACAAGGTGACGTTCAAGATCATCACCGACAATGCCGCGCGCACTGCCGCGCTGCTCTCGGGCGATGTGGATGTCGTCGAGGCCGTGCCGGCTGCGGACGTGCCGCGCATCAAGCAAGACCCGAAGTTCCACCTAGAACAACAGGTGTCGTGGCGCACGATTTTCTGGCAGATGGACCAAAGCCGCGATGTGTCGCCGTTCGTGACCGACAAGGCCGGCAAGCCGCTCGCCAAGAATCCCCTGAAGGACCATCGCGTGCGTGAGGCCATCGCACTGGCCATCAACCGCGACGCCATCGTCAGCCGCGTGCTTGAGGGCCAAGGCGTGGTCGCATCGAGCATCGTGTCGCCGCAGATCTTTGGGCATCCGGGCGGCAAGACAATTCCATATGACCCTGCTCGCGCGAAGAAACTGCTTGCCGAGGCGGGCTACCCGGACGGCTTCGGGCTCACGCTGCACGCCACTAACAACCGCTATCTGAATGACGCGCAGGTCGCGCAGACCACCGCACAGCTGCTCACGCGCATCGGCATCCAGACGAAAGTGGAAACGCTGCCGGTGGCGGCGTATTTCTCGCGTGCGCGTCAGGGCGAGTTCTCGTTCATGATGCTCGGCTGGGGCTCGGTGGCGGCCGATGTGGCGCTGCGCAGCATTCTCGGCACGCCCAACCCGCAAACCGGCTACGGCTCGTGGAACTGGGGCCGCTACAGCAATCCGGAACTGGACAAACTGGTGCAGACGTCGCTGTCGACGGTCTCGAGCGAACAGGCACACGAGCAGGCCGCCAAGACCGCGGCGCGCTTTGCGCAGACCGACTACGCGATCATCCCGTCGCATCACCAACTGGCCACGTGGGCCATGCGCAAGGGCATCCGCTATGAGGCGCGCACCGACGAATGGTCGCTCGCGTGGTTGTTCACCAAGCAATGATGATCACTTGGTAACCAACACCTTGCCGTAACGCGCTGTTACAGCAAATTCGCCTGATGTGCCGCATTGGGGACGCATTGGGGTAACTAGCAGGAACTTTCATCCTTAGCTTTCCTCTATCATGGCGATTTCCACGCCGACACCCTGTAACACTCGTGATGTTGCGACCCAAACTACTCTGTCTCGGCGTCGTCGCTTTGCTGGCCGCCTGCTCCAACCTGCAGACTGAACCGACCGATGCGTCGGCCCAGGCCACCAACGCCACGCCGAACACCCCTGCCGTGCAAGCCAAGCCGGCCATCCAGCCCGTCCCGACCACGCCGCCCATCGTCTTCGGCTCGACCGACAGCAGCGGCACCACGACGGTCAATCTGCCCTCCAAGGACAAGATGAGCTTGTCCGAATACCGTGCACAAACCCGTGACCGCCTGATTCAATCGGAAGGTGCCCGCCCTGACGTGGCAGACTGCGCCGCGCATGCGAGCTGGATCATCCCGCGCTCGACCAATTTCGACCAGTTCCGCCTGCCGACGGGTGCGCTTTCCAGCGACCAAGCCAAGGTTGAGCCGTGGGACTCCCGCTTCTCGTCCAGCAAGCAAGGCGCGATCAAGGTGTCGAGCGTGGTCAGCTTCAATGCCGCCGTGCACAAGCGCGGCACGGGCAATGACCAATGGGAGCCCGTGCGCGTGCGCTGCGGGTATGACGAAGGGATGATGCTGGCGTATGAGCTGCTCGACGCCAATGGCCAGCCGTTCGCTGCCCCGGCCGCTGCGCCTTCGTCGTCGAAAGCGCGCACGCACTGCCGCCGCGGCCATCGCTGCACGACCGGTGCGGCTGCACACGGCAAGAGCACGGGCAAGGCCTCGACGAAAGCGACAGCCAAGTCCGCCAAGGGCAGCACCACCGCCAAAACCAAATCGACGACGGCAAGCAAATCCACCGCCAAGTCGACAACCAAGAAGAAGACGACGAAGTCGTCCTCCAACTAAGCGCAACGCGCCGCCTACACAGGCGGCGCGGCGTTTGTCTTCAGCCGAGATACTCCAGGATCGCCTGGAGCATGGCCGCGCCCAACGCGGCGCTGCGGGCGCCGTCCCAGCCCACGCGTGCGTCGGGCAGGTTGGCGTTGTCCTTGAATGGCATTTCCAGCGTCAACGACAAGCACCCATAGGTGTGACCGATGTACTTGGAGGCGAGCTTGAGCGCGTCTTCGTTGTACTTGCTGGCCTCGTAGCCGTATCGCGTCTGGAAATCCGGTGACGCGCGCAGGAACGCCGCGACAAAGCGGTCCTGATCAGCACGCTGTGCATCGGTAAAGCCCGGCAGCATCTCGCTGCCCGCCACGAATACATAAGGCAGAGCCTCGTCGCCGTGGATGTCGAAGAACAGGTCGACGCCGGTCTGCTCGATGGCCTGACGTACAGCCAGCACTTCGGGACTGCGCTGGGCGTCGGGTTCCATCCATTCGCGATTCAGGTTGGCGCCGGCCGCGTTGGTGCGCAGGTTGCCCAGCGACGAGCCGTCCGGGTTCATGTTCGGCACGATATGGAAGACGGCGCGCTCGGCAAGCACACGGCCGAGCGGATCGCCGCTCCAGGCACCTTGACGCGTCAGACGCGCGAGCAGGCCCTCAACGAACCACTCGGCCATCGTCTCACCCGGATGCTGACGTGCGATGATCCACACGTTCTTCTTGCTAGGGCCGGGTTCGCCGACGGTGATGCTCGTCATGTCGCGGCCCTGGACCGTTTGCCCCAAGCGTTGCGTGCGCACACCCGGCTTCGTTTGCGCGGCGGCCACGAGCGAGAGATGGCGCTCATCCGAGTACGGCTCGAAGTATGCAAACCAGATGCTGTCATGCTCGGGCGTCAACTCGATGGACATCGTTTTGCCGTCATAGCGGGTCGGCACACGGAACCAATGCTCGCGGTCGTATGAGGCGACGGCACGGTAGTCCTTCCAGCCGGCGGCGTAGGTGCATTCACCGGCGTTTTCCAGCGCGAGTTTGCAGGCTTGGCCCTGCACACCTTGCAGACGGAAGTGGAACCACTGCGTGAAGTCTGCGTGCGAATCGCGGCGAATGCGCAGGCGAATGGCATCGGCCCGCGCGGCATCGACGATTTCGATGGCGCCGCTGTCAAATGCGCTGGAGATGTGCGGCTGAGTGGCTGTCATGTCGGATCCTGTCATCAGGTGAGCTTGCGGCGGAAGACCCAGCGCTCGTCGTCGGAATCGGCAGCAGCAAAGGCATAGCCGTCGACGTCGAACGCCTTGAGCTTGCGCGGATCGGTGATGCGGTGCTCGATCGCGTAGCGCGCCATCAGACCACGCGCACGCTTTGCGTAGAACGAGATGATCTTGTACTGCCCGTTCTTCCAGTCTTCAAAAACCGGTGTGACGATGCGCGCCTTGAGCACTTTGGGCCGCACCACCTTGAAATACTCTTCCGAGGCAAGATTGACGAGCACGGGGTCGTCGTCTTGTTTGAAGAGCTTGTTGAGCGCGAGCGTCACGTCGTCGCCCCAGAAGGCGTACAAATCCTTGCCGCGCGGATTGGCCAGGCGCGTGCCCATTTCCAGGCGATACGGCTGCATCCAGTCCAGCGGGCGCAACACGCCGTACAGCCCCGACAGAATCCGCAGATGCTTCTGCGCGAATTGCAGATCGTCGACCGCCAGCGAATTGGCATCGAGCCCGCCGTAGACATCGCCGTCGAAGGCCAGCGCGGCCTGCTTGCTGTTCTCGGCAGTGAATTCGGGCGACCAATCCGCATAGCGCGTGGCATTGAGCGCCGCCAGCGGATCGGAAATGTGCATCAGCGTGCCGATCTGGGCCGGCGACAGCTTGCGGAGCACTTCAATGAGTTCTGCGGAGCGCTCGATGAAATCGGGCAGCGTGTGGGTCTTGGTGCGCGGCGGCGTGTCGTAGTCGAGCGACTTGGCCGGCGAGAGGACGATGATCATGTCAGAATCGCGGTTCACAAGTCTGGAATTGTATCGAATGGCAGACGCTGCCGCCCTCGCCCACTCCACCCAGGCTCCGGCCCCGCGCGTGGTGCTGGACTCCAACATCTGGGTCGACATCCTGATCTTCGACGATGCGGTTGCGCGCCCGATCCGCGCTGCGCTGGAAGCCGGCCGGCTGGACGCCATCATCAGCCCCGCTTGCCGCGAAGAACTGCGCCGCGTGCTCGATTACCCGCAATTCGCGCATTACGCCGTTGACGCGCAAGCCGCCCTGGCGTGGGTCGATCGCGTGACACGGTCCGTTGCCGATCCTGAAGAAGCCGCCCGCACGCAAGGCGAAGCGTTCGTTCCGCGCTGCAAGGATCGCGACGACCAGAAATTTCTCGCGCTGGCCGATGCCGCCGGCGTGGCCTATCTCGTCTCTAAGGACCGCGCCGTACTCAAGCTCAAGCGACGCATGGCCAAGTATTGCGACGTGGCGGTGTTGCCGCCCAAGCAGTTCGCCGCGCTGGTCCAGTTGGAGACCGCTGCCCTTGCTGCCATCCCAAATCAAGCCTGAAGCCGTCTTGTCATGACCACTGTTGAATCGTTCGCGCCCATCGCACCCCCGCCGTCGCGGCTACCGAATGTCGGTACCACCATCTTCACCGTGATGTCGGCGCTGGCCGCGGAAAAACAGGCCGTCAACCTGGGCCAGGGCTTTCCGGATTTCGATTGCGACCCGCGCATCGTCGATGCGGTGTCCGATGCCATGCGCGCGGGCCTGAACCAATACCCGCCAATGACGGGCGTGCCCGCGCTGCGCCAGGCCATTGCCGCGAAGGTCGCCAATCTGTACGGCCACGCTTACGATGCCGACCGCGAGATCACCGTCACCGCCGGCGCCACGCAGGCGCTGCTGACCACGGTGCTGTGCTGCGTGCATCCGGGCGACGAAGTCATCGTCTTCGAGCCGACGTATGACAGCTACATCCCGTCGATCGAACTGGCGGGTGGCAAGGTCGTGCCGATCACGCTGAACGCGCCGGACTTCCGCATCCCGTTCGACACGCTCGCCGCGGCCATCACACCGCGCACGCGCCTGATCATGCTCAACACACCGCATAACCCGACCGGCACGGTCTGGCACGCGGACGACATGCAGAAGCTGGCCGAGATCCTGGCGCCCACCAACGTGCTGCTGCTCTCAGACGAGGTGTACGAGCACATGGTGTACGACGGCGTGCAGCATGCGTCCGTCGCGCGCATTCCGGAGCTGGCACGGCGCGCATTCGTGGTGTCGAGCTTCGGCAAGACGTATCACGTAACGGGCTGGAAAGTCGGCTACGTGGCAGCGCCCGCCGCACTCATGGCGGAGTTCCGCAAGGTGCACCAGTTCAACGTGTTCACCGTCAACACGCCAATGCAGCACGGCCTGGCGAACTACATGGCGGATCCGCGTCCGTATCTGGAGCTGCCGACGTTCTACCAGCGCAAGCGCGACCTGTTCCGCGCGGGGCTGGAGAAGACGCGCTTCAAGCTGCTGCCCTGCCAGGGCACGTACTTCCAGTGCGTGGACTACAGCGCCATCTCCGATCTGCCCGAAGCCGAGTTCGCCAAGTGGCTGACGAGCGAGATTGGCGTGGCGGCGATTCCCGTGTCGGCGTTTTACTCGCAGCCGCACGAATCGGGCGTGGTGCGCTTTTGCTTCGCCAAGAAAGACGAAACGCTCCAAGTTGCCCTGGAGCGTTTGTCGAAGGTGTGAGACCGTAAGACTGAAGCCGATCAGCGCTTGCTGGCGTAGTGCGCCAGCATCTGCTCCAGATTGGCCTTGCTGTCTGCCCGCACCTTCTGCACGTTCGGGTTCTCCGCCATCTTGGCCAGGTAAGGCTTGACGCCTTCGACCTGCGCCAGCAAGTCTTCACCGTAGATGATCTTGGTGGCCTGGCTGACCAGCGGGAAATGCACGATGGCCGCGCAGTCCGCAATGGTGAACGTGTCACCCGCCACGTATGGCGAGAACTTGAACAGCCTGGCCGCCGCCGGAATGTTCTTCTGCAGTTGCTCGCGCACCTTCACCTTCAGGTTTTCGCTGATCTTGCCGCCAAAGAATGCTTCGGGAAACAGCTGGCGCGCGACCAGCTCCAGGTGCAGCTCCAGGAACGTCACGATCTCCCGCACCTTGGCCGCCTTGAACGGATCGGCTGGGATCAGCGGATGTTGCGGGTAGCGCGCTTCCAGATAATCGATGATGACCTGCGATTCGCACATTCCACCGTCCTCCCCCACCAGATACGGCACCTTGTGCAGCGGCGACACCTCGCCGTCGGTCTGGTCCGGCCAGCGTAGCGATTCCTCAAACGCAATCCCCTTCTCCATCAGCGCGAGCTTGACCTTGTTGTAGTAGTTGCTCGCAGAAAAACCGTATAGCGTCAGCATGAAGCCGTCTCCTTGGTAATTTGGCCGTCCGTTATGGTCGGTGCGGATGCCAGAAATCGCACGCTCGTGCTATTTTAGCCAGACTTCTTTCGATCGCAGCGGATTTCATATGCAGACTATCGGGATTGTGGGCACGGGCGCCATGGGGCGCGGCATTGCGCAAATCGCGGCCCAGGCCGGTTTGCGCGTCAAACTGTTCGACGCTAACCCGCAAGCCGTGGAAACGGCGCGCGCGGCGCTGGCCGACACGCTGACCAAGCTGGCCGCCAAGGGCAAGCTCACAGCGGATGACGCCGACGCCACAATTGCCCGGCTCATTCCGGCCGGTGTCCTGACCGACCTGGCCGACTGCGATCTTGTGGTCGAGGCCATCGTCGAGAAGCTGGACGTCAAGCGCGACCTCTTCCGTCAGCTCGAAGACATCGTCCGCGCAGATGCCATCCTGGCGTCGAATACCTCGTCGCTGTCGATCACCGCGATTGCCGCGACATGCCAGCACCCCGAACGCGTCGCAGGCTTTCACTTCTTCAACCCGGTGCCGCTGATGAAGGTGGTCGAGGTCATCGACGGCCTGCGCAGCGCGCCAGCTACCGGTGACGCCCTTGCCGCACTGGCCAAGCGCATGGGCCACACCGCCGTGCGCTGCATCGACATGCCGGGCTTCATTGTCAACCACGCCGGGCGCGGCATGAACACCGAGGGCCTGCGCGTGGCCCAGGAAAGTGTGGCGGCGTATGCGGACGTCGACGCCATCATGCGCGAGCAGGCCGGCTTCCGCATGGGGCCGTTCGAGTTGATGGATCTCACAGGACTGGATGTCTCGCATCCGGTGATGGAATCGGTCTACCGCCAGTTCTACGACGAGCCGCGCTATCGTCCGTCGCAGATCACGGCGGTGCGCTTTGCGGGCGGCATCCTGGGCCGCAAGACAGGCGAAGGTTTCTACCGCTATCCGGAAGGGCAGAAGCAGATCCCCGCTGAGGCGCCTGCACCGTCTGCGCGCCCATCTTCGGTGTGGATCAGCCGCGCGCATGACGCCGGCCACGCCGCAGCGCAGCGCCTGTTGCTTGACCTGGGCATCACGCCCGAAGCAGGTTCGAAACCGTCCGCCGAAGCATTGATCATCGTCACGCCGCGTGGGCTGGATGCCACCGCCTGCGTAGCCGCCGAAGGGCTTGACGCACGCCGCACCGTGGCGCTCGACACGCTCTATCCGTTTGCCGCCACCAAGCGCCGCACGTTGATGACTACACCGGCCACAGATGCGGCCTACCGCGATGCCGCACACGGCCTGCTTGCCTCCGACGGGGTGCCCGTCACGGTGATCCGGGATTCCGGTGGTTTTGTCGCGCAGCGCATCGTCGCATGCATCGTCAACATCGCGTGCGACATCGCACAGCAGCGCATTGCTAGGCCCACGGACATCGATCTGGCCGTCACGCTGGGCCTCGGCTATCCGCAAGGGCCGCTGGCACTCGGCGATACGCTGGGCACGAACGCCATCCTGGAAGTCCTGCAGAACCTGTACACGCTCTATGGCGACCCGCGTTATCGCCCGAGCCCGTGGCTGCTGCGCCGCGCCCGTCTGGGCATGTCGCTGCTGACACCTGACGCCTGATGCCTGATTGCCGCTTACTCTGACGAGGCCGCCATGACCGCGCAATTACTCTCCAAACGCATCGGCTCGACGCTGGTGCTGACGCTGTCCAACCCTGACGCGCGCAACGCGCTGGACCCGGTGATATACACCGCGTCAATGGAAGCGCTCGACCGCGCCGCCAACGACAACGAGATCCGCGCCGTCATCTTCACGGGCGCCGGCAATGCCTTCTGTGCGGGCGGCAACCTGAACCGCCTGCTGGAAAACCGGAGCAAGCCGCGAAGCGTTCAGGAAGAAGGTATCGACGCGCTCAACCACTGGATCGAAACGATCCGCACGTTTCCCAAGCCGGTGATTGCCGCAGTGGAAGGCCCGGCAGCCGGCGCAGGCTTCTCGCTGGTGCTGGCGTGTGACTTTGCGATTGCCGCATCGGATGCGAAGTTCGTGATGGCGTACGTGAACGTGGCACTGACGCCGGACGGCGGCGGCTCCTGGCACATCGCACGCTTCCTGCCGCGTCCGCTTGCGAGCGAAATCATCATGCTCGGCAAGCCCGTTGGCGCAGAGCGGCTGGCGCACTTCGGCCTCATCAACGAAGTGGTCAAACCCGGCGAGGCGCTAGACCAGGCGTTGGCACTGGCGGAAAAACTCGCAGCGCAATCACCGCATGCCGTGGGCCGCATCAAGGGCCTGATCACCCACGCCGAAGACGCCTCGCTGCACGATCACCTCAAGGCCGAGCAGCACAGCTTTGTCGAAGCGCTGCACCACGCCGACGGCAACGAAGGCATCTCAGCCTTCCTGCAAAAACGCAAACCTCAATACCGCTAATTTCTGGCTCGCATGATTCCGTTCCCAACACCCCAGCGCCGGCGCGTCTATCTAATGCGTCATGGCGCCGTGACGTACTTTGACGAAACCGGCCGCCCCGTTCCGTCACCCGAGGCCGTGCCGCTCAATGAACTGGGCCGCAGCCAAACCACCGCTGCAGGCAAGATCTTCGCCGCCGAAAACATCGTCTTCGACCGCGTGATCGTCAGCGGCCTGCCGCGCACGGTGGAAACCGCGCAGCGTGTGCTGGCCGAGATACCCGCGATGCAGGAACGCGGCTTCACGCTTGAACACTGGCCCGAGCTGCAGGAGATCCGCGGCGGCAAGCTGGCGGAAATTCCGGAGCATGAACTCGCGCAAGCCTTTATCGGCGCATTTGAAGGCACGGTGTCGGAAGACCGGCGCTTCCTCAACGGCGAGAGCATCGGCGAATTTCTTGACCGGGTGATTCCGCCAATCGCCCAACTGCGCGCGCAAACCGACTGGGACACCGTGCTGCTGGTGCTGCATGGCGGCACCAACCGCGCGATCCTCTCGCACGCCATCACCGGCGGCGAGCGCGTGTTCTTCGGCAGCCTCGCGCAGACCGCCGGCTGCATCAATGTGCTCGATGTTGGCGATGCCCCGACCGACTGGGTGCTGCGCATGAGCAATTTCTCAGCGCCCTCGCCCACACATCTCGGCTCGCGGCTGACGACGATGGAGGTGCTGCTGCAGCAATACCTCCAGCATCGTCAACCGGCTGCCTGAATTTTCCAGACACACAACAAGATTCGGAGACACACCCATGGCACAGACGGACCAGCAGGATTTCTCGGCCTTCGAGGGCACGCGCCCGGTAGCGGATCAGCAGAAGTTCGACATTGGCGCGCTGGAAGCGTGGATGCGCGAACACGTTGAAGGCTTTGCCGGCCCGCTCACGGTGGAGCAGTTCAAGGGCGGTCAGTCGAACCCGACGTTCAAGCTGATCACGCCGTCGCGCACGTACGTAATGCGCGCGAAGCCCGGGCCGAAGGCGAAGCTGCTGCCGTCCGCGCACGCTATCGAACGCGAGTACCGCGTGATGGATGCACTGGCCAAGACCGACGTGCCTGTCGCCAGGATGTATGCGCTGTGTGAAGACGAAGCCGTGATCGGCCGCGCTTTCTACATCATGGAATTCGTGCAGGGCCGCGTGCTGTGGGATCAGGCCCTGCCAGGCATGGAGCCTGCCGAGCGCACCGCCATCTATGACGAGATGAACCGCGTCATCTCTGCGTTGCACACGGTCGACTACGCCGCCATCGGCCTGGCCGATTACGGCAAACCCGGCAACTATTTCGCACGCCAGATCGAACGCTGGAGCAAGCAGTACAAGTTGTCGGAAACCGAGTCGATTCCGGCCATGGACAACCTGATCGAATGGCTGCCGAAGCACGTGCCGCAGGAAGCCGAGGAAATCACCAGCATCGTTCACGGCGACTACCGCCTCGATAACCTGATCTTCCACCCGACCGAACCGCGCGTGCTGGCCATCCTGGATTGGGAGCTGTCGACGCTAGGCCATCCGCTGGCCGATTTCAGCTATCACTGCATGAGCTGGCACATCGAGCCGGGGCAGTTCCGCGGCGTGGCGGGTCTGGACTTCGCGGCACTGGGCATTCCCACGGAAGCCGAGTACATCCGCCAGTACGAAGAACGCACCGGCCGCCGCATCACGGGCGACTGGAACTTCTACCTCGCCTACAACATGTTCCGCATTGCCGGCATCCTGCAGGGGATCATGAAGCGCGTGGTGGATGGCACGGCGTCTTCGGCGCAGGCGCTGGAGGCAGGCAAGCGCGCCCGCCCGATGGCCGAACTGGGCTGGAAGTATGCCCAGCAGGCCGGCGCTTGACACTGCGCCTCACTCAGCCGCGGCGTTACTCGTACTCGCGCGCCGCTTCCAGCGGACCGGACATTGGCGCTTCCAGCTCCAGCACCACCCCGCCCGGCAACTGCACGAAGATCTGTGCGGCAGGCCGCGCGGGGTGTTTTCTGACCTGGTGCGGAATACCGCTTTGACGCACCGCGGCCAGCACGTCGGCGGCGTCTTTCCGGGTACGAAATGCGATGTGCGAGAACACCAGTTCCGGCGTGTCGCCCTCCTGCGTCACGAGGTGCACCAGCGCATCGTCGTTCTGGTACAGCCACGTGCCGGGAAACGGAAACGCCGGGCGCGGCCCCGGTTTCCAGCCGAGCACATCGGCGAAGAATTTCAGGATGGGCGCGTCTGCTGCCACGTGAAAGTTCACGTGGTCGAATGTCCAGTCGCTGTCAGGTGTCATAGCAAACCGCCTCCTTCAATGTCGATGATGGCGCCGGTCATGAAACCGTTGGTCATGGCCAGCAGATAGCCTTGGGCAAGGTCTTCCGGCGTGCCAACGCGGCCGACCGGCAAGCCGCTGCCGATACGCGCGAGCATGGCCTCGCGATCGGCCGGGGCGCCCCACACTTCCGTATCCACCACGCCGGGGCTGATCACATTGACACGGCGCGGTGCGAGTTCCTTCGCCAGATTCTTGGCGGCGGCTTCCACTGCAGCATTGATCGAGCCACGCAGCAAGCCGGTCGCCGTGGCCTTGCGAGAAAGCAGGCCAGAGGTGAGCGTAATCGATGCGCGTTCAGTCAGGTGCGGCAATGCGGCCTGCACCGCCATCAGCGCGGCAAAGAGCTTGGTGCCGAAGGCCTGCTCCAGGTCGGCACGTTGCAACGAAGCAAACGGCGGCGGGCTCGTGCGCGAACCGATGGTGATGACGAGATGATCGACCTTGCCGCTGTGCGACAACCTGGCTGCCTGGGCCAACGCGCCGGCCAACGAAGCCGTGTCGTTCGCATCCACGGCGATGCCCTGGATGCTGCTGCCTGCCTTGGCGGAGCGGCCCAGCACCGTCACGCGCGCCCCTTCGGCTGCCGCCGCGCGTGCCACCGCCTGCCCAATACCGGCCGTGCCGCCCAATACCACCACCGACTGGTCCAGCAGAGTGTTCGAAGTCATGCCAATGCTCCTTTGAGAAGAGGAAAGAAAAAACCGTCAATCGATTGGGGCCATTCTTTCATCAAACAAAAGCAAGATAATCTGGCTATGCTTTGATGATTCTCCAAATCTGCTTTGACAATGATCGCCCTCGACGACCTCCGCCTGCTGGTGCGCATTGCTGATGCCGGCAACCTTTCCGCCGCCGCTCGCCAGCTCGGCTGGCTGCCCGCCACAGCCAGCGCAGCGCTCAAACGTGTGGAGACCGAACTCGGCGCCCGCCTGTTCGAGCGCACCACGCGCAGCATGCGGCCGACCGAAGCCGGTCAGCGCTATCTCGCCTACGCAAGACAGGCGCTGGAGGCACTGGACGAAGGTGCGGAAAGTCTGGGGCAGGATCGCACCGAGCTGTCCGGTCCCATTCGCATTGCAGCCACATCAGACCTGGGGCGACACATCCTGCGCCCGTGGCTCGACGCCTTCTGCGATGAGCACCCCGGCGTGCGAGTCACGCTGGTGCTCGGTGACCGGCTGGCCGATCTGATGCGCGAAGACCTCGACTTCGCCCTGCGCTACGGACATCTGCAGGATTCGGCGCTGGTGCGGCGGCCGTTGGCGTCGCATCCGCGCGTGATCGTGGGGGCGCCCTCTTACTTCAAGCAGCATGGCCGGCCCGCACACCCGAGCGACCTGGCCGACCACCGCTGCCTGATCCTGCTGCGCAACGGCGAGCCCGTCACGCGCTGGCAACTCACGCACGCCAGCGGCCCTGCCCCGATCGACGTGCGCGGTGATTTCCAATGCGACGACGGCGCCGTGGTGCGTGACTGGGCGGTCGCGGGGCGCGGCCTGGCGTTCAAATCGTGGTTGGATGTCGCGCAAGACGTGAGCGCCGGCCGGCTGGAGGTGGCATTGCCGGCATGGAGCCATGCGCCCACGCCGCTGCAGCTTGTCGCCCTTGCACGCCGCCATCGACCAGCGCGGCTGACGGCATGTGCAGACTTTCTTGCCGCGCGCTTTGCGGAGTTCAGCGCGCGTTACCCGTTCGCTTCGGCAAAGGCGGCAACGGCATCGCCCAAGCCGGTCAAGTCGGCCAAAGCCAAGTCGGCCGTCACGGTGAATACGTAGGCGTTCTTATTGGTTGTTGCGGCGGCGCTGATTGCGTCTGCTTTTGCGTTCGTCAACGCCCATCGGCAAATGCGGCCGCCGCGTCATCCAGCGCCACCTCCGCCATTGCGGCGAATACGTGATCGCGCAGCCAGCGGCTGGCGGCATCCTGGTCGCTGTTCGTGTGCCAGTACAGGTACAGCTCCAGCGGCTGCACGTTGAACGGCAGCGGCAGCATCACGTTGCCATACGGTTCATTGGCGATGCGCGCATAGCGGATCGGCAACGTCGCGAGCAGGTCCGTGCAGCTCACCACACGGCAGGCGGCCGGGTAATGCTGGCAACGCAGCCGCACGCGCCGCTCATGGCCAAGCCGGCGCAGTTCCACATCTTCCAGCCCTGCCCCGCGACGCCGGGACGACACATGCACGTGTTCGCACGCCAGATAGCGCTCCAGCGTCAACGGCGCATTTGCAATGGGGTGGCCCGGGCGCGCCAGCACCACCATCGGGTCGGTCAGCAGCGGCGCATGCCGGATGGCCGGAGATGCCGGCACCAGAATGTCCGCAGCCGCGTCGATGGTGCCGGCCAGCAACTCGGTTTCGAGCTGGCGGCGGTCTCCACGCACGGTCGTCACGTCAATCCGCGGTGCCTCCTTGGCGATGGCCGCCATCAACGGCGGCAGCAGCGTGGCTTCCAGCGCATCGCGCATCGACAACGTGAAGCGACGCTCGCTCGTGGCGGGGTCGAAGCGCGTGCCCTCGCGCAAGGTGCGCTCGAAGCCCTGCAGCGCGGTGCGCACCTCTGCGATCAGCGTGCGCGCCAGCGGCGTCGGCACCATGCCCTGCCCGCGCCGCTCGAACAGCGGGTCGTCAAACAACTCACGCAGCCGCCCGAGCGCGTGGCTCACGGCGGGCTGCGTCAGGTTGAGCGTGCGCGCGGCCGCCGTGATGCCGCCTTCCGTGTAGATCGCATCGAAAACGACAAACAGGTTCAGGTCGACCCGGGATATATGCATGATATTGATGGACTGTAATCTACTAAATTCATTTCTCTTATTGTAGGCGAAGGCTTATTCTGCGGACACCACTTGGGAGTTGCGCCACGCGCCATGACCACCACCACCGATCTGTCCGTGCCGACGGGCTTCGTACTGCTGAACAAGCCGAGCCCTTTCCTGACGATGCTGGGGCCGGTCTATGCCCGCGGCATGGGGCCGACGATGGTGATGGGTTTTCATGTCGGCCACCACCACCTGAACCGGCGCGGCATCCTGCATGGCGGCGTGGTGGCATCGCTGGCCGATGCGGCGCTAGGCTATTGCCTGGCCGAGCCCGGCGAAGGTACCGGCGGCGCCCTGGCCATGTCCACCGCCAGCCTGACTGTGGATTTCATCGCCTCTGCTGGAGAAGGCGACTGGATTGAGATCACCCCGGAAGGATTGCGCACGGGCAGCAAGCTGGCTTTTGCGCAGGCACTCTTCCATCGCGGCGACCGGTTGATTGCGCGCGCGAGTGCCGTGTTTGCAGTGCTCGGCGGACGTATTTGACGCATGGCCGAGCCCGTCTGAACTGAGTTGATGGTTGCCCGTTCGAGGCGCTTGTTCGATGTACTGAGGAGACACCATGAATTTCGATTACACGCCCAAGGTCAAGGAAATGCAGGCGCGCCTGCTCGATTTCTTTGACCAGCACATCTATCCGAACGAGCACCGCTTCCACGAAGAAGTCGAAGCCAACCGCCGCGCCGGCAACGCGTGGATTCCCACCAAGGTCATCGAAGAACTCAAGCCGCTGGCACGCAAGGCCGGGCTGTGGAACCTGTTCCTGCCGCGCTCGCCGCGCGCGCCGGAAGGCCTGTCGAACCTCGAATACGCCCCGCTGTGCGAAATCATGGGCCGCGTGCCCTGGGCGCCCGAAGTGTTCAACTGCTCAGCGCCCGACACCGGCAACATGGAAACGCTGGAGCGCTACGCCTCGGAAGAACTGAAAGACCGCTGGCTCGAACCGCTGCTGCGCGGTGAGATCCGCTCGGCCTTCCTGATGACCGAGCCGGCCGTGGCCTCGTCGGATGCCACCAACATCGAATGCCGCATCGAGCGCCAGGGCGACGAATACGTCATCAACGGCCGCAAGTGGTGGTCGTCCGGCGCTGGCGACCCGCGCTGCGCCGTCTACATCGTCATGGGCAAGACCAACCCCGATGCCGGCCGCCACGAACAGCAATCGATGATCGTGGTGCCGGCCAATGCACCGGGCATCACCGTCACGCGTCCGCTGTCAGTGTTCGGTTTCGACGATGCGCCGCACGGCCACATGGAAGTCGACCTGAAAGACGTGCGCGTGCCGGTGGGCAACATCCTCCTGGGTGAAGGCCGCGGCTTCGAGATCGCACAAGGCCGCCTGGGCCCGGGCCGTATCCACCACTGCATGCGCAGCATCGGCGTGGCTGAGCGCGCGCTGGAACTGATGTGCAAGCGTCTGTCGTCGCGCATTGCATTCGGCAAGGCCATCGCACAGCACAGCGTCTGGCACGAACGCATTGCCGAAGCACGCTGCATGATCGAACAGGCTCGCCTGCTCACGCTCAAGGCCGCGTACATGATGGACACCGTCGGCAACAAGGTCGCCAAGGCCGAGATTGCGATGATCAAGGTCGTGGCTCCGAACATCGCCTGCCAGATCGTCGATTGGGCGATCCAGGCACACGGCGGCGGCGGCGTGTCGGGTGATTTCCCGCTGGCTTCGGCCTACGCGCACCAACGCACGCTGCGCTTGGCCGACGGCCCGGACGAAGTGCACCGCGCGGCCATCGCCAAGCTTGAACTGGCCAAGCATCTGCACCTGAAGGACGTTGCCGACATGCCGGTCACACGCGGCTCCTGACCTGCGGCACGGCTGTACCGTTCACTCCTTAACCCCGCCTTGAGCGGGGATTTTTTTGCCTCTGCCCGGCGTCTGCGCGTTTTTCGGTTCTGTGCTGGAATGGAACACTTTGCAGGCTGCTGGTGGCCTGCACCTCTCTTCCCGGCCAGAAGCCAAGGAGCCAACTCGATGATCGACGTCTATAGCTGGGCCACACCCAACGGCCACAAAGTGCACATCATGCTGGAAGAATGCGGGCTGCCTTACCGCGTTCACGGCATCAACATCGGCGCCGGCGACCAGTTCAAGCCCGACTTCCTCAAGATCAGCCCCAACAACAAGATCCCGGCCATCGTGGATCAGGACGGCCCCGACGGCAAACCCATCTCGCTGTTCGAATCGGGCGCGATCCTGCTGTACCTCGCCGGCAAGACGGGCAAGTTCATGCCCGACGACGTGCGCGGCAAATACGAAGTGCTGCAATGGGTGATGTTCCAGATGGGCGGCGTTGGCCCGATGCTCGGCCAGGCCCACCACTTCCGCATCTACGCGCCCGAAAAAATCGAATACGCGATCAACCGCTACACGAACGAAGCCAAGCGTCTGTATGGCGTGATCGACAAGCGCCTGAGCGAATCGAAATTCCTCGGTGGCGCGGATTACTCCATCGCCGATATTGCGACGTGGCCATGGCTGCGCAGCTGGAAGAACCAGGGGATCGAGCTGTCGGATTACCCGAAGCTGCAGCGCTGGTTCGAAGCCATTGAAGAACGCCCCGCCGTGCAGCGCGCGGTGAAGGTGCTGGCCAAGGAACGGCCGGCTGTGCAGGACGACAAGGCGAAGGAAATCCTCTTCGGCGCGACGCAGTACGAGCGGCGCTGATTCCGCTTTTTCGCATCGGAAAACAGGCCGCGTGATGCGGCCTTTTTCTTTTGGAAGTCGTCAATGCGGGGCCACGTTCAGGGGCCTAAACGGGCCGGTGCAGCGCTGACGCTCCGCCTGATTTCCCTCAACTGGTGGCACGCATATGCGCCGAAGACACTCCCTCGCAATCGCAGTTCGGCGCGGTATACGATGCGTACCGCGCTCGCGCGTGGCGCCTGATTCCGGGGCTCGACTGATGCCCTTCACCACCATCACCACCAAGCTGGGTTCGTTGTTGCGCGATTACGTGCGCGCCCCCGTCGGCCTGGTGGCGCAGGCGCTCTGGCGCTACCTGACGGAAGACGCCTGATCGCGTTACCGGGGCAATGCGAAGCACTGCACGTCCGGCGCAGTGTAGACCGTCGGATACGGCGACCGCGGCCCCGTCTGCAACCGCAGCGGCTGCGTCGCCAGTACTTCGGCCTCGTTACGCTCTCGCACTGTCAGCGGCTCCGGCGGCGGCCCGGGCAAGTGCACCGGTTGATTGACCGCACACCGCACGGGTTTCCCATCCGCCAGCCGTACATCCATCGTGTAATACGGCCCGACGATGGTCGGCGCACAGGCAGCCACGCCCAAGATCACCGTCATCAGCACCACAGAATGCAGCGCCTTCATCACCCACCTCCGCAACGCACCCGTGAGTGTTTTTGACTCAGCGCGGCACCCGCAAGTGCCGCAGTAAGTGCCGCAGCATCAGGCAGCCGCCGTCAGCATCCCCTGCTTTTCAATGAAGCGGATCACCTCATCCAGCCCACCCTGCGCCCGCAGATTGCACATCACGAACGGACGATCGCCGCGCATCTTGCGCGTGTCGCTCTCCATCACCTCCAGCGACGCCCCGACGTATGGTGCAAGGTCCGTCTTGTTGATGATCAGCAGGTCGGACTTGGTGATGCCCGGGCCGCCCTTGCGAGGGATTTTCTCCCCGCCCGCCACGTCGATCACGTAGATCGTCAGGTCCGACAGCTCGGGGCTGAACGTCGCCGCGAGGTTGTCACCGCCGGACTCAATGAAGACCACATCCGCATCCGGAAACTTGGAGAGCATGCGATCCACCGCTTCGAGGTTGATCGACGCATCTTCGCGGATGGCCGTGTGCGGGCAACCGCCCGTCTCGACGCCCATGATGCGTTCGGCGGGCAACGCGCCGGAGATCGTCAGCAGGCGCTGATCTTCCTTCGTGTAGATGTCGTTGGTGATCGCCACCAAGTCATAGCGCTCGCGCATGGCCTTGCAGAGCATTTCGAGCAGCGTGGTCTTGCCGGAGCCCACCGGGCCGCCCACGCCAACGCGCAGGGCTGGGAGTTTCTTGGTTCGCATGATGATCAGGTTCAGGATCGAAAGAGTCGTGAGTATTGCGTTTCGTGCCGGGCGGACAACACACCCAGCCCCGGTGAGAACGTAGACAGTTCAGGCGGATGACAGGCCGCACGGCGCGTGGCCTCCTCTACCGCACGCGCCACCGCAGTGTGCAAACCGAAGAGAATGCGTTGCCCGGCAGCCTGCCCGAGCGGCACGGCCTTGACTGCCGCCGCCATCTGGTTTTCCACCCATGCAAAGCAGTACGCCGTCACGCCGTCGTGCGGGTCGACATTCAGAGCGGCAGCGGCGGCGGCAAAGGTAGTCGGAAAGGTCACTGTCGCGCGCGCGGCCAATGCACTGCGCAGTGCGCCATCGCCCCACTCCAACTGCTGGATAAGTCGATTGAGCGACCAGCCCATCTGAGAGGTTTCCAGCCGCAGCTCGCGCGTCTCGCGGGTGGCAAGGAACCATGCATCGCGCTCGGCCACGGCATCAAAGCGCCCCGCCTGCCAGTCAGCAAACTGCAACAGCCACAGCGGCGCCTCGCAGGCCGCCAGCACGTCGAGCCCTTCCGCAATCCACGTCGCAGCCGACGCTTCATCCGCCACGTGCAGCACGTCCACCGCCGCTTCCAGCCCCTGCGAATAGCTGAACGCGCCCACCGGCAGCGCGGGGGACGCGAGATGCAGCAAGGCAGTGAGCTGCGCCGCGTTAGTCATGGCGATGGTGGTGATGACCGCAGCCGGGGCCGTGGACATGGCCGTCGTCGTGACCGTGGTCGTGCCCATGCGCGTGATCGTGGCTATGCGCGTGGTCACTCGCATGATCATGGTCATGCGAGTGACCGTGATCGTGTCCGTGATGCTCGTGATACAGCGCCTGCGCGGCCGCGTAGTCCTCTTCGAATGTCGCATCGTGGCCGTGCCGATGGCCGCCGCCGTATGCGCCCGCCTCGGGCTCGAACGGCGCCTCAACATGCGCGACGGTCACGCCCAGACGCACGAGCATGTCTTCGAGCACCGGATCAGTTTCGAGCTGCAGCGCATCTGCGCTGACCTGCACAGGCGTGTGGCGATTGCCGAGGTGATAGGCCGCCCGCATCAGCGCGAGGCGGTTGTCGCTCGTCACGCGCAGCACCTGCTCAGGTGCAGCCTGCACTTCCACCAGCGTGCCGTCTTCAGCAACCAGCACGTCGCCGCCACGCATGACGGTGCCGCGCGGCAGTACAACGGCCACGTCACGGCCATCGTCTAGGGTGGCGCGCAGGCGGCTGCGGCTGCGCTCCAGGAATGGGAGCACCAGCTTGGGCGCGCGCTTGACCAGCACGGAGGCCAGGCCATGCGGCGTGGGGAGATGTTTAGTGATGGAAAGCATCGTTGGAACCTATTCACAATCTCATGACGGCCCAGCTTGGAGCTGAGCCTGTCAAACATCGGGTTCTGAGCCCCGAACGTCGAGTTCTGAACCTCAATCGTCGGGCTCTGAGGCTCAATTGCCAAGCTCTGACACTCAATAGTGGGGCTCTGAACTCCGACTTTCACACTTTTGGTTTCGAATCCCGAGCATTGAGGGTCGAACGTCGGGCTCGGAGGTTGGAGCACGAGGCTTTTTGCATCGAGCATGGCCCTCGGAGGCCCGAAAAATTCTGCGTTTTTGCTTCGGTTGCGTCTCGTTTTGTCCTGATTGGGCCCTGCGGCCGAATTGCTTCGCTTCGTTGGCTCTTATTCGATATCTGGAGTATCGAATTTGAGGGTCAGAGGGTCGTGGTTGGGGGTCTGAGCTCGGAACGTCGGGGTCTGAGGCTCAGTTTTTCTCTTCCTCTGCCGGGGGCGGCTTGTTGGTTTGCTGTTGTTTCACCCCCTGCCGGGGGCGACTCACTTTCTTTGTCTTGCCAAAGAAAGTAAGCAAAGAAAGGCGCGCCCGAGATGGCGAAAGATTCCTTGAATTTATGTCGCAGAGAGGGAGGGGAGGCAAACTCGCTTCGCTCAAACAGGCCTCCCCTCTTTTTCCTCTCTGCAACAGAAATTCAAGGCGCCATCTAGGGCAAGGGGTAAAGCACACAATCTTCTGCCCGCACGCCACTCCGTTGTACGTTCTGAACCCTCGCACGCACTTCCACTTCCACTTCCACTTCCACTTCCACTTCCACTTCCACTTCCACTTCCACTTCCACTTCCACTTCCACTTCCACTCGCACTCGCACTCGCACTCGCACTCAACGAGCCCCGGCGCCCACCTCAGTTCCCCGCCGGTGTGGCCGTTGACGTTCCTGCCCTTGATGGCGCC